>JAFVBO010000021.1 GCA_017479935.1 Lachnospiraceae bacterium
GTACGGAAGCAGGAAACAACGAATACTGGACATGCAGCGGATGTGGATTGTTCTTTGGCGATGCAGAAGGCAAGACGCAGATCGAGAAAGACAGCTGGATCATTGCTGCGCTTGGCCATGACCTGGAGCCTACGGCAGCCAAGGAAGCGACCTGTACGGAAGCAGGAAACAAAGAATACTGGACCTGCAACCGTGAAGGATGCGGATTGTTCTTTGGCGATGCAGAAGGCAAGACGCAGATCGAGAAAGACAGCTGGATCATAGCTGCGCTTGGCCATACCATGACGCATACGGAAGCGAAAGCGGCGACGTGTACGGAAACGGGTAACGTAGAGTACTGGACCTGCGGCACATGCAAGAAACACTTTAGAGATGAGGCAGGAACCACAGAGATTGCGGAAGCGGACCTTGTGGTATCTGCGCTTGGCCATGACCTGAAGGCTACGGCAGCCAAGGCAGCGGCGTGTACAGAGGCAGGAAACAATGCCTACTGGACTTGCAGTCGCTGTGGCCTGTACTTTGGCGATGCGGAAGGAAGTACGCAGATCACGGAAGGAAGCTGGGTGATCCCTGCAACCGGTCATACGCCGAAGGAAGCGGCGAAGGAGAACGAAACCGCGGCAACGTGCACCGAGGCGGGCAGTTACGATCTGGTGGTGTACTGCGATGTGTGCGGCGAGGAACTGAGCCGTGAAACGACGACAGTGGATGCCCTTGGCCATGATTGGAGCGATTGGAGCGTTTGGAAAGCGGCGGAAGACGGAACGCAGCACGAACATACCAGAACCTGCAGCCGGTGCGGTGAAACGGAAACCGAGAAAGCAGACCATACCTGGCAGGAGGACTCCACGATTACGACAACGTTCCAGGATGGAAAGTGGACCGGGAGCAGAAAACGGACCTGCACAGCCTGCCTGGCAGAGGAAACGCTGGATGCCCTTATCACCCCTCTCTTCGTGGATCTTTATTCCGATGGAGACGAGGGTGGTATGACCGGTTCCAATGTCCTTGTAAGAGATGACAAATTCTTACTGGATACCGCGACAGTCAGAGATTTCATGGAGGATCACGGTCTGGGAGCGTTCTATTCCGAAGATGGAAAACTCACCTGGGAAGAAGAGCATCCGGAAGAACAGATCGAAGGAACCTTCACCCTTGTCAATGAAACAGATGGGAACATTAACTTTACTGAGTATCTGAATGCCGGGAACACAGAATTGACCATCCAGATTCACTTCAAACCGGATACAGAATATTCGTCGCGTTATGCGGAGGCAAATCTGACCCTGACGTTAAAACTGCAGAAACCTCCGACGATTACCATCACATGGATTTGCCGCAAGGATGAAAATGATGAGGGAACTGTAGTCCAGGTAAATGAGAAGCTAAAGAATGGCATAACCATTGACGAACTGCAAAAACCGGATGCGTCGAAACTTACATTCTATGGATGTGAGTATAAATGGAAAAGACTGAGTGAATATGGAGAATTCGATCTGGAAGGTATGCCTTTCTATGTGGATTATGAAACTCTCCCTGAGGTTACCTACTATACGCTCGTAACTGTCTGGACCAAAGATCATACGTACGGCAACCCCGGTGGCTGGGAACTTTCCGAGGACAAAACGAAAGCGGTTCGGAAGAAGACCTGCACAACCTGTGGTCATAAGGAAATCGCTGAGGAAGTATCTGTCCAGAAAGTGAACATTTGCCTGGAAATAAATGATGATGGAACGCCGAAACTGGAAACATACAACGGCCAGTCCTATGTAGCGCTTGACATAACGGAAATCCAGTCTATGGCAAGTGATCCCGATAGCGGATTTACTACTCTGGGAGAGGGAGAAGAAATACTGCTGTCTGACATTTTCCCGTATGTGGGAGCTTACGTGTATTCGGGCGAGGATGACAGAAGAATTTGTGATGATTGCATAGCATGTAAGGTCACCTTCAAAGATGAAGCGGACAAGTCGAAGAAGGTTGCCGAGCTGCAAAACGAAACAGTTGTCACAATACAGGTTGATATCATACCGAATCCGGAATTAGATCCGAATGACTCCGATTACGCGGAAAAGAGTACACGTTATCTCAAGTATAAAGGTGGCGACTATCCGTTGGCCTTGCTCTATCTGACCGCTGTTGTGCCAGGTTTTTAAGCAGGAACAACTGATAAGGAAAGAAACCAACGTCCGGCTTAAATGCAGCGCAAAGCGGGATCACCGCTTTGCGCTTTAGGAGGAGACAGACATGAAACACAGGAACATGCAAGGGATATATAAGAAAATCACAGCGGCCATTCTTTCACTGGCTTTGCTGTTAGGAAGCATGCCGCTTTCGTCCCTGGCGGAAGGGGAAGAGCCGGCGGGAGTCCCAACTTCTGCCGTGCAGGAAACGGAAGCTTCCCCCGGCCAGGAGGGACCGGAAAAACCGGCGGAGGAGAACGATACCGATCGCCCTTCCGCCACCACGTACTATGAGGTTTCCTTTGCTCTTCCTCCGGATGCTCTGCAGGAAGAGCTGGAAAACTGCGTTCTTCCGGAAACACAGATGTTGCCG
This sequence comes from Lachnospiraceae bacterium, assembly GCA_017479935.1. Lineage (GTDB taxonomy): Bacteria > Bacillota > Clostridia > Lachnospirales > Lachnospiraceae > RGIG5021. The sequence continues at coordinate 2,557 of JAFVBO010000021.1, forward strand.
GAGAAAAGCCCCATCCTGGCTATCCCGGAGGCGAAACTTCCCGGTTATCTCTTCCTTGGCTGGACGTACGATGAAGCCGGGAAGGAGAAGGTGCCGGAAGACGCGGTGGTGGAGAAGAACATGACGCTTTACCCGCGTTTTGGCCTGACGGAAGAGTGGGACGAAGCTGGCACCAACTATGTGGTGGAACGGGACGTATCTGCCGACTACGTGGTGGAAGTGGTGGCCTACGGCCTGACGGAGGAGCAGATCCTGGAGCGGCTGGCGGTGCACAATAATACCACCATGGAAGAAGTGCCGTTCTATCTGGAGCCGGTTCCCGAGCCGGAGCCTATGGATCTGGAAGGCCTGGAACTCGAGGAGGAGACGCTGGCCGCGGTAAAGGAAGCGATTCAGAAAAAGAAGGAAAAGGAAAGCTTTGAACTTGGGACAGCCTTGACAAAGTTGAACTTGGATTCCGAAATGATTCTTCAGATTGTGAAGGCCTATGCGCCTAAAGAGCTGGAAGAGGAGGAAAACAAGGAGGAACAGGTTCGGGTTTCCGAAGCTCTCCAGAATCTTGATTCGGATAAAGCGGACAAGAAAGAGAACGACAAAACGGATACAGAGGCGGAGGATGAACTCGAATCCACCCCCTCTGTCTTACATGATCCGAAGGATGCCCTGGCTGCCGAGAAGGCGGAGACAGAGCGTGACATAGCTGCCTGGAAGGAACTTTTGGGCGATGAATTCAACGATGAAATCATGAACCTTCTGACCCGGGCGGAGGTGGACTACGAGCATGCCACCGCCAAGGAGCTGATGGAGCTGTACGGCCTTTCGGAGGACGACAGTCTGCAGCGTTACTGGAGAGAGGAACTGGGTCTTGACGTGGAGGAAGTGCAGCGCCTGGAAGACCTGATCATGCGCAAGCAGCTGGAAGAATCCGGGCGGTATCGGATTGTTCCCGAAGCAGGCACCTGGGAGGAAGGGTGTCTCATTCAGGTGGAGATTTTGAACACGGCCCGGCTGCGTTTTGTCTATGATGGAGCGCCTACCCGCGCGAAAGAGATTTACTATAACTTCACTGTATTTAAAGAAAACGTTAACAACGTGCGCCTGAAAGAGGATTTGGGGATGATTCCAATCTCCGAAGTGGAAGGCGTGGATCTGAAGGGGCTTGTCAGCTTGGACGCGGATGCGGAAGGGAACCTGGCAGCGCACATGAATGAGGACAGCGGCATCCTGACCTACACCGGAAGCCGCATCCTGTCCGTGGGCGAGGAGATTGCTGTGTATGATGGCGTTCTCCGGGAAGACGGCACCGTGGATGGAAGCGTTGGGTATTTCACCCTTACAGAAGACCTGGGCGGCGGACGTTTTGCGTACGGAAGCGCGGATCCGCTGGATGTCCTTCTTGTGCCGGATGTCATTCCGGTGCCGGACGATGGTTCCTACGAGGACGGGCAGATTCTGCTGTCCTATGCTGTGCTGGATTTTAGCGCCGAGTGGTATCGCCAGGTCAACCTGGATGAAAATACGAAGCTGGAGGCCGGGGATTACCTGACGTTTTATACCGGCAATCCGGAAAAACCGCATAGCCTGACCAATAAGGGTTATGGCCATGTCACTGACGTGCAGAGGCAGGAAGAGGGCGTGCTGGTTTTCTATGAGCCCGCGTCCGAGTATGACCTGATCCATTCCTTCGAGATGTTCTTGCACCTGGGTGAGGTGGACATGGAGCTTACCGAGGAAGAGGAGCAGGCTGCGGTGGAAAGCATGCTCCGTCAGATGGAAGAAAGCCATATCCTGCGGGAGACCCAGGACTACCTGGTGGGCGTGCTGACTGACAACGAGCTTCCCATAGAGAGCCTGGATAACCGGGCTGAACTGGAAAACATGCAGATCCGGATGGAGGATGGCGAAGAGCTGAAGCTGGAAGACCTTCGCCGCCTGGCTGGCGTGGGAGAAGTGGAAGTGACGGATATCGCCGTGTTCCCCACTCTTTCAGCCGGCCCCAATGCTCTGGTTCATTTTAAGGATGAGAACGGGAAGGGCAAATCCGGCATCCGCGGCACGGTGAACGTCACCTTTACCATTAAGATTCAAATCAGCGAATCCGGAGCCTTGCACATTTCTCCCGTACTGGCTCTGGAACAGGAATTCATGCTGGATCCTACCATTTCCATGAAGCTACGCTGGAATACCTACTTTGGGATTCCGTACGTGAGCGGCGTGTACGTGGACGCGGCCCTGGATACGGGCACCTATACCGGCATAGGTATCTGTGTGACGGCCAAGACTGTGAACGCACCGCCGGAAGCGGACTGGGACGGTGTGAACAATGAAATCACGCAGCATATTCTAGGCGGCGGAAGCAATGATTCCACCACGGATCTGAAACTTTCGATCGCCCAGAAGCTGATCGAGGCAGGTCAGAAGCTGGAAAAGAAAGACGATGGCGGCACGGGCGGTCAGGGCAATGCGTCCGTTGGAGCCGAACTGCCGGAGAAATATTCCGCCATGCTGGCCAACAACGCCACCTACGTGGACATGGTGAATGTACCGATCGGCGAGTTTGACATCGGCCTGGATCCCACGCAGATCGTCCATATCGGGGCGGTGGTGAGCCTGGTGGTGCGGATGAAGATCAACGCCATGATCGGTACCGGCGCGTACTTTGAGATCGCGAAGCGTTACAGCTTCCACATTGTCCTGGAGGAAAACGGGGAACGGAATGCCTACGGCAGCGAGTCCGACCTCACGCCGGCTCATCTGCGGGTGGATTTCTACGCGTTCGGTATGGTCGGTGTCAAGTTGGGCGTCCGCCTGGATCTGAGGTTGGGCGTCATCAGCACCAAGTTTGCCTCCGTAGGCCTGGTGGCGGAAGTGGGGGCATACGCGGAACTGTATGGATTTTTATATGCCATGTACGACTGGAAGGACGGGAAAGGGAGCTGGTCGGCAGCAGGATCCTTATTGTTTACCACCGGTTTGTATGTGGAACTGAGCTTTAAGCTCCAGATTGGTTTTGACAGCGTTTCCTGGCAGGCGGGCATCTGGAGCAAAAAACTGGAACTGTGGCATTTCGGAGACAAGCATATCCCTCTTGACTTTGAGATCAAAGAAAACGACCCGAGATTGAAGCTGGAGATCCCGGAAGACTCCAACACCATTAAGGTGACGGACGATCTTTTCAAAATCAAGGCCATGTCGCTGGAAACCGGTGTGATGTCGACGGAGAACAAGGATTCGAGGAAGGTGCGTGACGACGAGGAAACCAAGAGTTATTCGATCGTCGATCCGAAAGATGCCGAGCGCCTGGCGGGCAGTCTGGGACTTACCAATACCCGCAGCTGGAAGCAGTACAACGAAGAATTCTTTACCATCGAATGCCATGACCTGGTGGATCAGAATGGAAAACCCGCCGAAAACGGCACGCCTCTGGAAGGGGCGTCTTCCTTCCAGTATCTGCCGGCCAGCAACGAAATTTACGTGCGACCGATTGACGCGGAAGCGGATGAAGTATGGGGCGAGGTCACCTTTACCTATAAGTATCATATTTTCGGATTTAACACGGCCAGCATAAAACGTACGGTGAAAGTACACTGGAAGGGCATAAAAGCCCATGCGGTTGTGGTATACTATCTCCAGCCATCGCCCGACAACTGGGATTCAGACAGCTGGACAATGGCAGGCACCGGCGAGGTGGACGGATTTGAAGAAATACGCTATGATATCGTAGTGGACAAGGAGCTTGTAAACAAATTCCCTGGGTACCGTCTCGATTACGCATGCTTCCCGGACGAGAAGATCCTGGAACAGAAACTGAGGGAAACGGAAGCGGCTTACGACGAAGCGAAAAGAAAGCGCCGCGTTGCCATCAACAACTGGATAGAAGCGGTATATGGCGAACATCTGGGAGACGAGGACTACTTTAAGGGCAAGAAAGTGAAGGAGTGGTTCGAGGAAGCCGGACTGGGCACCCAGGACATGAACAGCAAGTGGAAGCTGTGGGAGGAAGCCTCTCACTTGTACTGGGATTTCATGGACCATAATAAGGAGGCGATCGAGAAAGGCGAGGGCACTCTGTATTTCATTATGCGCGGCCAGGAGACTGTCATCCGCCTCCTGTACCGGAAGGAAGTAAAACAGGTGCGCTGGGATATCATGGAGGAAGGCGGTACGGAGAGACTCTACACGAGTGACATGTGGGCGAGTACACTCTACAGCTACATTCCGATTAATACGCCCATTTTGGATTCCGAACCAGGGATGATCCAAAATTACAGGAGCAATTTGTATGACACAGAATGGTATGCCTGGAAATATGCCGATGAATGGCCGTACGTGTGGAAGCCGAAGTTCGACGAAGCTCTTGTGAACCGGCGGATGTGGACGCGTGTGACGGAGTCCACGCTTATGCCGGAGCAGTATCTGATCCTGATTGGAGTGCAAAAACCCAAGGCTTTCGCGGTTACCTGGACGGCCGACGGGGAGACCATAGCCGTTACGCAGGTACGCCACGGAAGCGCACCCACGGTGCCGGAAGAGAAAGACCGTATTCCTGAACCCACCGAAACTTCCGAAACCAAATCCAGCCGGATCACGATTTTGACGGATCCGAAGTATGGGGAGGGGCTTATCCCTCTGCGGGAAGACGGCTACATCCTGGATGAATGGATTTCCGACACAGGCGAACGCATAGACAGCATGATCATGCCGACGCGTGAAGTGACCGTGTTTGCGTCCTGGAAGGGATATCCCAATGACGTGAAATGGATCGCGGGCGACACCAAGCCGGAAGGAACGTCCTCCGGTTCAATCGGTACGGCAGATGCCAGTGCCCCTGCTGGGGCAACAGCCAGTGAGGGACAGGCCTATACGGCCAGTAACTGGAGCATCATAACCAATCCGGAGATCGCCCCTTACAGCGTACACAAGGCAGTACCCACCGGAGAAGTTCTGTATGCCTATGCCCCCTCGGATTTTGACGTGGACGGCTATTCCATCGTATGGCGCACGGACAAGGACGATCTGACCACCGAGCTTCCGATTGACTATCGCATGCCTTACCAGAACATGACACTGTACGGACGGTATACCACCGGTTTCTGGAAAGTGACCTGGATGGACGAGAACACCCTGATAAGAGAAGAGGAAGTGGCGGCCGGAAGCATTCTTTCCATTCCGGAGCTGACACCCGATGAAGGGCAGACCATCGTCTGGGAGATTAACGGAAACCCGATCCCGGAAGGCTTTACGATGCCTCAGAAGGACATCACCATAAGGGCCATCCGCCATGCCCATGACTGGGTGGCTGCCACGCACCCTGCCACCTGCAAGGAAAAGGGAAGCGTGGGGTATGAATGCTCCATCTGCCACCTGATGCGGGCCAATGAGGTGCTGCCGGTGGATCCAGACAACCACGTGTGGGAAGCTTACGTGAAGCAGGCTGCCACCTGCAAGACGGAAGGCGTTCTGGGACATCGCTGCTCCCTTTGCGGTGCGGAAAAAGAAGACGGGGATGAGGCAATTCCGTTGGATGCGTCCCATCACGAAGGCCCCTTTGTGCTGGAAGGATATAAAGCGCTTACCTGCGCCGAGGAAGGATATACCGGTGATACGATCTGCAGTGCCTGTGGGGAAAGGGCCGCGATAGGGGAATTTGTGCCTGTCCCTGAGGATAAGAGTGAGCTGCATGTATGGGGAGGCGCGCGATATGACGAGATCGTATGGCCTACCTGTAAGGAAGATGGGTATCTCCCGTACCGTTGTACAATCTGCGGCGAAATCAAGTATGTACCGTATCCGGCTAATGCAGGATACCATCAGTTCGAACTGAATTCTGTCATTACGCCTTCTACTTGCTCGGTCCATGGAAAAGGACTTTATACCTGCCGGATCTGCGGAGCCAAAGAGGAGAGGGAGCTGGAGCTGGATCCGGACAAACACAACCCTGACAGGGAGAACCCTGCCGGATCTACGGATGGTACGGTGGACGGAAGCTTTGGGGACGACGGCTATATTCAGACGACGTTCCGGAAAGGGCGGACTGCTTACCCTTGTAAGGATTGCGGGACACTGGTATACGAAGAAGACCGTCTGATCTCCTATGAGCTGTCGAATATTGACAGAGGTGCCGCAACCATTCCGGACAGGATTCTGTACGAGGAAGGAAAGGAAACGCTGGCCGACTGCAAGGATATCCTGACGGAAATCTGGCCGGTTCATTACTATGACAACATGACTCCAAGAGGGCTATGGTACCATCTGTCTGCGGAGATCAGCTGGGCGGATGGTTACGGAGACATGCCGCTGTCCTCTTTGCAGAGCGGAGATACCGTCAAAATTCATGTAAAGCCAACCGGCGCGGACGCGGACTACTTTGAGGAGATGGATGCGGAGCTTTCCATCACGCATTCCGTCCATGTCTGGGTTCTGGATCAGATGCTGGAAGAAGCCACCTGCTGCACCTGGGGAGAGGCTTCTTACCACTGCAGCATCTGCCAGGAAACCAAGACCGACTATCTGGACTGCGACCCGAACAATCATGCGGGCGGAACCCGTGTGATTGGCAAAGTGGCTGCTACCTGTCAGGAAGCGGGCAGTACCGGTACGACGATCTGCCGGGGCTGCGACGAAGTGATACAGGAAGCGACGGTCATCCCGATGCTCTCGCATGTCTGGGATGAAGGAATCGTTACCGTTAAGCCCACCTGCGTGCAGGAAGGCGTCCGTACGTATACCTGCACCCTTTGCCAGGAAACCTATACCGATTCTGTTCCGGTTAATTTAGACAACCATCCGGGAGAAACGGAGATTACCGGGGCGGCAGAGGCTACCTGTACGGAAGCTGGAAGCACCGGGGAAGAGGTGTGCGTTTTCTGCGGTCAGGTGATCCGGGAAGCGGAAGTCATACCGGCCCTTGGACACGACTGGCAGGCGATCTATTTCAAGTGGAGCGCGGACATGAGCCAGGTGACCGCCACACATTCCTGCGGGCGTGAAGGCTGTGAGCATCATGAAACGCCGGAGACGGAAACCGTGACGCCGACAGTCCGTGTGGAGAAGGAACCGACCGATACCGAGCCCGGGGAGAAGGTCTATACAGCGGCCTTCGAAAATCCTCTGTTTGGAATTCGGGAGTTCTGGTTTGAATATTAAATGATATCGCCCGGTCGCGATGCATAGGTCTTCTTGCGTGCTCGCACGCAAAGAAGACCCAATGCATCAGCGACGCTAACAAACACCATTGCACTAAACTCAGCGTTCGCCTACGGCTCCGCTTCGTCAAGTGCATGGTGGGGCACGCACGTAAGCGTCAGCCATCGTCTTCGCCTCGGCTGGCGCTAAGTGCTCCGCTCCAGCAAGAAACTATGAAACGGTAACCAGAGAGGGTGACTTGGGATGAAGAAAATATTGCTTGTAGAAGACAATGAGCATATTATGAGGATCAACGCGGAATACCTCTCAGGCAGGGGATACGAACTGGAAAAGGCGTATTCTTTGCGGCAGGCGGAGGAAAAAATCGCCAAAGGGGAGCCGGATCTGATCGTGCTGGATGTGATGCTGCCGGATGGCGACGGAATTCGTTTTTGCGGGGAACTAAGGAAAGAGCATCATATGCCGATTTTGTTTTTGACGGCCAAGGTGCAAAAGGCAGACATCATTGCAGGTCTGGGGCAAGGGGGGGACGACTACCTCACCAAGCCCTATGACCTGGATGAATTCGGGATGCGCATCGAAGCGCTCCTTCGCCGGGCCAAGCCGCCGGTGGAACAGTTCCAGTCTTATGAGATTGGCCCCTTACGTTTTGATATGATTACGTCCCGGGTTTTCATAAATGGAGAGGAACTGAACCTGACGGGAAAAGAGTTTGCCTTGCTGTTTTGCCTGGCGCACAACAAAGGAAGGGTGGTTTCCAAGGAGGAGCTGTGCGAAACCGTGTGGGGTGTCCACTCGAAGGCGGAGGATGCCATGCTTTGGACTACCCTTTCCCGACTGAAAAAGAAGCTGACGGATTTTGAAGATCAGTTGTATCTTGATTCCGATCACAGCGGGTATGAACTGATCCTGACAGGTTCGAATTAAGGATTTGAACAGAGATGATGGATCAGGCGTGTACGCAGGAGAAAGGCTAAGAATGAGAAGACAGTGGACGATAATCGCATACGCATTGGTGACGATCGGTCTGATTGTCTGGCTTACCTCACTGCTGGAAACAGACAAGGGAACCATTTTAAACGAACTGGATTTCGTGACCTATGATGATGTTCTGTATTCCCCGGAAGAACTGGACGAAAACCCGAACCTGCCGGGCGGTCATGTGGGTTGGGATTATTCCTATGAAAACAAGGAGTTCGCCCACGTCCGTACCAATGTGATGGACCTGGACCTGGTTCCGGGGCAGACGTATGGTTTGTATGAAGATCGCCTGACCTATGCCTGCAACGTATATGTGGATGGAGAATTGCTGGTATCGTTGGGAAAAGTATCCGAAACAGCGGAGGGCTTTGTTCCATGTACGGCTCCGGTGCTTTGCTTCTTCACGGCGGGTGAGCATACCCGGATTGTGGTGCAGCACGCTAACTTTTGTCATGCCAGATGGGGTATTTTTCATTTTTCTTTTGGAACCCAGCAGGAAATCATCCGGTTGGTGCAGAATATCCAGATAAGAAACACGTCGCTGATCGCGGCCTTGCTTACCTTAGGGATCCTAAATCTGGGCATGTTTGCGGGTATGCGGGACAGAAAACGGTATGCCTGGTTTTCGCTTCTTTGCTTTTTCACCGTGCTGTACCTGGTTCTGACGGATCCAAAGCTGATCATGCAGATGTTTCCTGATCTGAACTGGTACCTGGGACATAAGCTGGAAGGAGTTGCGTTAGCCGGAATCGGCTGTTTTATGTATCTGTTTTTGGAGGAATGTTTCCAGAAATATACGGTCCGGTGGGTTAGGGTCATGGTATACGTCAGCATGGCTGCCATGGCAGGGTTCTTCCTCTTTTTGCCGTCCCTGGTGTACACCCAGTATTACGTTGCGGTGCGGATAGCCGGCGCAGTCTGCTTTATCGGAGGCTGTCTGGTGATCATCCTGAAAGCGCTGATGCACTGGAAGGAACTGAGTTATTCGCAAAACCTTTACATAGGCTGTTGTTTCTTATTTATGCTGGCAGCCATAGCCGGGGCAATGGATATTTCTCCGTTCTATCTGGATCTGATGAGGATGGGGATGTTTTTGCTGGAGCTCTTCATGACTCTGACCCTGGCCATCGAATTCCGTGATGTTCAGGAAGCCTATAAAGCATCCGTGCAGAACGAGAAACAGCTGCGTCAGATGAACGAAAACATGGAGCAGACCAAGGAGATGCAGGAAAACTTTATGGCGATCATGAACCATGAAATGCGCACACCTTTGACCGTGATCGCCGGATACGCGGATCTGTCCGCTAAAAATCTGGAAAAGAGAAGCGATTCCGATCCGGAAACGATCCGGAATCTGCAGCTGGTCAAGCAGGAAGCGCTGCGCCTTGGGCGCATCGTGGAGCAGACGGATGAGGGGATCAAAACCTCGGTCGTGTCCGGCACATATGAAATGGTTCAGATTCTTCGTCTGTACGAAGACGTCCGCGACTTCTGCAGCCCCATCTGCGAAAAACGACATAACACCATTCAGATCCAGTGTCCGAATGATTTGACTATGTCCTGTATGCGGGACACCATGCTGCAGCTTTTGTACAACCTGGTGCTAAACGCCAGCCGTCACGTGGAGCATGGTGTCGTCCGCCTGATTGCCGGGGAATGGGAAAAGGAGATCGTACTTCGGGTGGAGGACAACGGCGAAGGGATGGACGATGAAACCATCCGTCGTGCCTTCGAGCGCGGGTTCACCCGTGACGGCCGCCATGGACTTGGCCTGGCGCTATGCCGGGAGATTGCCGAGCGGCATGAGGGACGGATCTGGATCGAACGAAACGAAGCAAAAGGGATCACGATGTATGTGGCCATCCCCAAAGACCGAAAAGGCGCGGACGGGAAGGCGTGACCCCAGCATCCTGACATAGATGGAAGCCTGCATTATCATGGTCACGTTTGGCGCTGGCCTTCTTGAGGAACTCCTGCAGATCGCACACGAAAGTCTTGGTATCTTCATGGGATCATGATTTTTCATTTCGGAAAGAGGATCAGAGAACTCAGAAGGATCGGATGTCTGACACAGGAGGAGTTGTCCAGTATCATTGCCGGCCTTCAAGATGTGTAAAAAGACGGAGTTCTTCTTGATTTTCTTCCGCATGTGGAGTAGAATAAAAAGCAAGTTAGAGAAAGCTAATCAGTATATACTGGAAGGAAGAATACCGGGCTGCGAACGCTTTGGGCGTGTGTAGGCCGTTCTTGAGGATGCGGTAAAGCCGAAGCGGCTTGCACCGGGTGTGAAGCCTAAGCGGTCTTCTTCTGTTCAGAATGCTGCAAGAAACATACCGGAGTTATTTTTTTGACCAAACGGTTAGCCTGCGCTAACGAAGTAGAAGAGATAGAGGCGTTTATCTGGAGGAATCGGAATGTTTTGGGATAATGTGGCCGGTGTATATGACGTATTCGTCAATGTCATTAACAGGAAGACTCATCAGAAGCTGAAAAGGATTGTATCTTCGCTGATCGAACCTGATGATACGGTACTGGAATGCGCCTGCGGGACAGGACTTCTCTCTGCGGTTATCGCGCCAAAGTGCAGGCAGCTGACAGCAACGGACTTCTCTGAAAAGATGCTGAAGAGGGCAGAAAAGAACTGCCGCTCCTTCTACAATATCACGTACGCTCAGGCTGACATCACTGCACTTTCTTTTGAGGACGGCAGTTTCGATAAAGTTGTTGCCGCAAACGTGATCCACCTGCTGGACAATCCGATGACGGCGCTTCGTGAATTGAACCGCGTATGCAAAGATGGCGGGATGCTGATCATCCCGACCTATATGAATAAAGACGATCAAGGGAAAACCAGCGGGTTTGCCGGTGCTGCCGGGAAAGCCGGCGCGGATTTCAAGTGGCAGTTTACCGTGGAAAGCTATCGGCAGTTTTTCCTGGATGCAGGGTATCCTGACGTGAAGATCTCGTTAGCTGACGGACGCATTCCCTGCGCTGTTGCGGTTATGAGGAAGGCACTAACATGAAGGTATGAGTGCATGGCGTTGACCGCGTGGAAGCGATGTATGGTTGTTCCATGGGCGGCGCGGCTGTGATCCGGTCCCGCGGGTGAACACGAAAATCGAGTACTGGTACGGCGAGGAAGAAAAACGGGCAAGAGAAAAAGAACACGAACTCTGCTACGGTGCCAGGGCAATCGGATGGACACTGTTTATCATCAGCGTTCTGATGATCCTCGGTGTGGGCGTGATCGCTGTCTGGGACGGATTCAGAAGCGGATTTACATTCTGGCAGTTCTTCTTGAGGTTCGTGTTGATCTTCACCATTTATAAGATTTGCGACATGGCCCTCATCGACAACTTTCTGCTTCTGAAATTCCACTTCTTCCAGCATTATTACCCCGAAGCGGCACATGTAATGGAAGGACGAAAGTATGGCTTCAACATTGTAAGCCAGCTGCTGAAGCTGTTTGTGATCTTTCCGGCGGTATCTGCGCTGGCGGCGTGGATCTGCACATTGTTTTGATCGTATTTATACGGAGGTCTGAATATGACAGTAGAACAACGCGCGAAGATATGCAAACGGATGCTTTGGATCATTCCCGGTATGATTCTGGCCATCATCGGCGACTACTGCATGGGAATTGAGCCGAAAGAGAGCACGGCAGTATCCTTTCTGATCTCAACCGGCTGGCTCGCAATCACGGACTGGCGCATTGCGCTTTCCAATATCGGCGGCCTGATCGGAACGGTTTTCTATGCGATTGCGGCTCTGAGTTTCATAGAATATCTGAAATACAAGCTCTCTCAGTGCAGCGACAAATGGGACAGACGATTCCTGAAGCTCTATATCGCAGGACTGATCTGGGGCTGCATGGTTTTCATCTATTTCCACCTGGCCTGCGGAACGCTGATCCACAACTACAACGTCATCTATGAAGCGGCACAGGGCGATACGGCAAGAGCTGTGGCAGCATGGACCCGATCCTACGCGGTGCAGGCCATTCCGTATTGGGTGTCGTTTATTGTGCTGGGAATCACCTCCACCGGCGGCTGGATTGCCGTCGTCCTGAAGGGCGTGCTGCCGCTGAAAAAAGTCTGGGTACTGGCGGCTCCGCTGTTGATTGCTGGAATCGGCTTTCTGTTGGAAATGATCCTTCCGTTGCCCTTCCGCGGCTTTGCGTCGGGCTTTGAAAGCCTTGGCTGGATCGTGATGTTCCTCGGGGGGATCCGGGCGATCAGGAATGACGAAGGGGAGATCGACAGATGATTGCACTAAAGCTCGTTTTGGAAGGCCTGGGACTGGGCTTTTTGCTGTATCTGATCTGTGCGATCGGCATTCGTAATGGTGCCGTCGGCATGGTCCATCTGTATGATCAAAAGGTACAGGAGCGCGTCGTTCAGCTGGGTCTTAGCACAGCGGACGAGATCCGGAAGCGGAGCGTGCTTTTCCGAAGCCTGTGTCTTCCGGGGTATCTGATCTACGTGCTGATCTGCGTGTATGTGATCAACGGCGCGAGAGGTTTCTTTGAAGGCTTCTGGCAAGGCTTTGTGATCCTGTTCATTATGAATCTGATCGACCGTTTTTTGATCGACGAATACTGGGTCGGCCATACGAAAGCCTGGATCATTCCGGGAACGGAAGACTTAAGACCGTATATCGCGGCCAAAGATAAAAAGAAAAAATGGATCATGGGGACCGCAGGGATGGCGCTTCTTGCCGCCATTCTCTCAGGGATCATGGAACTGATCCTGAAATGAGGAAGGAGCGGAAAGAATGATCACCCTGATTCTGACGCTGACAATGTGCGCTTTGCTGTTCCTCATGATCTGGTCGGCGACGTATTTCTACCCCTGGACGGGCCTGCTTCGGTTTTTCCCCAAGGATATCGAAGAAAAAGCCAGGCTGCATCAGCCGCCGTTCCCGGCCGCTCCGGTGGTCGGCTGGATCTTGATGCTGCTCTGTGCATTGGGTTTTGTCGGCGTGATCGTTTACGGGGGGTGGGACGGTATCCGAAAGGGCTTCACCTTTGGCCAGTTTTTGACCCGCTTTCTTGTCATCCTGCTTGGAATGAAGGCCTTCGACATCATCGTACTGGATTACATTCTGATCACGAAGACGCAGTTTTTCCAGCACTACATACCGGAGACGAAGGGCTGTGCGGGCTACCACAGCTTTGGCTACA
>JAFVBO010000022.1 GCA_017479935.1 Lachnospiraceae bacterium
ATCCGCAGGCGTCAGCGCCAGCAGCTCGCCCTCCCGAATGCCACACCAGTAGAGCATTTCAAAGGCGTAATAGGAAACGGGCTTGTCCATCATTTCGTCGGCAAAGCGCTGGTATTCTTCCTTCGTCCAGAAGCTGATGTTGCCGCCGTCCTTATCGCCCATGCTTCCCGCTTTGGCGGCGGGATTGGAGCGCAGATCATAGTGCCGCACCGCATGGTTGAAAATGGCGCTGAGCTGATTGTGGACGGTTTTCAGATACGTCTGCGAATAGGGCTGCTTCTTTTCATCCCGATAGGCAAGCAGCTCATTCTGCCAGGCGATTACGTCCTTTGTGGTAATCTCGCTGATATTCCGCTTCCCGAAATACGGCAGGATCTTCGTCTTGATGATGTGCTCTTTCGTGAGCCAGGTGTTTTCCTTGAGCCGGGGCCGGATATCCTTTTCATAAAGCTCTGTAAAGGCTTGAAAGGACATATCCATATCGGCGGCGTTCTGAAGCTGGAAGGTGCGCTCCCACTCCTGCGCCTCCCGCTTTGTCGGAAAGCCCCGCTTGCATTTCTGCTTGTGTTCGCCCTTCCAGTTGTTGTACCGGGTCATCACATACCAGGTACCGTTGTCCTCGTTCTTATACACAGACATTGTTATCTCCCTCCTTTCCGGGTCCGTAGACCCTCTCGTTGAAATACTGCCTGTTGATCCTTCCTGCGATGGTGACGAAGCCTTTGGCCTTGAGCTCGTCGTTCAGCCTCCGTATGACCTTATAGGCATAAGAGGCGGAGACGCCAAGCTCGGCAGCGACTTCCTCTACACGCATAAACTTGTTTTCCATAAAAAACCTCCTTTCTTCGTTTTTTTGTGGTTGTTGCTGAAAAACCTGATCAGAGCATAGACTTCTCTTTATTTAGTGTCGGAAGTACTTTCTGGCCGCCATCCGATTTGCCCGGGCGGGTTGCATCATGGCTCTGATGCTGGAGGTTATTCAGTTGCCATACTTAACGCATTCAGTTTAAGTCATGCCAATTATACTAAACGTATCTGTTAAAGTCAAGAGGCTTTGAAGAAAATATTTATCTTTTTTGTTTAAGTATTTCTTGACATCACTAAGCGTATCTGCTATACTCTGATCAGTACATACACAGGAGGGTTTTCCTATGGCGATTGGAGAGAGGATACGCTTCATCCGCAATTTGCGGGGCATGACGCAGAAATATCTTGGCACACTGGTCGGTTTCCCGGAGAAGACCGCCGATATCCGCCTGGCTCAATATGAAGCCGGCACACGCACCCCGAAGGAAGATTTGACCAAAGCCTTGGCCGGTGCGCTTGATGTATCTCCGCTGGCTCTCAACGTTCCGGATATAGACAGCTATTTCGGCCTCATGCATACTCTGTTTGCTTTAGAAGACCGTTACGGTCTGACCATTGAGATCAGAGACGGAGAGGTCCTTTTCCGTATTGATCCCCGGAAAGGGAAGGACGCTGCCCGTATCTCCGAGCTGGTCTATGCTTGGGCCGCTGCTGCCGAAAAGTACCGTGCCGGAGAGATCAGCAGGGACGAGTACGACAAGTGGCGCTACTACTATCCGCAGTACGATGACACGCAGATCACGGCGAAGGTACCATCCCAGGAACTGAGCGACGCTATGGTCAAATCCCTCAAAGGGAAAATCAAAGAGTAATACAAATCGGTATTTGTAATGGAGGAATTAGTGAAATGAAGATTAGAAAAGTTGAAAGGAACGGTATCATATGCGCTGTTATAGATAGTGAGGATAAGGTGATTACAGATTCCCAATCCGCACTGGATTTGTTGATGACTGCAAAATATGATGCAGAGACAAAAAACATTGTTATCAACAAGAAGATGATTGCAGAGGATTTCTTTATTCTTAGTACAGGGCTTGCAGGAGAGATTTTGCAAAAGTATATCAATTACGGAGGACGAGTTGCTATCTATGGAGATTTTTCACACTATACCAGTAAGCCACTGAAGGATTTCATCTATGAAAGCAACAAAGGCAAGGATGTTTTCTTTGTTGCAACGGAGGACGAAGCAATCGAGAAGTTATCTCGATAAATTCCGGTTTATCATCCCCAATAACGACAAAAAGCCCTTCGCTGCATACCCACAGCGAAGGGCTTTCATAATATGGATCGTTCCAGTCGCAAACCGTCAAGAATGACTCTCTTACCCCTAAACCCCTTGATACGGAGAATAAAGGGAGATCATGCAACTGTTATCAAATTGTTATCAAAGGAACCTTGGCGAAGCCGGAAAGCATTGATTTTGCTGGGTTTTCCGGTTTTCGTATCTCACTCCCCGCGATCGTCGCTAGCCGATCACCGTTCGCCTTCGGCTCCGGTTCTCGGGCTCCTGTAGCGGGGGTGATGTTACCCGATCGTCGTTCGCCTACGGCTCCGACTCTCGGACATCACTCCCATTCCACCGTTCCGGGTGGCTTGGAGGTGATATCGTACACGACACGGTTCACCTGATCCACCTCGTTGATGATCCGGTTGGAAATCCGGCCCAACAGGTCATAGGGAATGCGGGCCCAGTCGGCGGTCATGAAATCGTCCGTGTTCACGGCGCGAATCGCCACCACGTACTCGTAGGTGCGGGCATCGCCCATCACGCCGACGGATTTGACGCCCGGGAGTACAGCGAAGAACTGCGCCAGGCTGTCTTCGTAGCCGCTCTTTGCCACTTCATCGCGCAGAACGGCATCCGCTTCCTGCAGGATGTGCACCTTCTCGGCCGTCACCTCGCCAATCACGCGCACGCCAAGGCCGGGGCCGGGGAACGGCTGGCGCCAGACCAGTTCTTTCGGAAGACCCAGCTTTTCGCCTACGGCGCGTACTTCGTCCTTGAACAGATCCTTGAGAGGCTCGATGATCCCAGCAAAATGGACATCCTTCGGCGGCTTCACCATGTTGTGGTGGGTCTTGATGGTGGCCGCGTCTCCCTTGCCGCTTTCAATGCGGTCCGGATAGATGGTGCCCTGGGCAAAGAAGCCGTCCTGATAGCGGGCCCGGATCTCGTCCCAAAAGACATTGAAAAATTCCGTGCCGATAATCTTCCGCTTCTCTTCGGGGTCCGTCACCCCCTTCAATTTGGAAAGGAACTCTTCCTGGCAGTTGATGCGCAGGAAGTTCATATCAAACATCCCCGTAAAGGTCTGTTCCACCAGGTCACCCTCGCCCTTGCGCATCAGGCCCTGGTCGACGAAGACACAGGTCAGCTGTTTTCCGACCGCGCGCGATAACAGAGCTGCTGCCACAGAGGAATCGACGCCGCCCGAAAGCCCCAGAACAACGCCTTTGTCTCCGATCTGCGCGCGAAGCTTCGCCACAGTGTCTTCGATGAAGCTGTCCATCTTCCAGTCGCCCGAAAGGCCGCAGACTTCAAACAGGAAGTTCTTCAGGATCTGCCGGCCAAACTCCGTGTGCGTCACCTCCGGATGGAACTGCACCGCGTAGAGCTTCTTTTCCGGGTACTCCATGGCCGCGCAGGGGCAGTTGGCCGTGGAAGCGCTGATCGTAAAGCCTTCCGGCGCAACGGAGATGTAGTCCGTGTGGCTCATCCAGCACACGCTCGTCTGCCGCACTTCCTGAAACAGGCGGCTCTCCGGCCGGGTGACGGTCAGCTCCACGCGGCCGTACTCCCGCGTTGGGGCATGGGCAATGGTGCCGCCGCCCATGTACGCCATCAGCTGTGCGCCGTAGCAGATGCCCAGGATCGGGATATCCAGCTTCAGAATATCCGCCGTGTAGTGCGGCGACTCCTCCAGGTAAACGCTGTTCGGGCCACCCGTGAAGATGATGCCCTTCGGTTCATACTCTTTCAGCTCCTCCAGAGACGTCGTATAGGGCAGGATCTCACAGTATACTCCATTCTCCCTTACCCTTCTGGCGATCAGCTGATTGTACTGCCCGCCAAAATCCAGTACGATTACAGTTTCTTTTTTCAAGTCCTAAGTCCTCCTGTCACATAAGGGTTTCGTAACTGTTCAGTACCTACGCAATGATGATGCCCCAGGCCATGCGCTTCGCGCCTTGCCTGTGGCAGATGCGTCTAATTAAAAAAATGGGAAAGCGGAGGGGGCTTACCATGCTCTCTCCGCACACTTCCTTAGTCTTTCTTATCGTTTCGAATCTCCGTATAGTCTCTGTTCCCGGGATTCCTCCACATGTCGCCAAAAGCGTCCGACGCGCGATTCAATAAATCCGTGGCGGTATCCCCGGCCTTTGTGGCGAAGTCACTGGCAGCTGATCCGATCCATTCTGCCGTATCCTCCGCGTAATCGCTCACGCGGTCGAACACATCGCCGGCCGTATCCTTTACGGTATACCAGGCGTCTTCCGCCATATCTCCGGCTCTCTTTAAGGCATCGCCGGCTGCCTCACCGGCCCGCCACGCAGCTTCATCCAGCTTGTCTGCCGTGCCGGCCCAGTTGTCATCAAAATCGGAAAAATCTTCCGTGCCCTGCTCAGGCTCCTTTGCCGGTTCGGCAAAGAATTCGCCGGCGTCTTCGGGCTCATCCGCCGGCTCCTTAAAATCCGGATCCGTATCCTGCCTGTCCACAGGTTCTTTAAAATCCGTCTCCGCAAAAGCTGCTTCCGCCGCCGCTATATCCGCGTCCTTTTCTTTATTGAAAACCGACTGTTTTCCCATCACGTCCAGTCTCTCCCCGCAGGTCGGGCAGAATTTCACGTTGACAGGCACAGCGGTCTTGCAAACCGGGCAGATGCGATCCGGCTGCTCATCAAACGGATCCATGTCGTTTCCGAGCAGATCAATATCATTCTTCGTGCCGCAGACGCTGCAGTAGATATCATGGCGACCGATGCGCGCGCCGCAGTTCTTACAGGTGCGCACACCTTTTAAAATGCGCAGTTTATCTTTGATGGAAGCGATTTCCTTCTCGGCCAGTTCCACTTCACTGGAATAAGGGAGATATTCATCGCCCATCGCATACTTGTTTGCTTCATAAAAAATCCGGCCAATCTCGCCCAGCGCCTTATTCTTCTTGGCTTCTTCCTGCGAAAGACGCGCGTTAAGTCTGGCCTGCTCGGTTAAGTCCGAGGCCTTGCTGGCCACGTTCTTGCCGGCATTGGTTAATCTGGAAAAGAAATCCATTGATCATCCCTCCTTTGCCAACATTATAAAATTCGAGTCTTTTCTTGTCAAATGCTTTTATGAAAGCAAAGTGAGGATGCAAGGCATGAGCGAAGAATTTATTCTTCGGCTCATGCAATTGCATCCGAGCGCTAGTTGCGAAGCATACGCCATTGCACTAAGTTCAGCGTTCGTCTTACGACTCCGCTTCACTAAGTGCATGGCGGGGCACGCACATAAGCGTCAGCCGTCGCCTACGGCTAGGCTGGCGCTAAGTGCTCCGCTCCAGCGACGCGTTTGCTTTCATGTTTTATACAGCGGCGCGTTTGCTTTCATGTTAAATGTAGCGATATCATAAATATCTCTTCAGATACTGCCCCGTATACGACTGCGGACACGCCGCCACTTCCTCCGGCGTCCCTTGTGTCACCACCGTGCCGCCGCCGTCTCCACCGTTCGGGCCCATGTCGATGATGTAGTCCGCGGTCTTGATCACATCCAGGTTGTGCTCGATCACGATCACCGTGTTGCCGCCCGCGCACAGCCGCTGCAGAATCTCCACCAGCTTGTGGACATCGGCAAAGTGCAGGCCCGTGGTGGGCTCATCCAGGATGTAGATCGTCTTGCCCGTGCTGCGGCGGGAAAGCTCCGTCGCAAGCTTCACGCGCTGCGCCTCGCCGCCCGAAAGCTCCGTGGAGGGCTGCCCCAGATGCACGTAGGACAGGCCTACATCATTCAGTGTGGTGATCTTGTTTCGGATGGAAGGCACATTCTCAAAGAAGGTCACGGCCTCTTCCACCGTCATGTTCAGCACATCGTATATGCTCTTTCCTTTGTAGTGAACATCCAGCGTCTCCCGGTTGTAGCGCTTACCCTGGCATACTTCGCAGGGCACGTAGATGTCCGGCAGGAAATGCATTTCAATCTTCACAATGCCATCGCCCGAGCAGGCCTCGCAGCGCCCGCCCTTCACGTTGAAGCTGAAGCGTCCCTTGGTGTAGCCCTTCGCCTTCGCGTCCGTGGTCGAGGCAAACAGATCCCGGATCTGGTCAAACACGCCGGTGTAGGTGGCCGGGTTGGACCGGGGCGTGCGGCCGATGGGCGACTGGTCGATGGCGATCACCTTGTCCAGCTTCTCCAGGCCTTCGATGCTGTCATGTTCCCCGGCGATGGTGCGCGCCCGGTTCAGCTTCTTCGCCAGCGTCTTGTACAGAACTTCGTTGACCAGCGAGCTCTTGCCCGAGCCGGATACGCCGGTCACGCAGGTGAACACGCCCAGCGGGAAGTCCACGTCTACGTTCTTTAGGTTGTTCTCCCGCGCGCCCTTCACCTTTAACCACCCGGTGGGCTTTCTTCTCTCGGTGGGCACCGGGATCTTCTTTCTGCCACTCAAGTAATCGCCGGTGATGGAATCCGGGCAGGCACAGATATCCTCCGCGGTGCCCACGGCCACCACCTTGCCGCCGTGTTCGCCGGCGCCGGGGCCGATGTCCACGACGTAATCCGCCTCACGCATCGTGTCCTCATCGTGCTCCACGACGATCACAGAATTGCCCAGATCCCGCAGGCTCTTTAAGGTGTTTAACAGCTTATCGTTGTCCTTCTGGTGCAGGCCGATGCTGGGCTCATCCAGAATGTACGCCACGCCCACCAGGCCGGAGCCGATCTGCGTGGCCAGGCGAATGCGCTGCGCTTCGCCGCCGGACAATGTGCCCGTGGCCCGGGCCATGGTCAGGTAGTCCAGGCCCACATCCACCAGGAAGTTTAAGCGGGCGCGCACTTCCTTTTCAATCGGGGCCGCCACCATCTCCTGATACGGAGTGAGTTTCAGATTGCGGAAGAACTCCTGCCCCTCGCGGATGGGCATCTGCGTCACCTCGTAGATGTTCTTGCCTCCCACCGTCACCGCCAGGGAAGATTTCTTTAAACGCTGCCCCTTGCAGGTCTGGCACGGCGTGACGCGCATGAATGTCTCGTATTCCGCCTTCTGCGACTCGGACGCGGTCTCGCGGTAGCGCCTCTCCGTATTTCGGATCAGGCCCTCAAAATCCACGTTGTACTCGCCCTTCCCGAACTGACTCTGGTAATATACGGTAAACTTTTCTCCGTGGTTTCCGTGGATAAACAAATCCTTGATATTCTCCGGATAATCCTGAAACGGCGTGTCCAGATCAAAATGGTAGGTTCGGCAAAGCCCCTCCAGAATCGCGTGGGTGTAGCTCTTCGGATCCGTGCACGACTGCCAGCCCATGACGGCGATGGCCCCCTCGTTGATCGACAGCGACGGATCCGGAATGATCAGGTCCATGTCAAATTCCATGCGGCTTCCCAGGCCGGCACAGTCCGGGCAGGCGCCAAAGGGATTGTTGAAGGAGAAGCTTCTGGGCTCGATCTCCTCCACGCTGATCCCGCAGTCCGGACAGGAAAAGCTCTGCGAAAACTGCAGCCGCTCCCCGCCGATCACGTCCACGGTCATGAGCCCGCCCGCCAGCTCCAGTGTGGTCTCCACGGAACCGGTCAGACGCTTTTCGATCCCGGGGCGCACCACCAGACGGTCCACCACCACCTCAATCGTGTGCTTTTTGTTCTTCTCCAGCTTGATCTCTTCGCTCAGCTCGTACTGGTTTCCATCCACGATCACGCGCACATAGCCGCTCTTCTTGGCCTGCTCGAACACCTTCACGTGCTCGCCCTTGCGGCCGCGCACCACGGGCGCCAGCAGCTGAAACCGCGTTCCCTCCGGCAGCGCCAGGATCTGATCCACCATCTGATCCACCGTCTGCCGGTGAATCTCCCGCCCGCAGTTCGTGCAGTGCGGAATGCCCACGCGGGCGTACAGAAGACGCAGATAATCGTAGATCTCGGTCACGGTTCCCACCGTGGACCTAGGGTTGCGGTTCGTGGACTTCTGGTCGATCGAGATGGCCGGCGGCAGTCCGGAAATGCTCTCCACATCCGGTTTCTCCATCTGCCCTAAGAACTGTCTGGCATAGGACGAGAGCGATTCCATGTAGCGCCGCTGCCCCTCCGCGTAGATGGTGTCAAACGCCAGGGACGACTTGCCGGAGCCCGAAAGGCCGGTCAGCACCACCAGTTCATTTCGCGGAATATCCAGGTCGATGTTCTTCAGATTGTGCTCCTTCGCCCCGCGGATGCGAATGTATTTCTTTTCATCAATTTCTATGTTTTTGTTCATGTATAAACAGATTTCCTTATTTATTCTTACTTATTTCTTCTTCCATCTCGTGCAGCTGCTTTCGAAGCTCAAACAGCTGATCACGCAGCACCGCCGCTTCCTCGAAATTCAGCTCCACGGCAGCCTGGTTCATCTTCTTCTCCACCTGGGCCACCAGCTTCTTTAACTCGGACAGATCCATGGACTCCGGATCCTTGTCCAGCTTCACGCCGCTCGGAGTCACCGCCTTGGAGATGCTGATCAGCTCGCGGACGGCCTTCTTGATCGTCTGCGGTGTGATCCCATGCTCTTCGTTATATCGTTGCTGAATGCTGCGTCTGCGGTTCGTCTCATCGATACAGCCGCGCATGGAATCCGTGATCACATCCGCGTAGAAAATGACGCGTCCTTCCGCGTTACGCGCGGCGCGGCCCACGGTCTGAATGAGCGACGTCTCCGATCTGAGGAAACCTTCCTTGTCGGCGTCCAGCACGGCCACAAGGCCGATCTCCGGAATATCCAGGCCCTCTCGCAGCAGGTTGATGCCCACCAGCACGTCAAACACATCCATGCGCATGTCGCGGATAATCTCGGTCCGCTCTAAGGCGGCGATGTCCGAGTGCATGTACTTGACCCGGATGCCGGCCTCGCGCAGGTAATCGGTCAGATCCTCCGCCATGCGCTTGGTCAGCGTGGTCACCAGGACCTTGTTCTTCTTCTCGGTCTCCTTGTGAATCTCCGCGATCAGGTCATCCACCTGCCCTTCGATGGGCCGCACGTCAATCGGCGGATCCAGGAGCCCCGTGGGGCGGATCACCTGTTCCACGCGCAGAAGTTCATGCGTCTCCTCATAGCGGGAAGGCGTGGCCGACACAAACAGCATCTGGTCGATCTTGCTCTCAAACTCCTCAAACGCCAGCGGCCGGTTGTCCAGGGCAGAGGGCAGGCGGAAGCCGTAGTCCACCAGGGTGGTCTTGCGGGAGCGGTCCCCCGCGTACATGGCCCCGATCTGCGGAATGGTCATGTGCGACTCGTCCACCAAAATCAGGAGATCGTCCGGGAAATAGTCGATCAGGGTGAAGGGCGGCTCGCCGGGCGCCAGGCCGGTTAAGTGCCTGGAATAGTTTTCAATTCCAGAGCAAAAGCCCGTCTCCCGCATCATCTCCACGTCAAAGTTGGTGCGCTCCGAGATGCGCTGCGCCTCCAACAGTTTATCTTCTGATTTAAAATACGCGACCCGCTCCTTGCACTCCTCCTCGATGGCCTGCGTCGCCTTAAAAAGCTGCTCCTTGTCCACCGTATAATGGGAAGCCGGGAAGATCAGAAGGTGCTGCAGCGTGGCCTTCACATCCCCCGTCAACGGGTCGAACTGGCAGATCCGGTCGATCTCGTCCCCGAAGAACTCGATCCGCACCGCCTCCTCCCCGGATGCCACCGGGAAGATTTCCACCACATCCCCGCGCACCCGGAAGGTGCCGCGGTGAAAGTCCATATCGTTCCGGGTATACTGAATATCCACCAGGCGATGAATCACATCATCCCGATCCGCCATCTGCCCCGGGCGCACGGACAGCGTCATGTTCTTGTAGTCGATGGGGCTACCCAGGCCGTAGATGCAGGAAACCGACGCCACGATGATCACATCCCGCCGCTCGGACAAAGACGCCGTCGCCGAATGGCGCAGCTTGTCGATTTCGTCGTTGATGGCGGAATCCTTTTCAATATAGGTGTCCGTGGACGGAACATAGGCCTCCGGCTGATAGTAATCATAATAGGAAACAAAGTATTCCACGGCGTTATCCGGGAAAAACTCCTTAAACTCGCTGTAGAGCTGGGCCGCCAGCGTTTTGTTGTGCGCAATCACCAGCGTGGGGCGGTTCAGCGCCTGTATGATGTTCGCCATGGTGAAGGTTTTTCCGGAACCCGTCACGCCCAGAAGCGTCTGAAACTGGTTTCCTTCCCGGAAGCCTTCCACCAGCGCCTCGATGGCCTGCGGCTGATCGCCGGTCGGCTGAAAATCCGATACCAGATGAAAATGATCCATGCGCCTTGATCCCCCTTACATTCCGGCCGTGGGAGGCATTTCACCCGCAGCCTTTTAAAGTCTTCCCAGTATAGCACGCCCCGCCCGGTTTGTACAGTGGAATTTTCGAACGCACGTTCCTGCCTGCGTTCTGTTAAATGTGCTGAAAACAACTCTTTCTTTATGGCAATTCTGCACATATGATTGCATTTTCTATTCGAAACAAGGCGTTTTCTCATTTCTGTTTACTTGTGTTTATTACTTTTTCGTTATATAATAGACAAAAGTCACAATTTCTGGCACCTTTGGGAAGGAAAACGTCACCATGATCCGCATTGCACTCGTAGAAGACGATGAACACTATCGCAAAGAACTCATTGATTTTTTAAATCAATACGCATCCGAAAGCCATCAGCCTTTCCGCATCACCCCGTTTTCCGACGGAATGGAACTGATCGCAGGTTACAACGGAGAATACGACATTATCCTGATGGATATTGAAATGCCCTGCATGGATGGCATGACCGCCGCCGAACGAATCCGCGAGATTGATTCGGAAGTCATCATCCTGTTTATCACCAACATGCCCCAGTACGTCATGAAAGGCTACGAGGTGGACGCTTTAGACTACGTGCTGAAGCCGGTCACCTACTTCTCCTTTTCTCAGCGCATCGACCGGGCCTTAAAGCGCATGAGCCGCCGTACCCGCCGGTATTTCACCATCTCGGTGAAGGGCGGTCTGCAAAAGCTGGACACCTCGCAGGTGACCTATGTGGAAGTGCAGGACCACGATCTGATCTACCATACCCGGGATGGCAGCTATACTACCAAGGGAAGCCTTTCCGAGGCGGAAGCCATCCTGCAGTCGGAGCACTTCTTCCGCTGCAACAAGTGTTATCTGGTAAACCTGGAGTACGTGGAAAGTCTGCAGAATTACGATATTCAGATCGGAAACGAGTGGATTCAGGTGAGCCGGGCCAAGAAAAAAGCCTTTCTGGATGCCTTAAACAATTACATCAATGAGGTAGGAAAATGATCGGCACGACTTCCCTGAATTTAGACCATACGCCAGGCTTCTATTACGCCCTGGCGTACTGGCTGGCCACCGTTTTTTACATCCGCATGAACACGCCGCGCCTTTCCAGGGCCGAGCGAATCATGGTCGAAATCGCGCTCTTCATCCTCTTGGAAGCGTTCATGATTCTCACCGACGGAATCGATGTCCGCTTCTATTTCCCCTGTATTTTTATCGACATCGCCATGGTCTTCGGCTGCCTTTTGGCCTGCTGCGACATCGAACCGATCAAGGCCGGCTATTTTACCGTGCGCGCCTTTTTGCTGGGCGAGCTGGCCGCCTCCTTAGAGTGGCAGCTCTTTTATTTTGGAATTACTTCGCTTCATTTTCCTTTAAACTGGGCCTCCAACCTGTTTTTCCTCCTGAGCACGCATATCCTGGTTTTCATGATCATGTACCTTCTGGAAAAACGGTACCAGGATAGTAATCAGTCTCTTCCGATCACCGGAAAAGAGCTCAAAACCGCCGCGCTGCTGGCTCTCTTTATGTATCTGGTCAGCAATGTCAGCTTTGTATTATCCAACACCCCTTTCAGCAGCACTCTCCCCTTTGACATCTTTATCATCCGAACCCTCGTGGACTTAGGAGGCGTCGGTATGCTCTACGCCTACCACGTGCAGTTAAATGAGATGTCCGCCAAAACACAGAACCAGTATCTGCAGAACATGCTGCACATGCAGTACGAACACTACCGCATGACCGAGGAAGGGATCGATCTGGTCAACCAGAAATATCACGACCTCAAGCACCAGATCGCCCTGCTGCGGCGTGCCGTGGATTCGGAGACGAGCCTGCAGTACCTGGACAGCCTCGAGCAGGAGATCAAATCCTACGAGGCCCAGAACAAAACCGGGAACAAGATCCTGGACACCATTCTCACCATGAAAAGCCTCCAGTGCCAGAAGGAAAACATCCATCTGACCTGTGTGGCGGACGGCAAAGAAATCTCCTTCTTAGACCCGATGGACATCAGCGCGCTGTTCGGCAACGCCTTAGATAATGCCATGGAAAGCGTGAGCAAGATCCCCGATCCGGAAAAGCGGCTGATCCATGTATCGGTTGCCCGGCAGAAAAACTTCCTGCGCATCCGCGTGGAGAACTGCTATGAGGGAAAACTGCATTTTCATGACGGCATCCCCGCCACCACCAAAAGCGACCGGCGCTATCACGGCTACGGGCTCCGCAGCATCCGCCAGATAGCCGAAAAATACGGCGGTTCCGTCACCATCAGCACCGAAGACGGATGGTTTGACCTGCGCATTCTGATTCCCATCCCGTGCAATTCACAGTAATCTAAACAGCACAGGTCCCAGGCCATCCGCCTACGGCCCATTTACGGTTCACGTTCAAAAATCGACCGATGACGGTCAGGGTATTGTGAAAAAAGTCTAAACCATGTATAAAGGGAAAAGCACGAAAAATGAAACGGCTCAGACGAATCGGGGTTGCTCTGAGGTTTTTCATCATTTCGGACAAAAGGAAAAGGAGGACAAAAAACACTATGAAATTCAACAAACGCGCATCGCTGTTCCGCGGTTTGGCGGCGATTACGGCTCTGCTGTTCGCTCTGTCTACCGTTGGCTACTCCATCGCCATGTCCAACATAGCGGTTGGTATGGTGGATAGCTTCTTCGGAGTCGATCGTACCGAGTACCGCGACTGGACCGAGGAAGTGGAAGGCTACACCATTCCCGGCAGCGTGGAAGGCTACTCCTACTTAAAGGGTGTGTCCTACGAGACGGACCACGCAACCGTAGAAGAGTATGTGGACGCCCTGAAGGCGCACATCATCAAGCAGGGCGAGGAAGGCTTCGCACTGTTAAAGAACGACAACGCCGCCCTTCCGTTAGCAGAAGGCGCTAAGGTTGCCCTTTTCGGATGGAACGCGTACAACAATCCCTCCGGTCACACGGGCGGTCCTGCCGGCAACGCCGACAAGATCACGCTGGCTCAGGGACTTGCAGCTGCCGGACTGGATGTCAACGCAACGATCCAGGCCGCTGACTTCTCCGAAATCGGTATCACCACCAACTCCAGAGGCCAGGAAGTCGAGTCCGATATCCGCGCCATGAAGTCTGCCAGCGCAGATTACACGATCCCGGAAGGTTTCGCCGTTAAGGACACCTGGAGCATCGATAAGGACACCACCACTGGTATCGTCGTCATCGGCCGCGGCGGCGGTGAAGGCGCCAACTACATCCCCGATAACGCTACCAACGCCGAAGATCCGCTTGCTCTGTCCGATGCAGAGAAGGAAATGATCAAGTATGCGAAGGAAAACTGCAGCAAGGTTATCGTCCTGGTTGTCACCGCGAACGCTATGGAACTTGGCCCGATCGCCAAGGGCGGCGAGCTGGAAGTTGACGCCATCGGCTTCTGCGGTATCCCGAACGACTATCAGTACCAGGGTATCGCGAACGTCTTAGCCGGCAAGGTCAATGCGACCGGCGCCCTGACCGATACCTTTGCCTATGACAACAGCTTCAACCCCGCTGTTATCAACATGGGCCAGCAGCAGTACGCTGATCTTGACACCATCGCAAACTTTGCCGATCCGTTAGAGAGAGGCCTGGAAGCTTCCAGCTACAGCGCCAACAACTACATCGTTGAGGCGGAAGGCATCTACGTTGGTTACAAGTACTATGAGAGCCGTTACTTCGATTCCATTGCGAACCCCGACAGCAATGCGAAGGATCCGATCGGTTCCTCCAAGGTTGGCGAAGCCTGGGACTACGCGAACGAAGTAGTCTTCACCTTTGGCCATGGCCTTAGCTACGTTCCTTATTCTCAGGAAATCAAGGACGTCTACGTCGATCTCTCCGAGAACGGAGACATCACCGCTGTTGTTGCCGTCACCAACGAAGGCGACAAGGATGCTACCTTCTTAGCACAGCTCTATGTCAGCAAGCCTTACACCGACTATGACAAGGAGCACAAGGTTGAAAAGGCCGCCATCGATTTCTTAAGCTCCGGTAAGGTAGCTGTCAAGGCCGGCGAGACTGAGCTGGTTGAGATTTCCCTGCCTACCCGTTACCTGGCCAGCTGGGATTCCACCGCATTAAACGGTGCGGGTACCTACGTTCTGGACGAAGGCAACTACTACTTCACTGCTGCTGCCGGCGCTCATGAAGCTGCGAACAGCGTCCTTAAGACTCTGGGCTTCACCACCGACGGAACCACGAAGGAAAATGCCGTTGTCACCTGGAACGAACTGGAAAAATTCGATGACAGCACCTTCTCCGTATCCAATGGCTACGAAGTTCGCAACCAGATGCAGAACGCTGACATCAACTACTACCTTGGCGAAGGCACCGTCACCTATCTGTCCAGAAGTGACTACAAGGCTACCTTCCCGAAGAACTACACCAACTACACCAACGGCAGCGGCATCGAGCCCGAACCCGCTTTCACGATCAAGGGCGCTGCCCGCGAAACCGAATGGCTCACCGAACTTGTCAACGCTCAGTACGTGCTGAAGGAAGCTCCGGAAGCCGAATGGGCCAAGATTGAAGCAACTCTTCCCGAAACCGTAGGAGAAGGCAAGCAGTTCTCCACCGTTTGGGAGTACATCATGAACGTGGCTACCACCAAGCCCGAAGCTTTCAACAACATCCTTTCCGATGAGTGGCAGGCTGTTGCCAACGCCATCCGTCTCGATGTCGCGATCGCTTCCGTCGGTGCCGGCGGACACGCTACCAAGGAATTCCCTGGTATCGGCAACCCTGGTTCCGTACAGTCTGAAAGCGTTTTCGGTTACTCTCAGAACCTGAAGATCGCAGAAGACAAGACCATGCGCTTAAGCGTCTGCTCCAACACGCTCCTTGCCGCCAGCTTTAACCCGGCTCTGGCTTATGAGTGGGGTCGCTTAGAAGGCGAAGGCGGTCTGTGGTTACAGAAGACGGCCAGCCCGAGCGAGTACAGCACCAACGCCGTTACCGTATGGGGCGGTGGCTTAAACCAGCACAGACATCCTTACAACGGCCGTAACTCCGAGTACATGTCCGAAGATCCCATGCTGACCAACCGCATCGGCGAAGCGCAGTATCGCGGTTCCGGCGAAATGGGCGCCATCAACGGTCCCAAGCACATGGGCTTCAACGATCAGGAACTTAACCGTGTTGGTAACGGTACCTACATGACCGAGCAGAAGGTTCGTGAGACCGATACCCGCTGCTACGAGAGCGCTCTTCGTGCACACGAAGGCGGCGCTACCGGCGTCATGATGTCCTTCGCCCGTATCGGCGCTACCAACCCGACCAACAGCGTTGGCTACATTAACAACATTATGCGTAAGGAATGGGGCTTCACCGGTATCATCTCCACCGATATGGGTCGTGCCGCATACCACGAAGCCGGTTCCATGATCATGGCTTCCGTCAACGAGTACGCTTCCATGAGAGGCGGCGACTTCTTCATGGGCACTGCGGAAAGCTACGATGAAGCTGCGACCGCTCCGAACACCAGAGCCAACCTGACCATCGAAGCCGCGAAGAAGGATCCTGCGTTTGCCGCTCAGGCTCGTATGACCGCTCTGTACACGCTCTACACCATCGCTCACAGCGGTTCCGGCCTCTATGTCAAGGAAGTTGAGAACGTTGGTGAAGATGTAGTCGTAGAAGGCTACACCATTCAGCACCACGATCCGACCGGCGCTCAGATCGAGCACGCGGATTGGGAGAACATCTTCATCGTGCTGCAGTACGTCTTCGGTATCCTCACCGCCATCTTAGCTCTTGGCTACGTGATTACCGTATTCGTTCCCGGAAAGGAGGAAAACTAATATGAAAAAGAAAGGTATTGGCAACTGGCTTTGCCTGGTAGCCTGCGCCCTTGCCGTAGCCGGCCTCGTTCTCTACACGATGGCTGTAAACGCTGGAACCGGCCTTCAGGTTGCAAGCGGTAGTGATCTTTTCTATGACATGGCCCGTCCGGAAGATGCGGAAATGGCTGCTAAAGTCCTTCCTTTCGGCATCGCGGCGATCGCCCTTTTTGCGGCATCCTTCATCTTCAGCCAGTTTACGTCTGGCAAGTTTGGCGAGCTCTTAGCCGGCCTTTGCCGGATCGCTGCTCCCGCGGTTGTACTGATTACCATCCTCTACTTTGCGTATGGTTCCTTCACCGGTATGGGCTGGACCTTCTTCTCCAATAAAGAGCTGGAAATCTATCCGCAGGCCACCGCAGTTGGCCAGCAGGTCATCACGGCAGTCGTCGTGTATGTACTGTCGATGCTCGTTGGCATCATCTCTGCTTTCTGCAAGCTGCCGAAGCAGGCTGACTAAACACAAACTGACCCGTTTCCGTGATGGGTAGAAACGAGCCCCCCGGACCCAAAAGGGTCCGGGGGGCTTGTTTTAGGTTTGTAAAACGGCCTCAGGCGGCGGAAGAGATTTCTGGCAGCTTTTGGGAGCTTCGGGGGTACCACTCATAGCAGCGAAGCGACCACAGAATGGGCTGTCGCACAAATCCGGATATATTTACAGCGTCAGGAAATTCTAATCGGCAGAGTTATATCGTTTGCAGTCTTAAGAACCTGCGGCCAGAACCGCATAAGCTTCAAAGAATTTGCAAAAAGCAGAGCAAAAATCGCCAATGTCGCTTCGCTATAAGGCTTGTCGATTTTTGCTCTAAAGCAAATTCTTTTCAGCAAGCGGTTCTAAAGGCCTTGGTACATGACTGCAAACTGATATAAGCTCTGCCTAATTAGTATTTCCTGACGCTTTGCAAAATGTCTGGATTTGTGCGACAGTCCCTTCGCGTCAATGCAGTGCTTCGCTGCTAAAAGTGGTACTACTCCCCTCGCTCCCACATGCTGCCGGGAAATTCTCTTCCGCCGCCTGAGGCCATTGGAAAAGCGCAGGCATCTTCACCTTTCCAGCTTTTGCCTGCGCCACGGTTGCTTGGATTTGATTGGAAAGGCGCAGGCTTCTTCACTTTTCTAGCTTTTGCCTGCGCCACGGTTGCTTGGATTTGATTGGAAAGGCGCAGGCAGCCTCACTTTTCTAGCTTTTTCCTGCGCCACGGTTGCTTGGATTTGATTGGAAAGGCGCAGGCATCTTAACTTTTCTAGCTTTTTCCTGCGCCACGGTAGGCTTGGATTTGATTGGAAAGGCGCAGGCATCTTAACTTTTCTAGCTTTTTCCTGCGCCACGGTAGGCTTGGATTTGATTGGAAAGGCGCATGCATCATTACCTTTCTAGCTTTTTCCTGCGCCAGATGGACCGAAAGGAAGAAATATCGGGGAAAAATTTGATTTCTGGCAGAATCCCCCGTATGAAAGAGCCTGAAATAAAGATGCGTGCAGGGAAATATATGAATTCTGTCACAATCCCCCGTATGAAAAAGCCTGAATAAAAGATGCGTACGGGGAAATATGTGATTTCTGATGTAATCCCCCGTATAAAAAGGTCTGAAATAATGAAGTATGCGGGGAAAACATGTGATTTCTGTCGTAATTCCCTGTATGCAAAGGTCTGAATGAGGAGAAATGTGCGGGGAAATATCTGATTTCTGCTCAAATTTCCCGAATGAACGGAGCCGATAGGAAGAATCGTGCAGGGAAATTAAAAGATTTTTTCAAAATTTCCCGATTGGAAAAAGCTTATATGAAGAACTGTGCGGGGAAACAAGAGTTTTTTCTAAAAATTCCCCGATCGGAAAAATCCAATAGGAAGAAGCTTGCGGGGGAATAAGAGATTTTTGTCAAATTCCCCCGCAGTGAAGAAGTTCAAGGGATAAAAATAGCGTAGGCAACAAGACTTTTCTATCTCTTGCCTACGCTACAAAAGCCTATACAATCACTTCCGCGCCACCGCAGCGGCAAAACTGAGGATCATGGGAACCACCATGCCCACAAAAGAGAGAATATAGGGCAGGCTGAAGGAATTTCCATCAATTCCCATGAAAACATTCACAATGTAACCGGCCTGGGTAAAGCCCCACAGGGCCAGCGTCAGGAAAAACAGGATCGCAGCAAACATACGGATCATGCTGTTTCCTGTAAACAGCCCCACAACGCCACAAAGAATAGCTGCCGCAAACGGCACATACACCATGGCGGACACGACAGTCTCCGTCATCTTCGACTGATCCGTTCCCGACAGAAGATAACAGACAAGCCCAACCGCGCCAAGTATCACAGCCGCCAGGTTCAAAATATACCCAGCTCCTTTCTTTTTGCTTGTTTCTTCCACTTTCTACACTCCTTCTATTTCGCAGTTTACAAAACACTGCACACTTACTGCGTTTCCGCGCCTTCCGGAGACGCATACGGCGTCTCCTTCAAGTCTTATCGGAAAGCTTCCGAAAGAACACAACCCTTTTGTGTCCCTCCGGAAGCTTCCATTGCTTACAATCTCTCAATCTTTTTAAGATCTTTTGTTTCTTCCGAGATCTCTCATCTCTTCAAAAATCTCTCATTTCTTCCAAGACATCTTATCTCTTCCGAAACACTCTTGCCTACTTCTCGTACTTCTCCGGATGCTTCTTCTCATCCTGCCCGCGAAGAACAATCCAGCAAATGCCGGCCGCCACCAGGATGGCCGCCACTACGTCAAAGGCGTAGAGCCCAATTCTCCAAGGGGACATGTCGTAGTACGCGTAGGATCCGGGAGCCACGCCGTTGTAGGCGGAACTGTTCACGACCGTGTAGGCGATGTTCTTGATAGCCTTGCGGGCCGCCCACTGTGCGGTGGCGGTGTCCAGATCGTTGAGGGCGGTCATGCGCATACCCATCCACAGGTCGTTGCCAATCTTGTAGCCGTTGTCCTTGCTCTTGTTGGCGCCGCTCGTAAAGTCGGTGATGACGAAGCCTTCAAAGCCCCACTCATCGCGAAGAACCGTGGTCAGAAGGTCATAGCTGGCGCCGGTGAACTTCGGACCCACGAAGGTCATGGAGGTCATGTACGCGCCGGCGGCCTTTAAGGTGACGGTCTTCTGTCCGCCAGTCTCGCCATCGTACACCTGCTCGGTGCACTCGGCCGTCTTGGTGGCAATTTCAAAGCCCTTCAAATACATCTCGCGCATGGCCTGCTCGGTCGCGTAAACCTGAACGTTGCCGCGGGCGTGATCCATCTCGTTTAAGGCAAAGTGCTTAATATGCGCGAAAAGGCCGTTCTGGCGTGCGCCAGAAACCATGGCGGAAGCAATCTTGCCGGACACAACCGGATCTTCCGAATAGTACTCAAAGTTGCGGCCGCCAAACGCGCTTCTGTGAAGGTTCACAGCCGGGGCATACCAGCCCTGAATGGCGTTCGTCAGGCCTTCCTGGCCGATGGCCAGACCCATCTCGTAAATCAGATCCACATTGAAGGTAGCTGCCGTGATCGGAGCGCAGGCCCACGCACAGGCAACCACATGTCCCTGCGTGCCGGACCAGGTAGCGGTCAGGCCAAGAGGGCCGTCGTTGTCGCCAGTGCCAAGTAAGCCGATCGCCTCCACGGGCTGGGTCATGTACAGGCCGTAGGTAATGGCGGCACTGATCGTCTCGGTGTCCGTAAAGTCAAGCTGATCCAGCAGATCTTCCCACAGCGGATCGTCGTAGGCCAGTCCGCGGAAGGAATTCAGGGACAGGCCGTTGTCCACGCCGGAAGCGGGCTTTTCGGCCTTGTACAGGATCGCGTTCACGTTCTCGACGCCGGAAACGGCATCTGTCTTGCTGTCATACGCCGCGTTGGCCGCTACGACATAGTCGGGAGCAACTTTTTCCAGCGTCGGAGCGCTCGGCCAGGTGCCGGCAAAGTCCGCGCGGGACATGACGGTCATGTTGCCATCCGCAATGTAGCGGTTGACGTCGCCAAAGATGGCCTTCGCCACGATGCCATCCGACTCGCGGGCGCCAACGGCGCTGGCATCGTTCTTCGTCTCTTCATCGGTGTACGCCAACGTCGTGCGCACGTTAAAACTCTTGCTGTCCCAGTCCTCGTGAGAGTTCTTTCCAAGGTGAAGCACATAGTCGCCGGCCTCCAGCACGTAGCTGCCGCTCGCCGAATAGTACCCGGTGTAATCGAAGGAAGCCAGATCTTCCTGCGGAATGTCAAACGAGAAATTCACCGTCTGGCCTGCAGCGACCGCATACTTGCCGAAGTCCACCAGCACCTTGGCAGCCTTCTCGATCTTGCTGCCATCCTTGTAGTAAGGAGCCTCAATGTACAGCTGCACAGTCTCCTTCACGTCACGCGCCGAGCTGTTCGTGATGCTGCCGCGCACCCGAAGGGTATCGCCGGAAAGGGTTACGCTGTCCAGCTTCTGGCTGATCTTGTCGTTGTCATAGTGCAGACCATAGCCGAAGGGGTACACCACCTGGCTGTCATAGTCAAAGCCGCTGTAGTTTCCGTTCTGCGCCTCCACAAAAGCCGTCTCATAATAGCGATAGCCCATGTAGATGCCTTCTTCGTACTCATAGGAGTTGCGGGAAATGAGTCCCTCTGTCTCCGCGAAGGTGCCGTTTAAGACATTGACGAACGCGGGATCCTTCGTCTGATCCGCAATCCAGACATCCACGGTGCGGCCGGAGGGGTTCACATCACCCGCCAGAATTTCAGCCAGCGCCTGCAGGCCCGTGCCGCCGGGGTTGCCGATCCAGACGATTGCGTTGATGGCGTCATCGTTCTGCAGTTCGCCGATCTCCACAATGTTGGAGAAGTTGCAGACCACGACGACCTTGTCACAGTTGGCCTTCGCGTACTCGATCATGGCCTTTTCCTGCACGGTCAGCTGCAGGCTGTGCTGCGCTGCACCATTCTCTAACGGAAGGGCCCACAGATCATTGCCTTCCAGACCAAGCCGGCCAACAAATACGATACCGGTGGTTCCGGCGCAGGAGCTCTCGGTTCCCTCGTAGACGGACGGATCGTACTCGAATACGGACATATTGGTGGAACCGCTGTTGCTGAAGGACGCAGTCGAAGGAGCCTTCTCCACATCGCCCATGAGCTCTAACGGGGTGGCAGCCTTCATCTTATCTACCACCGTCTGGTTTACCTTGTAGTACATGGAGAGGGCTTCCTCCGCCGTCACCACGTAGTCAAAGTTCATGTTTGTCGCGGCGGATCCGGAACCTCCCCAGATCGGCTCCACATAGCGGTAACCGACGGGCGTGACGGCCGAATCCTTCGCAAGCGGCAAAACGCCGTCGTTCTTTAACAGGGTGATGCCCTCTTCCGCCACCTTTAAGGCCGTCTTGGCCGCATTCAGGCGGGACTCTTCCTCAATTGCCGTGGGCGGATCCGCGTTCGCCAGCGTTCCCGCCGTGGGGTTTTCGTACAGGGGCTTGTAATACTGGGTGGCCTCGGCGGAAATATTCTCCACCTCCACCACATGCCGTTGTCCTCTGCCCAGCACCATGTCCAGGGTGGCCGAATAGGTACTCGCCGCCATGGTCAGCACTACCGCCAGGATGGCGATAATGGCAATGATGGGCATCAGAATGATGCGAAAACGTTCGTTGCTCATCTTCATGTTGTTCTCCTCCTTTTCCTTTCTGTTGCTCGTGTTTCAATCCGAAAGGCTGTTTTACGCAGGTTCCAGGCGCATCGCGCAAAGCAGCCTTTCTACCGCGCCAGCTCCCGGCATATCTGCCCCGGGATTTGGCATGCTGCATAAGAGAAAGATAGCGAATCAAAATTCCATTAGCAAGATCTACAACACAAATGTCGCATTTCAAACACAATCGTTTTCCCCAAAGGGGCTGTCGCACAAATCCAGGTAAAAATGGCGTCAAGGAAATTCTAAAAGGCAGAGTTTATATCAGTTTGCAGTCATGTACCAAGGCCTTTAGAACCACTTAGTGAAAAGAATTTGCTCTGCTTTTTGCAAATTCTTTGGGGTGATTTGTTTTATAGGATTTTAATTAGGCCTGGCCAATATTTTTGATACTTCGATGACTGAATCAGAATGTAGCCTCCACAATTTCTGCATTGTGCAAGAATTACCTCTGTGTTTTTTTCCGGTCTTATGGTATAGTAGCAAGTAAGAACAACCCTTTGGGAGCTTGCCCGTATTTTACAGACCGACAACGGGGATTATCGCATAAACCCCCAGGAAAACCTGCGGCTTAAGAAGGAGGTATCACCATGAAGCGGATGAAACGTTTACTGGCTGTTGTATCAGGAGTACTGATGATCATCATGGCCCTTTTGAGTCTGGCGCCTGCCCGGACCGCGTTCGCGGAGCCTGAAAAGGATGAAGAAACCGCGCGCAAGGCACTGGAGGCCTATGTGGAGAATCTGCATTTTGAAGCGTGGCTGGATATTTACGCAAAAGTCCAGTTCAACGAGAAACCTGGTTCTTATACCTATCAGAACAATCTTCCGGATGCCACCTTAGGATACATCCTGGCGGATGTGAACAACGATGGCATTTCGGAAATGGTGACCGCCGAAGTCAACAAGGATGGCAGTTTTAATCTGAATGTTTATGTCTACAACTTCGATATGGGGAAAGTAGGGCTTCTGACCTGGATCAAGGTTCTGGGTGATATGGAACCTCTCCTTGCCTGGGAAGGCTCCGGATACTACGGGCTTTTGGATTTCTTCGTCTACAAACGGGACGGGAAAAACTATATCGGTGTGGAATGCGCCTCCCGCAGCTGCGGGGAAGATGCCGCATGGATAAACACCCTGACCAGCTATACCTACGAAAAAGGCAAGCTTGTCATGGAAAAGACCGGCAGTCTGCTGCACTGGACGGATAAAGACCTCGACCCCTCCAACATCATCACCGCCGTGGAAACTATCTTCGGCGCGACGTGGCCGGATCCCCTGAGCCTGGTCGACAAGGTGGTCGGCATGGAAACCAGCGTGGGTGTAAACCTCCCCGGGTACCAGAATATTGGCCGGGTGCTTGCCTCTCCCATGGTAAAAGAGGAAGCGGCAAAAGAGTATCTGGCGGGCGGCAACAACCGGGAGAACTGGTACCGGATCCACTTTCAGATGCCGGGTAAGCGTATGGATGCCGGCCTCACCGACCAGGAGCTGGAAGCAATCAACATTCTTTTCCAGGGCATCGACGCGGACGCTGATTTATTTAACCAGGACGTAATAGGCGTGATGATGTACGGCGGCTGGAGCAAAAGCGACAGGATCTGTTGCTTGTACAGACTTTTGAACGACAACCTGACCCTGGAGGAATCCGCAGGGAACGCCCCTGGCAAGCTTGCCCCGTATGGCATCCATGTAAAGCCCGGCAACCGCTCCGACCTCCCGTCCCAGATGTACGAAAGGGAAGAAGTGGAGAAACTCTACCTCTCTCTGTACAACGACGAATTGCCCGCCTATGACTTTACTTACAAGGAAGACAATGGCGTACCTCTCATGGTCTTCGAGGGCGACAAGTGTTATGTACAAAAGACCGAGCAGCCGGAATACCTGTATCATGTGGACAGCGTGTGGAAAGAAGACAACTGGCGCATATACGCAGGTGGCAGCATCATCTACAGGAACGCGTCCACTTACGAGTATAAAGGCCGTTTTTACGGGCGGATCTACAAAAACAACAGCAGTGTTTTCGGCTATACCCTGGAAACTGTTGAAACCCTGGAAGAGCCTCAGTTTCTGACCGGACTTACGGCGAAGGCTTCTTCTTACCTGGAAGCCGACGAGATAAGCGCCTACGATCCATCTCTGGCTGTGGACGGCAGCCTTTCCACTGCCTGGAATGAAGGCGTGGACGGCCTTGGCAAAGGCGAATGGATCGAAATTCACACTGAGGATGACAAAACCGAGTGGATCACCGCCATCGTTTTGTCAAACGGCTACCAGAAATCCGATGAAACCTTCCTGAATAACGGTCGTCCCCTGAAGGTGCGCCTGGATTTCTCCGACGGCACCACAGCCACTATCGATAACCTGTATTTCGATGAAGTACTGACCTTCGGCCGGGCCGTATACGCGAACTGGGTGCGTATCACCATCCTGGAGGCGAAGGGCGGAAAGAAATACGCCGATACCTGTATCTCCGAAATCAGGCTGGCAACCGGTTCCGATCCCTTAAACCCGAAGCAGATTTACGGGACGCCGCACGTCAGCCCCGACCCTGAATACATGATCGGCAGCGACTACATCCTTCCCGAGTCGGACAAACGCCTGTATAGCCCTTCCGAGCTGTCCCTGTTCGACAAAGCCACCCTGCGCCTGGCCCGCAACGAGATCTATGCCCGCCATGGACGGAAATTTGCCAGCAAGGACCTGCAGGATTATTTTAACGGAAAGCCTTGGTACCACGGCACCATCGAACCGGAAGACTTTGACGACAGCGTGCTTTCCAGCATCGAACTGGAAAATGCCAAACGCATCGCCGCTGCCGAGGACGCCAAATAACACGTAAGGGAAAACAAAAGGACGGTTCTATATCTTCAGCACATTCTTCATGTTGTCAGGTGAAGGCTTTCGGCTAATTTTTCGCACCCTTTTTCTAATCAACTTTTTTGGCAGGATTCCGGCTAAAAATGTCGATCCATCATCTAAACATGACGGTAGGTCAATCGTAGATTTGAAATGAGTATCCAACAACTGTCAATAGACCAGATCGGACTTTCTGTCCGTTCTAAAAATGCGCTTCACAGCGCCAATATTAACACTGTCTCTGATCTGATGGATCAGACCCCGGAATCCCTGAATCGGATTTCAAGACTGGGGCAGAAATCCATTGACGAAATCATGCAGAAAATCCAGGAGTATTCGGAGATTATCCGCAGCGAAAAAACGCTCAAGGATTTTTCCGTTTTTGACTATGTGGCATCACCGGAATATCATGATCGGGTTTTCAGATATGTCGTAATCAACGATTTGGATGTTTCCCGGATGGGGTTTTCTTCTCGTACGCGTTCTGATCTGACAGAAAAAGGCTTGGCAAAGATGAGTGATATCGTATTCCTGACCAGGCGTGACCTTCTGGAAAAATACAAGTTCGAGCCAGGGCAAACATTTGAAGTGCTTGATAGAATTCATAAGTATCTTCTGGAACATCGGGACCAGCTGATCGCGGTGTGTCGTCGAAAACAGGACTCGTACGTCAGCGATGCCGCTGTCCGCCGCGGTATTTTGGAAATGTATCACTCTGTCGGCTTCCGCAGAATCGACCTCGCCGAAATGCACAGACTGCTCAACATGCCGATTTCGCAGAGGCAATTATTGCGAGTCGCCAATGGAATGATTGCGGATCATCAGCTCAAATGCGAGGACAAGCTGTATTCTTGTATATATGGGAGTTTTTTTCAATACCTGGATTTGTGTACCGAGATCGATAACCGTAGCAAAGACATGATCCGGAAGAAGCTTCACGGTGATACGCTTGCAGAAATTGGGAAGCGGTACGGTATGACCAGAGAACGCGTACGTCAGATCATATTCAAAGGCATCACAGCAGTCAGTTCCTGGTATTGCCTTAAAACCGGGAACAAATGGTTTACTGAAGATTCATACAGATATTTCTACAGCACTTATGCTTTTGACAGAAAAGACGGCATGCTCTGGTTCGGCTTCGCACCGGAGATCTATCATTTTCTCACACTGTTTAACGTTGATCCTGGCAAGAAGGACATTTCGCTCGCGCCGGATGATCCGGCTTTGAGTATGGATCTGCGTCATAAGATACAGGCTTATCTGAATCGCAAAAACATATGTATCGACGGAGAATGGATTCCTAAACAGCGTTCAGCGTTCGAGCATATTGCCTTACGGGAGCTGTGCCAGGACGAAGTCACTTTTGATGATTTTGCGAAGATGTTTAACGAGTTTTTGCGTAGTAAAGGCATTCCGTACGACCGTAATCTGTATTACACCGAAACGGTTTTGGCTACCAGGAAAAACCTCCTGATAGAAGATCGCTTCCTGCTGTGGAAACAGAACTCCCGGCTTCGCTACTACGATATAGATGGGCATGACTATACAGAGCTTCTGGATACGCTGAATCTGGATGCCTATGAGAACATTGAACTGTCTACTCAAAAATTTTTGGAAGAATACCCGGACGTCATGAAAAAGTATGACATCAGGGACCGCTATGAGCTCCACAACCTGCTTCGAAAAATTATACCGGATGGAAGCTATCATGATTTCCATTGCGGTAAAATGCCGCATATCAGGTTCGGAACATTTGACCGCGATGCGGCTATCTATAAAATACTGCTCGAACACTCCCCGATTGGATGGAGGGACCTCTGCAACTTGGTGCACGCAGAATACGGGTATGATCAAGATATAATCCAGGCTAATTTCCTGAAATCTTTTGAAAAATACAGACAGCGAGGCCTGTATATCGTTGACCAGAAGGTGATGAACGGTGCGCGCATGAAGGCCCTGTTGGCACATCTGGATGATGACATGTATGCTATTAAGGAGATCAAAGAAAAATATTTATCTTTGTTTCCTGACGCGGATCCGGATGAGGTCAATTCGTACTCTTTATGCACAATGGGATTTCAGGTTTTAACGCAGCACGTGCTTCGCAATTTCCCGTCAATAGAGGCATATTTTGAGAACCGCCTGACCCGTGACGACATCGTTGATCTTGGCATATACAGGAAGAGATTCTCTGACGTCCAGGCCTTCTACGCCAAACAGAAAGAACTTAAAAAGAGCAGACGCGTGGTTGAATTGGAGCCCCATCGGTTCATTCAGTTCCACAAACTGGAGGAGGCAGGAATTTCTCAGGACAAAGTGCAGGCTTTTTGTGACTCCGTTTATGCTTTTGTTGATGACGGCACTTATTTCAACGTTCAGTCACTCAGACAGGACGGGTTTACGTCTGATTTGTTTGCGTACAATTTTTCCAGTTGGTTTTTTGACAGTCTACTCGCTGCGGATGAACGGTTTTCCAGCGGTAAGGTGTACAACAGCCTGATCCTTTGCAAGGGCGGCGTCCATGTCAATTCGAAGTCTTTCCTGCAATATCTTGTCAGGCGGTATGGAAGTATTGGCGTCAGTGATCTGTTGAGCAACCTGGAAGATCGGTTCGGCTGTCTTGTATTGAGGCACATAGAGCCTGTGTACAAAGCCTGTGGTGAAGGCATCGTTTACGACAGCGTTCAACAGATTCTCTATGCAAACTCGCAGCATGGCGCTTCAACAGAGGAAGAAATACCTGTTAAGCAGCCTCTTCCCGCGCGCAATAAACTGAACCGCATCACATCAGTGTCCGATTCTCTATACAGGGCATCCAGCCACGGACTCCGCCGCGTTTTTCCCAGCCTGCATAGCAGAAAGAGGATCAGAAAATACAGCAGAACAGAAGCCGGATCAGGCAGCAGCGTATTTTCTCTTCACCGGAAAAGGCGCCTCGTTCCAAAAAAAGCCGGAAAAGAAAAACGTGATCCAGGTCTGAACCAGAAACAAAGGTAACGCGGATTGGGGAGATGCGCCATCAGCCGTGACATTGGGGCAAGTAGACAAGGGGGAGTAATCTCCCTTGTCTACTCGCCCCAAACTCCCCCGTACCGTAGCTTTTCTAAAGAACCTTGCAGACGAACATGAATGCCTGACACACATAAATGGTCATGAATCAATGCCAATCAGCCACTTTGAACTTATAGCAGTGCGACAGCCCTCCCTCAAAAAACCGCAATTAATTGATCTTTATGCCATGGCCGCCGGAAACAGAATGTTCAGGTTGAATACCCCCTTTTCCGTCTTCACGGAGACAGTTCCCCCATACTTTTCCACAATGTACCGGATGCTCTTCATTCCAAAGCCGTGGTTTTCCTTATCCGCCTTGGTCGTCAACGGAAGTCCTTCCTGGGAAAAGTTCAGCTCGCCTTCGTAGTAGTTATGGATATTAATCTTCACAAAGCCCTTCAGCTGCGACACATTGAGCCCAATGTAGCGCCGGCTCTCATCCTCCACCTTCCGCACCGCCGTGATGGCGTTGTCAATGGCATTTCCGAACAGGCTGTACAGCTCCGCCTCATTCATAAATCCCAGTCGGCTGCCGTCCGCCATACAGGTCAGCTTGATTTTGTTCTTATAACAATAAAGACTCTTCTCCGTCAGGATGGTGTCCAGAACCGGGTTGCCGGTCTTCACCTCGCTGTCGTAGATGGAAATCACATCGCTGATCTCCGCTAACGCCGTCTCATTGATGGCGTTCGCCTGGCCGATTTCCCGGATCTGATGCTTTAAGTCATGGCACTTGATGTTAATCAGCTCGATGGTCCGGCGGCTGTTTTTATACTGCTCGCTGGACTTGCGCAGGATCTCGTAGATTTCCGTCAGCTCGTTTTCCATCTGCTTTTTGTCCATCACAGAAAACAGCATGTACATGATGAACACGCAGCAAACGGCATTGTAAGCGTTCACCAGCAGGATCAGATCCCCGCTCTGCGAGCCATAGACAACCGCCGAATTCACAAAAATGGACAGCACAATCGCCACCGCGCTGACTGCCAGGACCTGCAGGTTCTTGAGCGGCGGTTCTTCTTTTTTCGGAAGCTTAAGTCCAAAAAAGAGGAAAAACAGATAATAGGAAAGGTAGTAGATGACAAAGGTGAAGATCCAGCCAAACACCTCATTTACCGGGAGCACCTTGGACACCAGCACTTCCTCGGTGTACACCCCATAGACATTCGCGTTTAAGTTGGAAAGCAGCAACATGCAGTTGCTCAGGCAGTAAGCAAAGTGCTGCGTGGTATAGGCCGCGATATGGCAGAACAAGAGGCCGAGGGGCGATGCGTCAAAGCAGAAAAAGCTAAGCAAAAAAGTAAAAGCAAACAACAACAGGAATACGACGGAAAGCTCCAGTGCCGTCTGCGGCTGCCAGGGGAGCACGGCACTGGTCCCCATGGCGATCGCTGCCATCGCTGCATAACGAAGCCAAAAATGCTCCCGTCTGGGGAGTCCATAGGTAAACAAAAGCTCCGCGATCAGAAGCTGCGCCATAAAAAGAGGCGTATAAAAAGAAAAATAATGAATCATGGTATTTACTCAGCACAGCCGCTTGCACCACGCTGCAAGCGGCGTAAAACAAAAGTTGGTATGTCAAGCCACAGGCAATTTGGAATGCGCGGAGCGCATTGCCTGTGGCCTCGTAACTGCTCAGGTACTGAGCAGTTACGATCATGGCTCACTCCCCGCAGATATAATCCGTCAACGCTTTCTCAAACGGCTGCTTGCGCCTGGCACTCATGAGAAGA
Organism: Lachnospiraceae bacterium; assembly: GCA_017479935.1. GTDB lineage: Bacteria > Bacillota > Clostridia > Lachnospirales > Lachnospiraceae > RGIG5021. The sequence continues at coordinate 29,514 of JAFVBO010000022.1, forward strand.
CGATCCTCCCCTACCACAGCGAAGTTCCCGTCAATGGCAGACACAAACCGCAGATTCACCAAATAGCAGCTGTTGCAGCGCACAAACAGCGGATCGTCCAGCATCTCCTCCACGTTCTTTAAAGTCCCGTAGGATTCCGTCTCCCCCTCCAGGGTATGATAGATAATCTTGTGGCGCATAATCTCCACGTACAGAATGTCTCCCACCCGGATCTTTTTCTTGTTCTCCCCGGAGGAAATGAGCACCGAGCGGTCTGTCCGTGTGGCCAGATGATTCATCACCCGGTCCAGCTTCATGGAGAAATTGGCATATGCGACGGGCTTGACCAGAAAGTCAAAAGCGGACACCTCATATCCCTTGACGGCAAACTGCGCCATATTGGTGACAAAAATCAGGCACACCGCTTTGTCCAGATCCCGCAGCTTATGGGCGGCCTCCATGCCGTCCATGTGGGGCATGTCGATATCCATAAAGACAATATCATAGTTCGGTTTATATCCCGTTAAGAATTCCACCGCCGTTTTGAATGTCCGTATGGAAAAATGATCCGAATAACGACTCAGATATTCAGCCAAAACTTCCTGCTCCCGGCTGTCATCTTCCACGATAGCAACATTGATCATAGCTTCCACACTTCTCCCATATATAACACAAGGGACGGGCCCTGTGTGTTGCAAGAACACGCAGGAACCGTCCCCATACGTTGAACCATTCTCTTAGAAACAATCGTTTTAAGCCTTAGTTCTCTTCCTCGCCGTCATACAGAGCTTCGCACAGATCCCCAATCAGCAGCACGGATCCGAGCACATAGTCCATTTCTTCCTCGGAAAGGCCGGCATACAAAGTGGAATTGTGCAAGAGTTCGTCAGCCTTCTCGATGCTTGCGTACACGGTGTTGATAATATTCTCCAGCTCAACATACAGCGGATTAGCAGGTGCGGCGGGAGCGGCTGGAGCCTTCTCTTCCACGATTTCCGGTTCCTGAACTTCTTCTACAACCGGAGCGACTACGGGCGCTGCTTCCACGACAGCTTCAGCTACCGCGCTCGCTTTCCTTCTGCCGCGCTTCTTCTGCGGAGCACTCTCCAGATAATATTCGCGTCCTTCATGCTGAATCTTTCCAGCCTTGCACTGCGTGGTCAGGCACTGACGAAGCCAGATCGTGTTCTTCTCCGTGCGATCTTCCTCAGCGAAAAGCTCCTTCAGAATGTCCTGGAACACAAAGCGCTTACCGGTTCCAAGCATCTCCATCAGTTTTTCCCGTTCTTTCTCTCTCGAAATTCTCTGCATTCTTATTCTCTCCTATTCTGGCGATGATCCCCATCGCCTGCGCTCGTCCAACATTTTATCGCTTTTACCCTGCGAAGCAACTCAGGCGATCTATTTGCGATTGCATTATAATATAGGAAAGAGAGAATTACAACAGGAATTTCATAATATTATCATTTTTTCATTACTATTTTGCCACGGCTATGCGATGAACCCCATCGCAACGATGATGAGCACAATGCTAATGATAATGGAAAATGAATTGATGGCACTGGCCAGTCCAAAATCCCCCTTAAGATCAGCGGTAAAGGCAGGCGCGGCGCTGCCAATAGGGCCTAAGAACGCGATGACAAGGGCCTGTCTTGCCTCCAACGGAAACGGCAAAAGCAGAAAGCTCAGCACCGCCAGGCTAATTCCCAGAATATAACGCGGCAGCAAAATGCGCAGAACCGCCGAAAGCTGCCGCACATCCAGGCTGATCTGAAACCCAACGCCCAGCATCAACATGGCCAGGAACGCGTTCGACCGGCCAATAATCCCCGCCAGTTCCACCACCGGCCCCGGAAGGGAAATGTGTAACAGCGCCAACAGGCACATGATGACATACGTAACCAGCGGAACCGACCTCACCAAAGACCGCAGGACCGGCATCAGAGACAAACTCTTTTTCTCCTCCTGTATCATCCCGGCTACGCTGTGAGCGCCTCCCAGACAGATCGGGCTGTTGCCCACATCAAACAAACTGACGGCCATGATCCCGCCAGGCCCTAAAAAGCCCTGCGCAAACGGCAGGACAAAATTTCCGATATTCACACCCGCCGAGTTTAACACCGCAAACGCCGCGGCGCGGCTGCCATCCGCGCGGTTCAGAAAATAGGCAATCGTCATGATCATGACGCCAAACAAAAACCCGATCAGCGTCAGGACTAACATCGAAGGATCCAGCTCCCGCCCCGCAAAGTTTGTGATGATGGCGGCCGTCAAGGTAATTTTGATCACAATCTTACTCAGAAGAATAAAATCTTCCTTTTTAAAGAATCCCACACGGCGCAGCACATACCCCATCAAAATGATGGTGACAAAGCACCCGGCCCGAACATAAATGTCTGACATATTCTGTCTCTCCTTTGAAAAATCTGCTTGGCCAAGTTTACTCTATGTGGGAGGCCGCCGTCAAGACTCTTTATGAAGAACAAGGAGGAGAGACGGTTCATTTTGCAAGTCTGCAAAAAGGACCGTCTCTCCTCCTTATTTTCCCCCCTTGTTCTCCTCGTCTCTATCTTTATAAAGTACTCTTCTTGTAAATATTGACCTGCGTTCCACGATTCTGATCCGTATACCCGTCTACAAGCGCGAAGCCGGCATCCATCCACAGCTGGTGGCTTGTCGGACTCGTATAGATGACATAGATTGTGCGGGGTCTTTCCGTCAGGCTCTTGTCGATGGCCGCGATGACATCCTTAAAAATCGTCGCATTAAAAGGATTATAGAAGTAAAACACATCGTAATCCGCGTACTTGTCGAAGTACAGGGCGTTTGCCTCAAAAACCTCTGCCGGGAGCTTTAAGATGCTCATATTCTTTTTGGCAATGGCGGCGATATCCGGCATAAATTCAATGCCAGCGACCTTACGGAAGCCATATTCACAGGCGACCTTCAGGCAGATGCCCTTGCCGCAGCCTACATCCAGGAAGTTCGACTCGGCCGGATTAACCGGAACACGGCTGAGGCCCTCGTGAATGGTGTCCTCCGTGGTCATAAAATACCCATAGTAGTTGGACGATTTGTTTTTCGGAAAATGATTGTCCGTCAGCTTCATCATGGAAAAATCCAGTCCCTTGGACTTTTCGACGATAGAGTCCCTGATTACCCGAAGGTGACGTTTCAGTCTCTTCAAGTCATACTTCATCTTAGCCATCTTTTTCTCTCCTTTGATTCAATAAGCCTGTTTTTATGAAAGCGATTGCGAAAGCCGCGAGGCAGCGAAGCAAGCGCGTTTGCTTTCATATTTTGTGCCTGCGCGCATTCTTATGCCGCACGGCCATCCTGCTTATCATATCACAGAGGCTATCGCGTCCTGTAGAGACCGCTTTCCAACTCTCGTACTACGTTCACGCGCTGCTACACTGCCCATGAAAGACAAATACAATTGCTTTAAAAAAAGCCGGGCTTTGCCGGCCCGGCTTTTTTATATGATTTAGCTTTTTTATATGATTTAGCTTCCTTCCTATGTATACGACATTTCAATGACATCCCCGTAATGCGTGAGCGGACACGGCGACAACATACAGACCATGATAAACGCCTCATATGGATGCGCCGGATACAGATACCGCATTCTGCAGGAGGCAAGCACCTGATTGGTCTCCGTCACAAACCGTTTAAATCGCTCACACTCCTCCATTTTCTCGTTTTCCGAATGCAGGAAAAACATCAGTGTGATGAGGTCATACCGGTCCGGCTGCAGCTTGCCGCGAAGGATCCCGTCCAGATGCTGTCTGCTCGGGCGAAACGCCTCAAAATGCTGGTGCAGAACCGAGCGGTCCGCCTTGATCAGATTGCCGGCCTCGTTATGCGGCACGCCGCTGCAAAGCATTCTCTCCATATCCGAGGCCGTGATGTCCTCCGCGCTCCACGTCCGGCGGTCCTTTTCCGGTTTTTCCTCCTCTTCCGAACGATAGATCTCCGCAACCCGCTTTCTGCAGCGTTCATACAATTCCATAAAACACTGACGGCACCCGCTATTTAAAGACTCTGTATTTCCCATGGTCTTCAACTGTCGCAGGCGAAGCAGCAATTCCTCCTCCGTATGTGGAACCACTTCCATCTTGATCGAAACGTCAGACACATTTTCCTGCATTTCATCCAGCTTCTGTAACAGCTGATGCGCATACGAATAAGGAAGCTCTTTCTCATAGCAGAAGTGAAAAATCAGTTCTCTGGGATTGTTCCAGTCAAAATCCTCTTCATTGATGGCTTTTGTGAGCATCTCCGAAACATCCTTTGCGGACATCCGAAGCCCAAATCCCAGCAAAAAAACCGTATCCCGCTTTACCCGGTCCGCCTTCAGCCAGCTTTTGATCGTCGCGTGCCATTTGGTAGAGGTAGGCTCAAAACTGTGCGGAGCACTGTTCTCTTCAAAGGCATCTTCCAAAATCGATACCCATATGCTATCCGGAATACTGCGAAAACTCTCCGTCATTTCCGCCTGCTTATAGAGATATCTTTTCAGGTAATCATGAAACGGAACCTTGTTCATTTCGCTGAGCAAAACATTTAATGTGTTTTCTGCAGACATATCCTGAAAGGCATCCGAAGAAATCATCTCCCTGATGGCTTTCTCCGCCTTGTACGTGAAATCATATGCATTCAGCGTACGCTTGAAATCATTCATATCCACCGACTGTTTCAACTTTTCCTTCATCTTGAAGATACTCCCCTATCCCCCATAAACCTTATTGTATCATTTTCCCTTCATGATACACTTGAAAAAGGAATCCCGTTTTCTTCCGCATAGGTTTGTGCGTAAGATCCCTCTGTTCCATAAATTACCAGATCCGGGCTGCACTCACTAAAAGCATATTGCCCGATCATTTCCACACTCGCCGGAATGGTGACATTTCTGAGAGCGGTACATCTCCAAAAGGCAGAAAAGCCTATCTCACTTGCACCTTCCGTAATATAAACATCCTGTAGGAATTCGTTTTTAGCAAATGCGTGACCTCCTATTGTCCTTACACTTTCAGGAGTTACCAGATACTTAAGACCCGTGTTCAAAAAGGCACCAGTCCCAATTGAGACGAGATTTCGAGGGAGATCCACTGTTCTCATTTCTATACAGTCTCTGAAGGAATGATCCCCAATATGAGTCAGATTGTCATCAAAATAGATTTCTTGAATGCGCGGAATGTAATTATTTTCCTGGTTCCATGGAGGAAGTTCCGTTGCATTGTAATCCATCATGTCCCCGTATCCGATGATTGTCAAAAGACCGCTTTCCTCATTAAGCCCCCAAAACAGAGTGTCTCCACACTCCCCTTGCAGAATCTGAGGGGTGTTATAATCACAGAAAGCGATCCCATTTTCTTCTGCATAAGTCTGCGCAACGGATCCTGTTTCGCCATATATAATCAACCTTGAAGCACAATGATTAAACGCATTTTTTTCAATCATAGTCACGCTGGGAGGTATCCGTACACTGTTAAGATTAAAGCAATCAGCAAACGCGCCGTTCCCTATCGCAGTAACGCCATCCGAAATATACACATCCGTAAGACGCATATTCTCATCAAAAGCCGAGGGTCCAATCGTTGTAACACTGGAAGGAATAGTAACATTGGTCAATCCGTTCCAGCAAAATGCAAGCTTACCAATCGTTTCCAGATTTTCCGGCAGATCAATCGTTTCCACTTGTTGACATTTGTTAAACGCATAATTTCCTATATGCGTAATATCATCATCCAACAGAATCCTGCTTATCCTAGTACACCATTTTTTAAATAGCTACATTCTTTGAGAAAGTTTCACAAGCGACTTCTTCAGTTGGATCAATATCATCCAGGTTCCAAGTCCAGTGGTAAACAACGGGTGTCTCATTAATCTCATCAAAGTACTTGTAAA
>JAFVBO010000023.1 GCA_017479935.1 Lachnospiraceae bacterium
ACGGGTCTGTGTCACAAAAGCTGCCAGCTTTTGTGACACAGGCCCGTCCCCTGTCACCCAGACCCGTCCCCTGTCACTCCCGTCCCCTTCAGATTTACCCGTTCTGTCCCCCGGTGCGCTCAAACTCATCCCAATGCCCCAAGGGCGCCGTCGCGTCAATGCCCAGCTTGGCCGTGTGAATGCCGTAGGCATCCCGGCCAAAGCCCACCGCGTTCGGGATTACAAGGATCCCTTTCTCGGCGCGCAGCCGGGTAGACATGGCCCAGAGGATTTCCTTGGGATTGTCCACGTCCACATCCTCATCGACGACCACAAAATTCTTCAGGAACTTGAAGGCGGCGAACGCCCCCATCATCACATTCCGGGGTTCATCCTCCAGCTGCTTTCGAATGGCAACCGCCCCGGTCAGGTAGTTGTTGACGATCTGCAGACTGATTTTCCGCACGTCCACGTTCATGCTCTTTAGCATCCGGGCAATCTCCACCTCCCGCGGAGTCCCAAGGAGCGTCACGTCATCCCGCGATCCGGCATGGATCGCCTGGAGGATGGGGTGCTCCCGGCAGGTGATCGCCGTGATGTGAAAGAGCGGGTTGTCCATCACGGGCACGTAGAATTCCATGAAATCCCCGAAGGGGCCTTCCGGCTCCCACGGCTCCTGCGGATCTAAGTACCCTTCCAGCACGAGCTCGGCGCGGGCCGGCACTTCCAGATCCACGGTCTTGCATTTCACCAGCTCCACGGCTTCGCCGCGAAAAGCCCCCGCCAGCTCCAGCTCGTCCACATCGCGGGGCGGCCCGGACGCCGCGGCCAGAAGATCCAGCGGATGATTGCCAATGGCTACCGCCAGCTCCAGCTTCTGCCCCAGTTCCTTCGCCGCGTTGTAATAGCTCTCCAGATCCTGCCGGGGCGACATCCGAAAGCCGGTGACGTTCCTGCCTTTTAACTGCATGCGGTTGATGGAGCAGTTTCGGATGCCCGTCCTGGGATCCTTGGCGATCACAATCCCAGCCGAGTTATAGCGTCCGCCGTCCTTCGGCGCGTGTTTAATAAAAGGAAACCCGAAGATATCGATCTCCTCCCCCAAAAACACCTTCTCCTGCACCGGCCCTTCTTCCACCATCACCGGCGGGATGCGCTTACTGTAGCGCTCCTCCAGAAGCTCCTGCACACTTTCCTTCGCGCAGCCGAAGATGGCCGCCAGAAAGCTCCGGTCCGCGAACAGGTTGTTGATCATGGAAGTGCCTTCAAAGCCGGGGATGTTCCGGAACAGAATGGTTTTGCCCCGCTTCTCCTGCTCCCGCATCCTTAAGGAGATGTCGGAAAGCTCTACCGCCTCGTCTACGATGTCAATCTTGTTCTGCTCTTTCAGCAGTTGGATATAGTCTCTCAGATCTTTGATCATTTTATTTTTCCTTGTTCTCCGCGCCGATCCGGGTGATGATGGTCACCGCGATGATAATCAGCAGGATAATGCAATAGTAGTTGTGCGTCACAACGCCAAGCGGCGTGATGGCTACCTCGGCAGCGCCGTTTGCCAAAGAGGCCGGAAGCACCGCGTGCACGGTCCAGGGGGCTAACGCGGTCATGGCCAGTCCGCCGCAGTCCATCAGGTTCGCGCGGCGATACTTGTCAACACCGAACTTCTCGCCGAGTTCTTTGATAACATCGCCAACCGCTACCATACCGACAGCCGTCACACCGGTCACCCAGCCAAGCAGACCCACGCTTAACGCCGTCATGGTTTCCGCGCTGCGCTTCCCGCGCACGACCGCCTGCAGCACCTTGGCAATGTCCTCCAGCACACCGCTGGCCTCCATGATACCCAGCAGCATAAACACGCCATACAGCATGAATACCGTGCCGACCGTTCCCGTGATGGCATCGATGAAGATGCCGCCAACCTTCCACCCACCGGGGAAGGCAAAGATGTCACCAAAGGTGTAAAGTCCCGTCACAACTCCCAGCAAAATACCGGTGATCACGCCAGCCGAGAGGGCAACAATCAGATGCTGTCTCAGGAGGCACAGGGTGATAACCACAACCGGAACCAGAACCATCACCAGACTCTTGGCGTTAAAGGTCAGCTCTGCGGCGGAAGCAGCCGTCTGGCCGGAGCCGCCAAAAATCAGGACCGCGATGAATGTCAGCACAGCCGCCGTCACCGAATATTTCATACGGGTTCTGACCACGCCGCCCATGTCCGCGCCCTGGGTGTTGGCGGAGGCGATGGTCGTATCCGAGATGGGGGCCAGGTTATCGCCAAACAGGGCGCCGGATACCAGCGCGCCGGCCATGACCGTCGGCTCTACGCCCACCAGAACGCCCACCGGAAACAGAATAGGGAAGCAAACCACGTTGGTGCCAACCGAGGTGCCGGTTGCCATGGAAAGGACGCAGCAGATGAGGAACGACATGGCCGCAAATACGCCGCCGCTCATGCCGGAATTCACCACCAGATACGCCAGGGACTGAATGAGCCCGCTGGAGGAAACCAGCTTTCCGTTGATGGCTGCAATGATGACCGCCACCGAGATAATCGCGAAGATGGACCTGCCAAGGCCCTTGACTGCCGCCTCGCCATAGGCTGTGAAGTCCTTCGCGAACGGTGCGCCAAAGATGACCGCCGCGAAAAACGCCAGGCAGTAGCCGTTCACGTTAGACTGATGGGTACCGGCAATCACAATGAAAATGATCGCGATCAGCACAGGGATGTACTTTCCGGCTTCTCCAAATCGAAATGCTAACTTTTTCTGTTCCATGATTTTTCTCCTTTACTTTTGCTGTCTGTTAAAGTGTCTTTTTCTGACAGGATGTGACAGGGGACGGGCCTGTGTCACATTTTCCAATGTGACACAGGCCCGTCCCCTGTCACATCCTGTCAGAAACTCAGTTGAATTGCGTCAAACGGGCAAGTTCTGACGCAGGCCGGAATGACGCCTTGCCTGGCGCTCTCCCTGCAGGAGTCGCAGCGATAGGTGCCGCTTTTCCTTTTCTTGCTGCCTTCCTCGCGGTTGCCATCGCTGTCTTCTCCCGCTGCGCCTTGGTACGTTTCCTGAAAGCCTGGCCGTATCATGCGCGTCCCGGGAGGGAAGTCCTCCGGTCCCAGGTCGTTGTGATCCATGCAGGCCATCAGGCAGGCGCCGCAGGCGATGCATCGTTTTGGATCGAGCACAGCCGAAAACCTGTCCTTTTGTCCCTGTTCCGCCTCGTTTGGTTTGGGCAAATTCTGCGGGGGAAGCGGAGGCTTTGCCTTTGTTTCCCCTGAACCCGCCTTCTTTATATCGCAGCAGAACTGGTTGTAGCCAGGAAATCCGGTATACGGATCCACATGATCCGCCGGGATCAGTTCGTTTGCATCTGCCTCCCGATAGCCGTGAAACAGATACACTTCCCCCGGTGAGCCTGCCTTCGTCAGGTGTGCCTTCACCTGAAGTTTGCCGGCCGGACTTTCGATGATCATGTCATCCCCCTCACAAATTCCCTTTGACCGGGCATCCTCCGGGTGGATATCGGCCGTGGGAAATGGACGTAAGCTCCTGAGCTTCGGCATCCCCTCATGAAGTCTGGAATGAACCGCGTTGAAAATCCGGGCACCCGAGATGAACATCATCGGGTAGCGAAGCCGATCCGCCTTGCCCGCACCCTCCCTGAAGACGGGCAAGGGATCCAGCTCCTTTCGCTCCCCTCTGATTTCCTGAATAGTGGTCGAATACAATTCCAGCTTTCCGCTGGGCGTATCAAATCCCTTTTCCAGAAGCCTCCCGGGTTTGTACGCTTCCCACTCCGGAACGCGCACCGGGCGCCCCGCGGCCTTAAGTTCCTTCAGTGTCAGCGAAAGGGGACTGAGGATGTATTTTTGCGTTGCCTCATACCCCTGCTCCATCAAGGGATCGTTCAGGCCAAGATGCTTAGAAAGCTCACACAGGATCTGCGCATCCGGTTTTGATTGGTACAGCGGCTGTATCGCCGGCTGAGTACACGTGAGGTACCCGCCCAGGTAGCCTTTGATTTCGCTCCGTTCCAGGGAAGTACAGGCCGGAAGGACCACGTCCGCATGCTCGCAAAATTCCGTCATCTGGATATCCACTGCTGTAATAAACTCAAGTTTATCCAGAGCTTCCATCATTTTCCTGGGCTGCGCATAGATCCGATGGTTCATCCCAAAAGCCATCAGAGCCTTTAATTCATAGGGTTTTCCGGTCAGGATCTGCTGCGGCAGGCCTCCCAGCTGGAATTCCTCCATGTAGGCATCCCATACCGGAAATCGGCCCGTAGCGATCTTCTCCCGGGCAGCCGTCGGCCTGAGACTGTTGATAAAATCCGCCTCTTTGGTTTCAAACCCCGTATTGCAGTACAGCAGATTTTGCCAGGCTGGCAGCTGCGTGCCCTCGCGGTCGATATTCCCGGTGATGACCTGAAGCGCCATGATGGCTCTCAGGCTGTTAAAGCCGTTGATATGATGCGCGATGGATGCAGACGGTGTGTAGATGCTGACGGTTTTTGCCTCGGCATAGGTCCGGGCGAGCGCCTCGATGACATCTGTTGGGATACCGGTTATACCGGACACTTTCTCGGGATCATACTCCGCGGCCAACCGGCAAAACTCTTCAAATCCAGACACATACCTTTCCACAAATGCGCGATCATACCACTGATGCTCGATCAAGCGATTGGCTAATCCAAGTGCCAGCGCTCCATCCGTCCCCGGCCGGATGCGAATATGCCAGTCGGACATTTTCTGGCCGGTGGGAGTATCCCGGATGTCGATCGTGATCAGCCTGCCGCCGCGCTTTTGAAACTCCATCACGTGTCTCGCGCAGGCGTACTCGCTCACCATGCCATTGTAGCCCCATCCAATGAACAGATCGCTGTTATGCTCCATATCCGGCAGGAAATACCGTCCTGCTATGCACGTCCAGGCCATGTGCGTGGCCATGTGACAAGTGGATCCTTCATCCCCATAATTGAGACTTCCGAAGGAATGCGTCAGGCGTCTTAACCAGGGGCGAAACCACTTCGAATAACCGGCGTACCAGATCACGCTTTCCGGGCCGTACTTCTCTTTGAAGCCATGTAATTTGGCCGCAATCTCCTCGTAGGCCTCCTCCCAGCTGATTTCCTGAAATTGCCCGCTGCCCCGCGGGCCGGTTCTTCTTAGCGGTGTTTTAATTCGGTTTTCACGGTAGAGATATTCCTTATTGGAAGCGCCTTTGGTGCAAAGATGCCCATCGTTCACCAGATGCCCTTGCATCCCCTCCACTTTTACCACCTGTTCTCCCTGAACATAGACGTTCAGCCCACAATGGGTTCCGGTGCAGATATCGCAAAGAGAAGGACGGATTTCTATTGTTTGGTCGCTCTCAAAAATGTCCATGTCTTGCCTCCCACTTTGCTTTCAATACTATATGATATCGCCCCTTGCACCGCGACCGGGCGATATCATAAAAAAATCCTGCCACAACAGTAGAATTAACGCTACTGCTGGGACAGGATCATTGTAAAGACCTGCGGTGCCACCCGGCTTGACGCTTAACCCATGAAGTTCACGAGTAAACGCCCACTTAAAACACGTACGATCATACGCTGACTTTTCCTTACGGAGAGTCCAACTCCGTCTCCCATACTCTGCTATTTTGCATTTCTGTTCGCCCTCGGAAGTCCATTCAATTGCATGTATCACACTGCGATCTCACCACCCGCAGCTCTCTTTGGAGACAGGGAAACAACCTACTTACTCTTCCTCAACGGTTTAAGCATATTGAATTGTTGTAAATTATTTGAATTCTAAGTTTTCCTTATTCGTTCCGAATTGTCCATAATGATAACGCATTTCTCTATCCGTGTCAAGCGCTTTTCATTCCGAAAAAAGGTCAGGAGAACGTGCCGGTCATCTTTCAACCGTAAACTCCCAATGCTGCAAAATCGGCTTAGGGGCGGCTTTGATCAATTCCTCATACCCATATTGAAGGCTAACCATATAAAAATCTGCAAATGTAATCAGATATTTTTCCTCCTTGGGTGTAATTCCCACTTCCAGATCACGTTCCACAAACGGAAACACCTTTTTTAATTGCGACTGTATCATTAGCGCTACCGTGTCATACTCATTCTTCTTGAACTTCTCGAAGAAAGCGCCCTCATTTGATCCAAACCAATTCCAGAATTCGTCTATGGCTCCGTCTTGTATGGCAATCCGGTCAAACTGCGGATTCCTGTTCTCCAGGATACTATCCACCATATTCCTGACCGATTCGTACGAATCTGGCAACTGCGTTTTCAGATTATCCAAATGCATGTGGGCCTTTTCAACATTCCCCTTTGCTGCCGCAAGAATTGCTTCTACAGCGGCGCGCCCTTTGTGTTCCGGTAGAATTTTCAAAGATTTTTTCAGAGTTTCTTCCGCCTCTTCATAACGGTGCATCATAGTAAGAGTTGACGCATAATTTGTATAAGCAGCCCCTAAGATCGTATCCCTCTGTTCTAATGTTTCATCCTTGAGAAGGCATTCTATCCCCTTCAGATAGTTTTCTTCTGCCACGTCAAATACGCAATCTTTATTCGCCGAATTCGCAACTTTCAGATACGGCAAATAAAAGGTATGCCCATATTCCCCCGCCTGCTGATAAAAGGCAAGCATCTCTTCTTTCCGATTTGCCGTTTCAAAACCTAGTCCCACGCAAAACAGCCAGGCTGCACGATCTTCATCCGTGGAAATGTATTTTTGCATTGACTGAAGTTTTTGCAGTCCTTTTTGCACTTCATGATTGCCAATAAGATTTAAGGCTGCTGTAAGATCTATTCTGGCCTGATAATTTTCGACAAAAGCCGGCTCTAAAATACGTCCAAACGTTTGTGTATGTCCCTGCCAGCTCTTCAGGATCGCATCACTATAGAAGGCCCTCTTGGCAAGTGTTTCTACAAGTGATCCCTTTTTCATTCTTTTCCCTCCTGCAACAACTTGATAATCTCGTCGTGTCTTTTATAAAAGCAATTTTGCTATTTATTAGTATGACACACCAGAAGTGTTTTTGCAAGTCCCTGCCGTTAGCCAGCCATATCCTGCCGCAGGAGAAATGCTCTCAAAGGCCTGCCAAAGTTGATCTCTGAGCCGCCAGTAAAGATCCTCATTTTCTTCGCTGACGACGCCTTCCTGTCCATAATAGGCATAAAGGAAACGCACTCCACCGTCTTCACCACGTATGCTGCCAAGGAACTCGGTATACTCATCCTCCTGGATCAATGCGATGCTCCCCAGCAGCGCTTTATTCACCCTCAAAGAGCATCCGCCTGATCCCGTCAATGTATTCCTGCTTTCGCTTTTCTACCGCAGCAGGGTCTTCATCCTTCCTGCTGATCCCATACTCTCCCATATAGCTTGAAACAGGATTATGCCAAGGAATGATGAAGATGTCTTCCTCATCCATATCATAAGTGGAAAGGATAGCCTTCATCTCCGCAATCGAGGCTCCCTTCAGACGCATCAACTCTGTAAGTGTTTTATCCCGATTTGTACCGGGCATCAATCCACATGAATAGTTGCCCGGCCCCATCTGCCACACATAAAGCTCCAGGCCTTTTGTCGTGGATAAGTCAAAATATTCAGGGAATTTAGTTCGCAATACCTCAATGTCAGTAACAGAATTAAGATCGTATGCCCATGTAAACACCATCCCGTCTTTCCATTTTTCGTAGGCAAAGGGAATGTTTGAATCGTTGAGATGAAGCTTTAATTGATCATGACCAATCAACTCAAATACCCACATACAAGTTTGGCTTCCATAGACTGATTTCATGGTAACGATATTTGAATTTCGTTCTATTGTGCCGGATGGTTGATATGATACAGCAATGTCCTGTACTACCGTAAATCCGCCGTCATTTATCAAAAGATACGGTACGCTTGCCAAGAGATCTGGCTCGCTTTCCTCATCCACATCAAAAATCTTATATAATCCATCGTGAAAAGAATATTCCCCTGAGTAGTTCATCTCAAAGTACTCCCTTGCTGCCCGCAGACACTCCTCGGACGTTGCTTTCGATTTGGTTATATCCAGCGCCTTTTCTCTGATTGACCACGGGAATTTAGCCCGTATGTCCTCTGCGTAGTAGCTTCCGTCTCTGGGTTCCCAGTATTCGATCACACGATAGCTGGCGTTTTGATCACCAGTTAAATCGGTGTCGAAGGTAATGGCAGTCGGGATATGGGAACTGCTTTCCAGCTTAACCTCTTTCCCATCAAAGCTGTATTCCTCATAGCGCACCCAGGCATAGACCGTCGTTTCATTTCCGGATTTGGATACCAAAAGTACATCATAGTCGAGCGCAGTAAAACAGCCTTCTTTGTGTGAGGAACGATGGTGCTCCGCAACTGCCATGTCCATAGAAATACCCAGCTTTCCGGACACGCTCTTGTTTGAGACTGGATCTGTCATGAGCCATACAGCCATCACGACACAAACAACCACGGCGATCAGAATGATCCAGAATGCAGGCTTTTTGTAGTTTAAGACTTCCTTCACCCGTTCTTTTACCCCCACCTCGCCGAAAGCCAGCGGACAAGCGGTGATCACACGCCGCGAACAGCTGCAGTCCAATAACGTCTGCGCGTAGTCGGCGCGCTCTGCCATGTCCATCTCCCGCACCACCCGCTCGTCGCAGGCCATCTCAATATCCCTGCAAAGTAGGATGTAGGCAACCCAGATGAGCGGGTTGAACCAATAAATGCAAAGCAGCAGGAACCCGAACGGTTTCCACCAATGGTCATGTCGCGCAAGGTGCGCCTTCTCATGGGCCAGAACACGGGAAATCTGTGGCTCGGTCATGCGGGAGGGCAGATAAATGCAAGGCTTTATCACGCCAAGAATAAATGGCGAGTCAACCTCGTCACACATCAAAACGCCATTTTCATAGGCAACCGTGACTGCTGTGCGATGTTTCAGCCTTACATAGCTGATGCCAGCGTAGAGCAGCATGGCCACCATGCCGAAAACCCAGCTGTAAAAGAGCGGCGGCAGGATTTGATTGCCCACCGTTTCCGGCACGGAGGACACGCCAACTCCAGTGACGACATATTTATGGCCCTCCGTGTTCCACTCCGGAGTCCCACCGTTTACGACAGCCGTATCATATCCGGGCTCGCCCTCGTAGATCACAGTGTAACTGCCGGGAATGTAGCTATCCATCCAGTTATCCACTGCTTTTCCTGTTTCCACGCCGTTTGGCATCACAGAGAACGGAGTTTCAATTGTGAACGGGCACACCAGCCGCAGGGCAACCAACGCCCAGAGCGCACAACGAATCCATTTTGGCGCTTCCCGCAGCAAAAGCCGTGCCAGCAAAATCGCCACAATGAGAATACTTGCGGGAATGCAATGCTTCAAAAGCCGAACGAAAATGGAATACGGCAGCGTTGTCGGGCCTATAAACTCCGGGCCGTAGATCCCAAACAAATCGTACAAGAAATCCGTCATGGCTCACCCCTCCTTTCGCGCCGCGTCAATCATCTTCTGTATGGCGTCCGCCTCGGCGTTTGTGAGTTTATTCTGCGCTGTGAAAGCCGCAATAAAGGCAGGCAGAGATCCTTGGTAAGATTCCTCGATGATTTGCCTGCTCTTCGCAGAATAAAATTTCTCGCGAAGAACCAGGGAAGTAACAATGCCGTCCTTGTTCTGAAGCAAACCTTTTTCGCACAACTTCCGAAGAACCGTATAGGTAGTCGGTCTCTTCCAACCCAGTTCCTTCTCGCAGATCTTTGCCAGCTCGCCGGACGCAATCGGCTCATGCGCCCAGACGATATCGGCAAACCGTTCCTGTATGGCTCCCAGTTCGAATTCATTCATATGCTCGTTCCTCCTTTCCACCTGTTTATTCGAATAAACACTAATGGCAGTTTACTCGGATAAACAGGTTTTGTCAAGAGGTTTTTTCAGATGTGAGGTTGCGCTCATGCACACAAGCCTAAAAAATCCACCTCCACGAGTCGTTACCTGAAACTCGCGGAGGTGGATTCTATTGTCTGATTATACGATGAGAGATCTGAAAATATTACTCATCCAGGAAAACAATCGCGCTCTTTTGCAGGAAGGCAGCGGGCACAGCGGCGCCGAACCTGGCAATGACCTCGTTGATATTGGAGGTATAAACCATGTCGCCTGCTGTGATATCTCCATTGGCAATATACGTCAAGGGTTGATCGTTCACCGTCAGGACTTCGCCTTTAAGAGCAGTCACTTCTTCCCCATTATGGAGAACCGAAGCAGTGTTGAGCCTGCATCCGGCATAGTCCACAGAACCCGGAGCGGCGAAAAGGAGCTGGATGATGCAATAAGGAATGTTGGTGCTGCCAATGACCTTACCCACATACAGTCTTCCGTTTTCGGGATCCAATTGACAGTCCGTCGTGATATCCGCTTTGATTGTATTCTTTTCCGCCACCTGATATCGCTGGGAACCGGTCAGTCCGCCGATGGAGACAGAAGCATTTCCGGCAGGTTTCACTACGTGAACATGCATTTTCCCATCGAAATTGCCATTGGTCTGCGTCGTATTGGTACCGCCCATGCCGCCAATGTTTACAATCAGCTCGGCGTCGGTCAGCGCCGTACTCTTGTCTTCGACGTTTACCGTCATGTCGTAGGTGGCAGAGTTGCCATCCATGAAAGCATACCCTTCACCCAGCATAGAACCGACGTAAAACTCACCGCCGTGGGAGCGAATGGTTTCAGCATTCAGCGTGATGCTTGCGCGATCGATGGCACAATTGGTGATCACATCGCTCCAGCCGCCTGCCACCAGACCGCTCACTGCCGCCCAGGCGGTAGCCCGGCTCTGCGCGTTCTGATCGTTGACCGTAACAGAAACGATCGGTTCTGTGACCGTAATGTTAGTCAGCTGACTGCCAATATCAAAGCCGGCCAAAGCTGCCGCGTACGGCGTAGCGTCGCCATCTGACGTAATGTTCAGTACCGGCTTTTCGATGATCAGGTCATGGATGTTTGCTTTGGCGAGCGCGCCGAACAGGGCGGCTTCGCTGCCGGAGTAAACACCATCATTGCGCCAGACCGATGCGGCAGCTTCCCAAGCTGAAGCGTCGGCAACATAATTGCCGATATTGAGCCCGGTCAGCTTGTGACCCGCGCCATCGAAAGTGCCCCGGAAGGCAAATGTCCAATAAGGAGCGTTCACCGTTTCATAGGTGGAAAAGTACATGCCGATGGGAATCCATTGTTCTTCTGAAAGATCCACGTCGTTTGCCAGCACATAGTTGCCGTACAGATCCTGCGCCATGGCCTTCAATTCTTCCGCATTATGGATTTCCATGGGCTCCACCCAACGGGCATACACAGTAACAACGGTATCTTCCGTACTTTCCAGCTGATCGATGGCCATCCCGGCGCCACCATAAAGGCTGGACGCACCCGCAGCCACTTCATAAGGAGACACGCCTAAGATCAGATCCGCCTTGGATACATCCGGCCGTGTCTGCCATCCGGCAAAAGTGAAGCCTTCCTTCACAGGAATCTCCACTTCGGGAAGCGCTGAAGCGTCCGTTGTTTCCACTCTGGCGTATTCAACCCCCTCTTTGTCGGTATAAATCACGGTATAGGTTTTGCTTTCAGGTACCACCGGAGTATCTGCCGGTTCTGCATTTCCCACTTCTGTCTTGGGATGGCACTTGGTCTGGGTGTTGGGCTCAGTGACTTCGCAGCTCCAGGCACCGTCTGCCAACGTCACGGCGATCGGATCGCCCGTTTCGGGTTTCAATGTCAGTTCTGTTTCAGATACCCGTTCCCAGGTACCGGTCAGGGATACGATGCCGGAGTTCTCGGCATTGTAATCATACGCTACGCTGAAGGTATTGTCTGCGTTGATCTTCACATGGCAGCCCAGCCAGAAGTCCGCCAGTTCGTACAGCTCCATGCCGGTCTCCGGCTTGATAACCGCTGCAGGAGTAACTTCTTCCGCTCCGACTTCCACCTTGGGGTGGCACTTGGTCTGGGTGTTGGGCTCCGTGACTTCACAGCTCCAGGCACCGTCTGCCAACGTCACGGTGATCGGATCGCCCGTTTCGGGTTTCAATGTCAGTTCTGTTTCAGATACCCGTTCCCAGGTGCCGGTCAGGGACACGATGCCGGAGTTCTCGGCATTGTAATCATACGCTACGCTGAAGGTATTGTCTGCGTTGATCTTCACATGGCAGCCCAGCCAGAAGTCCGCCAATTCGTACAGCTCCATGCCATTTTCAGGAGAAACCGCATTCTCTTCGGTACCTGAAGTTCCCTCAGCCGTAGAAATTTCCGCGGCAGACGGTGTTTCTCCAGTCTCACTTTCCACCGAAGTGCCAGGTACTTCCTCTTTCCCGGTATCCATCTGGGACTTTGGCTGAAGGAAGCAGAACCAAAGCACCGCAGCGGAAATCGCCAACATCAGCAGGAAGATCAACAGGCCCTTCCACCCGGTCTTCCTGCCGGCGAGGTTCAGGAGCAGAATGAGGATGACGGACAGTACGATGGCATTGAACAGCGCAATCAGCCCGTACCAGTAAGGGGTATTGTCGCTCTCCACCTGTACGGCTGCGCTGTTGGCCTGGGTGTAGAGGATGTTATGGCAGGCTTCGCGCATCGCCTGGCGCGCCGTATTATTAGAGGAATCGATACTGGCTCCCATGAGGCACAGCATCATATCATTGCCGGCACGAACAGCCAGATTGGCATCCATCCAGGATGTATTGGCCATGGCAGAGTCTGTCACGACCATGCCGGTAAAGCCCCATTCGCCACGGAGCACCTCTGTGAGCAGAGGACGGCAGGCTCCGGCCCAAACTGTGCCCAGATGGCTGTAGCTGGACATGATGGCGGTCGTACCGCCTTCCTTCACCGTGATCTCAAAGGGTTTCAAATAGATTTCGCGCATGGACTGTTCATTGGCCCAGACGGAAATGCTCAGACGATTGGATTCCTGATCGTTCAGCGCGAAATGCTTGGCATACATATACACGCCCTGCGTGGCAGCGCCTTTCACCTCGGCAGCGCCCAGCTTGCCGGAAAGGAAACCGTCCTCCGAATAATATTCAAAGTTCCGGCCCGAGAAAGGCGTACGATGAATATTCATACCTGGCGCATACAAACCCACTACACCATTGGAAATCGCTTCCGCACCAAACACCTTACCGAATTCTTCCACCAGTTCCATATTCCAGGTCGCGCCGATCACGGCTTCACTGGGGAAGGATACGCCCCGGAGGGAGCTCACCAGGGAGTTGATTCCGGCAGGACCGTCCAGGTCGGAGGTGGCAGGCTTGCCCACACTCTCCACAGCAGGCGTAGACCAGCCGCCGTTTAAGATCATCTTAGTCATGTCTTCATCGGACAATTGCTGCAAAAGCTGTTCCCATTTGGGATCATCATAGCGCAAGCCTGCCATGTCGGTGAGGGTCAGGCCGTTGTCGGCATACTGTACTGCAGCGTCATTGTCGTTGACAGCATAAGGAGCCTTGTTTGTGAAAGCCTCTACCACCTGTGCCGAGGCCTCTTTACCGTCCACACGGGACTTAGGGAAGGTTCCCGCCCAATCAGCACGGGACAGATACACCGTGATCTGACCGTCTTCCACATCGGCAAAACGGGCTACCGCGGCAGTTTTATCCGTGGAGCGGGCATTTTCTTCGCCATAGGTAACGGTCTGTGCCACCGTATGGATGCGACTGTCAATCACTTGATGAGAATTGCTCATCAGCTTGATGACGTAGTCGCCTGCTTCCAGGACATAACAGCCCGCGCCCTTACTGTCAAAGGAAGCCATATCTTCTTCGCGGAAGGAAATGGTCAGGATTTCCGATTCGCCAGGATTCAGCAGCTTGGTTTTGCCGAAGCCCGCCAACACCACATGGGCTTTTTCGATACCGCCTTTCGTGTACGGAGCAGTGTAATACACCTGTACGACATCCTTGCCGGGTACGCTGCCGGTGTTTTCCACCTTCACCTGCAGGATGATGTTCCCCCCGCCATCCACGAAGCTTTCGATGGACTGGGAGAACGTTGTATAGCTCAGGCCATAGCCGAAGGGATACTGCACGGTCTGTTCATAATCAAGGAAACCATCCGCCGCGGCCGTCTCATAGTAACGGTAGCCCACATAAATCCCTTCTGCGTATTCCACATAGTTGCGCTTCAGGTTTCCATAGGTAAAGCTTCCGGCGTTGTAATAGGCGGGAGCCGTGGTCAGATCATACGCGTAAATATCCGTAAGGCGGCCAGAGGGATTCACAGCGCCAGTCAGCACACTGCCCACAGCCCGAAAGCCCACCGCGCCAGGGCTGCCCACCCACAGGCAGGCATCCACGCCCTGGACAAACCCCAATTCCATAGCATTGGAAGAATTGATGAGCACGACAACCTTTTCGTAATGCTGCTCTTTCACCAGGTTCAGCAGGTCTTCCTCGTCCTGGGTCAGCTCCAGGTAATGCCGTCCGTCATCCGCCTTGCTATAGCCGGCGGCGTACATATCCATGGGCAAATCACCACCCTCACCGCCAATACGCGACAGAACGATGATGGCGGTATCGGAGTATTCCCTGGCGGCTTTCAGCAAGTCGTCGGTATATTGATCCACGGGTACCTCGGCAGGCGTGAAGTTAGAGCCGGAATAGCCGCCTTGTTTGGGACGGCCGACACCGCTGTTTCTGTAAAAATTCACCAGTTGCTCATTGACCTGCAGACCTGCATCGGTCAAACCCGTTATCACATCCACGTTCGCGGAGGTGTCGCCGCTGCCGCTTCCCGTGCCTCCATAGATGGGGTCAATGGAAGCGTATCCGAACAGGTTGACCTTTGTTCCCGCGGCAAGGGGCAGCGCATGGTTTTCATTGCGTAGCAGCACAATTCCCTCTTCTTCCAGTCGCTCCGCCATACGCAGGCTTTGCTCTGTCGCATCGGCAACGCTTAAGATTTCCGCGTTTTCAACGGGCTTTTTCCCCGTCAGCAGCGGATTCAAATTCGCGCCCATCCAGGATGTGATCATGGGTTTGAGGCTGTTACAGGCGATGTTAACCGCCAATGCGGCGATCAGCAGCACCACAATAGCGATCAGTCGTCCTCTTTTATTGGTTTTCATATTTCTATCTCCTCTTTTGATGATCTATCTTCCGCGTGATTCACGCGCTCTTTTTAAACAGAGCCCGCACGCTTTTCTTCTGTTTTCTCCTTACACTTCCATCCGATACACGCCAGCTGTCAATTCTTTCGCCTCCTGTCCAGGCAGGATCACCGTCGCGGTACAATTGGCCGGGATGGAGAAGGTATACACGGTTTTTCCGTTTTCACGCCTCCAACCGCTTTCCACCTGTCCGAAAACGCTGGTATAGTTCACGCCCGCGTGATCAAAATGTCCGCCCGGCCTGGGCGCAAGCGTAAAATGGTTTTCACCATCCATCTTTACGCCGCACATGACCCGGAACACCCACTCCAGCACAGCGCCTTTGGAATAGTGATCCAGAGAAGCGATACCGCCCTGCGCTTTCGTGCCTTCCCAGCTTTCCCACACGGTGGTTGCGCCTGCCTTGGGCATGAACAGCCAGCCGGGCATTTCCTCGTTTTCCAGCATCCGATAGGCCGCATCCAGGTCGATATCATCCAGCACGTCCAGGATCAGAGGCGTGGACAGGAAGCCCGTGCCTACCCGGTAACGATACCTTTTCACGGCTTCCAGCAGACGCCGCCTGGCAAAATCCGTTTGCTTCTCATTCAGCAGGTTCATATACAAGGGGCGTACAAGCACAGCCTGGCGATCCGTGTCCAGCGAGAATTCCGGCTTCTCCACCAGCTCCTGATAGGCTTGTTTGCAGCCGGTTTCATATTGGCGGTACAGCGCCGCGTCCTCCGCTTTTCCCAGATGCCCGGCGATTTCCGCCATCAGCCCCATCACGTACGCGGTGTAAGCGGTGGATACCTCGGGATGAGGCGCTGCCATGTCCGTCCATTTGTTCGGATGTACTTCGGCGGGTTCGGCCCATTCGCCGTAGCTTTGACCTGCGTTCACGGCATACTTCCGGTTTTCCCCATGAAGCCCCAGAGGCTTGGCGAGTAAACCCAGCCTGCCGCAGCGCTTCATCATAAAGCGGGCGTACTTTTTCATACCGGGGTAATACCGGGTCAAAATGCGCTCGTCGCCGTACTGCTTCCAGAAGCGGTACGGAATAATCACCCCCGCGTCCGCCCAGCCCACAGAGCCGTTCATCGTGTTCATATAAAAGTCCACGCCGCCCGCCGGGGCAATCTGGGGAAGACAGCCATCCTTCCGCTGCCAGTCGTACATGTCGTTCAGGAACTTTCTGGCAAAGGACGCGTAATCGAACAGGTAAGCCGCCGTGCCAAAGAAAATCTGGGCGTCGCCTGTCCAGCCGTGGCGCTCCCGGGTGGGGCAGTCGGTGGGCAGGTCGGCGGAATTATTCTTGGTGCTCCAGCGGGTGCAATCGACAAAGCGGTTCAAAAGCTCATGGGAGCTGTCAAAAGTCAGGGTGTCTTCCATGTCCGAGTACACCGCAATGGCTGTAAAGTCCGCGGGGTTTACTTCGATATCACCATCCACCTGCACATACTGAAACCCGAAAATGCAGAAGCGAGGCTTGTATTCGTTCATGCCTTCCTTGCAGGTATACTCGATCTTCTGCAAGGGCGTGGTAATGTGCTTGTTGCTGCACTGAATGTTCTTCAGCGTCAGCTCGCCGCCGGCATCCAGCATTTCCCCGTGGGTCAGCGTGATCTTTTGCCCTTGCCTTGCCTGCACCCGGAAGGACACGTACCCGGCGATATTCTGGCCGAAGTCTAAGATGGTTCTGCCCGCCGGGGTGCGAATGAGGGTGGGCGTAAAGCGCTCGTGTTCCCTGACCGGTACATTGTTGGAGGCGGTGGGAACAATGATGCGGGAGGTGCGCTTCGCTTTTCCACCGTAACCGGGCTTCTGGTTGGCATCCACAATCTCGCCGTCCTTGTTGTCCGCAAAGCGGATGGCCCCATCACTGCTCCAATCCCAACTATCATCCGAGCAGATCGTCCTGGACGTTCCATCCTCGCCCGTGATTTCCAGCTGGCATAACAGGGCGGTCTCCGTACCATATTGATTTTTCAGTCCCCACGCGCCCGTGCTGCCCCGGTACCACCCGTCAGCCAGCTGCACGGTCAACACATTGCCGCCCTCCTGCAGCAGCTCGGTCACATCGTAGGTTTGATACTGCATGCGCTTGTTGTAATCGGTGATGCCGGGGGCCAGGATAAAATCCCCCACCCGCCGACCGTTCAGTTCGGCTTCGTACAGCCCGCAGGCGGTGATGTACAGCCGGGCTTTCCGGACCTTCTCCACAGAGAAAACTTTCCGGAAACAGTCCACGGGATAGCGTTCTTTTTTGTTCACACGGTAGTTTCCAGTGATCCAGGAAGCGTCCCACTTCGTGATGCCCATTTCAAAGAAAGCGGCTTCACTCCATTTTCCGGGCACATCGTTTTCATCCCACAGCCGCACCTTCCATGTGACTCGCTCCCGGTCAGCAAGGGGCAACGGGTAATCCGCGTGCATGGCGCTGCTTTCCACCTTGCCGCTGTCCCAACGCTCGCTTACAATCTGATACGCTGTTTGCCTTATCCCGTCGGCACAGTTCCAGAACAGCCTTGGCTGCTGAATATCTATCCCCAGGGGATTGACAAGATACTCCGTTTTTAACCGGATCGCTTTCATCTGCTTTCCTCGATATCATATGTGGTGGTGAGAGCCACCTCATGGGTGTTTCTCATGGTCATCACGCTTCCCTTTCTTTGCGCGCCTGGATTTCTTCCTGCTCTTTTGCAATGTTCTTTTCCACGTCGACGAATTTCAGAATCACAGCCAGGATGATGCCGGTGAAAACCTCCAGACCCACAAAGGCGAAGGAGATGACCCAATAGACGTTCTGAGGCTGCTGCATGGCCACGGTCACCGTGCCGTCTGCGGCGGCTTTCAGGGTGTCAAGCGCCACCTGCGCGTTCAGGCCGTTGGCAGAAAGATACGCGCCTGCGTCCGCTATACTCTGGAAAGCCTCCGGCTTGATATATCCCGCCAGGGAAAGCATCCAGTTGAACACGCCGGTCATGATGCCTACCATGGCAACCGCGATGATGTTATAGATGGACATGGCCGCGCCGTCCGCCCGGATGCGCCTACTCCACTCCAGATGATCCAGGCAGTCCGCAAACAGCGCCATGAACACATAGGCACAGGGCAGGCCGCCGATGTTCTTGATAAACTGACCGGTCAGCACAATCCCCAGATTCGTCGGAAACAGCCAGCAGATCAGGCTGCCGAAGGAATAGAGCAAAAAACCGACCAGGGTCACGTTGCGCTTGCCGAACTTTTTCGCCAGGGGCCACACGGCAAAGATGCCGATCCCCATAGGTATGCCGCCGATGACAGACACCAGCATCTGTGTGATGCCATCGTTATAGGTGCCCAGGACATAGTTGCAGTAATACACCAGGCTCAGATTTTTGAGTGTGACGCCGATGGTATACACCAGAAAATAGACGTACATCAGCACCATGTACTTGTCGGAGAAGATGGTTTTCATCTGCTGCCGGAAGGTAAGCGTCTGCTTTTCGTCCTCCTGGGAAGCTTCTTCCGTCACCCGCTCCTTGGTAAAGAAGTATTCGAGTAAGGTAAGCGGCAAGGCAAGGATGGCCAGGATGGACATCAGCGTAATCCACTTCGATTTGTCCACGCCAATCACGGGCATGATCACCATGGGAAATACAAGTGCTACCAGGATGCCGCTCATCATGATGGTGGTGATCTGATTAAACACCGAAAGGCCGCCGCGATCCGTGGAATTTCGGGTAGACAAAGGCACCATCAGGTTGTGGCTCATATTGAAGATGGTATAGGCAAAGGAATAGAACAGGTTATAGCTGATCATCACCCAGATCGCCTTCACGGTGTCGCTACCTTCGGGCACGGTAAACAGCAGGATGGCGGTGATCGTCACCAGCGGTGCGGATAGCAGCAGCCATGGCCTTGCCTTGCCCTCCTTCGTCCGTGTCCGGTCTATGATCTGACCCATGGCGATGTTCGTGATGGCATCGATCACCTTGGATACGATGGGGAAAATTGTCAGGAACATACCGCCCCACAGACCGGTGAGCCCCAGCACATCGGTGTAATACACATTCAGGTAAGTCGACAGGACTGCGTTCAGCAGCAATGCTCCGGCAGGGCCCAGCAAATAACCCAGCCATTTTTCTTTTTTGGTGACGGTGTCAGAGTGCACCAGACTTGCGGGCAGCTTCATTTAAGCGTTCTCCTCCTTTGGCATGACAGATAAAGCGATCCTTTGTAAATCGAGCCTATTCTGTAACTATTCACGGGTCACCACCTCATCAGGTCCCAGGCCATCCGCCTTTGGCGTATGACGCACCTACGGTGCTTTTGCCTGGGACTGATGGGCGGTGACTGCTTTCGCAGTTCAATAGCAATTCAAGAGTGCTTGTGCATGCAAGCATGCAAAGCACCTCTTGATTGCTATTGACCCGTGA
Source organism: Lachnospiraceae bacterium (assembly GCA_017479935.1). Classification (GTDB taxonomy): domain Bacteria; phylum Bacillota; class Clostridia; order Lachnospirales; family Lachnospiraceae; genus RGIG5021. Next base: position 19,554 of record JAFVBO010000023.1, read on the forward strand.
ATAGTAACCTTATTCTATAATAAAGGCTCGCCAAAAGTCTTGCGTAATTGTGATATCCCCTATATAATTGTATCATCTTGTGGCAGAAAGGTGTGAATGATATGAAAAAGCTGGATCTTCCCTATCTTTGCGGCACCATCGGCAGCCTGTGCGGCTTTCCCGTGCGGCTGGCTGTACGAGGGAACCGAACTGATCTTCAAAGTCGATCATTCCGGATTGAAATACGACCCCATGCAGGCATCACAAGCGGACTTATTTGCTTTGTCCGGCCATGTCGACACGTATATCACACCACGCTATTATTTCTATGGCGTCGTGCGCAGCGGTGAAACCCGGCTGATTCTGGGCCCTACCCGGCAGCTTCCGGCCACCGAGCAGCAGCTTCGGGAGCTGGCCTTTATGAGTAACGTCCCCGCTGAGGATACCCCTGCATTCATCCAGGCCATGCGCTCCCTGGTGCCCATGCCGCTCGAAAGCCTGCAGCAAATCCTATGCACCCTGAATTATGTGATCAACGGAGAAAAGCTTTCTCTGGAAGATATTGCGCTGAAGGATCCGGTGGAGAAACAGATTGCTCCTGCTCCTCAGACAGTGCACCATGAACAGGCGGCTTACGCGGAAAACCATACGACCTTAGCGATTGAACAAACCCTTATGAATATGATCCGCAAGGGCGATACCGAAAGCCTGAAAGCCTGGATTGCCTCCGCCCCTGCCGTGCATGCAGGTCCTATGGCGCAGGAACATCTGCGGCAATACAAAAACACCTTTATCGTCACGGCCACCCTGGCTGCCCGCTCCGCCATCCGCGGCGGCATGGATGTGGAAGAAGCCCTGTCCACCAGCGATCTGCTGATCCGCAACTGCGAGGTTCTCCGGGATGTGCAAAGTATCCTCCGTCTGCAAGTCAACATGCTCCTCACCTATGCGGAGCAGGTGGAGCGCCTGCGGGGCGGAACGACACCTACTCCTTTGGCCATCGCCGTAGCTTCCTGGACGCACCGACATTTAAGTGAGCCCATAGACACGGAAAAGCTGGCGCAGGAGCTTCATTATTCCCGGCCGCATCTTTCCCGGAAATTCAAAGAAGAAACCGGCATGACCCTCACCGACTTCATCCTCACGAAAAAAAGCGAGGAGGCTGCTCGCCTGCTCGCTTTTACCGATAAAAGTTTAATCGCTATCAGTGACTATTTAGGTTTCTCCTCGCAAAGTCATTTTGCCAGAGTCTTCAAAAAATATATGGGGAAGACACCGACGGAATACAGAGCCCAGTAAAATGATAATTCTGTTAGCGATTGTGCGCGCTGCGAAGCAGCGGAACAATCGCGTTCGGCTTTCATGGGTGGTGTTGCAGGCGCCATCATTCGTTTTTCAGCGCCAATACCAGCCGCAGCACATTTTTCGCTGTCCGCTGCAACTCACCGCGCGTGATTCCATCCGGCTTTCCCAGGGTTTCCAGGAGGCTTCCGTCCGAGCGATAGACTTTCGTAAGATGCCCCATATCACCGGGCATCAGGACATCCACCTGGGCGCGCACGCGATATGCATTGTCCCTTAGCTTCGGGAATTCCGGACTCTTGGCTTTTCTCATCCACCAATCGGTGATCACGCAGCCGGTGTAGCCCCACTCGCCGCGCAAAACTGTGGTCACAAGATCATAATGATAGTGACTCCAAACACCGTTCACTTTGTTATAGCTGGTCATGATTGTCAAAGGATGCGCTTCCTTGACCACGATTTCAAAGTTTCTCAGATAAATCTCTCGCAGGGCTCTCTCAGAAACGCGGGAGTCATTTGTATTACGTCGCGTTTCCTGATTGTTGCAGGCAAAATGTTTGGGGCAGGCGGCTTTTCCGTTTTTCTGTACGCCGCGCACCACTGCCGCGGCCATTTTGCCGGAGAGCAGCGGATCCTCGGAAAAGTACTCGAAGTTCCGTCCGCACAAGGGGTTGCGGTGGATATTCATACCAGGCGAAAGCTGCACGTCCACGCCATAATGAACCATTTCTTCCCCTACTTTGGCGGACAGGGCTTCTACGAGCTCGGTGTTCCAGGTACAGGCCAGCGCCGTTCCGCAGGGAATCAGCGCCGCATATTTTTTCAGCCGCAGCCCGGCCGGACCGTCCGAGGTAATCACCGGCGCCACGCCCTTTTTCCGCAGGCTTTCGATCACGCCGCCGAAAGCGCCTGCATTGCCGGCCACGCCAAGGGAACTTCCCATCATACCGTGTCCCCGGCTCAGAGCTTCAAGCTCCTCATCGGTGAGGCAGGAAACAAACGCATCCAACGTGATCTTTCCGTCGCGCACATCCTGAAGCGTGCAGTTTCCAGCATCCGCCACAGGTACCGCTTCCGGCAGACGGCTCAGGATCCGTTCGCGCAGCGCACCGCTTGTCTTGCACAGCGGCTCGCACTGCTCCACCGTGATCTCGTGATCCACTGTAAAGCTTCCCACCGAGACCTCATTGGCAGTAAAGCCATAGTCTCCCGCTTCCAGAATAAAGCGGCTGCTCTGCTCATCGTAGGATGCACAGCACTTATCCTCAAAACGGAGCACCAGAGTTTCACTTTCGCCTGGCGCCAGCATGTTGGTCTTGCCAAAGGCTACCAGCACCCGGACCGGCTTGTCCAGCCGCCCAGCGGGAGCATGACACCACAGCTGTACGGTCTCCTTGCCAGGCCGGCTGCCCGTATTTATGACTGTTACGGCAACTTCGGCTCCCGCATCGGTGCGCCTGAGGCCAGCGGAGCTGATGGAAAAACTGGTATAGCTGAGGCCCGCCCCAAAGGGATACAGCACTTTTTCCGGGTGCTGATCAAAGTAGCGATAGCCTACATAGATGCCCTCCGCATAGTTGTTATATGCCTTTCCGCCGAAGTTTGCACTGCTGGGATAATCCTCATAGCGGCGGGCGATCGTATCGCTCAGCCTGCCACTGGAATCAGCCGCACCCGTCAACACATCCGCGACCTCGTTGCCGCTCTCCATGCCGCCCTGCCATACGATCATCAGGGCAGAAATCCTGTCTCCATATTTTTCAACCCAGGCCATATCCATGATGTTGCCGATGTTCAGCAGCACAACCACTTTGGAAAAGCTAGCGGTGACCTGGTCCAGCATAGCCTCTTCCACATCTGTCAGGTAATAGCTTCCTTTGGTGAGCGTATTCTCCCGGTCCTCCCCCGCCGCGCGGCCGATCACAACCAGCGCGGTATCCGCCGTCTTTGCCACCCGCTGCACCAGTGCCGCGTCAAGCGGCATCTCCGGATAATTCATGGGCCAATGTCCCCACCAGCCGTGGTCTGCCTGGTTATCCTCCTGCTGTGTCCAGGTTTTGTAGGTGTTCTGCAGCTCGGCATTCATGGGGACGGACGCATTTTGCAGACCATCAACCAGATTTACATGATACGGCGCATTCACATCGCCGCCGCTGCCATAGCCCACATAAAACCAATCCAGCTGACAGCGCCCGAAGACCGCCACTTCCTTTTCCTTGCCAAGCGGCAGCGCGCCGTTGTTTTTCAGCAGCACACAGCTCTCCGCGCCCGCCTGCCGGATGAGTTCACCTATTCCAGGGGTCACATAGCGTTCACCGCTGGCCGTGATTTCCTCTTGCATGAGGCCGTTTCCCATCGCCGCGTCGATGATCCGCTGTATGAACTGTCCCATTTTCTTTTTCCATTTTTTCATTACCTGACCTCCTGCTATTCTTGCTTCTTGCTTTTATCATTGTGGATATGATGGCTCTCCCGCGCCTTGGTTTTGGGAGGCTTGAAGAGAAAGAAGTAAATTGTAGCATTTCTATTCTACAATATTTAGGAGCGGTTGTCTTGCAGATTTGTGATATAAGGGGCAAAATTGAATCGCTTTAGTGAGAAAAGAGACGGGGCGGGGCTCAGGTCCTGTTTTCGCTGGTGAGGGCAGGCTGGGTTAGCCATTTTACTGATCCGGGCAGGCCCGCCTGCCCGGATGCATGGGATTCTAGCCTTTTTCTGCCATTTCCCATGCAAATTTGAAGCTTCCGGAGGCCGGCTTGCATGGGGTTCCGGCCTTTTTCTGCCATTCCCCATGCAAATTTGAAGCTTTCGAAGGCTGGTTTGCATGGGATTCTGGCCTTTTCGGCCATTTCCCATGCATGTAGGAAATTTCTGGAGGCTGGTTTGCATGGGATTCTGGCCTTTTTCTGCTATTCCCCATGCATGTAGGAATTTTCTGGACGTTGGTTTGCATGGGATTCTGGCCTTTTTCTGCTATTCCCCATGCATGCATGGCTCCCAGGAAAGGCTCCCGGCGCAGGCAAATCTTGAATTTGAAGAGTTGCCTGCGCTTTCTTGACTCTCAGTATAGGTTTCGGGCGCAGGGAGACTGCATGATACAGGTTCTTTGCGCTCTCGTGAAATTCTACTGATTAACTCTTAGGGCTGTTTTAGATTTGTGGTTGGCAAATTAACATAGCTCCCGTATAATCAGTATGGAATGATAAGGAGGAGGGCTCACCGTGAAAAAGATTATTTTTCTGCTCGTATTGCTGTATATTATGTTTCACTCAATAGCGGCCCATACAGAAATATCGAATGAGGACCTGCTTTCTGATTACGACACTGCGCTGCGCTATCTGGAAGAGTACAATCCGTGCCAGCCAATCATCCGACAGCAATATCCGAATTTCGATGTTCTGTGTGAAGAATACAGGAAGACGGTTCAGCTCAACGGCAAAACGCCAGAGGATCTTTATGTAATTCTAGCTGACCTTTTTCTGCGAATTGGGAATCCCGGGCATCTGTCCGTGCTTAGTCCGAAAGACTTTGATTCGTATAAATTCGTCGCAGAACAGGGGTATTTCGATGGTGATCCTGAACTTGCGATGCTCTCAGATAAACAAACCTGTGCGACGTATGCGGCAATGACTCGTACAGCACAGAGCAAAGAGATTGATTTAAGGAATTTCTTCATTCCTTATGTTTCTTACGATTCTGAAAGAGATCTTCTGCTGTTTCGTATTACCTCCTTCAAATCCGAGTTCATCGCCCGGGATCAGGATTTATTGATAAATGCGATCCGCTCCTATCCTGAAGCAAAACATATTGTCTTTGATATTCGCGGAAATGCAGGCGGCGGTGATGATTACTGGATGAGTTTGCTTGTCGCACCGTTTGGTGAACGGATTTCATTTGATACACAAATCTTCTTCAAAGACAACGCATTGACCAGGGAGTATGGTTTGATGGAAAATGCAGAAACGATTTCTGCCCAGGCCATCGATACAATCCCTTCCTTTGTTGAAGAATTGGGATTGACGCATACCATATCCTGGACTTATACAATTAATCCTCCAACAGAAGAGAACCGAAAGATTACAACAGACGCCAAACGATGGATTCTGACAAATGAATCTGTTTTTTCTGCAGCAGACGGTTTTGCTGGTTTCTGTAAACAAACACATTGGGCAACCATCATCGGAAAACGGACAAAGGGTGATGGCGGAGCAATTCGTCCATTTCTTGTCCGGCTTCCGAAAACAGGTTTGCTTATGCGTTTTACAGCGGTGGTTAGCGCGAACAAAGACGGTTCTTTGAATACACTGTACGGAACAAGTCCTGACGTACCCTCCAAGCCTTCCGAGTCCGCCTATGATACTTTGCTACGGTTGATTGATTCTGGTTCTTATAAATAATTCAAGGCATAGGAAAAACGGCACTGAATGCATCCATTGTATGGAATGCGTAAAGAATTGTCCCAAAGGCGCACTTTAGCGTATCAAACCATATAAAAGGCAAATAGCTCTACACAGTCATTTTTTCCGCCTTCACAAAATGTTGCCTTCCAGAGGAGCAGAAAAAATACAAAACATCGAAAACACTTTGCCGTTCTCAAACGTTATAAGAGTGAAAGCCGAAGGAAAGGAGGGTGCCATGATTGCAGAGCTATATACCGTGTATCGGACAGAGCTTTTGAAATACTGCTGTATGATATGCGGAAATGTCAGTGATGCAGAGGATCTACTGCAGGAGACCTTCATGAAGGCACTTTCCAATCTGGATCTTCTGGAAGAACTGGGAGAAAAAGAACGACGGGCCTGGCTGTATAAGGTAGCAAGAAACCTGTTCTATGATGCCTGCCGAAGGCGAACCGTAGAGCAGAACAACCAAATGCAGGCAGAGGAAGAAACGGACGGCGGCTTCTCAGAAGTCGAAACAGCCATGATCCTCTCCTCGCTGCCGCCGGATCTGTCCCAGCTCTTTATCAAACGGTACTTTGACGGGTATACCTCTAAGGAACTGGCAGAAGAATACGGGTTGTCACCATCAGGAGTCCGGGCTGCCCTAAGTCGGGCCAGGAAACTCCTGAGAGAAAAACTGAAATAACGGAGGACGAATCTCATGAAAAAGAACAAAATGATCAATGCCGCCACCTGTGATGCGAGAGCGGTAACGGAAGAAAGCCTTACCGGGTATGAAAATATCACTATCAATGCCGCTATCCTGATCGTCGGTGAACGTTCCAAGGAATTGCTGAACAAATACCCTGTGACGATGAACGTGGCAAATGTCCTGGAAGTCCCAGATGGAGAGAACATTTCTGTCCAGAGCATCAATGGCAAGGGCGAGATCGGTCCGGATGCGGACGGGACCGGGGTTTTCCTGATGGTCAATGGAAAGCTGACCATTGCCGACGGCAGTCTGGAAGCTGTGAAGAGTTATTATCGCATCATGGTGAATGGGAAGATTCTGATGCCGAAAAGCTTTGAAGGGCAGTTCTCGAACATTCAAGTTAGCGGAAAGACAGAATATTATCCGGATGGCGCAACGATCCTGAAGGCTGATATGGAGATTGATGATCTGTTTATCGCAAGAGCTGTGAACACTCTGTACTACTGTTCCGGAAACCTCTTTTTCCTGGATACAGGGATTGACGCAGAGAAGCTGCTTTCAAAGGGCCTGAAGTTTACCGCAAAGAAGGTCGTAATCGCAGAAAGCCTGATCGGCAAACTGGTTTCTCTGTTTGATGAAGAAGCAGAGATCGTGAAGGTTCCTGACGGCACACGGCTCATCGACGACGATCTGGAACTTAAAGCCAAGACCATCAAAAAGTACGGAACCAAGATCTGCGTCACAGGTGATGTTTCCATCAAAGATGCCGAAGCCCTCTCTTCCTTGGAATACCTGTTCGCAGATGGTACTGTCAGCGTAAACAAGGAGTTGGAAGACGCTTTTGACGAAATCGAAAGTGTATATGACGAGCTGCGGGTCATTGATCCGGATCTGGGCCTTATCGTGGATCGTCCCATGGTTAAGGTTGGGACTGCGGTACTTGGGAAGTATCCGAAAGGCGTGCGTGTCGAAGATTGCGCCAAGGTCACTCTCTCCGAGGATCTGAGCGCTGAAGACATCATGGAAAAACTCCATATTGTGGATTGCGCTATGGTTATCTGCACGAAGGAGCAGGAAGAGGCCGTCAATATGATTGCTGAGGATGTAGCCATGATCAAGGTGTCCGGGCAGGATTCGGACGATGAAGATGGCGAGGATGGAGGGGCTCTCGGAATGTTCGGCTCCTTCCTCGGCAAGCTAAAAGACACCCAGATAATCAACGCTGCCGAGTATAAGATGTAAAGGCTTCGGCAAACGACTATTATGGATCATATGGAGCAGATAATGCTTCGAATGACCGAACTCCAACCCAAGATTCCATCCTGGGCAAAGGCCGAACACATGGAGATCTGTACTCCACAGAAGGAACTCTGGAAATATGCAGATGAGCCTACCCGAATGAAAACCAAAAAGCGCAAAAGAATCCATGCGGGAGAAGTCTCATACGATGACTCTCAGATCATAGCGAAGGTACCGTCTCAGGAACTTAGCGACGCCTTGATCAAAGCAATGAAGCGCAAGCTGAAGGATTGACATTTTCAGCACCAACCTTTCCAAAGCATAAAAAAAGAGCTACCTGACTTTGAAATCAGATAGCTCTTGTTTTTGTTATTCGATGGAATGATTTAGATAATCAAAGTGTTGCCAAAACGTTGCCAAACGCTGTTTTCAGATTTCAGAAACCCAGTATTCATGCGGGTTTCCTGCGTTTTCACAATTATTCGTACTCCACCGTGGCCGGAGGCTTGGGAGTATAATCATAGAGGACGCGGTTGATGCCTTCCACCTCGGTCGTAATTCTCTTGACCAGATGATCGATCAGTTCAGCCGGAAGGTGCTCTACGGTCACTTCCATTACATCGGTCGTGTTAATGGCGCGGATGATGCAAGGCCAGTCAAAGGTCCGCTTTCCGTTCTTCACGCCGGTGGACTTAAAGTCCGGAACGACCGTGAAATACTGCCATACCTTGCCCTCCAGGCCGTTCTTCGCAAATTCCTCACGCAGGATAGCGTCCGATTCGCGGACAGCTTCCAGACGATCGCGGGTGATCGCGCCAGGGCAGCGAACACCAAGCCCCGGGCCCGGGAACGGCTGACGTTCGACCATACCGCTCGGAAGACCAAGCGCGCGGCCAACTTCTCTCACCTCATCCTTGAAAAGGATACGTACGGGCTCGACCAGTTCAAAGCGGGAGGCGATGTCCTCCGGCAGACCGCCGGCATTGTGATGTGCCTTGATACCTGCTTCGCTTTCCAGGATATCCGGCCAGATCGTGCCCTGTGCCAGGAAGGAAATTCCATCCAGCTTTCTGGCTTCCTCTGCAAAGACATCGATGAACTCTTCACCGATGATGTGACGCTTCGTCTCCGGATCCGCCACGCCGGCCAGCTTGTCAAGGAAGCGATCCGTCGCGTCCACATAAATCAGGTTAGCGTCCATCTGATTGCGGAACACCTCAATCACCTGTTCCGGCTCTCCCTTGCGCAGGAGGCCATGATTCACATGAACACAAATGAGCTGTTTGCCAACTGCCTTGATGAGCAATGCGGCCACAACCGAAGAATCCACACCGCCGGACAAAGCCAGCAGCACCTTCTTGTCACCGATCTGCTCGCGCAGGGCCTTCAGCTGTTCTTCAATAAACTTCTCTGCCAGTTCCGGAGTGGTAATCCGTTCCATGTTTTCGGGGCGTCTAATGTCTTCCATCTTTGTCCTCCTGTCTTCGAAAATTTGCTTTTCGGAACGGCCATTATTGTATCTTTTTCAGCCGCGTTTGGCAATCGCTATTTTTCACAAAAGCAAAGTGAGGATGCAAGGCATGAGTGGAGAGCTTGCTCTCCAGCTCATGTCTTTGCATCCGAGCGCGCAACAAAATGAGCCATACAGCCACACGAAACTTTGTTGAGTGGGGCGAATGGCGAATTTTGTTGCAGCGGCGCGGGAGCACGAAGTGCGTAGCGACGCGTTTGCTTTTGGGCAAAGTGAGGATGCAGGGCATGAGTGGAGAGCTTGCTCTCCAGCTCATGTCTTTGCATCCGTACCAATGCATGAAACTTTGAATTCTTGCAACTGCGGCCAGGTTGTGGTAAAGTATCAGAGATCAGGCGCCTGTCAGATGCTGATGAAGGCATTTGCAAGGGGCAGGCGCAACACAGGAGGTACTTTCATGTTCACCAACACACAGGAAGCCTTAAGCTTTGTCCGTTCCGTCTTAAAGGAAGCGGAAATTTATGGCCACGCCAGCCATGTCTTAAACTACGACCTTGAAACCATCTGCCCGCCGAAAGCGATGGAGGAGCAGGGCGAGGTCATCGCCTTCTTAGATAACCAGGCCTTCAAGCTGACCAAGCAGGATCGTTATATCGAGGCTTGCGAATATCTTTACGCGCACAAAGACGAACTGGATGAGTTCGATCAGGTGCTGGCATCGGCCCTGCACCGCCAGTACTTAAAGACAAAGAACATCACGCCCGAGATGAGTCACAGACACGGCCGCATTCTGCAGAAGGCCTATGTGGACTGGGTCGACGCCCGCCAGAAATCGGACTTTTCTCTTTTTGCGCCATCGCTTGCGGCGGTTCGCGACGTTCAGGTGGAGCAGGTCTCGCTCTCGGAGGAAGCTCTCCCCAATGTCTACGACAACCTGCTGGCCAACTACGAACGCGGCGTTACGCGGGCGGATCTGGACAAGTGGTTTGACGCCTGCAAGAAGCGCCTGCTGCCCCTGTTAAAAGAGATTCAGGGCTCTTCGAAGAAGATCCGCACCGATTTTCTCTCCCGTCCGGTAACCGACGACGCGCAGAGAAAGATGTCCCGCTGGCTTCTGGAAACCATCGGCTTTGATTTTGAGCGCGGCGCTTTCACCACCACCGAGCATCCTTTCACGGACGGTTTGGGACGAAACGACATCCGCGTGACCACGCACTACTACCCCACCATGTTCTACGCCAGCATGTACTCCATCATCCACGAGGGAGGTCATGCCCTGTTTGATCAGCTGCAGCCGCAGGAGAACTACGACCACTTCATCGACAGCGAAAAGACGATGGCGATGCATGAATCCGTCTCCCGCCTGTACGAAAACCGCTTTGGCCGCTCCGCAGCGTTCGTTCACCTGATCTATCCGAAGGTGAAGGAGATCTTCCCTGAGGTCATGGCAGACGTGTCTGAGCGTGAGCTGTACGAGGCCCTGAACCTGGTGGAGCCGACGCTGATCCGGACGGAAGCTGACGAATTCACCTATACCATCCACATCATTATTCGCTACGAGATCGAAAAAATGATTCTGGACGGAACGATTTCCATTGAAGAGCTTCCTGCCATCTGGAACCAGAAATACCAGGAATATTTAGGCATCACGCCGGACTGCGACCGCAACGGCATTCTGCAGGATGTGCACTGGTCCTTCGGCTTTGGCTACTTCCCCACCTACGCGCTCGGCAACATGTTCAATGCCATGTACATGAACCGTCTCACCAAGGAGATCGATCTGGACGCGGCGCTCGCCTCCGGCGACTTCGCCACCATCAACGGCTGGATGAAGGATCATGTGTTTAAGCGCGCCGACCGGCTCTCCTCCAAGGAGTGGATCCGCGAGATCACGGGTCGCGACTTCACGCCGGACGACTACCTGGATTATCTGGAGAAGAAATATCGGGAGCTGTACGAACTGTAAGGGGGACCACCACAGTCAATTGTTCATAACTCAAACACAGGTCTCAGGCCATCCGCCTTCGGCGTATGGCCTGAGACTGTCGTGGTGGGGTTCCACCACGACATATGCAAAAGACAAGGAAAAGTGGCTGCAAGCCGCCATTTTCCTTGTCTTTTTGCATATCCGTGTTGAGTTAATGATCATATTAAGGGTTTCATGATTGTGAATCATTAAATATAGAAAAATATATTTTATCAAAACGCTTGATTTTTCCTTTTCTGGCTGTTATAATGGGATATACTTACATAGCAGCCACCCGGCACCAATCTTTACCGTGCGCCTTGCCCGGCGGCTGTCCTTCATTTCCAGTACCTGTCGTGGTCTGCCACGCCATGCATTATCTCTTTTCAAAGGGATCGGCATGCCTTTTATTGTAAAAAGTAAGGTTTCGCACACGTCCGCCTGGAACCTGTCCGGAACACTTACGTCAAACACTTCTGTTTCCTTTGGGCACAGCCGTCCTTTTCCAAAGAGTGAACGGGTACTCGACTATTTATAAGGAGGTAACCCCATGAAAAGGAAAAATCCTGAGCCCGGCCCGAACGAACCAATTTTGAATCAGAAAAAAATCGCAGATAAGCTGAAGGAACTCCGCATCCAAAGCGGATACACGCAGATGGAAATCGCCGAAAAACTGGAGGTCACCGTCGCATATATCAGCAGCATTGAAAGCGGACGTTCCAAGCTCAACCTGCGCACGCTTCTCTGCTATTCAGAGGTGTGCCATGTCCCCGCGGAAGTCTTCATCAGCGCGGGGCGGGAAGACAATTCCTCTCCCCTCTATGAAACCCCGGAGGACATTCGCATCCGTTATACTCTTCTGAACTATACGACAGAAGAAAAGAAGAAGATCCTTCATATGCTGAAGTACTGGAGGCGGAAGTAACGAGTGGGACAGAAGACGGACCTGAAGTGTGACAGGGGACGGACCTGTGTCACATTTGGCAAAT
>JAFVBO010000024.1 GCA_017479935.1 Lachnospiraceae bacterium
TAGCCCAAGGAAAGCCCTGGACGGTTTACATACACAGAAAAGACATGATCAGACTGGTCAGGGGAGTAAGAAATAAATGCTGCCATGGTATCCGCAACCATTCCTTCTGTTACCCATTCCGCGTCAATACTCTGATATGCACGAATATTTGATGCAATTTTCGCTGCAGGGATACCAATATCATTGCCAAAATAAAGAAAGCCAACAGATCCAAAGCATAAAACACTCGTATAAAATAGAACTGTGCCAACACAATGATACCACTTTATCATTCTACGGTTTTGCGCGTTTGCATCTGTTTTGTATCGCTGTATAAAAGCCAACAGGGCGATAACGATGACGATTATTTCAACAATAATCCAAAATAATATTTCCATATATGTTGTTCCTATATTTTAGAATAAGCTTATTCACCAACCTGGTTCAACGGTTGGTCTTGTAAAAACCTTATAAGTATGAATGTGTGTTGTTTTTGTCCTTATTTTCCCTGTTTTTGTCCTCTTTTTTGATATTATGTCTATCAGAGCCCCTAAGCCCGCATGCACTAAGGGTTTAGGAGTTCCGAATAGACATTGATTAGCAACTGTAAAATATCCTACTGATACTGAAGACCTTCCTCCTGACTGAAGATATACTCATCCTGTACCGCCGGGACATAATAAATGCCGTATGCCTTCATTCCCTCTGTTCCCGAAAGGAGGAGTCCTTCCGCATTCGAAAGCTCAACGTAGAAGCGATAGTACGGAAGCAGGGTTTCCTCCGTCGCGCCATTCCGATAAACCAAATCCGCCTTGGCAACAGAAGAAATGTCCTCCACAGAAGCCGGAACGCTGGTCTGGTACTCGCCTGCAAGGAGCTTTGCCTGTGCTTCCTCTACAGAAATGATCGGATAATCCCCGATCTTTTCACCTTTCGTCAGCCCATTGCGGATACGGATCATCATCAGATTACCTTCATCGTCAGGGCTGAATTCTGCATAGCAGAAATTGTAACCAAGCATGTTTTCCACATGATCAGAAGATCCATCATATACCCGGTAGGAACGAACGAACTGTCCGCTTCTGTTGTAACTGCCTTCTACGATCATCTCCGGATCGTCATAATCCATAAGTGTTGCAAAGCACTCAGCCAGATAACCCAGGGCAGCTTCCGCTTCTTCTTCCGTGTTGCCCTTACTTGCAAAGGTATATTCTTCCGGAAGCGGGTATCCTGTAGGAATGTTGTAAATGAGCGTTCCATCTGCTTCTGCTATCAGTCGGCCATTATTCGTATCCGCCGTAATTCGATAGACCATATCTCCCGGTATCAGACCTCCGTCCATTCCCTTTGTCGCATTCGTTCCCAACTTGGTACTGTAAATCTCCAGACCAAGCACTTCCGCTGTTTCTGTCAGCTTAGCCATCATCTCCTCTTCGCTTAATCCGTACAGAGCCCCTTTTCCGGAGGGATCATAGCATCCGTTCTGATAAACCGGAAGCGTTGCCAATGCCAAGTCAGATTGCCAAGGGTTCTCATTTTCCAGGTTTTCTGCGTTATACGCCATCACGGCTCCATATAAACCACCCTGAAACTGGTAGTCCGGAACGACGATCCTGGAAAGATCCTCAGAAGACGAATTCGGATTCACTTTGTTCTCGTTACCCGCTTCCTCCATCGCAAACGGAGGCGTTTCAGACTCGATATCAAATCCGCCTTGAAAAAGACCGGAAAGTAAAACAAGCAGTAATACAACAATAATATTATTCATCTTTTTCCTCCTATTCATGCTTACATCACGATACACATACTTGTCCAAATAGTTGATCAGTTACTGTTTTCCCGGGTAAACAGCCGCTGCCTTGGAACTGTCTATACCATAGCACTGTCCTTTCAGGATTTGAAATTATGTCCGCGAATCGGGCTTTTTTGTCCGCGAATCGAAAAAAGCAAGGAGGATCGTCCTCCTTGCTCTCTCCCCTTGCTCGCGTCCCTCCTTACTGCCTACGGCTTCTCCAGCCACCCTGGCAAAAGCACCGCATAGGCAAGCGCCATTATGAGAAATACTGCACACGATGCGGCTTTAAATGTAGTGGGCAGATTTTCCATGGAATAGAAATGCTTCACAAATACAGCAGGAACCATGGGAACAAACATGTTCAGCCCCCGGAAAAGGTACCTTTTTTCTTGTCCTTTTATGAAGAAGGCAGGTATCTGCATCAGGAAAGCAAACAGCACACCGCCCAGGCTGACGGCCAAAAACTTAAGCGGGCTTTCGGAGATATTCCACAGGCGTTGAAACCCAAATGTCAGAAGGGCAACCGCCAGATATGCCGGAATCAGGAGCGTCAGGCCTCCCTGCAGAATAATCCCCACTTTTTTCTTTGTTCCCAGGGATATATTCTGGAAAATGCAGCACTTCTTTGTTATGGTATTTCCAAACACAAAGGCAGACAACCCTGATACGCACCCAAACAGCATCAGTTCTGTCGCCTTAGGCCAAGAACCCAGGACGGAAAATGCCTGTGCGGGATCATAGCAGGCAAGAACCCGCCAACCTATATAGAAAAGAAAACCATTATACAGCACAAAAATCAGTTCTAGCCATTCACTCTCGTCATCCTTTTGATCATACTGCCAGATGGCAAACATACGAAATATGTCTCTTGTTTTCATTCCGGCACCCCCCTTTACGAATGCGTGACAGTGTGGAGCGCCAGCATTAACTCTTCCACGGTGGGAAACGGACTTCCGGGAGAAGCATATGCTTCTTTGCACGCATCCAGCCCGCCTTGAAATACCATCCGACCCGAATCCAGAATCAGAATTCTGTCCGCAATACGGTCAAGGTCGTCCGTCATGTTGGTGGAATACAGAATAGCGTGCGTCTCGTCCTCCATGAACTCCTGTAACAATTCCAGAATCTGCTTTCTGCCAGGTGGATCTACCTCCGCACAAGGTTCGTCCAAAACCAGAATTTCCGGCCTGCGCGCCATCATCAGGGCCAACTGCAGACGCTTTTTCATTCCTCTGGACAAATCTCCAAAGCGTTTTCCCTCCGCGACGGAAAGACGGTTTAACAGTTCCATGCAATACGCTTCATCAAACCATGGTTCCAGCTTTTTCACAGTCGCGGCCATTTCTTTTCCCGTACACGATTTCGGGCATTCCATCTGTTCAAAGACAAAAGAAACCATGCGCCTTATGCTCTTTTCATCCCTGGCATAGCTCCACTCGTGGCCATCCGTCGGATGTTCATGAAACACCACTTCGCCTTTCTGCCACTTTACCTGTCCAGCCAGTGCCATAATAAGGGAGGTTTTTCCGGATCCCATATTTCCAACCAGTCCCGTGATGAGGCCTCTCGGAAGCGAGAAAGAAACATCCTGCAGCAGGAAGGAATATCGGTTTCCGGCTGTACCTGTTCGCAAACTGCCCGGGTACCCTACCTGAAGATTTCTACATTCCATTGCGCTATTCATCAGACATCCCCCTCTTTTTGATCTAAAGAGCCTCTGAACGCAAAGGCAAACATCATACTGTACAACAAAATGCTAACGAGAATCCCAGCGCCATAGACAATAAGCCAATCCGATATTCCGGTCAGACTGACCCATGGTAAGATCCATACAGCCGAAATAATCAAATCCAGCAAAATCCCTGCCGCATACACAGTCCTTTTTCTCTCCGCCTCCGACATTTCGATGGACCTCGCAAGCGAATCCGGATCTCGAAAGTGCTTTCTCAAGTTGTACACCAACCATATCAAAATCACCAGCAGGAGAATGATACGAGCAACCATGTCAGCCTGTGCCTCGGCATGCATCATGTCTATCACGGAAGATAATTCCGGAGCGTCCGTCCTGTTTTCCGGAAGCATATCCGAGTACAACAGCGTATCAAAGCCTCCTCGTAATCCCAAAAGCAGCAACACGGAAAAGATCCATACAAACGGATGCTCACGGATATACCTGTAAATCGGCGGAATCCAGAGAATATAGGAGCTTCTTATATAGTCAAAAAAACGATTGATCATGACTTTGCCTCCTTTCCAGCCTTAAGAAAAACGCTCCATCATTTCCGCGATAGACGGCAATTCCTCCCCCGGCATAGCCATCCGTTCCCGGAGCGCTTCTTTCTCATCGTCAAACCGGATCTGTCCGTTATCCAAAAAGACAATCCGGTCCGCAATCCGATCCAGGTCCGCGGTGATGTGTGTGGAAAACACAAGGCTGTGATTCTCGTCCTTCATATATTCCTGCAGAAGGTCCAGCACCGCATGACGCGCTGTCGGAGTCAGGCCGCTTGTCGGTTCATCAAGCAGCAGAATATCCGGTTTTCTGGCCAGCTCAAACAGAAGGAGATAGATCCTCTGCTCCCCGGAGGATGCATATATTCCGGCATTCTCCCTGCTGATCCCGAACCTGGCCATCTGCTTCTGGAAAAACGCCTTGTCGAACCACGGCTCAAACAGCGCCACCGCATCCGCCAGATCATCCGGTTTCCGAAGCAGCCAGTCGCGCATCGGACCGCCCACAAGGTTCACCCTTCCTTTGTCTTTATGTACGCTTCCTTCCTCTGGTAAAAGCCGTCCGGCCAGAATGCGCAATAACGTTGTCTTGCCTGACCCGTTGCGGCCAACCAGTCCGGTAATGAGTCCCGGGACTATCTCCAGGTTGACAGGCCCCAGAGTGAAATCCTCGTGAACCCCTCCCGGCCGAACCATCACATTTTCACATTGCAGTTTCATCCTGTCTCACTCCCCTTTCCAGCATTCTGCAAGTGCCTCCTCCATCTCTTCCTTCGTCAGTCCCGCACCTTTAGAGAACTCGACCAGATCCTTCATCTGGTCCTCCATCTGCGAAAGACGCACCGACCGAATATAGGAAGAATCGATTTCCGCCACATAAACCCCCTTTCCCGGCCGGCTGATCAGGAGCCCTTCTGCGCACAAATCATCATAAGCCCGTTTGCTCGTTATAACCCCCACCTGACATTCCTTTGCCATCTCCCGGATAGAGGGAAGCAATTCCCCGGAAGACAATTCTCCGGTCAGTATTTTTTCCCGGATCTGGTTCTCCATCTGTTCGTAGATGGGAAGTCTGGATACCGTTGAAATGATCAGTTTCACATGCTGCCTCCTTTCTGGTTTCCTAGAATCAATATAGTTCAATGAAATTTGTAGGTTGATGTGTGATGGTTGTTTCTGCTGTTACTATACAATAGATACGGTTGGCTGTCAAGGGGGTATTTGCAAGAAACCGGCCAGACCATGTCAAGCTATGGTCTAGCCGGTTTCTTGCCTTTGTTCCTATCTTTTCTTTGTCTTTGAGCTTACGCTCTTTCTATGATACAGGTATGATGTTTGTACTCCGGATCATCATTCCGCTTTTCTTTATCATAGTTTATGCTGACCAGCAGCAGATTTCCCTTGTAATGTTCCAGCCGTTCATCGTACTTCTGCTGCCGGATCTGCGTCAGTGCCGTCTTCGCATCTTTATTATACTTCAACTCGATCAGCAACGCCGGTAACTCCGGATACTTTGGCGATGGCAGAAATATGACATCTGCATACCCTTTTCCTGTATCCAGCTCCAAAATGGTCGTATAGTACTTCTGCGCCGCATAATACGCATACTGGATGGCATAACTTAATGCTGCCTCATCGTTGTACGTCTTGTTTCCCGCTCGGTTATGGGCTTCCTCCAGAAGTTCCGCCACCTTTTCCGCATCCTCTTCCCATGTAGCCCGGAGGAGCTTTTGCGACCTTTCAAATGCTTTGAAGGTGCTGACCCATTCCGCCGATTTCGTGGACGTCTTAAACTCGTCCAGGATTTCACGATTCGGGATAAACACTTCCTTCGTTTCACTGTCATACCCCAGATAACCCAGGTGGATCAGAAGCGAAAGCACATCGTCTCGCCCATGGAAGGTGGTCATATCGTTCTGATAGGAAGAAATATCAATTTTTAGCCGGCCACCATCCATCAGAAGCGCCACCGCGTCCTGAAGGCCGTCATAGTCTTTGCGGATAAACTCCGCCAAAGCCTCATAGGTTTCTGTTTTGTTCCAGTAGTTCTGAATCACGCCGGTTGAAACTGCCTTGACAACCGACAAAGGACTATATAAGGCGTATATTCTGGATGTGGGGGATGATCCCGTCTCTTTTTGCCGTGTATGTCCCGGATCCGGCGGGATAACTCCCCTTACCAGATAGCCGTCGTACCAGTCTTTGATCTTCTGGTAATCCCTTCCATATTGATCACACAGTTCCATCACTTCATCTTCCGTAAAACCGGTAAACCTGGCAAGCTGTAAGGGGGACGTCATGGAGTATTCATCGAACATATTGAGTGCGGAATGCTCCCCATATTTTTTTATCGGCAGAATCCCTGTCATATAGGCCAGGGCGACATAATCCTTGTCCTTCAGCCACTCCCTCAGGAAATCAAGATATCGTATCTGGCCTTCCGGATCCTTCTGCCGAATTCGGAAGATGGCGTCCCATTCATCAATAATGATAACAAATGCCCTGTTTGTCTGTGCAAAGATTTTCTTCATTACCCCAGAAAGGTTGATGCGGCTCCCATAAGAAATATGTGGATATGCAGCCATGAGCTCCCCGGTCACTTCTTCCGTAAGATAATCAAGTATGTCATCGACACTCATATTTCTCTGAATAAAATCCGTCAGAACAATCCGCAGGACATCAAACTGTCCCAGATAATGATCCCAGGCGATTTCCTGGTTTCCCCTCCGGATCGGAGCACATTTCGCCAGTTTCGTGTTTTCAAACAGGGAACGACTGTCTGCCGTCCGGTCGTAATAGGCGCAAAGCATATCCGCCGCCATGGTCTTTCCAAACCGGCGGGGACGGGAAATGCTTACATATCTTTGATTCGTATTGATGATCGAATTCATGTATGAGATCATCTCTGTTTTATCTACAAATATGGCAGAATCCACAGCCATCTGAAATCGGGTTTTCCCCGGATTCAAATAAACTCCCATGTTTTCCCATACCTCCAGGATGACAAAGGTTTATCGATATCGCTATGTATTATACCTCAACGATGCTCTTTCGGCAACGGCTTTCCTTCACTCCACAACCCTCACATACCCAGACTCTTCTACCAGCCTCTGCCCCTCCTCGGATAACAGCCAACTGATCAGCACAGAGATGTTTTCATTGCTGTTATCTTCCCGGTAGATCGCGTAAAATGAGCTGACCAGGGGATAACTGCGGTCCCTTATATGATCCGCGCTGGGATACACACCATCCAAGGAGATGATCTTCACCGCTTCATTTTCTACAATACCTTCCATGTAATAGCGGAAGGAAAAGCCTATGGCTCCACCGGTCAGGGCAAACAGCGATTTTCCGCCCACGGGCGTATCCCCCATAAATTTGAGAAATGACGTCTGACTCCCGCTGCCCGCAAGCCTTGATACGGGATTGATCGTTCGGTTTGCCCCGCCCACATCGGACCAGTTTGTGTACTCGCCGGAGTAAATCTTTCGGATTTGATCAGACGTTAGCCCATCTACCGGATTCTTTTCATTGACAAAGAACACGAAGGCTTCCAGGCCGATCGGGACATAGACAAGCGTTACCCCCTGCTCCTTCGCGTAGGCTTCCTGCTCTTTTGAAGGCCCGGCGCCAAAAAACACATCGGTTTCCCCGTCTACCACCGCCTTGTACCCGCGCACCGTATTTTTATATTGCATAACGCTGTCCGCGGCAAAATTCTCCCCTGTGGAATTGTCGTCCGAGAACGTGCCGCCCTCAAACGTTACGCAGCCTTCCGGGTACAGGTTGTGGATCACGGCAGCGTAAACCGGCACCAGCGCCGTCGCCCCGTCCAGAACCGGAAGATCCCCCGTCAAGGTAAGAGACGTATGGGTTTCCGGGAGTTTGGTTTCTTCCTGATGCGGCAGATAGCTTTCCAAATCGATCATGCGCGCCTGGAACGTCCCATCAAAATTTCCCGCAAGCCTGCGCGTGAGAACCTGATACATACTGAAATTGAACGCGGCAAACAGAGCTGCCACCGCCAGGATTGCAGCCCATTGCCTGAGAAGCAGCTGGCTGCGTTTCTGCATCTGTGCTGTATTATACTGTTTCATTCTCACCACAGCTCCTTCCCGATAAAATAAATGATGGAGCAGTGCTGATAGGCATATATCGCGTACAGAAAGTGTGCGATTGTCAAGGCAAGGCCGATGCCTGCCGTCAGAATAAGAATGAGTAAGAATGTGCGCTCCTTCATGATATCCTCCATGTATCGGTTCAGCACAGGTCCCAGGCCATCCGCCTGCGGCGTATGTCGCGCCTTTGGCGCTTTTGCCTGGGACTGTCGTGGTGGGGCGCCCACCACGACATCTGCAGAAAAGCAAGGAAAAGTGGCTGCAAGCAGCCATTTTCCTGCATTTTCTGCAGATCCGTGCTGAATATTTCTATATTACATATAGACAATCGCCATAAACAAGAGTCCGATCATGCCGCCCGTCACTAACATGAGCACAAGGGCGATCGCTCCAAACAGATTTTTCAGGATGCGGCGTGTTTTGACTTCTTCCTCGGGGATGCTTCCCGGCACCTCCCTGTTTTTCTTTCGCGCGCTTTGATAGCGATGACGGAATATAAAAAACAACACTGCCATGAAAACCGGGATCGCATAGATCAGAACATTATAAATAGCATTCTCAAAAAAACGCATTCCCATGCCGTACACCCACGTTGCCCAAAGCGCATAAAGAAGCAGCAGGCCAATAAACGGCAGCAGGATCATTCTTCGTTTGTGCTTCTGGATCTTCTCTGTAAGTATCGCGGAAGGCTCTTTTTTATTCTCTTTTTTCGCGTCCAGATAATGATAGAGCGAGAAACAGAATAACCCGATCAGAAACAGGAGCAGGACAGCGCTCACAACGAAATAAATCGTCAGCTCTATCCCGCGGTTAGATGGATAGATTCCATAAAATTCATGGGTTATAATACCGGCATATACATTTACATAGGTTAACATCGCGATCTGCTCCTTTCTCATGTTTTGATCTTCTGACCCCTACTCTATTCTCTTTTTTGTTCCCGAAAGTGAATAACACTTCCCACAATATTTCCTATGCCGTCCGCATAAAAACGCAAAATGGATTCCTGGTCTATCAAAACCGCTTTCTCCTGCAAAAACGCGAGCACAGGCCCCGCCTGAAGACCGGAGAGGCTCTCCATCAGTTCCTGGATTTGGGGCGTTAACTCTTTCGCTGTGATAACAACCTCCGGTTCATCCTGATCGGGATTATGAACAAAACGCACTTTCATGGCGCTCACCCCCTCTACATGAGTTAGCATACCAAAGCGGTTAATAATTGTCCATGGTTTTTAGACAGATGGTTCGTTTCCGTTGACAAGTGGTAACAAAAAAGCCGCGTTTTTTACGCGGCTTTCCAACCTGAGTCTCTGACATAATCCCTTACGCAAGGACAAACGCGATGTCTTCCAGACTGGCACTAGTTACGGAACCGTCGTCGTCGGAGATGACCTGGCGGATCACTTCTTTTTTGATTTCCTGAAGTTCCAGGACCCTCTGCTCAATGCTGTCAGCAGCGATCAATTTGATCACTTCTACGTTCCTGGTCTGTCCGATCCGGTGGGTCCGGTCAGAAGCCTGGTTTTCCGCAGCAACGTTCCACCAGGGATCCAGGTGAATGACCGTGTCTGCTCCGGTCAGGTTTAAGCCGGTTCCTCCAGCTTTTAAGGAGATTAAAAACACATCCGTACCACTGCCATTGTTAAAGGAATCCATCATCTCAATCCGGTCTTTGGCAGATGTCGCACCGCTCAGGAAATAGGCTGGAATGCCCAGCTTCCTTAGCAGGTGTTCGACGGATTCCAGGGCTTTTACAAACTGTGAAAAGATGAGAATCCGATGATGCTGTTCTAAATACTCGGGAATGAGCGAAGACAGCATCTCCAGTTTTCCGCTGCCGCCAGAATACCCTTCCGTGAACATGGCGGGATCCACGCAGACCTGACGCAGCCTTGTAAGGTAGGGCAGGATATCAAAAGCTTTTCCGCTTTCCGACAGCTGGTTGCGGGCTTCCATCCGCAAGGCTTCATACAGTTTTCTCTGGCCGGTGCTCATATCGGCCGAGAGGATGCGTTCGTATTTCGGCGGCAGATCCTCCAGTACATCTTCCTTGACCCGCCTCAGGATAAACGGGGCTGATTTCCGCGCAATGACAGCGGTATCGCTGTCCTTGAAACGGGAAAGTTCCTCAAAGTACCCGGGCATGATATAGTCAAAAATACTCCAGAGATCCACGACGCTGTTTTCTATGGGCGTCCCGGTCAGGGCAAAACGGTGACTGACCTTCAATTCCTTTACGGACTTGGTTTTGAGAGCATGGACGTTCTTGATGTACTGTGCTTCATCCAGAACCCCGTAGTTAAATTCACCATTATATTTCACGATGTCGTTTCGCAAGGAATCATAGGAGGTAATATAGACTGCCTTTTCTTTGTAGTCGATAGCGGCGATTTTTTCACTCCTCTGGCTGTCCGTTCCGTAAATAGCCGTCACCTTTGTTGTTCCGTCAAAGCGCGCGAATTCACTGATCCAGTTGAAAACCAGGCTCTTCGGGCAGACAACCAGGCTGGGCTTACTAGTACGATCAGACTTAATCAGGGCAATAACCTGGATGGTTTTCCCAAGGCCCATGTCATCTGCCAGAATGCCACCCATTCCGTATCTGGTGAGAATGGACAGCCATTTAAAGCCTTCCGCCTGGTAATCCCGCAGTTCCCCGTTCAGCTTCGGGAGGGTTATATCCGCTTCCTTAAACGAACGAATCTCTTCGATCATATCCCGCAGGTATTTATCCACCCGGCAGCTTTTCTCATGAGAAAAGGCTTTGATGGCGTTAACCATGGAAAGCGTCTTTTTCCGGTATAAATCCTTGGGATCCATGCCAAAGTCCTGGACGGCATCCCCTAAATCCCGTGCCGCTTCGCTGTCCAGATCAACAATCTTGTTGCCGCTTAACAGGATATACTTTTTCTTTTTCCGAAGGCCCGCAATGATCTTCTCCAGTTCAGCCTCGCTGTATTCGCTCTTCTCCAGGAACACCTGAACCAGGTTGTTTTTATAGGTAACCCGGATGACGGGCTTCCCAACCGACTTCAGTTCCTTGTTCTGAAGACTCTCAGAAAGATACACGTTAGTCAGGCTTCTTAGGCGGGTGAAATCCAGCTTGAAGAAAGTAAGGATGCGCCCCTCATCCTCCATGACACCGTTCACAAATCCCAGAGTGGAAAGATAATTCTGAAGCAGCTCGCATTTCACCTGGTCAATCCGATCTGTCAGACTGGCAGCCTGTATTTCCTTTCCTTCCTTCAAAACAGTGGTCCTGGCTGTGATGGTGGATTTCTCGAAATCAAAATACGTATTCAGCCGAATCTGGCTCAAGATAAAATCCTGCGAAACCGTTTTGTCCACATCGAACATTTCGAAAAAGCGGGAATAGATGTTTTTCTTGAAATCCTTCATGATCGGCTTCACCGGGACAGAAGGATTCCGTACAACCAGATCGATCAGGTTGATTTCTTCCGACGTATGATCTACCCGGTCCAGAAATGCCATATCTACCCCTTTTTTATCCCGGGTTATCAGATATCCCTTGCCGGACAGATTTATGAATTCCTGCGTTTCTTCGTTAATATCTGCAGAAAGCATATACCTGCTGTCAATGTGAAGGCGGACTTTTCTGGATGCCATCCGAACTTTTACGGCGGTTTCGTTGTAATAAACCACACGACCAGATAAAAGCTCCAGGATATTTCCCAGCAAGCTGTTGCTTATTGTGATATACCGCTTGTTGTTAATATCCGATTGACGGCCTTTCGTGATTTTAGCTGTCATAAGGATCTTCATCACGGCAGCGTCTTCTTCATTCAGGTTTTCCGTATCGTGTGTGAGAACAAGATCCTTTCCGTACGAAATCGTCTGCCCGGATTTAAACGCACCCACAAACTCCTGGGCATCCTTGACCACGTACATTCTTCCATGGCCTACCTTAAAAGACAGGGCGTTGAAACCATCCTCCCTGTAAATAAGCCATTCTATGCCTGCCTTATCGCTCTCTGTAAAGAGGAGTTTTTCATCCTTTAAAGATCCGCAAAGTTCCTGATATTCCCTGGCAAACCGGGAGTGCTTTTGCTCAAAAAGATACGCATCAACCAGATCCTGATTTTTCTCACAGGCTTTCTGGTATTCTTCCTCCCGCCCCTTAAGGCAAACCCGCCGGATAAGGGAGGAAGGATAAGCCAGGCCTTCATACGTATCCTGTTCGGTAGTCAGGAGACCCTCGTTCTCAACGACATGAAGGAGTATTCCTGGGCCTTCCGGATCCCTGATTTGAAAGTTAACGGTATAGTTATCATTCCTGTTTTCAATACTGTATTCACAGGAAAAATAGACTGCCAGCTCATTTTCCGGTACTCCCTTCCGAAAGGCGACGCCTTTGCATGGAAGACCCAGAAGCTTTAAAACATATCCATGCAACAGACGACTGTCCGGAAGCCGGGATACTCTTTCCAGGATGGTTTTTTTGAAGGCATCATTCCTTGAAACGCCCAGACGGTGGCTGGTGCGAAGGATAAATCGTCCCTTGGCTGTATAGTCGTCTTCTGGAATCAGCTTGTCCAGCGTATAGCAGAAGCTTTCTTCGGAAAGCGGCATGTTGCTGATCTGCTTTTTCTGATCCTCCAGAGGGAGCCTTTTGATGTCGTCCAGAGACATGGCCATTGTTTTCAGCCTGCTATACACCTGGGCGGCCTGATCCAGAGGAAGCCTTGTCATCAGATGATAAAACGCCTGAACCGCTTCCTTCTGATGGCTTATGGCATCCAGCTTTTCAGCCACTGGCGGAATCAACGACAAATCCAGCTCCGGAAATGCGGCAATCCGCTCCAGATAGGGCATGTCGCACAGCTCCAGCTTTTCTTTTCCTTCTGCAAAATAGCGAAGCAGGACAGCTAAGTCTCCCCGGTACTTCAACAGAAACTCTTTATAAGGGTAGCTCTCAAAATTTTTCTGGAGTTCTACTTCCTTCACAGTCCGGTAATAGTCTTTCAGCACGCGCTTTAAACTGACACGGTTGGAACGATGCTGCCGATCCTCATAGTCTTCGGCATCCGCGAAAGAACCATCTTCCAGAACGACCCTTTGGTACCCAGGATCATCAAAAAGGGCAAAGAGAAGAAAGGCACGATTTTCCTCCAGATAACGGGCGTCGTATTCATAGCGAGGGGTCATATCCAGAATATATTCATGGAGTTGCCAGATATACTCATCGCTGTTTGCTGCGTTTGCCATCCGGACAATATCCCGCTCTGCCTGCACCAGCTTCTCATCAATGGCACCATTTTCGTCCAGGTTATGGATAGCGGATGTCAGATCCGGATCCGGGAAGATCGTTTTGTCTACAGGCTGCTCTGTGTAAACATAGCTGCGCTGCAGAGAGATGATTTTGGAATCCAGCTTTCTGCCAGCTGCCTGAATATGGGCACAGCACCGTTTTCCACAGCTGCATTCCATGTCATAAAAATAACTGACCTTGACATATCGGAT
Source organism: Lachnospiraceae bacterium (assembly GCA_017479935.1). GTDB lineage: Bacteria > Bacillota > Clostridia > Lachnospirales > Lachnospiraceae > RGIG5021. The sequence goes on from JAFVBO010000024.1 coordinate 13,605, forward strand.
CTTATATTGCTCTTTGCCCATCGAGACGTTTACCCGCATGCCGGTATCCTTTTCGGGAAGGAATTGAAACGTTCCCCGCTCCATCAGGCCATTCACAATTGACTCGTCTCTCTTGGAGAGATACCCCCCGTTTCTGTTCGCATACCATCGAAGCCGGTCTATGGCGCTTTTCCTGCTGATTCCTTTACTCACTGTGGACAAGGTTCCATCCTCAAAAAAGCAGGAACAGGAGTCCTCGTTATACCGAATATGATATAGAATCCCCAGTCCGTGTTTAAGATCCAGCGCGTATTCCCAATTGAATGACTGCCACATATTATTTCCTTCTTAACATATAGAAATGATTTTCTTTACTTTATAATGGTTCCCTGCATGAACCAATCTTTTTTCGCAGGTATTATACTATAACTTCCCGATTGGGACAATCTTTTTGTGCCTGGTGAATACCCGACCAGTGATGTGCTTAAGTAGATACTACGTTCACATTGACAAGCGGATGTAAAAACGCTAGACTATGCTTTATCATATCATGTTGATGGAGAGAAGATTTTAACCCCATATAATGCGAGGAATTCCCATGTACTGTGATTATCATTTTCATACCTGTTTTTCCAGCGATTCGACCGCCCCTGTGGAGGATCAGATCCGGCGCGCCATCGTCCTTGGCATGACGCAGATCTGCATCACCGACCACCAGGACTTTGATTTTCCTCCCGGAGAGCTGACTTTCCAATTTGATACGGAGGAATATTTCCGTATTCTTCGCCCTTTACAGGAAAAATATCGAGACCAGATTTGCCTGAAAATCGGGGTGGAACTGGGCATACAGCCTTCCCTGGGCGAAAAGCTGGCCGCTTATTACAAAGAGTATCCCTTTGATTATTGCATTGGTTCTACTCATCTGGTCAGGCGCATGGATCCGTACGAGGCGGAATACTGGAAAGGACGCCCGGTGACGAAGGCTTTGCGGGAATATTTTGAAGAAGTGTTCACGAACATCCAGGCCTTTCCCGATGCGGATTCTTTAGGTCACCTGGATTACGCGGTCCGCTACGCGCCGAACCGCGAGGGTTACGACTGGAAAAACTATCAGGACGTGATTGACGAGACGCTGAAGTTCCTTATTCGAAAGGACATCTGTCTGGAATGCAACACCGCCGGTTTTAAAGCCGGGCTGGGGCATCCCAACCCCACGGAAGGAATTTTGAAGCGCTACAAGGAGTTGGGCGGAGAAGCCATCACACTCGGAAGCGACGGGCATGAGCCGGCGTACTTAGGGCAGCATTTCGATCGGATCGGGGAGCTGTTAAAGGGATGCGGATTTCATGAGTACGTGATTTTTGAAAAGCATAGGCCGCGAGTGTTGCCGCTGTAGCGTGTGTGACAGGGTGACAGGGGACGGAGGTGACAGGGGACGGGCCTGTGTCACAAAAGCTATCAGCTTTTGGAAGGTGACAGGGGACGGGCCTGTGTCACCTTCCTGTCAGTTTGTGACACAGGCCCGTCCCCTGTCACACTGTCACACTTTTTACGGCTTCAGCTCCAGATACAGCTGGCGATACTGTCTCGCGGAGTTCTCCCAGGAGACATCCTTGTACATGTCGCGCTTCACCATTTCATCCCAGCGTTCGCGTTCCGTGAAGTAGAGCGTCTTCGCGCGGTTGATGGCGTCAAGGAGCAGATCAGCGTTGTAGTAGTCAAAGGTAAAGCCGTTGCCTTCGTTCGTGAACTGGTTGTACGGCTGTACGGTGTCCTTCAGGCCGCCCGTCTCGCGCACGATCGGGATGGTGCCGTAGCGCATGGCGATCAGCTGGGTCAGGCCGCAGGGCTCAAACAGGGAGGGTACCAGGAAGGCATCCGAGCCTGCGTAGATGTTATGAGCTCTCTCTTCATCGTACATGATGTTGGAGCAGACATAGCCCTTGTAGGTGCTTTCAAAGCAGCGGAAGGAATCTTCGTACTCCGGATCACCGGTTCCTAAGACAACGATCTGCGTATTTCCGTCGATCAAAGCCGGAAGGATGGCATTGACCAGGTCAAGGCCCTTCTGGTTCGTCAGACGGGATACAAGGCCGATCACCATCAGGCGTTCGTCTTCCACCAGGCCGAGCTGCTTCTGCAGCGCCAGCTTGTTCGCCTTCTTCTGCTCCAGCACGTTATCTACGTTATAGTTTGCTGCCAGCAGCTTGTCGGTGTCGCTGTTCCAGATATCAATATCAATACCGTTCACGATGCCGCGCAGCTTTCCGGAGTGATAGCGCATGTGAGCATCCAGGTTTTCACCGTAGAACGGCGTCTGGATTTCTCCGGCGTAGGTGTTGCTGACCGTCGTGATCATGTCTGCGTAGGCCAGGCCGCCCTTTAACATGTTGGCGTCGTTGTAGTTCACCTTCAGCGCGTCCTTGTTGAAGACGTAATCCGGCAGACCGGACCAGTACTTGATCGTATCGATGTTGTACACGCCCTGGAAGCGCAGGTTGTGGATCGTGATCATGGTCTTGGCGCTTCCGATCGCGGTTCCGGAGAACAGCGTGCGTAAGTAAACCGGAACCAGGCCGGCCTGCCAGTCGTGGCAGTGGATGATGTCCGGGATCCAGTTCATGTAATTGAGGGCCGCGAGCGCTGCCTTCGAGAAGTAGCAGTAACGAGGGATATCGTCGATCAGGTTGATGTACGGATTTCCGGCGCTGAAGAACTCTTCGTTGTCGATAAAGTCATAGACAACACCATCCCACACATACTCCATGATGCCGACATAATAGGAACGGCCATCGGCGCACAGATCCATCGTAAACGCGCCGCGATACACCATCTTCTCCTGGAATTTCTGAGGGATGCATTTATAGCGGGGGATAATGACCTTCACATCGCAGTTCTGCTTGGCCAAAGCTCTGGGCAGGGCGTACATGACATCGCCAAGGCCGCCGGTTTTCACGAACGGATAGCACTCGGATCCGATAAAAGCTACGCTTCTTCTGGGGCCTTCCACGACCACTTCCTGTCTTTCTTCTTCCACTGCCAGGTCCTCCTTTTTCTCTTCCTCGACTACTGCGGGTTCCTCCGCCTTAGGTTCTTCTACAACAGCGTCAGGCTCTTCTGCCTTCACTTCCTCTACGACAGCAGCAGGCTCTTCCGCCTTCACTTCCTCTACGACAGCGACGGGCTCTTCCACCTTTGCAGCTTCCGCAGCCGTTTCCTTCTTCGTTGATTTTCTGGTGCGGGTGGAAGTTTTCTTCGCAGGCTTCTTTTCCGCCGGTTTTTCTTCGGCAGCCTTTTCCTCGATCGGTTTTTCCTCCGCTGCCTTCTCTTCCGCAGGCTTTACGGCTTCAGGCTCTTCCGTTTTCTCCGCTACAATCTCTTCCGCTACCTTGGCGGCTGCCTTTTTCGTTGTCGTCTTCCTGGTGGATGTCTTCTTCGCAGGCTTTTTTTCTTCTTCCGCCGTTACCTCAGTGTTTTCAGCAGCGACTTCCTTGTCCGCCTTTTTCGCCTTCGTAGTTCTCGTCTTTTTCTTAGGCGCCTCTTCCGGTTTTTCTGCTGTCTCTTCCGCCGCAGCGATGATTTCTTTCATCATTTCCGCAGCATCCGTTTCGATCTTTTTTCTAGGCATAGGATGTTCTCCCCTCGTTTCTTGTGTTTCTCTAGGTTACCCGTGAACGGGAATGATTTTCGCACGCAAATTGATAGATTAAAAGTTCTTGCACATGGTTTCATCTTATAGCCAAAACGCGAAAATGTCAAGATTTGGTGCGACTTGAAGCATTTAAACAGGAGTGTTTTGTCGATTTTTGATAGAATCAAAAGCGGGGCAGAGATCCCCCTGCCCCACTTCTTTCTTTACTTAGTTATCAAACCAACCACACACGCCCTATACGAGCATTTCCTTCGGCTCGCCTTCCAACGCGTTCTCTTTCGCCTTGATGAGCACATTCGGGCTCGTGATCTCGGACGAAGGCAGGATGGCCAGATCGGAAACCAGATCCGGGCCGTACTTGGCGATCAGATCTTCCTTCTCGCCAAAGTCCAGGCAGCGCATGACGCAGGCGTCCACGCAGGCGGGGTTCTTGCCCTTGGCCGTCAGATCGCGGCAAGCGTCGCACTTGTGAACTTTGTTAATCGACGCCACATACTGCGGAACCTTGTACGGGCAGGCCATGGCGCTCATCTTGCAGCCATCGCAGATCGAATCGTCGTGCTGTACGGTGCCGTCCTCGGCCTTGTACATAGCGCCGGTCGGGCAGACCGCTACGCAGGCGGGATTCTCGCAGTGATTGCAGCTGGCGCTGTAGTTAAAGCGTCCCGGCATCGGATAAGCGCCGGTCTCGAAGGAACTTACCTTGCGGTAAAACACACCCGGGCTCATTTCCACTTCCAGCTTGTCCTTGCAGGCAATCTGGCAGGCCTTGCAGCCAATGCAGGAAGTCATATCAAAATAAAAAGCTTTTGCCATGATCTTCTCCCTCCCTATTCAAATACGACCATGCGGTCATTCATATCAACATCTGCCGGCAGTTCCGGTCCGTCGTACTTCTCCATGTTCGCCAGCGTGGTGTTCCATGCGCAGATTCTCTGGCCGGTGCACTTGTTACCGGTCAGGATGTTATCCGAGCCGGCGCGGTCGATGCCGGTTTCCGGATCGATATCCGCCCAGGTGCCGTGCAGAACGCCGATGACGCCCGGCATGATGGTTTCGGTGACGCAGGCCTTGCGCAGGGTCTTGCCATAGTCGCTGGTTAACAGAACCGTGTCGCCCTCGGCGATGCCCTTGGCAGCCGCATCGGACGCGTTGATCAGAACCGGGTTCGGATAAGCTTCGCGCATCACCTTCACGTTATCTAAGATGGTGTGAGATCTTCTTAAGTAATGAGGGTTGATGACCTGGAACTCGAACTTGCCCTCTGCCTTCATCTGCTCATAACCATCTAAGCAAGGATTGTAGGTGGGGTACGCGTTGATCGTGGTGTAGCCGTATCCGTCGACCGCGGCTTTTAAGCGGCGGCAGTAGATTTCCAGCTTGCCGGATTCGGTGCGCAGCTTATTGGCCTCCGGATCCTCGCGGAATGCCTGGTAGGCGATGCTGCCGAAGTTGTCGCCTTCTTTTCTCTCGACCGTATAAACGCCGTCTTCCAGGAACTTGGCAAACGGAATCTTGCCTTCCTGAGGCTCGATCTTCTTGCCGGCGGCGATCAGCTCTTCCGCCAGGTCGGAGTATTTGTCGATGTCTTCCTGCGTGATCGTGCAGATCGGTACGCGGGTAGCGCCATCCTCATCATAGGTCCAGGCGCCAAAATACTTGTTGAACCAGCTGGCCTTCGCGCTGATGCCGTAGGTATCCTTCTCAGAGATGCCCATGGCCTCCAGGATACCGGTTGCCACCTGACGGTCGCTCTTGGAATCAAACAGAGGCTCGATGATCTTCGGGGCATTGACCAGAATTTCGCGGTTGCCGCCGCCCATGTAGCCTTCCTCGCGCTCCCACATGGAGTTGACCGGAAGTACCACGTCGGAATACTTGGCATCCGTGTTGAAGAACGTGGTCTGGGTGACAACAAATTCCACCTTGCGCATGGCTTCGATGGCTTCATTCGTACCAGGCATGGTCTGCATATGGGCGTTGGTGCCGCCGTGGTAGATCAGCTTGATATCGATTTCCTTGCGATTTTCCTCGCCGGGGCCGTTGGTGTACCAACCCTTTAAGATGGCATCCCACATCTCGCTCTGAGACATGACTTCACGAACCGTGTTGGAGAAGATGCCCTTCGTGGAGGAAGTTCCGGCGCTGCCGCTGCCGACCAGGTTCTTGCCGCCGTTTGATGCGCCATAGTGGCAGCTGACACCGGTCATGTGACCGGATAAGCCCATGTGGCCGCCCATCGCGCCGAGCGCCATGAACATCTGCGGCATGGAGTCGGAGTTGTGGGTACGGGCGGGAGCCCAACCGGTCAGGAGGGCAACCTTATTGTCCTTGCCCAGCTTGATACCCAGCTCTTCGATCACGGCCGGATCTACGCCAGTGATTTCGGAAGCCCATTCGGGGGTCTTCGGAACGCCATCGTAGGTACCCAGGATGTAATCCTTCAGGTTTTCCTTGGGATCAATTTCCACGCCCTCGATGACCGGCATGTGCTCCGCATCAAAGCCGACCGTGCAGCGGTTTAAGAAATCCCAGTCCACAAGACCCATCTCTTCATCGTGCTCCAGCATGACATAGGCCAGTGCCAAAAGAAGGGCATGGTCGGTGCCGGGGTGAATCGGGATCCACTGCGCGTCCATAACGGAAGCGGTGGTGCTGTAGATCGGGTCGATGCAGATAAACTTCGCGCCGGCCTTCTTCGCCTGCAGGAAGTTGTAGGTCGGGTTACCGGCGGAGGACCAAGCCGGGTTCGCGCCAAACATGACGATCAGCTCGCAGTTGCGCAGGTCTAAACGGTCGTTGGTGCTGTACTCGCCAAAGCCGTCTTCCATACCGAAGTAGTCCGGGCCTTCATACCAGGAACCCCAGGACAGCGTACCGTCGGCCTGGATGTAACCGCCTACCGCATTCATGATCTTGCCGGCTTCACCGGCGCTGGTCGCGAACATGGAGCGAGGGCCGTAGGTTTCGGAAATTCTCTTGACTTCCGATGCCACGATCTGGAAGGCTTCGTCCCAGCTGATGGGTTCCCACTCATCAAGGCCGCGAAGCTCGCCGTTGATCTCCTGGCCACCGGGCTGCCAGTGTTTTCTCTTCATGGGGGTCTTTAAGCGATCCGGCGCATAAACCTCCATACGACGCACACGGCCACGGGGGCAGGCTCTCTGCTGCAGGTAATCCGGGGTATCCTCGTGCGTATCATCCGTTTTCTGACGTACGACAACGCCATCCACCACCAGGGCCTTATTTAAGCAACGTCCGCCGCAGTTGTTCCAGCAGGCTGCCGTCTTCCATTCGCCCTGTGCTTCTAAATCCACCACCGGGTCGTGCGCTGTGCTCACTTCTTCTTCCGCTTTCGCGATCGAAGAGGAGCGGCTTCCCATCAGGGACAGCCCTGCCACGGCCGCGGTGGCCACGGCGCTTCCCTTCAGGAAGTCACGGCGGCTGAACTGGCTGTTCACCACTTTTTCCAGGTATTTGGACATAATCTGTCTCCTTTCCTTACTTTCCTCATGCGGCCTTACGGCCGCTGCATAACAGATGAAGGCGGGCCGCGCACGGTCCGCCCAGTTAGTCTTGTATAACTTGTCTGATTCTTCCCCTGTTTTTGACCCGCTTCTTGGATAGATTATACAAAGATTGATGTCGACGTACAAGGGCCAAAAAAGCCAGAATGTGGTTTAAGTAACACTTTTAACAATATTGCCCGGTCGTGACGCATTGGTCTTCTTGCGTGCTTGCACACATAGAGGGCCATATACATCGCGACCGGGCAATCTCAACCTTTTACGCGTTTCGTTTCTTCAAAAGCGCCGGCACGTAGGACACCAGGAACAGAACGATCGACAGCCCCACGCCCCAATAGATGTCGATGATGGAGTGTTGCTTGACAAACAGCGTGGACACGATCACGGAGCACATCCAGATGGTCACCAGGATTTTCACCACCAGATAAATCGGCTTTTTCCCGCTTAAGCGCTTCGAAAACCAGTGGCACAGGATGATGGCGGTCGAGGTGGAGCAGTGGATGGACGGGCATACATTCCGCGACACATCCTTGCTGCGGATCAAAGCGACCATGTCGCTGGCGAAGTTGTCATGCTCCAAGGGTCTGCGGAGATCCAGCCCGGTGGGATAGATCATGTAGACGATCAGGCAGATGGTCATCCCCACATACATGATGAAGATGAGGCGAAGGAAATCCTCCTTTCCCATCCACATGAAGACGATAGGGGTGAAGAACAGCGCCAGAAACCAGCTGGCGTATGGGAACACGAAATATTCGTTGAAGGGGATCAGATCGTCGATCGGGCTGTGGATGATGTGCACCACCTCATACTCCACACCGTTTAACGTGAAAAACCAGATCAGATAGATGGTCATGTAGATCGGGTAGATCCACACGTAAGGGTTTGCTTTCAGCCACTTGACAAACATGGTCCAGATTTCTTTGATACTTGGCATAATGGTTATCTCTCCTCTCATGTATAAAAACCAATGTATCAAAAAAATCTGTTTCCCGCAATAATCAATCCTGTTATTTTGGAGAAAAGTGTGCTATAGTGTTCTTATTCATGATTCTTTTAAGTTCACCCACCTAAAAAAGGCAAAAGGTTTAAACGCTATGGAATATGGATTAATCGGCGAACGGCTGGGACACAGCTATTCCAAACTCATTCACGAACGTCTGGCGGACTACCGCTACGAACTGTGCCCTCTCACGCGGGCGGAATTTATCCGTTTCATGGAAAAGAGAGATTTTAAGGCGATCAATGTCACCATTCCCTACAAAAAGGCCGTTCTTTCCTATCTGGATGAGCTGGATGAAAGTGCCGAGTCCATCGGCGCCGTCAACACCATCGTCAACCGGGATGGAAAGCTGATCGGCTACAACACCGACTACCTGGGCTTCCTTTACATGCTGAAGTACTTTGGGATCGACCCGGCCGGCAAGAAGGTGCTGGTGTTAGGCACCGGCGGCGCCTCCGCGGCGGTTCGCGCGGCTTTCTATAACCTGGATGTGGGGAAGCTCCTCACCGTCAGCCGCACGCCTTGCTGCGCCGATGAGATTTCCTACGAGGATGCCGCGCGCGAATGCCGGGACGTGCAGATCATCTGCAACACAACGCCCGTCGGCATGTACCCGGATGTAAACGCCTCTCCCCTCTCCCTCGCTCCGTTTAAGAACTGTGAGGCGGTTGTCGATGTCATTTACAACCCGGGGGAAACGCTTCTGGTCAAGGAGGCGAAGAGCCTGGGAATGAAGGGCGTCACAGGCCTGATGATGCTGGTGGCGCAGGCCAAGTATGCCTGCGAGCGTTTTACCGGCACGGCCCTTTCCGATGATGTCATCGAGCCCATCTACCGGGACCTGGCGGCACTCATGTATGAGGGTAAGCGGTAAAGAACCTTTGCTGCCGGGTAGTTACCCTATGGACGTAATTTTAGGAGGCCAGATATGAACGAACCTGTCTGCCGTGTAAAAAAAGTGGTCTTTGGCGAGGGAGCGCCTAAAATCTGCGTTCCCCTGGTTGCTTTGGATAAGATTGAGCTGGAAGCGCAGGCAAAAATGCTGAAGATGGTTCCCTGCGATGTGGTGGAATGGCGGGCGGATTACTATCCCTTCCTCACTTCCCGCGAGCAGGTGCAGGACGCGTTTCGCATTCTGCGCGAGAACCTGCAGGACCGACTGATCCTCTTTACCTTCCGCACGAAGGCGGAGGGCGGCATGCGCTCCGTCACGGTCGACGAATATATGTACTTAAACCGCCTTGTCTTACTGTACGGCCGCCCCGATCTTCTGGATGTGGAGCTGTCCGCCGGCGAGAAGGCGATCTCGGTCCTCTTAGACAAAGCGCACCGGAAGGGCGTCAAGGTGATCCTGTCCTTCCATGACTTTCACCGGACCCCGCCCGTCGTGGACATGGTTTCCGCCTTGCGCAAGATGCAGGATCTCGGCGCGGATATGTGCAAGCTGGCGGTCATGCCCCGCAGCCGTACCGACGTGCTGGCGCTCTTGCAGGCAACCTCGGATATGTACGAGCGCTACGCGACAAAGCCCCTCATCACCATGTCGATGGGGAAGCTGGGTGCCATCAGTCGTGTCTGCGGTGAGGTGTTCGGCTCCTGCATGACCTTTGGCTGCATGGACCGTCCTTCCGCTCCCGGCCAGATCGATGCGCTCAACCTTTCGATGATGCTGCAGATCATCGACCGCGACTGCATCGGCTTCACCTTCCACGGAGCCGCTTCTTTCCAGAAACTTTTGGAAGGGGAGGCGCCGTCGTTAAAAGACCTGGAGGAGCGCGCCACCGTGCATGCCGGTAGAGAAGATAGTCTTGCGCCGGCAAAAGAAAAAAATACCCCAGACATCGCGCCGGTTTAATCATATAGAAACTACTCAGCAGCACAGGTCCCAGGCCATCCGCTGAGTAGTTACTTAATATAACAAATGGAGGTTTCCCTATGCTTGACAAAACGATTTCTTCGTCCATTCGCTACATTGGTGTGGACGACCCGGATATTGACCTGTTTGAAAGCCAGTACGTGGTTCCCGAAGGAATGGCCTACAATTCCTATGTCATCCTGGACGAGAAGGTGGCCGTCATGGACACCGTAGATGCCCGCAAAACCGACGAATGGCTGGCCAACCTGGAAAGCGCCCTGGAAGGACGCACCCCCGACTATCTGGTCATCCACCACATGGAGCCGGACCACTCGGGCAGCATCCTGGCGTTCCTGGCCAAATACCCGAACACGACTCTGGTAGGCAGCGCCAAGGCCATCGCCTTCCTGCCCCAGTTCTTTGAGGATCTGGACGTGACCGGCAAGACCTGTGCCGTCAAGGAAAACGATACGCTCTGCCTGGGCGCACACACCCTGACCTTTGTCATGGCTCCCATGATCCACTGGCCGGAGGTGATGATGTCTTACGAGAGCACCGACAAGGTATTCTTCGCGGCGGACGCTTTCGGAAAGTTTGGTGTCTACGATGCCGATGAGGACGACTGGGCATGCGAAGCCAGACGCTACTATATCAACATCGTCGGCAAGTACGGCGCACAGGTGCAGGGACTTTTAAAGAAGGCCGCCGGCCTGGACATTCAGGTCATCTGCCCCTTACATGGTCCCATCCTGAAGGATAACCTGGGCTATTACCTGAACAAATATGACATCTGGAGCAGCTACCGTCCGGAGGATGCGGGCATTGTGATCGCCTACTCGTCCGTCCACGGCAACACCCGCCGCGCCGTCTTAAAGCTCGCGGAAATCCTGGAGGCAAAGGGAGCTCCTTCTGTTTCCGTATTTGACCTGGCCCGCTCCGACATGGCGGAAGTCATGGAGGACGCATTCCGATATGACCGCCTGGTGCTTGCCACCACCACCTATGACGCGGCAATCTTCCCGGTCATGGCCGATTTCCTCTATCACCTGAAGGTAAAGAACTTCCAGAACCGCAAAGTGGCTCTGATCGAGAACGGCACCTGGGCTCCCGCCGCCGCCAAATATATGCGCGCGGAGCTGGAAGCCATGAAGAACATCACCATCGTAGAACCCGTCTTAAGCCTGAAGACTTCCTTAAAGAAGGCCGATCTGGCCACGCTGGAAGCGATGGCAGACGCGCTGCTGGGGTAAGAGGGACACATCTTACTTGGTCAGGTTGCGCGGGATTTCCGACATAGGCCTCGCAACGCTACGACGAGCTAACTCCTAACTACGACTACAAAAACCCCCGTGGAGGGTTCACTCTCCAACGGGGGGTTCTTTTTTATCTGCGGCGACGGGACTTCGCCTTTCTTGCTCTCGTGAGCAGCATGGCCGACACGCCGCCGGCTGCCGCGATCATCAGGATGATCCACAGGAATGGATTGGCGTCATCTCCGGTGGGAGCGCCGTTGCCCTGGTAAGCTGTTGTGGGCGGATCTGTCGGAGGCTGCGTGTAAGGGGCCTGGGTAGGCGGATCCGTCGGGGCTTCTGTGGGCGGCTCGGTCGGAGGTTCGGTTTCGTCCTCCGGGCGCTTGTTCTTCATGGTAACGTTGTTGGCTCCTGCTCCATCGACCGTAAGCAGGCCTTCCTCGCTGAGCGTGAAGGAAATATTCGCGCTGGGATAGTATCCGTCGGGAGCGGCGATCTCGGAAAGGACATAGGTGCCGGGGGCTAAAATCGCCCTGTGCTCCTGCCCTGCCTCGCTGACCCAGCTGTCTACGGTTAAGCCGGCCGAATCCCAGATTTCAAGGGAGCCGCCGCCAATCAGGTTTCCGGCAAGGTCCGTAAAGCGAACCATGATGATCCGGCGGGGTGCTTTTTCGGGGGCATCCGTTTCCGTTTCGGCTTCCGTGGATTCCTCCTCGGTTGCTTCCTCGCTCGTTTCTGCCTCGGTTTCTTTTTCCGTTTCTTCTGTGACAGGCTCTATCTCAATCGGTTTTACTTCCTCGGTCTCCGGCTCCAGGGTGATTTCTTCCCAGGGATCGGTTTCCGGCTCGGTCGGAGCTTCCGTCTCAGGCTGCGGCTCTGTCGGGGGTTCCGGTGCTTCCGTCTCAGGCTCTACCCAAGGCTCGGTCTCGGGTTCAGGCTCTGTCGGGGGCTCCGTCTCAGGCTGCGGCTCTGTCGGGGGTTCCGGCGCTTCCGTCTCGGGCTCTACCCAAGGCTCGGTTTCCGGTTCTGGCTCTGTCGGGGGCTCCGTCTCAGGCTGCGGCTCCGTCCAAGGTTCCGGTGCATCCGTCTCAGGCTCTACCCAAGGCTCGGTTTCCGGTTCTGGCTCTGCCCAAGGCTCCGTCTCAGGCTGCGGTTCCGTCCAGGTTTCTGGCTCATCGGTTCCGGGTTCTACCCAAGGCTCGGTCCAGGGAACGATAATCTCTTCGGTCTCCGGCTCCAGAATCCACTCTTCCTCGGTCGTCGGTTCTTCTGTCGGCTCCTCGGTGGGCTCTTCGGTCGTCTCTTCCGTTGTCTCTTCCGTCGTCTCTTCCGTCGTCTCCTCTTCCCGTTCTACATAGGGTCCGATGACGGTCGGAAATCCTTCTTTCTGAGGCGTATACAGATAGAGGGTGCCCTTCTTGATCTTTGCCTGTCCGGTCACAGGATCCGTTTCCGGCGCTTCCGTCTCTTGAGCCGCGCCCGTTTCCTGAGCCTTCGCCGTCTGCATCAGCGCTTCCACGATCAGGGCCATCGCGTAGGCATCCGCCGGTGTTTCGCCAAACGCCAGCTCTTCCACCTCCGAAATGTTATTTTCGATGGCAAAGGTCAGCGCCCGCTGCGTGGCGGCATACGCCTGCTTCGCGGTCAGATCCTTATAGGTTTCCTTTAACAGCTTGGTCTGATCCTGCGGATAACCGGTTGCCAGAATCACCTTGATCTGTTCGGCCGTCGACTTGGAAACCTCATCCTTGGTGTACAGTTTGCCTTTGTAAACGACATCCTTGTAGGGATTTTCCCTGGTCTCGCCTGCGGGATCTTCCGGTTCAAGCTCGACCTCCTCAATGACGACGTCCTCTACAACCGCGTCCCCTTCTGCTTTGACCGCTTTTTTATAAACGTAAACGACCGCTTTCTCCTTATCCGTGAGCGGCTTTGCGTCCTGGCCCACCTTCGGCTGGATCTTTAAAATCCCATCCGTTGTCTCTGTCAGCGTGTATTCCTTTTCATTTCCTTCCGCCAACCCGGCTAAAGGAAGCAGGGTTACCAGCAGGGTCGCCGCCAGAAGAAACGGCAGAATCATTCTTCCTTTCTTCCACATCGCACCTATACCTCCTAACATCATTTGCTAGATGATTGATTCTTCCTGTTTGCAGTATACCATACAATCCCGCTTATGATAAGCCAAAGGGGGGTGTTAAATCCTAACATTTTTGTATCCACATGACCCGTGAATTGTATAGCCGATTGTTTTTTAGGAAAAGAGCCGGCCAACCGCAACCATGTGCAGCCAGCCGACTCTTGTAGGTTTTTTCGTGTCTGCTTACGTACTAAGCAGATCTTTTATCTTTGATAGAAAACGTTTCCACCAATGTTGACCCAGGATGAATAGGCGTCGTAATTGGCTGTGCGGGCGGAGCGGAAGAACAGATAGTCGCCCATGTTGTTGGCACCGTTTACGGCATCCCACGCGGCCTGAATGCAATTCGGATGAGGGCCGACGGACAGGTAGTAGTCAAAGGTCGCGCCGGTGGCAAACTGGCTCTTCTGGTAGATGACTTCCACGATGGAGTTCGGGAACAGCGGCGATTTCACACGGTTTAAGATGCAGTTGGCAACAGCCAGACATCCCTCGTAGTTGCCGCCGGCTTCCACTTCCAGCATGGCCGCCATGATGTAGATTTCATCTTCCGTGGCGTAGGTGGCATTGTTGGCCTGCGCTTCCGCAGCCTGGCGAGCAGCTTCCTCCGCTGCCTGGCGGGCTGCCTCTTCCGCGGCCTGACGGGCCGCTTCTTCGGCCTCCCAGGCTGCCCACGCAGCCGCTTCCTCTGCGGCCCGGCGGGCTGCTTCTTCCGCCTCGGCAATCCGGCGCTCTTCCGCGATGCGGGCGGCTTCCGCCGCTTCCCATGCGGCGCGGGCGGCTGCTTCCTCAGCAGCGATGCGCTCCTGCTCTAAGCGGATGGCTTCGAGTTCCTCTTCCTTGGAAATTGCTTCCTCAAAGAAATAATCAAAGGTAACGTATTCGCTGGAGATGTAGCCTTCAACCCCATCCATGGAACGGATGGCCAGCCACTCGCGGTCATGATTCTGAACCAGATACCGCTCTCCCTTAAACACCTCGGTTAAGACTTCGCCCTCTTTGGACATCTCGGAACGGACAAGCAGAACGTCCGCGTCAACGGTGGCGATGCGGGTGGCAAAATCCTTGGCATACTCGTGCGCCTCTTCCCCGTTCATGATGTAATCATTCTTCACCCAGCCGACGACCTCTCCGGACTCAATCTGCGTCCACTCCTCGTCCACTTCCAGAATGGTGCCGGTTCCGCCCGGATAAAGCTTTCCGACCCATTCGCTGGCGCTGGTGGGTTCTTCCCGGATATATAAGAAGCCGCTGGCCTCATCGATCGTGGTGACCGCAAAGTGATTAAAGAAATCCTGAAGCGCCGCTTCCTCCGCTGCCTTTCTGGCAGCCTCCTGCGCAGCGGCCTCCTCGGCTGCCGTGCGCGCGGTTTCTTCCGCCTGCGTCTTCATATTCAGCGTATTCTTCTTTCCCGTTTCCTCTTCCCTGATCGGAGTGGGGTCTGCCAGATACGCAGATGTTTCTTCTTTGATCGGAGTGGGATCTTCCAGATACGCAGATACGCCGCTGGTCAGAACAAAGGATACCTTTTCTTTTCCTCCGTCTTTCGAGGTGCTGTCTTCTCCAGCTCCTTCCGCAAATGCCATGTTGGCAGCCCATACGCCAAGCGCAAGTATCAGTGTCAGAATTCTCATTCCGATGTGGGTGATTTTTTCTTCTCTCGTCCTCATAGTAGCCTCCCGTCAGGTCACGACTTTGTAACAAGTCGTACGCCGCATTTTTAAGTAGACGCCTTCGGGCATCCTCCTTTTTTGCCGCGCAGGCACATACAAAGAACGACCGGAAAGGACATTCCGGCCATGCTTTTCGCTTACCTATCCCTGACCAATCATTTCCTGTTTTTACCGAATTTGCAACAAGCCAATTACGCAGTTTTTACAAAATCAGCAAAATTATTACAGGTTTGTTACGGAAGTATCCTACCAGACTTCACAATTTTTGTCAAGCCTCTCCCACTTTCCCCCTCTTTTTGCGGTTTCCCAAAGACCAGTTACACCACTTGTGGCTGTATTTGTTGATTTCCACCACATTTTGCGTTTTCCTGCCGTAAAAAAGAGACCTGGTTTTCCATCGGAAATACCAGGCCCCATATTGTACTTTTTTTATACAGGATTTACCAGGCCGGACACGTTTTCGGTGCGGCCCGATGAATACCAGAACAACCGCGAAAAGCCAGCTTCTTAGCCCCTCTGCCGTCTCGCCTCGTAAATCAGAAGCGATGCCGCCACCGAAGCGTTCAGCGATTCCAGCTTTCCCCCCATGGGGATGCGAATTCGTTCATCCGCCAAAGCCACCGCCTCGTGAGAAAGGCCGTTGCCTTCGTTCCCGATCAGGAACGCACAAGGGCTTGCATAATCCGGCTCCGTGTAGACACGGCTCTTTTCCAGCACGGCCGCATACCTTGTGACGCCGCGCTTTTTCAGCTCCGCCAGATCCCCCAGGAAATCCTCGGAGAGCACAAAGGGAACCCGGAAGAGCGATCCCATCGTGGAACGCGTCACCTTGGGGGAGTAAATATCCACGCACCCGGGGGATAGTAAAACGGCGCTCACGCCGGCCCCTTCCGAGCTTCGCAGGATAGTCCCCAGATTTCCGGGGTCCTGCAGGTTTTCCAGCGCCAGAATAAGCGGCGCTTCCTTCTCGCCGGCCAGGACATCCGAAAGCCTTCTGTCCTCGCGTTTCATGAGCGCTAAGATGCCCTGCGGGGTCTTTGTCTCCGCCATCGCGTGGAAGACGGAATCCTTTACCATCTCCACGGAAACCCCGGCAAACTCCTCCAGCGAATTCTCAGCCGCGTAGCTTTCCGTGACGTACAGCTTCTCCATCAGCTGCGTGGGCGCCTCCAGGCACATCTTCCGGCCTTCCGCCACAAAAAGGCCCTGCCTTTTCCTCTCCTTGGAGAGCTTCTGCAGGGCCGTTATGTTTTTGATCTGCGCATTGGAACTGCTTGTGATCATTCTTTACTTTCCTTCGTACGTAATGACGCTGCCCACATCGTAGCCCTTTAAGAGCTCGCGGCCCTTGAGGCCGGCTAACTCCATCAGGAAGCACAGCTTCACAACCTTGCCGCCCATGCTTTCGATCAGCTTGATGATGGCTTCCGTGGTTCCGCCGGTCGCGATCAGATCATCCACCACCACGACGCGCTGGCCGGGCTTGATGGAATCCTTGTGCATCTCGATCGTGGCGCTGCCGTACTCCAGGTTGTAGCTGATGGAAACGGTTTCACGGGGAAGTTTTCCCTTCTTACGAACCGGAACGAACGGTTTGTGCAGGGCATACGCGACAGGAGTTCCGAAGATAAAGCCTCTCGCTTCCGGACCGACGATCACGTCAAAATCCACGTCCTTCAACATGTCCAGGATGCCGTTCACAGCCAGCTGAAGACCTTCCGCGTCCTGCAGCACGCTGGTGACATCACGGAAAATAATGCCCGGCTCCGGGAAATCCGGGATGCTGATTACATAATCTTCTACCTTTTTCATATAAACTCCCTTCTCTTTTCGCTCTCGATGACTCTATTCATTTACAGCACCGCTTCTTTTGTGCTGAACCACTCACTTGCATCAGAATTGTGGTTTCATCATACCACAGTTTCCATCCGATTCCAATATCCAAACACAGGAAAATCATTTCTCTGTGTGACCCGTGAATCACCTCCGAAGCGATCACGAACGGATCCGGCAGTAGTGGCTGACCACGATCTGAAGAGATCTGCGGCCGTTAAACTCGTTGATCTCCGGGTAGTAGGCAAACGCCAGGTCCACCCCGTTTGGCAGGCCGGCGAACATCCGCTCCGCCTCGGGAGCCCCGAATTCGGTCTCCACAAATTTGCGGAAAGTGGGGATGTCTCCAAAGAAAATTGCTTCTATGCGGCATCCGTTCCCATTTCTCACGGTCATTTTGAGGACATTGTGGTTTTTCCCGATCACGTGGGCAGCCATCACCTGAAAATGCGCCTCGGCAAAGAGCGGCCGGGGATTTCCGGTGCCGCAGGGTTCTAGCAGCTCAAACTGCTGAATCAGACCCTCGGAGATATAGTCGATCGGCATGGGAACGTCGATCCGCACCTCCGGCACGAAGTCGGCATCCGTAAGGCCGCTTTCCCGGCACAGGCGCTCCCGGAAGGCGTCCACGTTTTCCGCCTGTAAGGACAGGCCCGCCGCCATGGGATGCCCGCCGAATTTCAGCAGCAGATCCTCGCAGCCGCAGAGCTTCTCAAACATGGAATACGCCGGTATGGAGCGGCCGGAGCCCTTCACCGTCTCGCCGCTTCCCGTGAGCACAAAGCTGGGGCGGTTGTAGCGCTCGCGAAGCCGGCCGGCGATGATGCCCGCCAGGCTTTCATGGCAATCCGGCAGGTGCACGACCAGGACCGGATCCGTCTCCCGCCCTTCGGCTTCCAGGTGCTTCACCGCATCCTCCAGGCCATCTGCCGTCATGCCTTTCCGCTCATCGTTCAGGCTCTTAAGCTCCAGCGCCAGCACGCGTGCCTTCTCCAGGTCGTTTGTCAGAAAGAGTTCCAGCGCCAGCTGCGCGGTCTTTAAGCGCCCGCCGGCGTTTAAGCAGGGGCCGATGACAAACCCCAGATGGTAGGTGTTCACGGTGTTCGGCTGTAAGCCGCAAGCCTCCATCAGGCAGGAAAGCCCCAGATTTTTCGTGTGGTGGATGCGCGACAGGCCTTCCCGCACATAGATGCGGTTTTCCTCTTTCAGCGGCATCACATCGCCCACCGTGGCCATGGCCGCAAACTCCAGAAGCGGATCCCACGCGGCATCCGGAAGGTCTTTGCGGCGGTACAGCTCCTGCACCAGGCGCAGCGCCGTCACGGCTCCGCACACGTCCTTAAACGGATAGGGGCAATCCTGGCGCTTTCCGTCCACCACGGCGTCCGCCTCGGGCAGACGGTCCTGCCCGTCCTCATCCTTCGGCACCTCGTGGTGGTCTGTGACGATCACAGTCATGCCGTGCTCCTTGGCCAGATGCACCGGGACCGCCGCGCTGATGCCGTTATCGCAGGTGATCAGCGTGTCAACGCCGTCTTTGAGAGCGTCCTCCACCATGCGCACATTCATCCCGTACCCGTCGGTAATCCGGTCGGGGATATCGTAGCTGCAGGAAAGCCCCAGAAGGGACAGGCCTTTTAACAGGATGTAGGTGGCGCAGACTCCGTCGATGTCGTAGTCGCCGATAATGCGCACTTTGGCGCCGCCTCCGATCTTCTCCTCCAGGATATCCGCCGCCTTATTCAGGTCCCTAAAGGCCCTTCCATCCGGAATATCCTTCAGACTGCCGTAAAGGAAGCGCTCCATGGCTTCCTCCCCCACGACGTCCCGGTTTCGGATGATCCGGGCCAAAACCGGGCTGATTCCAAAGCGCTTCGAGAGCGCGTTAAAATCAGCCCGTTTGCTTTCAACAATCCATTTTTCCATTCTATTTCCAAATTAATGGTACAGCACCGGTCCCAGGCCATCCGCCTGCGGCGTGTGCTGTGCTGAATTTTTTTCATCCGATTTCATGAATAAAAAGTCCGCTTAAAAGCTTCGGCTCAAACCAAGTGGACTTGGGCGGCATCAGGCGCCCTTCATCCGCCACGGAAAACAGCTCCTCCATGGAGGTCGGATACATGGCAAAGGCCACCTTCATATCCAGAGAGCATCTTCTCTCCAGCTCCCGAAGGCCCCGGATGCCGCCGATGAAACCGATGCGCTCATCCGTCCGCGGATCAGAAATCCCCAAAATAGGAGCTAAGACGCGGTTCTGCAGGATGGACACATCCAGATCCTCCACCGCATCGCCCGTCATCATGGAAACGCGCGGCGACAGGGTGTACCACTGCCCGTCCAGATACATTCCCATGTGCAGCTTCTTTGCAGGCTTTGCCTCCCGGGCATTGGCGACAGGAGTCACCACCCACTCTTTTTCCAGCTCGGAAAGGAAGGCTTCCGATGTCCGGCCGTTTAAATCCTTCACCACGCGGTTATAATCCATGATGCGCAGCTCGGACTGTGGGAACAGCACGGAAAGGAAGGTCTGGTACGGTTCCTCGCCCGTCTGCACGGCGGCCTTCTCGCGGCGCATTTTAGCCACTTCCACGGCCGAGGCCGCCCGGTGATGGCCATCTGCGATGTAGGTGTGCGGAAGCGCGGCAAAGCCTTCGGTGAGCTGCCGGCAGATGTCCGGATCAGCGATCCGCCAGACGCGGTGCAAGACGCCTTCCTTCGTGGTAAAGCGGTACAGGCAGTCCTTCTTCTTTTCGGCTTCCATCAGAACGCGGATTTCTTCGGAATCCCGGAACGCCAGGAAGATGGGGCCGGTCTGGGCACCCGTGATGTCGATGTGCCGGATGCGGTCTTCCTCTTTATCCCGGCGGGTGTTTTCGTGGCGGCAGATCACGCCGGACAGGTAATCGTCCACGGCGCTGCAGCCCACAATGCCGGTCTGGCTGCGCCCTTCCATGGTCTCTTCCCACAGATAAAAGCAGGGCGCATCGTCCCGCACAAAAATGCCTTTTCCTTCCCATTCCCGAATAAGGGCAGCCGCCCTTTCATAGACAGGACGGCTGTACATATCCGTATCCGGAGAAAACTGGGTCTCCGGGCGGTCAATATTCAGGAAGGAAATCGGTTCCTCTTTCGTAACTTCCCGCGCTTCCGCACGGCTGTAGACGTCGTAAGGCAGCGCGGCTACCCGGCCGGCTAAAGTCGGATCCGGGCGCAGACAGGGAAACGGTTTCACAATCGCCATGATTTATACCTGCTTGATGACACGGACGCGGTTGACGCCGGGGATGGCGGAAAGTTCGTCCACCAGCACGTCGTCCACCATCTTGTCCGGATTGATCACGGTGTACGCAAACTCGCCGCGGCTCTTGTTGGTCAGCTCGACGATGTTGATGCCGCGCGCGGCCAAAACGGCCGAGAACTGACGGATCATGTCCGGAATGTTGTCGTTCATGATCGTGATGCGGCAAGGCGTGGAAAGCTGGCCTAAGTCGCAGTTCGGGTAGTTCACGGAATTGCGGATGCTGCCGGTTTCCAGGAATTCGCGGATTTCCTGAGCCGCCATCTCCGCGCAGTTCTCCTCGGACTCCTCGGTGGAAGCGCCCAGGTGCGGCAGCACCAGCGTGCTCGGCATCTTCACGGAGCGCGTATTCGGGAAGTCGGTCACGTACTTGCGCACCTTGCCGCTCTTTAACGCGTCTTCCATGGCGCCTTCATCCACCAGGATGTCACGCGCAAAGTTTAACACGCAGGCCCCGTCCTTTAACGCGTTCAGCTGATCGACACCGATCATGCCCTTCGTGGAATCCATGGCAGGAACGTGAATCGTGGCATAGTCGCACTCGGCGAGCATGGAGTTTAAATCCTTGCGGTACTCCACGTGGCGGGACATCTTCCAGGCGTTTGCCACGGACAGATACGGATCGTATCCTAAGACGCGCATGCCTAAGTTGACGGCCGCGTTGGCCACCAGCACACCGATCGCTCCCAGGCCGATCACGCCCAGGGTCTTGCCGTAGATTTCGTGGCCGGCGAATTTCTTCTTGGCCTTCTCCGCGTCCTTGGCAATGTTTTCATCATCGGCAAAGGTTTCGATCCACTCCATACCGCCGTGAATATCGCGGGCCGCCATCAGAAGGCCGGCAATCACGAGTTCCTTCACTGCGTTGGCATTGGCACCGGGGGTGTTAAAGACCACGATGCCCTTCTTTGCATAGGCATCGAGCGGAATGTTGTTGACGCCGGCACCGGCTCTGGCTACGCACAGCAGCGAATCCGGCACTTCCATATCGTGCATGACGGCGCTGCGCACCAGAATGGCGTCCGCCGCCTTGATATCCTCAGTCAGCGCGTAATTCCCTTTCAGCTGATCGGTTCCCTTCGATGAAATCGCATTCAGACAATGAACCTTGTACATTCGTTTTCCTCTCCTGTTATTTGTGCTCCGCCTCAAACTTCTTCATGAACTCCACAAGCTTACAAACGCCCTCTTCCGGCATCGCGTTGTAGATGCTGGCGCGCATGCCGCCCACCGAGCGGTGGCCCTTCAGGTTCACAAAACCGGCCTCGGAAGCCGCCTTGATAAACGCGGCGTCCAGGTCCTTGTCGCCCGTCACAAACGGAACGTTCATCAGGGACCGGTCTTCCTTGCGGACCGTGCCGTGGAACATTTCGGAAGAATCCAGGAAATCGTAGAGCACCTTTGCCTTGCGCTCGTTCAACTCCTTCATGGCCGAAAGGCCGCCCATCTTCTTTAACCACTTAAAGACCTTGCCGCAGATGTAGATTCCGTAGCAGGGAGGCGTGTTAAACAAGGAGTCCTTGTCGGCCTGCGTCTTATACTTTAAGAGCGTAGGCGTCGCGGGATTGACGTCGTCCCGGATCAGATCCTCGCGGATGATGACGATGGTGACGCCGGCAGGACCGATGTTCTTCTGAACACCGCCCCAGATCACGCCGTATTTTGTGACATCCACCGGCTCCGATAAGAAGCAGGAGGAGACATCCGCCACCAGATCCTTTCCCTTCGTGTTGGGAAGCGTCTTGAACGCCGTACCGTAAATGGTATTGTTCTGGCAGATGTAAACGTAATCGGCATTCTCGTCGATCGGAAGATCCGAGCAATCCGGAATGTAGGTGAAGTTCTCATCCTCGCTGGATGCGATGGCGTTGGCGGTGCCGTACTTCTTCGCTTCCTTCCAGGCATTCTTAGCCCAGCTGCCGGTGATGATGTAGTCGGCCACGCCGTTCTTCATCAGGTTCATCGGCACGGCGGAAAACTGCGTCCAGCCGCCGCCCTGTAAAAACAGGACCTTATAATTATCCGGAATGTTCATCAGATCGCGAAGATCCTTCTCAGCCGTCTGGATGATCTCCTCGAAAGGTTTGGAGCGATGGCTCATCTCCATGACAGACATTCCTGTTCCGTTGTAATCCAGCATCTCGGCTGCCGCCTCGCGCAGCACCTCCTCCGGCAAAACGGCCGGGCCTGCGGAAAAATTGTATACTCTGCTCATAATAGGTTAGTCTCCTTGCTTCATCTGTCGTGTAAGACGGAATTTCTTATTCAGCTGTCGTCGTATTGACCTGGTTGGCCTTTTCCACCTCAACGATGGCTGCCTTGTCCATGGGGATACGGCAGTTCTTGTTGCTTCCGAACTCAACGATGACCATGTCATCCGTGATATCGATGACAACGCCGTAGAAACCGCTGGTGGTCTTCACGCTGTCGCCGATTTCCAGAGCTGCCATCAGCTCCTGGAACTGCTTCTTCTGCTTCTGCTGCGGACGGATAGCCATGAAGTACAGGATCGCCACCAGAAAGACGATGTACATAATCCAGAACGTAGGGCCCATCGTTGTCGTCATAAATGCAAAACTCATTTTTCTTTCCTCCTAAGAGTTTTCTTCCAGAAAGCCTTCCAGCTTCTGCTTTTTGTAGGTGGCATAGCGTTTTTCTTCTATGGCCAGCCGAATTTCAGACATCATTCTATTATAAAACGATAAATTATGCAAGACACAAAGCCGCATTCCGAGCATTTCTTTTGCCTTCATCAGGTGATGAATGTAGGCGCGGCTGTACCGGCGGCAGGCCGGGCAGGTGCATCCTTCCTCGATCGGGGCCATGTCCTTCTCGTAGCGGGAGTTGAACAGGTTCAGTTTCCCCTTGTTAGTGTACACGTGTCCGTGGCGGCCGTTGCGCGAGGGGTACACGCAGTCGAAGAAGTCTACGCCGCGGTCCACCGATTCTAAGATATTGGCGGGGGTTCCCACACCCATTAAGTACGTGGGCTTTTCGCGGGGCAAAAGCGGAACCGTCACGTCCAGGATGTGATACATCTCTTCATGACTCTCGCCCACCGCCAGGCCGCCGACGGCATAGCCGTTCAAGTTCAGCTCGGAAATCTCCTGCGCGTGGCGCATCCGGATGTCCTCGAAGGTTCCGCCCTGGTTGATGCCAAACAGCCACTGGTCCTTGTTGATGGTGTCCGGAAGGCTGTTTAAGCGCTCCATCTCCGCCTTGCAGCGGTGCAGCCATCTGGTTGTACGGGCGACGGAATTTTCCATATACTCCCGGGTACAGGGGTGCGGCGCGCACTCATCGAAGGCCATGGCGATCGTGGAGCCCAGGTTAGACTGAATCTGCATGCTCTCCTCCGGCCCCATGAAGATCCGGTGCCCGTCAATGTGCGACTGGAACGTGACGCCTTCCTCCTTGATTTTCCGCAGCCCCGCCAGGGAAAACACCTGAAAGCCGCCGGAATCGGTCAGGATCGGCCGGTTCCAGGACATGAACTTATGAAGCCCGCCCAGCTCCTTGATCACTTTGTCGCCGGTCCGGACGTGCAGATGATAGGTATTGGAGAGCTGCACCTGGGTGCCGATCTCCTCCAGATCCTCCGTCGAAACCGCGCCTTTGATGGCGCCGACGGTTCCGACGTTCATAAAGACCGGGGTCTGTATAATGCCGTGAACCGTTGTCACTTCCGCCCGCTTCGCGCGGCCGTCTTCCGCAAGAATTCGATACATAACGTTTCCTCATGCAGCGTGGGGACGCGCTGCTCCCTATGCCATAAAAGCAGGCGCGCTATTTTACTCCGCAGCCGCTTTTATAGAAAGGGCCGCCGCATTTACTCTTTTTGAAAGGGCAACTGCGGCGGCCAAAAACTCACTTACCGGTACAAGTACTAGTTTGCTTTCTTCACAAACTTCTTACGAAGCAGCAGCCAGATGGAACCAGCCAGGCAGACGGAAGAATAACCGCCGCACAGGATACCGATCATCAGCGGAAGAGCAAACTCGCGCATCGTGGTAACGCCCATGATGTACAGGCAGAGAACCGTGATGAACGTCGTTAAGGACGTGTAAATGCTTCTGGTTAACGTCTCGTTGATACTGTTGTTGACCAGCTCATCCAGCTCTTCGCCGGCACCGCTGTTGATGTGCTCACGGATACGGTCGAAGATAACGATGGTGGCGTTGATGGAGTAACCAACGATGGTCAGGATACAGGCCACGAAGGAGTTACCGACGGACCACTTCGCGATGGCGTAGCAGGTAACCACGACCAGAACATCGTGCAGCAGGCAGATGATGGCCGACGCGCCAAAGCGGATATCCTTGAAACGGATCCAGATGTAAACCAGCATGAACAGCGTCGCGACGATGATGGCCATGATGGAGTCGTTGCGCATCTCGGAGCTGACGGAGGCGCTGATGGAATCAGAGGTGATCTGATCCGTTGCGACACCGTACTTGTCTTCCAGCATCTGGTCTAAGTCCGCACGCTCGGAGGCATCCAGGGTACGGGTTGTGATGACGACGTTGTTGCCGCCCTGTACTTTCTGCGTTTCCACCTGGGTATTGGCGACAACTTCCTTCACCTGATCCGCCAGAGTGGTGTTGATATCTTCCGCGCTCAGCTCTTCATTAAAGCTGACCGTGGTGGAGGTACCGCCGATGAACTCAAGGCCGTAGTTTAAAGGCGCGCCGATGCGGGCCGCAGCGTTGATCACCATGAACAGAACGCCCACGCCGATGACGGCACCGGAGATGATCATAAAGGTCTTGCGGTTTGCCACGATGGGAAGCTTCTTCTCATGCTTCTCAGCTCCGTAGAACTTCGGATCCTTAAAGCCGATCTGATACAGGCCGGTTAACACGACACGGGTGATGACCAGAGCCGTGAACATGGACACCGCGATACTGATGGCCAGAGCCTGCGCGAAGCCCTTGATGGTACCGGGCGCGATCAGGATCAGGATGACCGCGACGATCATCGTGGTGATGTTACCATCGATGATGGCGGAAAGAGCCTTCTGGAAACCGGTCTTGATGGAGCTTAAGACGGATTTCTCCTGCGCGATTTCCTCGCGGATACGGGCAAAGATAATGACGTTTGCGTCAACCGCCATACCGATACCCAGGATAACACCGGCGATACCCGGCAGGGTCAGCGTCAGTTCGAAGCCGGCGATCATCAGGATCACCAGAGCAACGTACATAACCAGAGCGATGGCGGAGGCCACGCCCGGAATGCGGTACACGCCGATCATGAGCAGAATGACGAGCAGGAGGCCGATGCCACCGGCGATTAAGCTGGTGCGCAGGGCATCCGCGCCGAGCTTGGCGCCGACGACGGAAGCGCGGGCCTCTACGAGTTCAAGCGGCAGGGAACCGATACGGATCGTGGTGGCCAGGTTGTCCGCCTCTTCAAAGGAGGAAATATTCTCGATCACGCAGCTTCCGCCGGTGATGACATCGTTGACGGTCGGGTAGCTGACCAGCTCGCCGTCATAGACGATCAGGATATAGTCGTTTAAATACTCCTTGGTCAGATCGGCGAACAGCTTCGTTCCTTCATCGTTGAAGGTCAGGCTGACCACGTAGTTGGTTGCGCCGGTGGTCTGGTTCGTGGTGTAACCGGCCTGCGCGCTGGTGACCACATCACCGGTCATCAGAACTTCACCGTCCGCATTGGTAAAGGTAAGGCTACCAGGGTTGCCGAGTTCCTCCAGGATCTCGTTGGCATCCATGATACCGGGGATGTTTACGGTGATGCGGTTTCCGCCCTCCTGGCGAACTTCCGCTTCTGTGCTGAAGTGCTCGACACGCTTCTGCAGCTTGTAGATCGTGTCTCTTAAATCTTCGGCAGTGGGATCCTGCTTCACCGTCTCATAGGTGATCGATACGCCACCTTCCAGATCCAGACCGCGCTTGATGCTGGAGGCGCCGCCGCTTCCGGTGCTGTCAAAGCCGTTCACCGCGAAATAGCAGAATAACGCGGTGACAAGAACGACCAGCACGATTTTCAGCCAGCCTTTTCCGGCATCCTTGTTGTTTCCTAACTTACTCATGATACTCTCCCGTTCCGCCGCACCTTTACCGGGCAGCCTCTTCTTTTTTTGTTTCTTTTTTATCTTCCTGCTCCGCTTCGTAATCCGCCAGGGCCGCCTTGATCATGATGGCGCACTCGATCCGCTTCTTCTGCATGGCGCAGCCGATCTCATACGCATCGTTGATGTTCCCGTGGAAGTGGTAGGCATTGGCCGCGCACCCGCCGCTGCAATAGAAACGGGCAAAGCAGTCCCTGCACTTTTCCTTGGCATATACGTTGCAAAGCTTGAATTCATCCACCAGCTCCGGATTTTTGATACCGTCCCAGACGTTTCCCAGGCAGAAGCCTTCCTGTCCCACAAACTGATGGCAGGGATACAGATCGCCCCAGGGGGTAACCGCCAGGTACTCGGTTCCCGAGCCGCAGCCGGACAGCCGTTTGGCCACGCAGGGGCCCTGCGAAAGGTCGATCATAAAGTGGAAGAATGTGAAGCCTCTTCCCTCTTTATACCGTTTGATGTACTCCTTCGCCAGGCGGTCGTACTCCTCGCAGATCTGCGGGATATCCTCCTCCCGGATCGCATAGGGCTCTTCCGGGTCCGAAACCACCGGCTCGATGGACATCTGATCGAAGCCTAAGTCCGCGTAGTGCAGCACATCCTGC
This sequence comes from Lachnospiraceae bacterium, assembly GCA_017479935.1. GTDB lineage: Bacteria > Bacillota > Clostridia > Lachnospirales > Lachnospiraceae > RGIG5021. The sequence continues at coordinate 40,511 of JAFVBO010000024.1, forward strand.
GAGAAATCCAGGTTGTTACGGGTAAAGGTGCCGCGCACGTAGTACTGGCCCTTCCGTCCCTTCACAAACTTCTGGAACTTCGGCACGATGATATCGTAGCTGGATCCGTTGCCGTTTCGGGTCGGACGCATCCGGTCGTTGACTGCCTTTCTTCCGTCCAGACTTAAGACGACGTTATGAAGCTCGCGGTTGGCGAATTCCATGATCTCGTCGTTTAAGAGCATGCCGTTCGTCGTGAGGGTGAAGCGGAATTTCTTGTTGTGCGGTTTTTCCTGGGAACGCCCGTAGGCTACCAGCTGCTTTACCACCTCCCAGTTCATGAGAGGCTCGCCGCCAAAAAAGTCCACTTCCAGGTTGATCCGGTTGCCGGAATGGGCAATCAGGAAATCTAACGCTGCCTTTCCCACTTCAAAGCTCATGAGGCCGCGCTCGCCGTGATACTCGCCTTCCTCGGCGAAGCAATAGCGGCAGGCCAGGTTGCAGTCGTGGGTGACGTTCAGGCACAGGGCCTTCACCACCGTGCTTCTCTTTTTAAAGTCTGTGACGTACTCTTTGTAGACGTCCTCGGTAAACAGTTCCTCCCGGTCGATCAGTTCCTTCACTTCCGAAAGGGCTTCCCGGATATCGGCTTCCGGGTAGCGGTTTTTCAGTTCCCCGATGATATCCGCTTCCTGCCGTCCTTCGTACAGCGCGATCACGTCATAGGTGACATCATCCACCACATGCACCGCGCCGCTGCAAACATCCATGACGATGTTATAGCCGTTGTTCTTGTACTGATGAATCATTCTATCTCCCAAAAAGGAGGGCTTATCCCGCCCATTCCTTCCTGTTTCTTTTTGTTTCCACAATGGAAAAGCACCCTGCTCGCAGAGTGCCTTTCGACCTTGCTTTTTTCTTTCTCTAACGGTTCCTTTATCTATCCTTGTTCTCGCAGGACTGATTGCCTACGGTGCAGGAGGTCTTGCATGCGGACTGGCAGGAAGTCTGGCACTCGCCGCAGCCGCCCTTCTTCATCGTGTTCTTCAGGGTTCCGTTCGTTAAGGTTTTTACTCTCTTCATTTACTCATCCTCCAAATAGGGTTGTTCCGCTTTTGTTCCTGACTGTATGATGCCATTTCGGAACACAAGTCTGCTCATGCATCATAGCATATCTCACGCGATTTTACAAGCTAAAACCGCATTCGTCAAGAGAATACATCAAAGCCCCTCTGATGTCAAGGTTTCCGCCTAATCCCACGAAAATTTCCGCAGATGTCCTTCCCTTTGCATATGGAGAAAATTATTCTGGCGCAGGGCTTCGTACAGCACGATGGCGACCGAATTGGACAGGTTTAAGGAGCGAATATCCTCATTCATCGGGATCCGCACGGAGGTGTCCGGGTGCTCCACCAGGATGGATTCCGGAATCCCGGCGCTCTCCTTCCCAAACATCAGGTAGCAGTCCGGTTCATAGGACACCTCGGTATACACCTTTTTTGCCTTCGTCGTCGCCATATAGATCTTCGCGCCGGGATTCTTCTCCAGAAAATCCGGATAGCTGTCGTACACTTCCACGTCCAGCAGATCCCAGTAGTCAAGCCCGGCCCGCTTCAGATGCTTTTCATCCAGAGAAAAGCCAAGAGGGCGGATCAGATGAAGCCTTGTTCCGGTTGCGCAGCAGGTGCGCCCGATGTTTCCGGTATTGGCCGGAATCTCCGGCTCAAGAAGAACCACATTTAACATGGGTATTGTTTTGTTCCTTTCCTAGGTAGTTTAAACAGCGGGATGGCGCTGCATGCGTGTTTTTATAATCCGGGATGGCTCCGGGGTTTGTCCAGATACCGCTCTTCCTCGCCGTTTACCAGGATTTTTCCCCGTTTTTCCGCGCAGGTCCCGATCACCGCGGCCGGGATTTTTCTCTCTTTCATCTGATCGCATAAATAGCGCCCGCGATCTGTGAGAACCAGAACGCACCCGCCCGATAAAAGCGCATAGACATCCTCTCCCACCGCTTCACAGATTTCCACGGTTTCCTGCCGCACGAGGATTTCCCTTAAGGCCACGCGAAACCCGCACCCGGCGAGCCCGCCCAGTTCCCAGAGTGCCGGCAAGATGCCGCCTTCCTCTACAGAAACGCGCGGCAGGCCTTGCAAAAGACCGGCAACTGCATCCGGGGCCGA
>JAFVBO010000025.1 GCA_017479935.1 Lachnospiraceae bacterium
GTGGATACATGCCGCTTACTGCTTTAACCAACAAACAAAAAGAGCTTTTTGAAAACCTTGGTTTGAGATGGGATTCCGTTATGTCGATTATTCGGACTATGAAGGCTATTACAGTCTGATATTTCGCTTATAATTTTCTGGGAGTTCAGGTTATAAATGCCATTTCTTCTTTGGATCTTTACTTGACGCAAGATGACGGCAGTGTATAATAATGCACGTGCCTGTATAGATATGCAGGAAACATGGAATAGAGGAGGAAACCATATGAAATTCCCGTCTCGTGTACTGGCCCTGCTCGTGGCCATCATGATGCTTTGTGTTGCTTCCGCCTGCGCAGAAACCGCTTTGGAAAAGGTGCAGGCCGCCGGAAAAATCGTTGTCGGCACGGAAGCCACCTATCCGCCCTATGAATACCTGGATGATGACGCCAACTTTGCCGGATGCGATATCTGGCTGGCGCAGCAGATCGCTGACGCCCTGGGCGTTACCCTTGAAATGAACGATATGGCTTTTGACGGCATTATCCCCGCCGTAGCCGCCGGTCAGATCGATATGGGCCTTGCCGCCTTTACCGTAACCCCCGAACGTGCGGAAGTCATTGACTTCTCCAATCAGTACGAGCTGAGCAATCAGCTGCTCATTGTCAAGTCCGGCAACGCCAAGACATATGCTGACAAGGCTTCTCTGGCCGGCAAGCGTGTCGGTGCTCAGCTTGGCACCATCCAGTCTCAGCTGGTGGAAAAAGCCCTGCCCGACAGCGAACTGTTTGAACTGCCCACCTATCCCGAGCTCGGTCTGGAAACCATCAACGGCAACATTGCCGGTTTCGTAGTTGACCAGGCAGTGGGCGAGGCCATGATCGCCTCCAGCGAAGGCGCTCTGGAAGCCGCCGAGTTTACGTTCACCGCTGAGGAAGCAAGCTTTGGCAAGGCAGCTGTTCTGAAAAAGGGCTCTGACGATCTTCTCGCTGCGATTAACGAAGTCATTGACCGCGTGGTTGAGGATGGCTCCTATCAGGAAGCCTATGACGCGGCCGTTGCTGCCAGCGGAGAAACCGGCGAGTAACATCTGTCCTTGCGCTTTCATCCTCACATGCCGATGCATGTGAGGATTTTCGGTTGCGTCCTGATTCTCTGTCCGGAGGTTTCGTATGCCTTTCTTCAAAACCGTTGAACAGTTGATCGTCAATTACGGTAATTTCTTTACCGAAGGTGTCCGCAATACCCTGATCATTTCCGCTTCCGCGGTACTGATCGGCACGGTTCTCGGCGCTCTGATGGCACTGGCCCGCATGAGTCAGATCCATCCCCTGCGCTGGCTGGCAACCGCTTATATTGAGTTCTTCCGCGGCACCCCGCTGATGGTACAGCTCATGTTTATTTTCTATGGTCTTCCCATGATTGGAGTTACCTTTCCCGAGGTTTCCTTTATCCCGGACTTTTCACGGTTCATGGCAGGCATTGTCGCCATGAGCCTGAACAGCTGTGCCTATGTGGCTGAAGTCATTCGCTCCGGCATTCAGGCCGTAGACAGCGGGCAGATGGAAGCTGCGCGATGCCTGGGACTGAGCAAAAAACAAGGAATGACCATGGTTGTTCTGCCCCAGGCCATACGCAATATCCTGCCGGCACTGGGCAATGAGTTCGTCACCGTCATCAAGGAATCCTCTGTTGTATCCGTCATCGGCATCGCAGACCTTATGTACCGCACCAATGGCGTAAAGGCCAAGACATACAATACCCTGGAATGTCTGTTCGTCGCTGCCATCATTTACTTTATCATGACCTTTATCTTCAGCAAGCTTGTAGCCTATACAGAGAGGAGGATGGCGCATGGACGCAGGGCATAATGAAGAAAGACGCACCATCATCCAGGTAAAGCACCTCACCAAGCGTTTTGAGAAGCTCACCGTTCTGGACGATATTTCCATTGACTTCCGCGAGCATGAGGTGGTATCGGTCATCGGGCCTTCCGGCGGCGGAAAGTCCACGTTTCTGCGCTGTCTGAATCTGATGGAACAGCCCACCAGCGGACAGATTCTCGTAGACGGTGTGAATATCTGCGACAAGCATATCGATATCAACCGCCACCGAGA
>JAFVBO010000026.1 GCA_017479935.1 Lachnospiraceae bacterium
GAGCGGCATCGAGACGATCGCCCCTTCGGGGAAGTTCTGGATGGCAATGCCCAGCGCAAGGGCCAGGGCGCCCGCGGCGCTGATGCCCGCCTCCCCGGACAGGAAGCCGGCATAGACCACGCCCACCGCCATCCCCTCGGGGATGTTGTGCAGGGTCACCGCGAGGATCAACTTCGTGGTCCGCTTCAGGCCGCTCTTCACGCCCTCCTCTTCCTGGTTGAAGTGCATGTGCGGCGTGACCTCATCCAGAAGCAGCAGGAAGCCCACGCCCACTAAAAAACCAACGGCGGCGGGCACGAAGGAAAGCTTTCCCATTGCCTCGCTGCTCTCTAATGCCGGCTCTAAGAGGCTCCAGAACGAGGCCGCCACCATGACGCCGGCCGCAAAGCCCGTCAGGATTTTTCGCAGGGCATCCGACAGTTTCCCTTTCAGTACAAAGACCATCGCGGCGCCCAGGCTGGTACCGAGAAACGGGATCAGGATCCCAATCAGCGCGTGTGTGTTCATATCATTTACCTCCCACAGGTTAGTTGCTCAAAACTCCCCCTGATTATACCCTTTGCGGGAAGGATATGCAAGCTATACAAAACCGGTTCCCTATGGCCTCATCTACGCCAACGAGCCCTCTTCGGATGCGTTTTTTATGATATCGCGACCGGACGATATCATAAAAAACACCCATGCGGCCTTACGGATGGCAGGGAGAAACCTGACAGCACCTTGTCAGCGGCGAACGGCTGTGCTATAATCTCCGACAATTCCACTCATGTAAAGGTAAGGTTTATTTTGATGAAACGCAGCCAAAAAGCCACTATTCTTGTCATCGCAGGAGCTATGATGTGGGGTACCTACGGCTCCTTTGTTACCGTAATAGGCCGCTCAGGTATGCAGGAGAGCACCCTGATTTTTCTCCGCTTCCTGGCCACGGCGCTACCAGTACTTTTATACCTGTTGTTCCGGGATCGCAGTCAGCTTCGTATAAAAAGAAAGGATTGGATCCTGTTTGCCGCGAACGGACTGGCCAGCATTCTTTTCTTCACGTCCTGCTATACCGCCGCGATCCGGGAAACCAAAATCGCAACCGCCGCCGCGCTTCTGTATACCTCCCCGGCCATGGTCATGCTATTGTCCGCGATGCTCTTTGGGGAGAAGCTTGGCGTCCGGAAGGTCTTCTCCATCCTGATCGCCATCCTTGGCTGCGCGCTGGTTTCCGGCATAGGTCCGGGCGAAAACGCTCTGACCGCGAAGGGGTTAGCCCTCGGCCTGGGGGCCGCGCTCGGATATTCCCTGTATTCCATTTTCAGCCGCATGATCCAGGAGCGGGGCTACTCGCCGTTTACCAACGTCCTGTATACCTTCAGCATCGCGGCCGCGGCGTACTTCCTCCTCTCTGCGGCAAACGGCAGCCTCTCCGATATCCCCCGGCTGCCGGCGGCCTCCCTGCTGTCGGTTCTCTGCGGCCTCGTCACCGGGCTCATGGCCTACCTTCTGTATACGGCCGGACTGCACGACATGGAGCCCTCCCGGGCGGCCCAGCTTGCCACGGTTGAACCGGTTTTTGCCGCCGTCCTTGGCGTTCTTCTCTTTGATCAGAAGCTTTCCGCCACGGAGATTCTGGGTATCGTCCTCGTGGTTTTTGCGGTCATCTTTGCGAATCGGAGCGCCGGGAAATCCTGAAGCCCACACAGAAAGGCGGCGGGGAACGTTTTTTTCTTAAATAGTGCAAACACCCCCCGGCGGGTCCTTCTTCCAAAGGACCGCCGGGGGGTGTTCTTTACGATCGCCTATATAGGGATGTGTCCCCTGTTAGACTTCCTTGCTCTTCTTCGTGAAGCAGGCAACCAGCGCGGTGAGGATGGAGACCAGCCCCACACCGGCCATGGTGTAGTTCATGCCAGCGAGCTCCGGAAGGCCAACCATCTTGATGCCGTTGATCGATTCGGCGATGTTCCAGATGCCGTCGCCAAGGACGCTCATCATCGCGAACGCGAGGCATGCGGCTCCGGCGATGGAGGTAAAGTCCGTCCAGGGCTTTTCGCCCAGGAAGGAAGCCGCTTCACAGATGATTGCGGCGATGGCGGCTGTCATGGCCGCGTTCGAGACAATACCGCCGCGTCCCTTGTAGAGGAACATCAGGACAAGGCTGACGATGGCCAGCACTGCGGTAATGGCAGCGGCATAAAAACCAGCAGATTTTTTCTTCATGATTTCGCCTCCTGTCTATTTATTCTTCCGGATCTTGCTGACAATCAGCATCAGGAAGGAAAGGGCCGTCAAAACAGCGGAGCATACGGTGATGGCTGTGATGGCCGTCTGCCACCAAGGCGTGATCTGGACGATGCGGGCCGTGGAGGACATGCCGTTGATGATGTTTGAACGGCTGATGGCGTACTCCCAGCTGATGGCGGCATCCGTCAGAAGCTCAAGGAGGTGACCGTCGTCGGTGTCCTTCGCCTTCTGCAGAACCCAGGCGCCGTGGCCGCCGACGCTGTCAAGGCACCATTCCTGCGTGCCGGCAGCCAGCACTTCCGCCGCATGGTTTAAGTATCCGCCGTCGGTGTATTCGCCAAAGCAAGGAGCCGCGTCGGTGTCGATCGCGCCTTGCCAATCCCATTCGTTCCGAAGAACGATGGTGTTGAGTGCGTAGCTGGCGCTGGCCCACTTCAGGCCAAGACGCTCAAAGGACTGCATCAGACCGCCGGCCTTCGCCTCGCGAAGTCCGCCTTCGAACGCACGCAGGTCGCCTTCTCGGAAGGCCTGCTCGTTAAAGAACGTAATCACGCCGGAGCGGTAGAATTCCTGATCGTTACCGCAGAAGTGCTTGGGAGCGGCGTGGGATCCGGTCTTCTCGGTAGCCTCCACCTGAGGGATGGAAGCAAGGTAGTTCATGGTCGGGCATTCCGACATGTACTCGTAGTTACGTCCGCCGAAAGGCGTTCTGTGAAGGTCGTTACCGACGTTGTAATTGATCATGAAGCCGGACCACAGACCGTCCTCACCCATCATGGTGCCGCGGCCGGCGTACAGATCGGTGTTGAACGTACCGGTCAGGATTACGTTCGAACAGTAACGCGTGGTGGGAAGCTTGACTTCCTGGCCATCCACCATGATCGGGATCGGATAGGTTCCGCCGACGGAATCGCAGCCGTCACCAACAGGGAAGGCAGGGGACAGATCGCCGACAGCCGGGCAGGAGAAGCTCTCTGCCGTGGCAAACGGAAGATCTTCCGGCTGCAGCTGATAGATAAACTTCAGCCAGGTCTCGCGATCCGAAAGCGGCACGTCCTTCATCATGGCAAGGGTGAGGTTGTTCTGCTGTCCGAAGTTGGCGGCCACTTCCGCGTAGGAAGGAGCGCCTTCGGGCTTCTCGTACCACTCGCCGTCCAGGATCTCCAGCATCTCATCCGTCGCGGCAACGATGGTCTGTGCCGTCGGGAAGGTGCCCTCCCAGTCGCTGCGGCTTACATACGTGCCGGCACCGGGGATCCAGTAGTTCAAGTCACAGTCTTCAAACTGATTGGTTACGATACCGCCGTTTTCGCCGGTGCGGTACTTGTCTGCGTCAAAATTCTGGGAGAAGCTGTATGCCTTGGCGGAGACGCCGTCAGATGTCATGCCGCTCTCCGCAGTGTATCCCTGCGCCGCCAGGATGTTGTTCAGCGCGTCGTGGCAGTCGTCGCCGATCGCCAGATAATAGTCTCCCTCGGAGAGGATGTAGCCCTTGGCCGCCGTGTAGTCGTAGCTGGCCAGCAGGTACTTGTCGACCGTTACGGTCAGAGTCTCGGAAGCGCCGGCCTCCAGAAGGCCAGTCTTCGCAAAGCCCACCAGCTGTACCGCGGACTTTTCCACCTTGTTCTGCTTCTCATAGTCGCCGTAAGGTGTCTGTGCGTAAACCTGAACTACGCTCTTTCCGGGAACGGAACCGGTATTCTTTACCGTCGCCATCACGGTAATCGTGTCATCGTTCACCTGCACGGAATCGAGCGTCTGCTCAAAGGTCGTATAGCTTAAGCCGTATCCGAACGGATACTGAACCTCATCGGCATACTTCCAGCTTTCAGCGCCCGGCAGTGCGCCAGCCTTGCCGTTTGCGTTGCCCTGGCCCATCACGCAGTCAGCGTAGCGGGTTTCATAATACCGATAGCCAATGTAGATGCCTTCCGCCTGGAAGGAAACGTACTCCGCGCTCTCATCCTGTCCGATGGTGGAGTTGACATAGTCCACGTTGGAGAAGAGCGGGGTGTTGGTCCCGGAGTTGACGGTCGCGGGAGCGGAAAGAGAGCTGGTCGCGTAGGTATCCGCCAGCTTGCCGGACGGGTTCACGACGCCGCGCAGGATCTCGGCCACGCCGGTGAAGCCCTGATGTCCGGGATAACCGATGAACAGAACCGCGTCCGCGTAAGGCAGGATCTCATGGACTTCCATCTGGTAGGGGCTGTTTAACAGAACAACTACCTTGGAGAAGTTCTCTCTGGCAAGGGCCAGCAGATCCTTTTCGTTCTGATGAAGGGCCAGGGCGCTCATCTGCGTAACGCCGTCATCGTCCACGTCCTTCATGATCAGATCGGTACCTTCGGCACCCTCACGCGTAAACACGACGATCGCCGCGTCGTTATAGTCGGCAAAGCTGCCGGTGAGCGCGCTGTAGAACGCCTTGTTTTCCTCAGTGCCTGCCGCCGATCCCGTTACCGCGATGGAGTTTCCGCCCCAGGGCGTGTAGGACATGACGCCGCGAGCCGCGCTGCCGCCTTCGAGGGCCGTCCAGACAGTCTCGTTCACGGAAAAGCCCTGCGCCTCGAGCGCGCTCTTTAAGGTAACGGCGTTGATGCTGTCGTTTTTGACCTTCGTACCGGCAGAAGAGCCCTGATACGCGGGATCCACCGCGCCGTGGCCAAGCACCGTGATCTTTGTCTCCGAGGTCATGGGCAGAGCGCCGTTCTCATTCTTTAACAGCGCGGCGCCTTCGCGCATTTCCTCGATGTTCTGCTTGAAGGAAGCGGCCAGTGCCGCTGCCTGCGCGTCCGGATCGGTAAAATCTCCGAACGAGCTCTTGTAATACGTGGTGTCTCCCGCCTCACCAGAATCAACCACCTTGCTGGTGCTGGTTCCGAGAGCGGTGTTGATGTAACTTCCGTTCGCCATGGCAAGAGGCTGTCCTACCAGAGCGATGACCAGGATGACGGCAAAGATGCCGGTAAGTCCTGACCAGAGTTTCTCGTTTTTCAAGCTATTGTCCTCCTTCTTTCGATTGCGGCGGCGGCTTTTTCCCCGCCGTACCGGTATCATAGCAGGTCTATTTCGAAACGGCGCATTTTTCCCGCAAGCGGTCACTTTTCCTTCGTAAGTGGTTTTCGCAAACAGGGATGGTCCTTTTTGCAAATCTGCAAAAAAAGACTGTTCCTATTTACTCTATAACCGTGACAAACCGGCCCGCTTCTGTTATACTTCGAACGATGGAAGGAGACCGTGATATGATTCGAATTGCCCTCGTAGAAGATGAAGAACAGGCCCGGCGCTCCCTGGCCCAGTACCTGAACCGGTATGCCGCCGAAAAGGGAGACGAACTGCGGATTACAGAGTATGCAAACGGGCTGGATTTTCTGGAACAGTACCGCGGCGAGGCCGACATGATTTTCATGGATATCGTCATGCCGCATTTAAACGGGATGGATACCGCAAGACGTCTGCGTGAGATCGATGAAAACACCTGCCTGGTCTTCATCACCAGCATGCCCCAGTATGCCCTGCACGGATACGAGGTCGGGGCGGCGGCGTATCTGGTAAAGCCCGTCACCTACGGTCAGCTTTCCGTCACGATGGAGCGGATCTGCCGCTCGCTCTCCCGCAACAAGGAGGCTTCGGTACTCATCGAAGACAAAAACGGCTCCCGGATCGTTGCGATTTCGGACATCCTGTACCTGGAGGTGTATAATCACCTGCTCCTCTTCCACACTTCCGCGGCAACCTATACGGTCTATGCCACTCTGGCCGCCTACGAGCAGGATCCCCGGTTCCAGGATTTTATCAAGACAAGCAAAAGCCATTTGGTAAACGGACGGCACATCCAATCGATCGGGAAGGATACGCTGACCGTCGGCGGGGATATCCTTCCGCTCACGCGCAGGCGCAGAAAAGAGTGTCTGGAGCGTATTGCTGAAATGTTAGGTGAGGTGATCGAATGAAAAGCGAATATGTTGCCTCCTGGTTCCTCAACTCTTTCCAGATGCAGATCCTTCTCATCGTCCTGGTCTACTGCTGGAACCTGCCGCGCCGCAGATACTTCCCCGCCAGGCTCCTCATCCTGGGAGGGCTGTATCTCTTCCTCCCGTACCTTGTCCCGGAAAGCTACTTTATGCCTGCTCTCCTCATCGGAGGCTGGCTCCCCTTAAGTTTCCCGCTTATGACGGTTTTGTCCGCCGTCCTTCTCGTGGCGCTCTTTCAGATCACCGCAAAGCAATGCGCCTTCTACGTCTGCCTCGCGCATACGCTGCAGCATCTGATTCACTGCTGCAGCCGCGTCTTCTGGCTGATCGGCGGGTTTTTAGTCTGGCAGATATCGGAGGTGTGCTTTCTGCTCGCCGTGCTCCTTCTTTCCGGTCTTTTCCTCAGAAAGAAGTTCGGCGACAGCGAAACGGCAGAGATGAAAAGCCTGTGGCTTCTGGGATTTGCCATCATCAGCTCTCTCTCGGTCTACTTCATCAGCTACTGGACCTCCAACTTTGAAGTAGAAACCCTCGGCTACAACCTGTACGACGTCGGCTTCTCTCTTCTGCAGATCATGATCCTCTTAGAAGTGTTTCAGAGCAGCAAAACTGAGCGCGACCACACCATCATGCTGCATCTTCTGAAGCAGGAACAGACGCAGAGCCGGGACATGCGCATCACGGCGGACACCATCAACCGAAAGTGCCACGACCTGAAGCACCAGATTTCCGCCCTGCGCAGCATGCCCGCGCTTGCGCGCGAAAAGAGCATCTCCGAGCTGGAGAAAGCCGTCATGCTGTACGACAACTACGTAAAGACCGGCAACGAGGACCTGGACATCATCCTGGCCGAAAAAAACATGATCGCCATGCAAAGCGGCATTCAGATCCTGTGCATGGCGGATGGAAAACAGCTGAATTTCTTAAAGCCGGAGGATCTGTATTCCCTCCTCGGAAATGCTCTGGACAACGCCATCGAGGCCACCGGCCAGGAACCGGATGCGGAGCGGCGCATCGTGCGTCTTCAGATCACGCGGAAAAACAGCTTTGTCTCCATCCATGTAGACAATCCCTGCCCTGTCGCGCCCTCGTTCTCAGACGGCCTTCCCGAAACCACCAAGGAGGATACCTCCTACCACGGCTTCGGCATGCGCTCGATGCGCTACATCGCCGAGCAGTACGGCGGCGCGCTGACTGCCAGGTGGAAGGATGGCTTCTTCTCGCTGAATGTTGTGTTTCCGCAGGGATGACAGGGGACGGGCCTGTGTCACGTTTTCTGACAGGGGACAGATCTGAAGGGTGACAGGGGACGGGCCTGTGTCACGTTTTCTGACAGGGGACGGGCCTGTGTCACAAAAGCTGATAGCTTTTGTGACACAGACCCGTCCCCTGTCAGAAATTGTGACACAGGCCCGTCCCCTGTCACCTGGAAGCTGTCACCTCTACAACTCCAGCCACACACCCCTGTCACATTCGCGCGCCCGATCGTACACAAGCTTCGCGCAGGCCACATCATGCGCCCCCATCCCCATATGGGTGGAGACGATGATTTCCTCCTCCCGCTCGCGGCCGGGGATTTTTCCGGTCAGAAGCTCTGTCATATCCCCGAATACGTCCTCGATTGAAAGAAAGTGTCCGGGATTTAAATTAGGGCTGTTTATAATATCCATGTCCGGTTCCTTATAGCCGAGGTACCATTTGTCCGCTGTCTTTCCAAGGACGGGTTCGATGTCCCGGAAGCCTTCGATGCCGATGACGGTGGTTCCGGGGCGCACCATGTCTTTGGTAAGCAGCGCCTGTCTGGCGCCGGAGGCCATCAGGATCAGGTTGCTGCCTGCGACATTTTCCTCAGGCGTGTCACAGATGACAACGTCTAAGCGGTCCTTTAGGACGCGCTGAATTTTTTCCATCGGCTCGCGGCTTCTGGAAAACAGACGGATCTGCCTGAGGGAAGGGAATTCCTCCATAAAGCCCCGGATCCCGGCCTTGGCCTGCGCGCCGCAGCCAAAGACGGAAAGCACCTTCGGTTCCGGATTGCACAGATGCCTGGCCTGAACGACCCCATGCCCACCGGCCGTGCGCATGGTGGTAATATTCGTTGCGCCGACGATGGCAATGGGCGAGCCGGTGCGTATATCGCTGACGATGACCAGGTTGCCATGGCTGAAGGGATAGCCGGGAAGCGGATTGGAATAGGTGTCAATCCACTTTACCCCGGCAACTCCTTTGTGCCGCAGGATGGCAGGCATGGAGTGGAAATTGTTTTTCCGACTCTCATTCACAAACATCATGACCATTTTCCCGACGGTGATATCCCCGGTGCCGACATGATAGAACGTGTCCTGTGCGGCTTCGATTGCATCCTTAAGAGACAAAAGCGTCAGCACATCTTCTTCATTTAAAAACAGTATCTTTTCCTCCATGCGATCCTCTCCTGCTCACGTTGAAACTTTCATTGCATCCTGCGATTTCATCACCCGGAACGTTATTTTCTTCTCAGCCCCAGCTGATCGATCAGTACGTTACAGGCCTTCGCGCTTCCCTCCGCCAGGAATTCTTCCTCCGGGACGCACTGTAAGGCCCCAAAGGAACAGGCCTTCACGCAGGCGGGTTTCAGGCCTGCTTTTACGCGCTCATTGCAGCCGTCGCACTTGACCATCTTGCCGTCAGATTTCCGATAGCGGGGAGCGCCGAAGGGGCAGGCCATGGCACAGCTTTTGCAGCCGATGCAATTGGTGTTGTCGTACACCGTAAAGCCGGTCTCCGGGTCCTTGGACAGACACCCGACCGGGCAGGCGTCGATGCACGGGGCATCCACGCAGTGCATGCAGGCGGCCGAGATATAGGCGCTGTAATGACTTCCGTCGGCCAGTTCGATCTCATTCTGGAAGGTTTTGCGGAAAGGCAGGTCTCCGCTTTCCGGATCAAAATCGTTCTGATCCATGCACCCGATCACACAGGAGGAGCAGGACGAACACAGATCCGGATTAAACACAAATGTATACTTCATTTTATTTTCTCTCCACCTTTCGGATATTACATCTCATCCCCTTAAATCCCGGGTACCCGGAATAGGGATCCAGGTGGTTTCTCGGAATCAGGTTGTTCACATTGGCCTCATCATAGCCGTGGAGCATCAGAATGGTGCCAGGCTTGATCTTCCAGGTCAGCTGACATTTCACCCGGATGGCGCCAACCGGACTGTACAGTTCCACGGTATCCCCGTCCTTTAAGCCCAGGCGATCAGCGTCCTCGCCGTTTACCTCGCAGGTCGGATCCGGCCGCAGGCTTCTGAGCCAGGGTACCTCGTGCGTCCGGGAGTGTACCGCATGCGCCAGTCTGGCGCCGGTGCACAGATAGAACGGATAGTTTTCCTTCGTCTCCGGATCATTCTGATCGCGCAGGGAATCGTAGTATACCGGCAACGGATCCAGGCCGAAGGAAGGGTCGATGTCCGCGATAGCGGTGGAATAAAACTCAAACTTTCCGGTCTTCGTCTTAAAACCGTTCTCCAGAATCTTTCCGGGAACAGCCGGCCATTTGGCAATCGGAACCTTGACCGGAAGGTCAGACTTCTTTAAGTCCGCGACGGTCAGGCCGCAGCCCTCGATCATCCAGTCACAGCACTTCTCATAGCCGCTCTTTAACAGCTCATCATCCAGATCCATGATCCGGGCCAGGTCGCAAAGGATATCCACATCGGAGCGGGATTCATACAGCGGCTTTATTACCGGCTTAGTAAAGGTTAAGTATCCTCCCTGGTATGCTTTGAGTTCACCTCTCTCCACACTGCTGCAGGCCGGAAGCACCAGATCCGCATACTTCGCGGTCATCGTATCAAACATGTCGGTCAGGCAGAAGAAATCCAGGTTCTCGGACATGGCTTTTAACAGGTGATCCGTCTCCGGATACATCTTGGCGTTCATGCCCAGCGCAAAGATTGCCTTGATCGGATAAGGCCTTCCGGTCTCCAGCTGATTTAAAAGCTCCATGGACTGGGTCTCGTCAAACTGCGCCTCCCACAGCGGGAACTTCTCCGCGCCGATGCGGCGGGCGGTTCCCGGATAGCGGTTCGAGCGGAACTCGTGCTCTCTGGTCTTAAATCCGGCCGGCTTGTGAAGATAGGTGGGCGGGTTGGGAACGTTTCCGCCGGCGCGGTCAAAGTTGCCAGTCAGGGCGGACAGGCACACGATGGCCCGGTGCGCGTTAAAGCCATTGATATGATGCACCAGCGCGGATGCTGAATAATTCGTGCACGCAGGACCGTTCGTCGCGTACAGCTTCGCCGCCTCGTAAATCTCTTCTTCCTTTAAGCCAGTAATTTCACTGACTTTGGAAAGCGGATACGCATCGCACAGTGCCTTATACTGCTCAAAGCCATAGGTGTACTTTTCTACATACTCCATATCCGCCCAGCCGTTGTCGATGATCAGCTTGCCCATTCCAAGGGCCAGTGCGCCATCGGTACCGGGGTTGATGTGCAGAAAGAGATCGGCGTAGTTTTTGGAAGCCGGGGTCTCCCGGATATCAATGATGATCACCTTCCCGCCGCGCGCCTTCAGCTTCTGCACGCCCGCCACCGACAGGTGAGAGGAATAATACCCCTCGTAATTCCAGCCGAGGAACGTATTCGCATGCGCCATGTCCGGGCCGGCTCCGCATCCGGCCGTCACCTTGTCAGCGATCACCTTGGAGGCGCTGCAGGTGCAGTCATCCGTGCCGAAGTTGACGCTTCCGAATACATGGCAGAACCGGTGCAGGATCGGACGGTACCACTTGCAGTATCCGCTTAAGAACGCGACGGAATTGGCCCCGTAGGTCTCCTTCACCTTTCCCAGCTTTTCGGCGATGATCTGATACGCTTCGTCCCAGCTGATCTCCTTAAATTTGCCTTCTCCCCTCTCGCCGACGCGCAGCATCGGGGTTTTGAGACGGTCTTTCCGGTAAACATAGTTTCTGAGTGCGGAACCTTTGGTACACAGTTTTCCGTGGTTGTACGGGTGCTCCTCGGTTCCCTCCACGCGGATGATCTCCCCGTCCTTCACATAACAGTCCACGCCGCAGTGATGGCCCGGGCTGCAGATGGCGCACAGCGACCGTTTCACTTCAATTCCCGTATCTTCCCCGGGAATCTTCGCGACTATTTTTTTCTCTAAATCAGTCAATGATTTTTCCTCCGTAATACTCCATTATTTCCGCCGCAGAAAACTGATAAACGCCTCCGGGAAACCGTTCGTCAACAGGTAGCACACGCTCTTTACATCGATCTCGGCTTCCGGCGTTTCAATGGTTTTGATAAAAATATTCTTGACGACTCCGTTGGCATCGGCAGAACCAATCATGTTGATACATTTGATCTTCTGTCCGTTTTTGCAGGCCTTGATATACAGCTTTTCGTCCTCATATTCATAGTACTCATCTTCCGGACCGCAGGCGCTTACATCCCCGACGCAGATGAAATCATAGTCCAGATAATGCGCCAGGTTCACCAGGATATTGGCGTCAAATTCCATAAAGCCGCCGGCCATGTTTTCCCCGGCCACTTCGCCCTGCCGGCCCGCGTTGTACCACACGCCAATGTTCTTCGGCTGGCCGCTCTGAATGTCCTTCGCTTCCACGCAGTCGCCCGCCGCATAGATCCCCGGCAGATTCGTCTGCATCCTCGAATTCACGAGGATTCCGCGGTTCATGGCAATTCCGCTGTCTTTCAGAAAGCCGGTGTTCGTCCGGACACCGATGCAGACACCGATCGTGTCCGCCGTAAACGTATCTCCGCTCTTCATAAACGCGGTCAGCGTCCCGTCCGCGTTCGCCTCGATGTGATCCAGCATCTGGCAAAGAGAAACGCGGACTCCCTTCTTTTCCAGGTCCTCTTTGGCCCGGCGCGCGGTCTCCTCAAAGGCTGCCACGTAGAACATCCAGGGGGCTCCATCCACCAAAGTGGTTGCCACCTTTGCTTCCACAAAGTCTTCCACCACCTTGATTCCCACCCAGGAAGCCCCGATCACAAGCGCTGTCTTCAGCTTTCCGGACGCGATCCGTTCCTTTAATCGGACGGCATCCTCCGCTGTGCGCATCGTAAAGACGCCGGGAAGCGAAAGGCCCGGGATGGGCGGCTTTAAGGCCGACGCCCCGGTACTTAAAAGGATCCTGTCATACTGCTCTTTTGTCCCGTCCGCGCAGCAGATCATCCGGTTTTCGCCATCGACCGCGGTAACCGGACATTCCTTTTTTATATGCAGGTTCAGCTTTTTTTCGCACTCTTCCAGGGAACCAAACGGAAACATGCCTTCATAGGGCAGGCTCCCCTTCACAAAGTACGTCGTCAGCATGGGATTATAGGGGCCGATGTCCGTATCCGAATAGACATCGATCACGGCCTCCTGATCTCTGCTCCGGATTTTTTCCGCCGCATGATACCCGGCGCAGCCAAACCCGACAATGGCATACTTATTCATATTTTTCTCTCACTTTACTGTATTCTAAGGGCTGCCCGTTAAGGACAGCCCTCTTTCTTCGTTCAATCTTACTCTAACAGCCCGCTTAAAGAAGCAATGTCCTCCACCTCATCGATGTGCAGGATCGTCTCAATCGCCTTCTCCAGCTTTTCACCGGACAAAGCCGGGGCGGCCTGCACGCGGAAGCGCTCCACAAACTGTTCCCGGGTCATCATATTGGCCGGATGTCCCGGATGGCAGTCCATCTGATCCGTAAAGCGCCGTCCATCCTTTAAGGTGATGGTGATGGTCTTCATCGGATAAGACCCATTTCTGAACTGAGCAAATCCGGTCATCGGCGATTCCATAGGTGAAGGGCCCGGTTTGACCTTCTTGGCCAGGGCAATGATCTTCGGATCCTTCATCATCTCTTCCGTATACCAGTAAGCGCCCGGCACCGGGTGATACAGCATGCAGGCAATAACGTAAGGCGCCGAGAACTGCGCGTGGGTGACAGAGGTAAAGCCCTCATCCGGCGCCCACATGCGGTTTCTGATCGGCGCATCCAGGATGATCTCTTCGATGTCATCCGGTCCGAACCCGTTCTCATCCGCCATCTTCCGCACCAGCTCCACGGGCGTCTGCACCCACATATTGGCCGGCCAATGCTTCAAGAGCGTTTCCATGATGAGGTAACGCTTCCCAAGATCACGGGTAAACCAGGTGACATCCGCTTCTCCTGTGCGCACCAGCGTCGCGCCGGACGCGTTCGAACCGTCCTCACCGCAGATGACGCCCGTATAGCAGCGCGGCTCATCCAGGGCATCGCGCTGATTTCGGATTCCTTTCTCAACCTCCTTCGCGATCAGAAATCCGTCTCGCGCTCTGTAGCCGTGCTCATAGTGATAGAAGTCGGACATGGTCGCGGCATGATACGCCGTCGGCAGCGTGCTGCTCTCGCAGCCCATGCCGATGGCCTGATTGATCTTGCGCGCATCAAAGCCATAGAGCTTGGCAACCGGCAGGATGCAGCCGAAAATCTGCCAGCTGGTGAGACCCCAGCCCTTCTTTTTCCATCTCTCATCCGAGGGCTGTACCGCGCAGGCAATCCGCTGATACACCTCATACCCGGCCACGATGGCCGTCAGAAGGTCCTTGCCGCTCTTGTGCCGTTCTTCCGCGGCAATCCAGGCGCATGGGATGATACCAGCGGAAGGATGTCCGGTCCAGGAGCAATCCTCCCAGTCCAGGGCGTCCGCCATCGTACCCATGGCTAACGCGGCGTTCACGGCTGCCAGCTTTTCTCCTTTGCCCCACAGCGTCACCGGGCCGCCTTCCCCGCCGTTGGCCTCATCCGCCATGCGGATCGCCTTCGCGGCGATAGGCGTGTCCTTCGCTCCTAAAGAGACTCCAATTGTCTGCATCAGGATCATTTTCGCACGCTCGATCACTTCCGCCGGGATATCCTCGTATTTCAGCTTTTCGGCATATTCAGAGAGCTCCTGCGTATAGGTCGTAGGGGTCAGGAAATTGTTATCTTTATATAATCGATTATATCGCATAGGTTCCTCCTCTTATTTCGCGGTTTACGAAATAATGCACGACGTACTTCGTCTCCGCGCCTTCCGGAGACGCATACTGCGTCTCCTCTAGTACAGATACGAAGGCAGCACGGACGCATCCTCATACTGATCCAGGTGGCAGATACAGTCGATTGCCTTCTCCGCCTTTTCAGGTGCCAGCACATACTTCGTTTCCAGACGGAAACGGTCAGAGAACTCTTCCCGGGTCAGCATGTAATGCGGATCGCCCGGGTGCGTGAAAATCGCGTCCTCATACACGGTGCCGTCCTTCATCCGCACGATCATGTGCTTTTCCGGATGCTTTCCATCGATCATATCCCGGATAAACTTCTGGCCCTGCTGCTTCACAAAGCCGTCCGCCTTCACGCGGTTCATAAGCGACACGATCTTCGGATCCTTCATGGTCTCCGGACGATACCAGATAGCACCGGGTTCCGGATGATACATGGCGCAGGCCACGCAGTACGGGATGGAGAACTGGGCCTGCGTCACCGATTCGAAACCGGTCTCGCTGTACCAGGTGCGGAAGGCGACGGAAGGCCGCAGGATGATCTCTTCGATCTCATCCGGATTGATCGGATACTTCGCGATCAGGCGCTCCGCCAGCTCTGCGTAGGTCTGGACAAAGACGTTGGCGGGCCAGTGCTTGACCAGCAGCTGATCCATCATGTACCAGTGCTCGCCCAACTCCTTCGTGATCCATTCCGGCTCCTGGTAACCGCAGTGCGCCAGATACGCGGAAGGGACGTCAAACGCGTCTTCCATGTTTTCGATGCCGTACAGCACCGTCTTGATCATGGAAACGCAGTTCTCGGCGCGGTTGCCATACAGGTAGTTTAACGAATCCGACATCGTGAACTCATGCACATTGGAGGCGATAATCGCACAGGCCGTACCGACGCCAAACGCCTGGTTCATCTGCTCTTCGGAGAGGTCCAACAGCTTCATCAGCACCGGAAGGATGCCGAAAATGTTGTAGCTGGTGATGGCGCTGCGCCCCGCGTTGGCGATGCGCTGGTACACTTCATAGCCGATCACCACGGCGGTCAGAAGGTCCTTGCCGCTCTTATGCAGAACCTCCGAGGCAATGACGGCCGTCGGAATGACACCACAGGAGGGGTGTCCCGTGACCGAGCAGTCCTCCCAGTCCAGCGTATCGCCCATGGTACCGGCCGTAAAGGCGGCCGCTTCCCAGGAAACCTTCCGGCCATCGCCCCACAGGGTGGCGTTTCCGTTCGGACCGGGTGACATCTCGCGGGAGATGTCCATGGCATCCTGCACCGGCTTTAAGCCCATGCTGCAAAGCGACACGCCGCAGGTCTGCATCAGCATCATCTTTGCCCGCTCAATCACGGCCGGAGGGATATCCTCGTATTTTGTATTTTTGATAAAATGACACAACTGCTTCGTCATGTCCGTCTTGATTTCATTGGTATTAAAAGCCATGTTCTCCTCCTCATCAGATCGTAAAGAGTTTTCCAAGGCCCGGGAGCTTATCGTTTACGCGGCAATGGCGCAGACACGCCCACAGGCTCGCCTGGTGGCTCGTGATCACCGGAATTCCCAGATCCTCTTCCAGAATCTCCACCAGCTCCATCGTGGCCAGTCCCATGCAACTCAGGAAAAAGACATTCGCTCCGGTTAAATCCACCTGCTTGGCGCAGCGGTATAGGAAGCCTTTCGTCGTCCAGCTGTTGCCGTCCTTATCGCGGTTAAAGCCCACGCCCTTGATGGTGGTCACATCTATCCCGTTGTCGATCAGGAACTTTTTCTCCGCCTCGTTCGTATCCTCCGGGTAAGGCGTCATCACTGCCGCCTTGTTTAAGCCAAGCGCCTGAAATGCCTCCAAAACCGCGGTCGAGGTGGTTAAGCCCGGCCAGCCGCAGGCCCGCTCAATCCGGGCAATGCATTCCTTGTCAAAGCCGTATCCCTTGATGCAGCTGCCGGACGTGCACCCGAACAGAACCACATCGTGTGGTTTCTTGCGGTACATTTTTGCCGCTTCCTCCAGCTGATCGGACAGGTATACAAGCCCCTCCGGGGTAGGCCCCGGAAACCATAACCGGGAACTGTCAAAAGACACGCCATCCGGCGCGTACTTGTTAAACGCGTACTCCACCTGATCGTCTATAGGGGCAATCACGCCAATTCTTGCTCGTTTGCTGTACATGGTTTACCTCCTCCTATCGATTAAAGGGTGAACAGGCGTCCCTGATTCGGGATCTTCGCTCCAACCCGGCAGTGTCTTAAGGCACTCCACAAAGTCGCCTGATGGCTCGTAACCACAGGGATGCCCAGGGCATCCTCCACATTCTGAGTAATCTCCATCGTGGTTAATCCCATGCAGCTTAAGAAGAAGGTATCGGCTCCCTTTAAGTCCATGTTCAAACAGCACTTGTAAAGGTAATCCTCTTCGATCACCTCCAGCTTGTGACCATCCTTGCGGAAGAAGGAGACATCCATGCCGACGATGTTGGTCACCTCATAGCCGTTATCCTCCAGGAACTTTTTCTCCGCCTGATTGGTGGCCTCCGGGTACGGCGTCAGAACAGCTATCTTCTTTGCGCCCAGCTTTTCCAGTGCCTCCAGAACCGCCGTTGAAGTGGTCAGGGACGGAATTCCGCTCACCTTCTCCATGATGCGGATGCATTCCTTATCCCAGCCGATTCCGTTGATGCAGCTTCCGGAGGTGCATCCGAAAATCAGCAGATCCGCGTCATACCCTTTGTACTTGGCGGCCGTTTCCTCCAGCTGATCGTTCAGGATCTTTAAGCCCTCCGGTGTGGGCCCGGGGAACGGTATCTTCATCGACGCAAAGCTCACTCCTTCCGGAGCGTAAATATGAAACGCGTGCTCGGCGTTCTCACTCATCGGAGTGATCAGGCCGATCTTCGCTCTCCAACCATACATGGCTTTGTCCTTTCATGCTTTTTATAGGGCCTGCTGCCGCATGCGGCAAGGCAGGCTGTCTGCGTGTTTCTTTGGATACCATTCTTCTTCCCTTTACATGTAGCACAAACAGACCGTGCTGACCATTTTCATTTTTTGCTATCGGTTAGCAGAAAACCGTGTGTCATTTTGACAAAAACACCTTCCATTTTTCCCGCCTTTTAGCTATATTGAACAAAACATAAGCCGTTCTCCTTTGGGGAGGCGGCACACGCCATTCTTCTTTGTAACCCGATGACCCCTGCCCGCCGAAACTGATTGGTAGTAAGAACGTTCCTTTTTATAGTTTTGGCCTGGCACCAGATCCATTTGATGAAAGGAGACAATCCATGTCTGCACCTGTCGTCCAAAAAACCGGCTACAAGCCTATGCAGTATGTCCACATCGCCATCACCCTGCTTCTCATGTTCGGTTTTGGCTATCTTCCCACCTTCTCCACCGTCACCCCGGTGGGTATGAAGCTTTTAGGCATCTTCCTGGGTGTCATCTACGGATACTCCACCTGTGAGGTCATCTGGCCTTCCCTGTTTGCCATCGTTGCCTTCGGCCTCTCCGGTTATCCGAACGGTATGAACGCCGGTATCTCTTCCATGATCGGAAGCTCCACCGTGTTCCAGATCATCACCCAGTACTTTGCCGCCGGCGCCATCGTCGTCTACGGCTTTGGCAAGTGGTTCGTCCGCTGGTCCTTATCTCTTCCCATCTTTAAGGGAAAGCCCATCTTCTATACCTGGTGCTTTATGTTCATCTTCATGTGGTCCGCCATCGCCATCAGCCAGATCCCGATGTCCCTGCTGCTCTACGCGATCTGGGGCGACATCGCTGATTCCTGCGGTTATGAGAAGGACAGCAGCTTCCGCTACTATGGCTTTGCCGGCATCATGTTCTCTCTCATGATGGGCGGCGCCATGATCCCTTACAAGAGCTGGATGCTCGGTCTTGCCAACAGCTGGGCGAACGTGACCGGAACCCCGATCAACTTAGGTCTCATGTTCCTGATCACCGCGATCGCCGGCACCATCATCATCACCCTGTACGTCTTCCTCGGAGCCAAGCTCTTCAAGGTAGACTTCTCCATCATGGAATCCTTTGACGTGGATAAGCTGGGCGAGGAAAGCAAAGTCCTTCGTCCCCGCGCAAAGCGCATCATCATCGTCTTTTTGATCACGATGCTTTTAGCCATCTTTGCCGGCACGTTCTTGGACAACCCGCTTTCCAAGTTCTTAAATGACACGCTGACCACCGGCGGCCTGTTCTGTATCTGCTCCGCCCTTTTGATGGTGATCCCCAGCGGCGAAGGCGACGGCCAGCCCGCCATCGTCTTCAACGACATCAAGCACTCGGATGCCGCCGTATCCTGGCCCGTCATCTTCATGTGCGCTGTGACCATTCCTCTGGCCAGCGCTGTGACCAACCAGGCGACCGGTGTCCTTCCCTGGCTGACCGGTATCTTCACGCCTCTGTTTGACGGCAAGAGCCCGATCTTTATCCTGATCTTCACGATCATTGTCATGCTGATCCTGACCAACGTTGGTTCCAACATCGCATTCGGAAGCGCTATGATCCCGGTTATCAGCCCGTTCGTCATCGCCTCCGGCATGAACCCTGTGCTTGCAGGCGCTGCCCTGATCTGGATTGCCAACATGGGTATGATGCTTCCTGGTTCCTCCGCTCCCGCCTCCATCTTCCATGGCCGCAGTGAGCTGCCTAGCGCCGCGAAGCGTACCCAGGTGGTTGGCTTTGCCGCCATCCTTATGCTGGTCGTAAGCATTATCATCTTCTCCATCGCCTACGTGGTTATGGGCTAACGACAAGGAGGAAATGGAAAAATGATCAAGAAAATAACGGTCGTTGGCGCCGGTTCCACCGGTCATGCCGTCGCCGGCATCATGTCGATGCGCGGCTTTGAGGTCACCCTGTTTGACGATGCGCGTTTTTCCAAAGAGTTAGATGCCGTCAAGGAGCTGGGCTTCATAGAGCTGCGCGGCAAGATCCGCGGAATCGGAACGCCCGCCTGTGTCACGACGGATCCGGCGGAAGCGATCCCCGGCGCGGAGGCGATCTTCGTCCACGTTCCGGCGGACCGCCACGAAGAAATCGCGCGTAAGATAGCCCCTTACGTCCACGATGGACAGCACATTCTCATCATCCCCGGAAACCTGGGCTCCTTCATCTTCCGGAAAGTCTTCGACGAACTCGGCGTCAAGGGCGATATCACCCTGACGGAAAAGGAAGGGAACTTCTGCCCCTGCCGCCTTTCCGCCCCGGCCGAGGTAACCGTCGGCATGCCGCTGAAGCTGAAAGGGAACGTGGCCTCCCTTCCTTCTTCGGACACCGCGCGGGTCTTAAAGGCTCTGGAAGGCGTGGTGGAGTACACCGCCAACGCGAATGTGTTTGAGGGCGTGGTAAACGCTGGCAACGTCATCAACCACATCGCCAGCACGGTCTTATCCGCCGCGGAAATCGACCACAAAGGCAACAAGTATTCCCTCTTCAAATACGCCTTCACGCCCACCGTCGTGCACTGCATCGAAAAGATCACGGCGGAGCGCGGTGCCGTCATCGAGGCCATGGGTATGAAGGTCCACGGAGAGCCCATGGGCATGATCCACAAGGTCCTGCACTTAGAGGATCACCCGGAGGTAGCCGTCTTCTACGAATACATGGACGGCCCGTATTCCGTCAACCATCGGTATCTTCATGAAGACTGCGGCTGCGGCGGTGCCTTCGTTCTCTCCTGCGCGAAGCGCTTAGGAATGACGATGCCGGTTCTGGAAGCGTTCATGGGAGTCGCCGGCGCGATGAACGACCGGGATTACATTCACGGCGGACGCACGCTGGAAAATCTGGGATTTGGTCCGGAATTGACTATGGAAGAAATACTGAAACAGGTGTAAAATACCAAATAGAGCAGGCCATCGAGAACCGTCATACGATCTTCGATGGCCTCTTTCTTCTTGTGCATGAACAAAGAGGGCGAAAAATGAAGTTGGAACATTTTCGATATCTTTTGACCATCGACCGGCTGCGCTCCATCTCCTCGGCGGCCAGAGAACTGCACATACGACAGACGACCCTAAGCGCCATCGTCAAAAGCGCGGAGGAGGAGCTGGGCTATGCGCTGTTTGAGCGCGCTCCCGGCGGGGTTTCCACAACCCCTGTCGGCGAGCAGTTCATGTCGCTTGCGTGGGAAATCAACACCCAGTATGAAGAGCTCCTCTCCATCCAGAACACGGCTCTAACCGGGGCCCAGTCCATCAAAATCCTGGTGGCGCCTCCCACCGCGTTCCGCTTTACGCTCGCTTTGACGGAGCGCTTTAAAAGCATCGGTTTTAAAGGGAACTTAACCTTCGAGGAGGAGAACAGCTCTCACATCGTCGCCAGCCTGGTGGATCATTCCGCCAGTATCGGCATCGCCTATCTCACAGAGCGGAATCTGGTGAAAGCGGAGCCGGATAGGCAAAAGCATGATCTGGTAATTGAGCCGCTCCTGACCACAAACCTTCAGCTGGTGTGCCACAAGGATCACCCCTTTGCGGCCCTGCCCTACGTGCCCCTCTCCTCGGTTTACGACGAGCGCCTAGCCACAGCCAAAACCATCCGAAACGACGCCATCTTAGGGAAATCCATGATGAACTGCACCCGGATTTCTTCCTTCACCGACACGGAAACGGTGCTCCTTGCGGTCCGCGACCGGAACATGATCGCCTTTCTTCCGGCTTTTACCCTGACCGGCCTGACAGAATTCCGCCCGGAATTCGCCGATTTGCGCGCGGTGCCGATTAAGGACACGCCCCTGGAGAACAAGCTGTACCTGTGTCTGATCTACCACGGCGACCACTCCATTCACTATCAGGAGAAACGAATTTTAAAGGAAATCCGGCATTATTTCTGGACCCTTCTGGCTTACCACCCGGAATTTACCATTACGGAAGGAGAAGCAGGCAACCCATGAGAACCGAATATCTTCCCTATCTGCTGGAAATTGACAGCCGTCATTCCATCTCCGCCGCGGCCCAGGAGCTGTTCTTAAGCCAGACCACGCTCAGCAACATCGTGAAGAAAACTGAGGAAGAACTCGGCTTTCCCCTCTTCACCCGCACCCATAGCGGCGTCACCCCGACGGAGGAAGGCAAGCAGGCGCTCGATCTCATCTGGGAGATCAACAGCCGCTACGAACAGATCCTGCGCTTAAAGGACCACTCTGTCCAGGCGCAGTCCGTCTCCATCCTGCTCTCTCCCAGTGTCTACGCCAGCTTAGCGCTCCCCTTAAACGAAGCCTTCTTATCCGCGGACCCGAACGGCAACCTGGAATATCGTACGGAAAATGGCGAGGACATCAGCGGCCTGATCATCAAAGGCGACGCCGGCATCGGCCTGACCTATTTCTCCCGCAACGATCTGGAAAGCACGAAACTGGTGGCTTCCAAATATCAGATCGACCTGGAAGTGCTCATGTCCGATACCCTTTACGCCCTGATGAACACCGACAATCCGCTCGCTAAGCAGCCTGCCATCTCCGCAGATGATCTGTCCGGGATTCCGATGGCCATGCTGCCCCACTTTAAAAACGCGGAAAACCAGCCCGTCCATCTGCTCTACTCCGACAGAAACAACCAGATCATGACCTTCCCCTCCGTCTCTCTCATCTGTCAGGCAGTTCTGCACAGTGACATGGTGGCCATCCTTCCAGGGTATGCCATTCGCGGGAAAGCCGGTCCGTCGTTGGCGCAGGTTCCTCTGCTCTTTCCGGATCATAACTACGAAATCTACCTCTGCCTCCTGCACCGGAGCAAGAATAACATGAGCTGGCACGAAAAAACCGCCGTACAGTGCATACGGCGGCAATGTGCCTGACAGGGGATTTTCTGACAGGGGACGGGCCTGTGTCACAAAAGCTGACAGCTTTTGTGACACAGACCCGTCCCCTGTCAGAAAATCCCCTGTCAGAAACTGTCTGAAACAAAGAATTATTCCAGTTCACCCATCGTCTTGATAGCCTTAATACCCAGGCACATGGTACGGCCGCAGGCCAGACCAGGCATCAGGCAAGGGTAGTTGTTGGCGAAGAAGCTGCCGGAGTTATCGCCGGTGACATAGAGTCCCGGGATCACGTCGCGCGCTTCGGTCAGGGCCTGTGCCTTTTCGTTGATGGCAATGCCCTGCAGCGTGGTCAGGAGGGAGGCCCCCAGCCAGCATCCGTAGAACGGAGCCGTGCGGATGGCGCTTAAGCGTTCCTTCATCTTACCGAAGTCCTCATCATCCTGCTTGTCATACAGTTCGTTGTAGCGGTCGATCGTCGCCAGGAAGGTATTCTTGGCCTCGCCCTCAAATCCAAGCTTGTCTGCCAGTTCATCCAGCGTGTCCGCCTTCATGACCAGCCCCTGCTCTTCCATCTGCTTCAGGTTGTTCTCCATCATGCCAGGGTTCTGTACGCCGGCGGAGCAGCCAATGGTGTGGAAACGGGTGACGTCTTCGAAGAAGTTCGCGTCATGAACCTGGCAGTATACACCGCCGGGCTGGTTGCCTGCCGCGTAGTTGATATCGTTGTACGGGCTGGACTCATTGGCGAAACGCTCGCCTCTGCGGTTGACCTTTAAGAAAGGCTGGGTTCCCGGGAAGTACTGGGTAACGGTGCCGGGGAATTCCTTGCCGCCGAAAGCCGAAGGACAATCCATATAACCGGCATCTACGCCAGGCTTAACAATACCACGGTCAAAGAGCATCGGGGCTGCTTCCTTGTCAAGCGAAGCGCCGGCCCAGATGGCAGCACGAATGCCCATGCCACGATCTCTGGGGCTGTAGTTGTAGCAGGTGGTAACCTTGACGGCCAGCGGATCAAGCGCCTCCATCATGTACGGGTTCGCCGGATAACCGCCGCAGGCAAGAAGGACGCCCTTTGCGGCATTGTAGCGAATGTAAGAACCGTCTTCAGTGGACTCGGCGATGATACCGGTCACACGACCGTCTGCGTCTTTCTCCAGCTTGACAAGGCTGCGGTTGAAATCGATGCCGTAGCCCAGGCCCTCGATGTACTCCTGGAAGACCACGTTGCGGGCCTTGCGGGCGCCCATGTAGGTGTGTTCCTGCTCCGGGAAGAAATAGGTGGTGTTCTCATCGCTCAGCGGCCAGTGCGCTGCTTCACCAGTGGTAACTTTACACTTATAGTTGTAAGGCTCGTTCTCCAGGATGCCGGCAATGAAATCCTGCATAGCGGCAGACTCGTTGATCCAGGTGCGGACCACGCGCTGATCGCACTTTCCGGATGCATAGCGGCTGATTTCACTTAAGAGTTTATGCTTATTCATCGGAACCGCGCCCTGATCGAAGCCGGTCTTGCTGTCGATTGCGCCATACCAGTGACGGGTATCCTGCACACAGCCGTACGCTTCCACAACGCGGAACTGAAGACCATTCTGTGCCGCGTATGCCGCAGCCGCCATACCGCCGTTGCCGGCGCCTACGATCACGATATCGGTATCGATCGTCTCTGCGATGTCCGCTTCCGCGATTTCGGGCTCCATGCCCAGCCAGTCTTCGTAGCTGCCAGTGTTCTGGGTCTGCGCGACTTCCGGAACCGGAGCTTCGCCCTTGGCCTGTGCGATACAGTTGTTGGCTGCGCGAAGAACGGCCTTGTTCGTGATGGACGCGTTGGCCATAATGTCGAGATCCGTTCCCTGCTGCATCTTGATCATGCCAGCTAAGCCGCCGCCTAACTGAGCGCCACGAGTGGCGGATTCACCGGAAACATCCACCTGAACATCCGTGATGCTGGTTTCATCAAACGTCATGGTGACGGTGACAGTACCAAGACCCACAGCCGTTGCCGTATAGGTACCGGGCTTATAAATAGCTTCCCCCTCTGCCTTAGCTGCTGAGAACGGAACGGCCGCCAATGCAGCAACGCCTGCCATACCGGCAGCGCCCTTCAGGAAATCTCTTCTCTTCATTTTTACTGATACATCTCCTTTCTTTTGTATCAAAAATATGGTATGATTGCTTAACAGGTAAAGATATCATTCGTGATGAAATTCGCCATTTTGACGGCTCGTTTCGCTTCACACTACGTGAAAGCCAACAAATCCCTGAACCTGTTTCTGCAGAATATTATAGTTTTTCGCCATACCGCTGTCTAATTCAAAAATAGCAAGACCTATCGAAAAAATGCATCACCGTTTCAAACGCTTACGCATATATTGGCTCGCTTCTGCACAGAAAGGACTTAAAAACGATGACATTCAAACAAATCG
The DNA here is from genome assembly GCA_017479935.1 of Lachnospiraceae bacterium. Lineage (GTDB taxonomy): Bacteria > Bacillota > Clostridia > Lachnospirales > Lachnospiraceae > RGIG5021. Next base: position 24,423 of record JAFVBO010000026.1, read on the forward strand.
AGTATGCGCTGGAACTTGCCGGAACCCTCAGCTTCCGGGCTGCCGCAGAGCGCTGTTACATCAGCCAGCCCGCCTTCTCCAGACAGATCCAAACCCTGGAGGAGGAAATCGGTGTTTCCTTATTTGAACGAACCGGAAAAGGCGTCCGCCTCACCGCGGCAGGTGAATTGTTCTGCCAGGAAATGCGTCAGATTTCCCGTCAGGCGAACACGGTGATCACACGGGTGAAAAACTACGGCGGCAAACACCAGGGAATCCTCCGGATCGGTCCCCCGGATTACTTCACCAAGGATCTTCTGAGGAAAATCGTGGAACCGCTTCTTGAGCAGTACCCCAATCTACTCGTGGAATTTCCACCGTTTCACGGACACGACCGGGTCGACCGCTTCCTGAAAAACCAGTTGGATGTCATCTTTTTCCCCGCCCGCGCGTTTGAAGGAATTCCAGGCATATGTTATAAAATATATAAAAAAAGTTGCATCTATTGTGTCGTGAACAAAGACGATGAATTAGCTGAAAAAAAACAAATCTGCGCCATGGATCTCTCTGGAAAGCAGGTCTATATCAACAGCGGGAAGGTTTTGGAAGAACTGGCACAGGAACAGGATCGTCTGCTCGCAACCATTCCGATCCAAAGCGTCCTGTGCGAGACGTATCCCGAAGCGGAGCTGTGGATCTCCATGAAAAAAGGCGTGGCCTTAGTCCCCGGCTTCTGTCATAACGATGATGACTCACTCGTCTGGATCCCTTACGAGGGTGCGCCCACCATCGATTACGCCATTGCCTGGCATGAAGAGGATCACAGGGAAGAACTGGAGGCACTTGTCCGGCAGGTCTGCTCGGTTTATGAGATGCTTGCTGAAGAACCGGGGCGGATTATTTAGGGCAGAAGGCGGATATGCCAGGAGGGATGACAAGGATGGCCATCCCTCTTTTTATTCACTTGCCATTTTGAGCCCAACGTGCTATACTGCATCTCTAAGAGCGTTCAGGTGCCCGTTACCCCTACATTAAGGGGAAGGAACGGGTGAAAAGGGAAGCCGGTGCGAATCCGGAGCGATGCCGTCACTGTGTACGGGAGCGAAAGACTTGTTAATCACTGGAATACGATTTCCGGGAAGATGTCCTTTCGCGTTGAACGAAGCCAGGAGACCTGCCTGAAGCGCAGAACAGAAACGATTTGCGGTCCACAGATCCTTGTTCTCATCAAGCATTTTTGTCTCCTTTTAAGGCCTTTTCCGGGAGACTTGTTTGTTTTGCTTTTTGAGAAGCCGCCTTTTGTAAACAGGTGGCTTTTCTTCTTGTACCAACGGGTTTTTGGCTAAAGCGAATCGTTTCTCTACCATTTTCTTATAGGAGGAACAACATGAAAAAAGCAACCCGTTTACTGGCACTTCTTCTGTCTCTGGCCATGACAGCCGGGCTGATGGCCGGCTGCGCCACCCCTTCGGCTTCCAAGGATGGCGAAAAAGCCTCAAATGAAGTGGAGAACACCGCCGTCACCTTCACCGACATGACCGGCCGTGAAATCACGTTGGACGCTCCGGCTGACCGCATCGTCGCGCTGACGGCTTCCGACTGCGAGATTCTCTATGCCCTCGGCGCCGGCGACAAGCTGGTGGGCCGCGGCGAGTACTGTGACTACCCGGCGGAGGTATTTGAGGTTCCGTCCGTGCAGTCCGGCTATGAGACCAACATTGAGCAGATCATCGAGCTGAAGCCGGATGTCCTTGTCATGGCCACAATGGCTCAGACTGTGGAGCAGGTGGAACAGCTGGAGAACGCCGGAATCAAGGTGGTCGTCTCCGACGCGCAGAATATCGAAGGAGTTTACACCGCCATCAACATGCTGGGAACACTGACCGGCAAGACCGCCGAAGCCACCACCATTGTGGACAGCATGAAGAAGACCTTTGACGAGGTGAGCGCCAAGGCTGACGAAGAGTCCGCCGGATCCATTTACTTTGAGGTTTCCCCGCTGCAGTATGGTCTCTGGACCGCCGGAAAGGGCACCTTCATGGACGAGATCGCCAACATGCTGGGCTTAAAGAATGCCTTCGCCGATGTGGAAGGTTGGGCGGAGATTTCCGAGGAGCAGGTGATTGAGCGCGCGCCCGACTACATTCTGACCATCACGATGTACTTTGGCGAAGGCCCCACACCCGAGGAAGAAATCCTTTCCCGCAAAGGCTGGGAAAACATCCCTGCCGTCAAGAACCAGAAAATCCTGAACCTGCAGAACAACGAACTGTCCCGCCCGGCCCCCCGTCTGGCGGACGCAGCCCGCATGCTGTATGATCTGATCCACGGGACTGCTGCCGAGGAAGACAAAGCAGCGTAATGTGCTGCACATTCTGATCCATGGAACTGCTGCCGAGGAAGATAAAGTAGCGTAATATGAAGAACAAAAACACCGCCACACATGGCTTTGGCCCAAAAGAATATCTTCTCTGCGCCGCTGCCACGCTGGCGGTGTTTCTTCTCTGTGTCTGTCTGGGGAGTGTCAACCTGCCTTTGGCGGACACTTTAGCGGCGTTCCGGGACATCCTGACGGGAACCGTGCCGGAGGAAACCACGCTCGCCTATCGGATCCTGCAGCCGGTGCGCCTCCCCCGGATCCTGTGCGCCTCGCTTTCCGGCGCGGCACTTTCCCTGTGCGGTGCCTGCATGCAGGGCCTGTTAAAGAATCCCCTGGCAGACGGATCCACGCTTGGCGTCTCCGCAGGCGCAAGCCTCGGAGCCATCTGCTCCATCGCGTTCGGCTTCTCTGTTCCGGGCCTTCTGTTTAGCGGCACCATGGTGTCCGCCGTGATCGCGGCCTTTATCTCCCTTGCTATTATCCTCAGCTTCGCCTACCGGCTGGACGCCTCCCTGTCCACCAATACGATCATCCTGATCGGCATTGTCTATTCCATGCTGGTGTCGGCCATGTCCAACCTGGTGATCACCTTCGCGGGCGATCGGGTCAAGACCATCACCTTCTGGAACATGGGGTCGCTTCAAGGGACCAGCTATCCCAACGCGGCCGCGCTCGCCATCTGCCTGCTCGTCTGCGGCGGCATTCTTCTCTTAACCGCCGAAGAGTTAAACGCCTTCTCCATCGGAGAGGAAAACGCCCGCTCCATCGGCGTCAATGTCCGAGCCGTCCGCCTGCGGGTGCTCATCTGTGTCAGCATCTTAATCGGCGTATGCGTTTCTATCGGCGGAAGCATCAGCTTCGTAGGGCTCATCACCCCGCATCTGGTGCGCCCCTTAACCGGGCCGAACCACAAGCGGCTTTTGCCCGCCTCCCTGTTCGGAGGCGCCATCTTCCTTCTGCTGGCGGATTTGTGCGCGCGCACGATTTTGGCGCCCCGCGAGCTTCCCATCGGCGTCGTCACCTCCATCGTGGGAAGCATCCTGTTTGTCCATATCTTCTACACAGGGCGAAAGCAAAGATAGGCCAAGCATTTGGGGGCATGACGATTTACAGGCACCGATTTTTACAGAACATTTTATTCAGGAGCGTAGAACAATCCATGGAAAAAGCAGAGCTTCTATCGGTCCAAAATCTATCTGTCGCACTAAGCGGCAAGCACATCCTGCAGGACGTTTCTTTCACCTTAAACGAAGGCGACTGGCTGATGCTCATCGGCCCGAACGGCGCCGGAAAGAGCACCCTGATCAACGCGGTTTCTCAGGCCATTCCCTACTCTGGAAACATCCGCATTCTGGGTAAGGATTCCAAACAAATGAAAAGCCGATCACTCGCAAGAGCAATCGGCGTATTAAACCAAAATCATTATGTTGGCTACGGTTTTACCGTAGAGGAAGTCATCCGGCTGGGGCTCTATTCCCACAGGGAGGGCTTCTTTTCTTTGCGCGCGCCGTCTAAGTCCGCGGAAAATTCTGCCTTCGGGAAAGCGAAGTATACGTCTTTTGACCCGGACCAGGCGGTTTTCGACGCCGCCGGGAAAACCGGCCTGACCGAGCTTCTCTCCCACTCTATCCTGACCTTATCCGGCGGGGAGCTGCAGCGGACATTCCTAGCCCAGCTTTTTGTGCAGGACCCGCAGATTCTGATCCTGGATGAGCCCGCCAACCACCTGGATCTGATTTACCAGCAGCAGATCTTTTCGCTCGTGAAAGAATGGCAAAGCCGTCCGGACCGGGCGGTTCTTTCCGTTGTCCATGACCTAAGCCTGGCCAAAAAATATGGCAGCCGGGCGCTTCTTTTAAGAAACGGCCAGACGGCTGCCTTGGGTACGGTATCGGAAGTCATGTCGCCGGAGCTTTTAGAATCCGTCTATTCCATGGATGTGTACGCGTGGATGCAGGATCTGTACGGAAGGTGGAGCCGGTAGATCATTCCACCATGGCTGGCTATGCTGAGGTTTTTGACCCGCACTCCCAGAAAAACAGCCTGCGTTTTGGGGCCAGTTACTTAAGACACGATGGACTAGCGTAACTGTTCAGGTACTGAACAGTTACGTACTAGCTTAAGTTTTTCTCCATCCGCACACAGGTAAATGGATCCACAAAGTAAGCGGTTCCGTCCACCTCCGTATACCCCAGTTTCTTATAAAACCCAACGGCTACGTCGCGGCTCTCTAAAACCGCCTTTTCATAGCCAAGCTCCACAAGCCATTTTTCTGCTTCCCGCATGACCAGCTCGCCCAGTCCCTTTCCACGAAATTCCTGCAGGACCACCACGCGCCCGATCATCACGCTTTTTTCATCCAGATCATAGAACCGGCAGGTGGCGACGGGAAATCCGTCACTTAACACGACGATATACTTCGTGTCCGGAGCATCATGACTGTCAATCTCCGCATGAAGCGGAATATGATGCTCATGCATCATCGCATGAATTCGCACGTAATACGCCCCAGCCTGCTGCCAAAGCTCTGTTGCCCGCAATACTTCTATATATGCCATTTCCTTCGTCTCCCTTTGCTGTCATTCTAGCTATATGCAGTCCAGCACATCTGCGCTGCACGTCTACGCACTTTTTACTTCATCGGTAACATATGTTTCGTCAGCCGCTTAGGGAACGGCCCTTCCACTTGACAAGGAATCCCCAACTCCGTCAGCACCTCCTCGAACACGGCCGCGTATTTCGTTTCGTCAAGCAGCTGCATGATCGTCACGAAGATTCTGTCCCCCACGGAAGACACTTCCAGGAGCACATGCCCTTCCACCACTATCGCGTAGGACTCCATATAATCCGCAACTTCTCCCCAGTCCATAAATCCCGTGTAGTTCACGATATAGGTGCCATGCGATCCCTTACTGGTGGAGGAATCGTTCTTTTTCACAAAGGCGATCTTGTTCTTCAGTCCCTGGATCTCATCCAGCTTCTCCATCGTCTCAAAATTACCCCGTACTTCCGCAAGACTGACCGAAGGATCCGTCTGCAGCATGATCTGTCCGCGGGTCATGGTGCCGAGTTTTTCCATATCCCACGTAAGCTGCTCCCGCTCATAATCGATATGCACATGGCTGAGCAAATCGCAGTGTGTATTCGGAAAACCGAGGGCTGCCGAAGGGTTGTGACCGATCTCGCCCCCGACCACCGGGACTTTTGCCGGCAGCACTCTATCCAGCGCCTTTGCCATCACAATCAGGAAGAAGGCAGCCACACTGGCGTCATTCTGCCTGGCAAAAGCCATGATATCCTTCTGGGCAAAGGTATACAGCCGAAAATTGGGCTTCCGCTTGAATGGATTGAACATCCCGTTTAAGTAATCCGCGATAAGCACATGAGGCTTCTTGCTCTGGTAACAAAAGATTGGCTCTTCCGCACTTAACATATCGAGCGTGGGCTCCGCCGTCTCGCCGGGAAGTAGCTCGCTCCCCGGCTTTCGAATCGCGGGGGCGACCGGGGTTATCCCGTACTGATCTGTCACATACTGCCAGATACAGGTCATCAGGAAAGGCTGATACCCTCTGCCTCCGCACAGGGCGTGGCTGATATACAGATTGATCTCCCTTCCCTCGCATTCGACAAACGTCAGATGCCCATTGACTTCCGGGCTTCCGAGCATCGGACAGGTCTTGCCTTTCTTTTGCACGACAATCTTCTTTGGATTGGGCGAAAGCGTATACGCTCCTTCTTCATCTACCCCCACGCGAACGGCGAAGTACGGATAGCGGGTGATTGCCTTATTGACCGCCTGATCCAGCACCTGCAAATCAACCGGATCCTTCATGATGACCCTTCCGCGGATGCAATAGGAGAAGGTCTTCTCACTCTTGTAAAATCTGAAAGTGTCATAACTGTGTTTCATAGGCTCTTCTCCTTAAAACAGGTATCAAATGAAACAGCACAGGTTCCAGGCCATCCACCTGTGACATAGGTCGCGCTAGAGATTTTTTTTAAATCCTTTCACCATGTCAGCCGGAAACCCGTTCTTTTCATAGAAGTGATGCGCCTGCACCCGATACGAGGAAGACGTCAGATTGATATACCTTCCTCCGTTTTGTCTGACATAGTCCTCCAGGCAGGTCAGGAGAAAGGTTCCCACGCCTTTCCCCCGCTGCGCTTCGTCCACGACAAAGTTTTCCATGCTATAGTAATTTCTTGTGTCATCGGTCAGATCGGGGCAGCAGGTAAGCTGGCCGGAGGCAATCAGCTGATCCTCCTCGTCATAGACGCCCGCCAGCAAAACATCCGGTCGCTTCGCCAGCTTTGCAAAGCCAGCCCGGAGCTTTTCCGGATCCGGAACCATTCCGGTTAACTGGTCATACAGGCTTCCCAGCTTTGGCAGATCTTTTTCTCTTACGGCATGGAATGTAAACATATTTTTCCCTTATCAACGTTTGTTTTACAGATCCTGATCCGACGGATCGGCTCAGCTTAAGACTTAGGCCAGCTTCTTCAGGAAATCCGCAATCTCCTGATCCTGGCAGTTCGGATAGAACAGCTCGGCGAAATTCTTTCCGGCGATGGTGGCGCGGACGAATTCCGGATCCAGATCCTTTAAGATATCGATCAACGGGCGATAGGTGATCGCCTTGACCCCATCTAAGATTTTCTTGTTGCGCTGTTCCGGCACCACGCGCTCCTTCGGATAGCCGTTGCCGTGGCCAAAGCCAAAGAGCTGTTCAAACATCATACCGAGCTTTAATTCCGCGCCCCAGCCAAAATCCTTGGCAAAGGGGATCGCCGCGCAGTTACCGTCGTTGATCTGCGCGAACATGTAGCCGTCGGAAGGGTCCACCAGATGACCGCAGATCACGCCCGGGAAACTGTTGCAGGCCAGCATGGCGCCTTCGCCCGTGCCGCAGCCGGTGATCACATAGTCCGCCGCGCCGGTGTTTAAGAGGAGGGAGGCCAGAAGCCCGCACTGTACATAGGTGAGCTGTGCTTCATCCTCCGCGGAGTACATGCCGTAGTTGACCACGGTGTGGCCCATCGGTTCGACCACTTTCTTCAGAGTGGCTTCAATCAGACTGTTTTTCGCCGCCTGGCTGTTTTCATTGATTAACGCAATACGCATTTTTCTGTTTCCTTTCTTCTTTTAATGGAAAGTGGCTGCAAGCAGCCATTTTCCTGCATTTTCTGCATATTTGTGCTGAATAGTTACTTTTATTACATGTTTCCAACCAACTGATCTTTTAATATTCCAAGCACTTCCCGCAGTAAATTGTTGGGCAGATAAACAGGGTTGGACCTTGCCGCGATCCCGCATACGTTGCGGATTCCCTGCTTTTTCGCCAGCCCGATTCCCCGGAACAGATGGAAATTGTTGGTGATGATCCCCACCCGATCATTCTCCGGGTCCAGAAAGACGAGGCTGTTCTTGATATTGGAAACCGTGTTGACCGACTCCGTCTCCATGCGGATCCGCTCCTCGGCTATCCCGTTTTGCACCAGGTATCGTTTCATGCCCTCCGCTTCCGGAAACGGCTCGTTATACCCCTGCCCGCCGGTGACGATGCAGACGGTATCCGGGTTCTCGTTCAGGTAGCGAACCGCCTCATCCAGGCGATACCGAAGGACCACGCTGGGGCCGGATTCGTACACCTGCGCGCCCAGCACGATCAGATAATCCAGGTCTACTTCCCCGCGATCGCGGAAGTTTTTTCCGATGCAGGACAGGCCAAACGCGATCACCAGGATACCCAGGATCGTCAGACCATAAACCCCGTATCGGATCAGCGCCGGTAATTTCACCCACAGGCCGGTTCGAACCAGAACTGCCAGGCCGATGAAACCAAGGCCTAATAAAACCCACACCAGAAAGAAACCGGTTCCGCTTCCCGTGGCCCGCACCATGACGGAATATAAGAGACATAGGCAGCCCAATATCCCCAAAATCAAACTTCTTACTTTCATCCAAAAGCTTCCCCTTTATAAATATATCTTCTTTTCAAATGAAGCGACTTCTCCCCTAAGAAGCCATCTTTCCCCTAATCTATTTGTCCCTGGCACATTACGCCAAAACAGTTCTCTTTCACAGCTTCTGCACAATCCCGTGCACCCGCCTGGCCACCTCGCTGCCCAGTAGGCCGATCAGCACACCGGCCACGCAGCCACTGATGAGAAGCGCCGGCAGATACCCTGCCATATTGGTCGCCAAAAGCACGCTGGCCACCGCGATCTGGCCCACGTTGTGCGCCACACCGCCAGCCACGCTCACGCCGGCCATGCTGAATTTGTCCGTCTTCTTTAAGAGAACCATGACCAGAAAACTTAAGATGCCGCCGGCCAGACTGTAGAGCATAGCCGCTGTATTCCCAAAGGTAAACGCGACCAGCAAAATGCGCACCATGGACAAAATGAAGGCGTCCCTGGCGCCAAGCTCATAGAGCGCTACGATAATAACCAGGTTTGTCAGGCCAAGCTTGATGCCCGGAACCGGAAACGGAATGGGAATCATCGATTCCACCCAGGACAGCAGCATGGCCAATGCGATGAGCAAGCCATACAAGGCGATTTTCTTTGTATTCAACCTAACCTCCAAAGCAGTTTCTTCCCCTGAAACACCAAACGATACATGGGTTGACCTGCTACCTCTTCCACACACTTCCCGGCGCGTCGATCCAGGTTCTCTCGCTGATGATATAGCGCGGGCGTTCTTTCACTTCCAGATAAATCTTTCCGATGTATTCACCCATCACGCCCAGACAGATGAGCTGCACTCCGCTCACAAAGCAGATGATGCAGGTCATGCTGGCCCAGCCGGGCACCACGTTCCCGCTGATGGCCGTGATAAACGCCCAGATCACCCCGATAAAACTGATAAGGGCCACCAGAAAGCCCAGCCAGGTAATGATTCGCAGCGGTTTCACGCTAAAGCTCGTGACGCCATCCGCCGCAAAGGAACACATGCGGCTGAAGGAATAATGGCTTTTGCCCGCCAGGCGCTCCTTCCGCTCATAGTAGACCGACGTGCTGTGCAGCCCGATGAGCGGCACCATTCCCCGGAGGAATAAATTGGCTTCCTTAAAATTCGCGAGCTCATCCAGCGCGCGCCGGGACATCAACCGGAAATCCGCGTGATTGTAGACCACGTCCGCGCCCAGCCACTGCAAGAAGCGATAGAACCCTTCGGCCGTTTTTTTCTTAAAAGTGGAATCCGTGTCGCGCCGGCTCCGCACGCCGTACACGATATCGCTCCCCTTCGCGTAGGCATCCACCATGGCTTCCATCGCTTTCACATCGTCCTGCCCGTCGCAGTCAATGGAAATCGTGATATCCGCCTTGTCTTTCGCCTCCATGAGCCCGGCCAGAAGCGCGTTCTGATGTCCGTAATTGCGGCTTAAGGAAAGCCCTAGAAAATGCTCATCGTTGTCGGCCAGCTCCCGGATTATCCCCCAGGTTTCGTCATGGCTTCCATCGTTGACGAGCAGGATCTGGCTTTCATCCGCAACTTTTCGTTTTGCAATCAGATCCTCCAGCTCCGTAAGGAACAGCCTGGAGCTGATCGGAAGGACCGCCTCCTCATTATAGCAGGGGACCACGATCATCAGTTTCGGAATCTTCTTCTTTCCGTTTCCTTCTGCCGTCATGTTTCTCCTCCCCGGTTCGCTTCTTACGCAGATCATGTATATGAGGCCCTGTCTAAAGCTTTGTATGCTTCACACGCAACCCCTGACCTGCCATTTAATCCAGCCCGTCCGGATTATTCTCTCCGCCCATCACCGTGACCACCATCTTGTGCGGCAGGCAGACAATGGTTTCCCCATTGTACCGGATTCCCTTGGAATAGTTCCGCACACAGATTTTATCCGGACAATTGGCCTCCGTCACGCGGGCGATGCCGTCCTTGATCACCAGGAAATTCCGCCCGTCCTCTTCCGACAAAATCTCCAGCGTCGCATCCTTCCCGAGCGGCAGCCGGGCGTATTCCTCCTGATTCACGGTCACAACCACCTCGGCCCCCACACTCTCATGGGACTTCATGTACAGGTAGCCGCCCAGCGCGAGCGCCAGAATGACCAGCGTGAGGATCAGATCGGCTTTTCGGATTTGTCTTCGTTTTTCTTCCATCAAAAACTCCCTTGCAGTGCTCCGAGCCGCATCACATGCCATAAAAGCGGCCGCGTCAGCTTCGCACTCTATCGCAGCTTCGACTCATACCCCAGATGCTCGTGCGGCGCCTCCTGATAGCTGTAGGCCTCCTCCAGCCCCAGTGACGTCAGAATCTGACCATTTTCCAGATAAAACACGGCATAGTAATCATCCAGGCTGTTGATCAGCTTCATACCCTCTTCCACGCCCAGGCAAAACAGCGTGGTGGACAGCGCGTCGCAGTCCGTCGAATTCGGTCCGATGATGCTCACAGAGTAGATATTGTTTTTCACCGAGTAGCCGGTGGACGGGTCTAAAATGTGATGATAGTACGTTCCGTCGGGAGCTTTAAAGTACCGCTCATAGACGCCGGAGGTGACGATGGACATGTTGCTTCCCCGCACGACCGCGAAATACTCGGTGCCGCTGCTTCCGAAGGGAAGCTGCAGGCCAGATCCGTACGTGCTTCCATCGGGCTTGCTGCCGACGAAGATCATGTTTCCTCCCAGGCTGATGATGGCGCTCTTTACCCCGTTCTCCACCAGATAGCTGTGCAGCTTTTCGGCAATATATCCCTTGGCGATGGAGCCCAGGTCGATACCGACGTAGTCATTGTCGAAGGTTACCTTGTTCCCATCCACATGCACGGCGTGGTAATCCACCCACTTGATGGCTTCCTCGATATCCTTCGCCGCCGGCACCTTCGGCACATCCGCCGTGAAATCCCAAAGCGAGGAGACGGACGCGATGGCGATGTCATACGCGCCTTCCGACAGCTCGCAGTAGCGCAGTCCCCACTTGATCAACTCCGCCGTCTCATCCGAAACTTCCGAGATCTCCCGGCGATTTAAGCGCGCAATCTCGCTGGTCTTTAAAGTCCGGGAGAGCATCCGCTCGTACTTGTTCAGGATATCCGCGCAGCCCTCATACAGGGCGACATCTTTCTCATCGTAGAAGGTGATGGTGCAGATCGTGTTCAGGCTGAACGCCGTTCCCACGTAGGTTCCGCGAAACGGATCCTTGTAATGGGTAAAGGTGGCCTTGGCTGCTAATGCCTGAATCAGCTCTTGCCTGCGCTCATCGCTCATTCCGCTCTCCGAAGGCGCGGTCGGATCATTCGCCCCGCTCTCGTGCGAAAGAGTTTCCCCGGAGGAAATCCCGGTGCTCTCTCCCGAAGGGGTTCCTTCTTCCGTTTGACTGATCTGTTCGCTCTCTGCCAGACCACCAGATGTTTCCTGCCCTGCGGGCGTATTCTGTGAGGAAGAGTTATCGCCGCAGGCGGCCAGAAGACTTCCGGCAAGCAGGCAAAGCACCAGCGCCGCTGTCAGAAATACGAACGAACCCTTACGTTTATTGTGAATTTTTCTCATAGTACCTCCAAAATGAAAGTTGCATTCATTTTTCCATTCTACCACAGCGGCTTTCTTTTTAAAAGTAAACTTTTAAGCAAAAGAAAATGGCAGGCCGAGCTGATCCCTGCCTGCCATTTGAGCTTTTTCGCTTTTCGCTTTTACTTCGCCGCGGATGCCTGTGCCAGCGCGTCATTTAACGCTGCCTGGATACCGTCGCGGGTCTTGGTGGCACCGGAGACACCATCGATCTCAAACTGACCCTGGGCCTCCATGATCTGAGCCTCTGCCTCACCGCTATTGATATAGGCGCCGCCGAACTCGGGCGTCTCGCCATCGCCGACGATCTCATCCACCGATACGATGGAGTTCTTGTCCACGGTGATGGTCACCTTGATTTCACCGCCGAAAACACCCACGCCGTAACCGGTGTAGGTACCGGGATTATACAGAACCTTGTTTGCTTCCACACAGCCCTTTACACCTACGATGATAAAGCAGGCAACCAGAAGACAGACAAGATAGGTGAAGTTCTTATATTCTTTGAAAAGCTTGTCCTTTAATTCAGGAGTCAAAAATTTCATTCTTTCCCCTCCTATACTCTCTTCTGATTGATGGACTTGGCATGTTCCCGTTTGTTCTTCTTTCCGGGAGCTCCCTGAAGCGGTCTGGCAGATGCGGTTCTTCCGTGCATCTTGACTTCCTTCACGGCTTCTTCCACCACTTCCTCAGCCTTCGCGGCCGTCTCAGCAACCTGAACCTTGGCAGCTTCCACCGCTTCCGTAGCTTCAGACTTCACAGTCTCTACCGTCTTAGCAGCTTCTGCTTTCACAGCCTCTACCGTCTTAGCAGCTTCCGCCTTCACAGCTTCGGCAGCCTTACCAGCTTCCGCCTTTGCAGCTTCCACAGCCTTACCAGCTTCCGCCTTTGCAGCTTCCACTGCCTTACCAGCTTCCGCCTTCACGGCTTCCACTGCCGGAGCGGCTGCAGCCGCAGCTGCCTCCTGGTCTGCCAGGGCTTTCGCCTTGGAGGCATCCATCAGTTCGATGGTCTTCTTCGGGCACTTCGACGCGCAGACGCCGCAGCCCATGCAGGTTTCCTGGTTGACGGTTGCCTTCCGGTTCTCTACGTGAACCGAATCAAACGGGCAGTTCTTCTGGCACAGCGTGCAGCCGACACAGTTTTCCTTGTGGACATATGCCTTCTGCGGTTCCCCGGCGGGTGCTGCCTTTGCCTCAGGAGCCTTTGCAGGCTCGGCTGCGGGCGCGGCTGCCTTCGGCTCCGCCGCAAACAGCTCGCGGGCCTTGGACTCATCCATCAGATCAATAGCCTTCTTCGGGCACTTCGCCGCGCAGGCGCCGCAGCCCTTACAGGTATCTAAATCTACCGTAGCCTTCTTGTTTACCACGTGTACGGAATCAAAGGCACAGGTCTTCTCACACAGCGTACAGCCAACGCAGTCGCTCTTGCGGACGTAAGCCTTGCGGGCCTCGGTCTTCGGAACGTCCGCCACGCCCATCACCTTCGCGATCTCGGCCGCCACCTTGGGGCCGCCGACCGGACACTGATTGACAGGAGCTTCGCCCAGGAAAATGGCATGCGCACAGCCATCGCAACCGGGATATCCGCAGCCACCGCAGTTGTTTCCGGGAAGACAGGCGCGGATCTTTTCTTCCTTCTCGTCTTTCTTAACCTCAAAGATGCTGCCGGCAAAGCCAAGCACGATGCCGATCAGCAGGCCGACGATACCGACAACGAGCGTTGCCTTCAGTACAGCCACAAAATTAAACGCCATAACGATCATCTTCGCACCCTCCTTAAATGTTCAGGCCGGAGAAGCCAAAGAACGCGATGGACATCAGAGCCGCGCAGATACAGACCATGGGAACGCCTTTGAAGGACTCAAGGTACTCACATCCCTCGCATCTTTCGCGGATGGCCGCCAGCATGACGATGGCTACCAGGTATCCAACAGCCGTGCCAAGACCGCACAGAACGGACTCGATGAAGTTGTAGCCGTAGGTAACATTGTTCAGAGCCACACCTAAAACGGCGCAGTTCGTGGTGATCAGGGGCAGGTAAATACCTAACGCGTTGTACAGGGAGGGGATGGACTTCTTGAAGAACATCTCAACCACCTGCACGAGGGCGGCGATAACCAGAATGAATACGATGGTGTCCAGGTATCCTAACGAAAGCGGTGCCAGAACAAAATCGTACAGGAGGCTCGCCACCGCGGACGCGATGGTGATAACGAAGACGACGGCCCCGCCCATGCCGAGGGCCACCTCTGTCTTGGTGGAAACTCCGAGGAAGGAGCAGATACCAAGGAACTGGCTTAAGACTACGTTATCCAGCAGAGCTGCCGTAATGATAATAATAATCAATCCTTGCATGTTCTATTCTCCTTTCTCCTTACGATTCGCGGATGGCCTTCTTGGCATCCTCTTCCATCTTCTTATCCGAAACCCATTTCCACTTGTTCTTGGCAGCGATCAGAACCGCCAGCACCAGGAAGGCGCCCGGGGACTTGATCAGGATTTCGATCGGAGCAAAGAAATCGGAAGCCGTATAGATCGGATTGCCGAACCATTCGCCGGCACCTAAGATCTCACGCACGGAGCTGATGATCAGCAGGGCGATCGTAAAACCGATACCCATACCGATACCATCGGCGCAGGATAAGTAAACCGTATTCTTGTTGGCGTACGCTTCGGCACGGCCCAAGATGATACAGTTTACAACGATCAGCGGAATGTAAACGCCCAGGGACTGATACAGTTCCGGTGTGTACGCTTCCATGAGGAAATCGCAGACCGTAACGAAGGTAGCCACGATGACGATGTACGCAGGCATACGCACGCCGTCCGGGATGATGTGCCGCAGCGCGGCGATGATCATGTTGGAAAGAATCAGAACAGCCGTCGTGGACAGGCCCATGCCGATGGCGTTGCTGGCGGTTGTGGTAACAGCCAGAACCGGGCACATACCGATGACCATGACGAAGGTGGGATTCTCACGAACGATACCATTATATATGGTATCAATAAACGGATTCTCAAAATGTTTATTCATTCGTACTCTCCCTCCCTCTTAGTTTAAGGATGCGGAAACCGCAAGCGCCGCGTTGACGGCATTCACAACCGCGTTGGTGGTGACCGTCGCGCCGGAGATGGCGGTGATTTCATTGTCCGCGGAAGCCGCTTTCTTCACCGTCTTTAACGAGGACACCTTTCTTCCGGGGAAGAGATCCTTAAATTCCGGCTCATCGGCCTTCGTGCCAAGTCCGGAGGTTTCGGAGCTTTCCAGAATATCGATGCCAAGCAGCGTTCCGTCCGCCTGTACGCCAACCGCCGTCACAATTTCGGCCTGCTTACCGGCGGTGACAACGCTGTACGCGTAACCTAAGACATTGCCGGACGCGTCATACGCAAACATGCAGTCGCGGATCGTCGCGTTGATGCCGGCATCCGCCAGAACAGCGGTCGAAGATTCGATCACTTCCGCGTGATCCTCAAAGTGATCCGCCCCGTCAAACATGGATGCATAGGTGGCTGCTTTCTCGGCTGCCTTGCGGGCGGAGGTAATCGGGTAGGTGATTTCGTAAGCCAGACCAAGGAGGAGACCCGAAACAATACAGATCACAAACAGAATGAGTGTGTCGTGGAGAATTCTCTTTACATCAATCTCTACGCCCTGCATTTAAGCTGCCTCCTTTCCTTCCGCTTCCTTGGGGGAAGTATACTTATCGATCAGCGGGACAAACAGCGTGCTGAACATGACGGCATAGGCCACGCTCTCGGACGCGGTTCCCAGAACACGGAACAGACCGGAGATGATGCCAAGCAGCACAGCGAAGATAATCTTGCCAACCATGCTCTGCGGGCAGATGACATAATCCGCCGCGAAGAAAACAGCTGCGAACACAAGACCGCCGGAGAAGAGCTCCGCCAGAATGTAGTTCGTGAAATTGTTGACCATGGAGGCCTTTCCGCTGAAGATCGCGATGAAAACGGCGAATACCGCGAGGAAAATGACGGGAATGATCACGTCAATTCTCTTACGGATGATCAGGTAGGCCGCGCCGATCAGAAGGCAGGCCACCGAGATTTCGCCGATGGCGCCGGATACGTTACCGAGGAACATATCCATGACGTACAGCTTCTCTCCTGCTGCCATCTGCGTTAAGGACGTGGCGCCGGAGACACCGTCCACCTTGAAATTCGCCATGACGGCCTGGTAGCTGATTAACAGCAGGCCGTTGGCCGCCAGTGCGGGGCTGATCCAATGCCGGCCATAACCGCCGAACAGGTCGACGACAACGATTGTCGCGAAGATAGCTCCGAGAATGGGAACGTACACGGGTACCGCCGGGGAAAGCACACAGGCAAGGAGAAGTCCGGTCACAATGGCACTGCCATCCGTGATGGTCACCTTATCGCGGAGCTTTTTCTGGAATATATACTCTGAAACCACGCTGGCCAGAACAGCGAGAATGATGGTTCTCAGAGCAGGCATTCCAAAGCGGTATACTCCGAACAGGATGGCCGGAGTCAATGCAATTTCCACGTCAAACATGTACTCCCGGAGCTCTTCCGTGGTTTTCACGCGGGGGACATTAAAATTGCTCACAACTTTGCACCTCTCTCTTTCTTAGTAGTCTTTTTTCGCGGCGGTTTTTAAGCAGGAAAACAAGGCCCTTTTTCTGGCGGAGGCAGACGGGAAACGCTCCTCCCGTCGCACCGGGCCTTTGAACAAATCGCTTAAACCGTCACTGGAAAACAATACAATCAGTATAGCATTTTCCTA
Organism: Lachnospiraceae bacterium; assembly: GCA_017479935.1. GTDB lineage: Bacteria > Bacillota > Clostridia > Lachnospirales > Lachnospiraceae > RGIG5021. The sequence continues at coordinate 41,079 of JAFVBO010000026.1, forward strand.
TCAAAAAGCAAGTTTTAACTCTTTCTGTTCGTTTTAAGGTTTTTTAATAAATGGCGAATATTGGCGCAAACGCCGCGTGGGCACAAAGTGCGAAGCGGCGCATTTGCTTTCCAAAGTTCTTTTTTTACAGGTCAAACAGCGACAGCTGATTCGTCTTGGGAAGATCCGCAAACAGCCCCCATCCGCTCATCAGGTCGATGACGCTCTGGCTCACCTTGGTCCTTTGTCTGAAATCTTCCTCGGACAAAAACTTTCCGTCCTTCGCGGCTGCCTCCACAGCCTCGGCCGCCTTGTCGCCCATGCCGTCGATGGAATTGATGGCCGGCATGATCTTTCCGTCCACCACAGAGAACCTCGTGGCCTTGGCGCGGTAGAAATCCAGCGGCAGAAATTCGATGCCGCGGGCGTACATTTCCTGTACAATTCGCATGTCGCGCAGGCTGTCCTTTTCCTTGGCGGACAGGTTGTCCTCACGGCGCTTATAATCCGCCAGGTTCTTCTCCAGCGTCTCGCGCCCCAGGCACATCAGCTCGTAGGAAAAGCCCGACGCGCGGATCGAGAAGAACGCGCAGTAGTATTCCTTCGGGCGGAAGATCTTGTACCAGGCGATACGCCAGGCCATGGTGACATAGGCCGCCGCGTGCGCCTTCGGGAACATGTACTTGATCTTCTTGCAGGAGGACAGATACCACTCCGGAACGTCATGTTCCCGCATGATCTCCTCCCATTCGGGCTTTAAGCCCTTGCCCTTTCGCACGCTCTCCATGATGGTAAAGGACTGCTCCGAATCAAGCCCCTTGCCGATCAGATACACCATGATATCGTCACGGCAGCAGATGGCGGTCTGAATGGTGGCGGTTCCCTCCCGGATGAGGTCCTGGGCATTTCCCAGCCACACGTCCGTGCCGTGGGCCAGTCCTGCGATACGGACAAGGTCCGAAAAGTATTTGGGCTTTGTGTCCAGAAGCATCTGCATGGCAAAGTCCGTTCCAAACTCCGGAACGCCTAAGGCGCCTAACGGACAGCCGTAGATGTCATCCGGCGTGATGCCAAGCGCCGAGGTATCCTGGAAGAGGCTCATTACCTCCTTGGAATCCAGCGGGATCGTCCTGGCGTTCACATCGGTGATACTCTCCAGCATACGGATCATGGTCGGATCATCATGGCCCAGAATATCGAGCTTTAACAGGTTGTGGTCGATCGAGTGATAATCAAAGTGCGTCGTCACGATGTCGGTCGTCATGTCGTTGGCCGGGTGCTGGATGGGCGTGAAGGTGTGAATCTCCTCGCCGTGGGGCAGAACGATGATGCCGCCCGGGTGCTGCCCGGTGGTGCGTCTGATGCCCACGCACTTCGCGGCGATCCGGTCCAGTTCGCAGCGGCGTTTGGGGATGTTGCGCTCCTCAAAATACTTTAAGGCGTAGCCATACGCGGTCTTGTCGGCCAGCGTGCCGATGGTGCCGGCCTTGAAGGTGTGCCCCTCGCCGAAGATGACCTCGGTATACGCGTGGGCCTGCGACTGATACTCGCCGGAGAAGTTCAGGTCGATATCCGGCTCCTTGTTTCCCTTGAATCCCAGGAAGGTTTCGAACGGAATATCGTGCCCGTCCTTGACCAGCATCTCCCCGCAGACCGGGCAGACGCGGTCCGGCATGTCACACCCGGAACCGCCGGCGAAGGCCTTCACCTCGGGCGAATCAAAGTCCACGTAGAAGCATTTCTTGCAGCGGTAATGCGGCGGCAGCGGGTTTACCTCGGTGATTCGGGACATGGTCGCCGCAAGGGACGATCCGACCGAACCACGGGAGCCGACCAGGTAGCCGTCCTCGTTGGATTTGTTGACCAGCTTGTACGCGATAACATACATAACCGCGTACCCGTTGGAAATAATGGAGTTCAACTCCTTATCCAGACGCTTCACCACGATGTCCGGCAGGTTGGGGCCGTACATCTCGTGGGCCGTCTCGTAGCAGAGATCCCGTAAGATCTTGTCAGAATTTTCGATAACCGGCGGACACTTGTCGGGCCGCACGGGCGCGATGGGCTCGCACATGTCAGCGATGAGGTTGGTGTTGTCCACCACCACCTCCTGCGCCTTCTTGCTCCCCAGGTACTCAAACTCCGCCAGCATCTCCTCGGTGGTCCGAAGGAACAGCGGCGCCTGTTCGTCCGCGTCCTTAAAGCCCTGTCCCGCCATGATAATCTTCCGGTACAGGGCATCCTCGGGCGCTAAGAAGTGCACGTCACCCGTGGCGACCACGGGCTTGTTGTACTTTTCTCCCAGGTCCACGACCCGGCGGTTTAAGTCGCGAAGATCCTCCTCGTTCTGCACATCCGGCGTCTTTTCATCCGCGATCATAAAGCGGTTATTGCCGATCGGCTGAATTTCCAGGTAGTCGTAGAAGCGCACGATCCGGTCGATCTCCTCGTCCGGTGCCTTGCGCACGATGGCCCGGAACAGCTCCCCGGCCTCGCAGGCGGAGCCGATGATCAGCCCTTCCCGGTACTTTTCCAGCTCGCTCTTGGGGATTCGCGGCCGCTTGGCATAGTAGGTCAGGTGCGACATCGAAATCAGCCGGTAGAGGTTGATCCGCCCGATGTCGTTCTTGGCCAGGATGATCACGTGGTAGGTTTCCATCTTCCGGATGGCGTCCACGGACATCGTGCCCAGGCCGTTGATCTCCCGCAGATAAGTCACGCCCTTCTCCTTCAGATCCCGCAGGAAATACTGGAAGATCCCGGCGGTGCACTCCGCATCGTCCACGGCGCGGTGGTGGTGCTCCAGGGAAACCCCGCAGGCCTCGGCCACATCATCCAGCTTAAAGCGCTTCAGGTGCGGCAGAAGCACACGGGCCATGTTTAAGGTATCGGCGATCACGGGTTCATAGGGGATGCCGGCCCGCTTGCAGGCCTGTCCGATAAAGCCCGTGTCAAACGACGCGTTGTGCGCCACGATCACGGCACCTTCGCAGAATTCCAGAAACTGCGGCAGCACCGTCTCGATGGAGGGCGCGTCCATGACCTGCGCGTCCGTGATGCTGGTCAGCTTTTCAATGTTCTTCGGAATGGGAACGTGCGGATTGACAAAGGTGGAAAAGCGGTCCACGATCTCCCCGTGCTCCACCTTCACCGCGCCGATCTCAATAATGTGATCCAGATACGCGGACAGGCCGGTGGTCTCGATATCGAAAACCACATAGCGGTCGTCCAGGGTTTCGTCCTTGGCCCGGATCACCAGTTCCTTCTTATCATCTACAAGGTACCCTTCCACCCCGTAGATAATCTTTAAATTCAGGCCCTTCGTATGGTAGGCTTCGGTGAAGGCCTGCACGACGCCGTGGTCGGTGATGGCCAGGGCTGGCTGCCCCCAGGCATCCGCCTGCTTTAAGATATCGGCCACCTCCGAAACGCCGTCCATATCGCTCATCTTGGTATGGCAGTGGAGCTCCACGCGCTTCTTTTCGGCGTGATCCTCGCGCTTTGTACGCGTATCCGCCCCTTCGCGGATGCCGACGACGGAGGAAATGCCCAGCTCGTGATCAAACTTGTCCACCGCCGTATTGCCCTTGATCTTTAAAAACCGCTGGGGATGCAAAAACTCCCGCACTTCCTCTAACCGCTCCGGTTTGACGAACATCTTCACGGTGATGGAATCGGTAAAGTCGGTCATATTAAAGATCATGAGAGTGGTGCCGGTCTTTAAGGTTCTCTCCTCCAGAGTGATCACCTGGCCGCAGACAACCACCTCGCCCATCTCGCTGAGGATTTCCTTCATCGGGATCGGCTCTTCGTCAAAATCAAACCCATACAGCACATCGTCGTGATGCACCTTGCGGGAGAATGCCTTGCCTTTGCCCTTGTACGAGCTCCCGGCGCCCCAGGGATTCTGCTTTCTTCCTTCCGGAAACGCCTTGGCGGGAGCCTTTTCGGGCGCCGGTGCCTTCTGCTCTTCCTTCACAGGGGCCGGCATGTCGATCTGGGCGTCCTTTAAGACCTCGCGCACACGAAGCGCCGTCAGCCGCTCCTGCTCTTCCAGGTAGCTTTCCCGCTCCGGATTCTGGTAGCGAATCCGCACATCCAGCGTCTGCCCACAGCGCTCCACAAAGAAGTCTTCCAGCATTTTGCGGATCTCATCTCCCTTTTCCCGGGCGATGGGGTTATCCGCCAGACAGATCCGCATGATATGCTCATCCGGGAAATCCACCTGTCCCTCCTCTAAAATGCGCTGCATGATCTTGCCCGAATACAGGCATTCCAGAAGAAGGCTGTCCTTCTGCAGATTCCACAGGATGGGCGGCGTGTACTGCGCGGAAAGCTCATATTTTTCCTTGATTTCAATCGTCACCCGGCGCTTCGGAAACAGCTGCTGCCCGATCAGGCCTTCCAGTGTGTACACCTGCTTTTTAGGGAGCAGATGGTCCGAAGAAATATAAAGACGGATGAACTGCTGATCCGGTGACTGCGTGACCCGTTCCAGCCACACATCTTCCATATCCGCCCGCAGATCCTCGGGCAGATTTAATTCCGGGATTGCTTCCAGAAAGCGTTTTTTCATATTAACCCTCCATGAATAAGCACGATAACACTCTCTACTATATCACCCTGCGCTTTTCGCTATTCGCCAAGTGTTCGCAGCATCCCGACATCCTGCAAAACTTCCCCTTTATTATTTCTGCGCGCGCAGTTTTTCCAGTTCTTCTTCTAGCGCCGGAAGGAGCTCTGCCTCCGGCATCTGCCTGAGTATTTCCCCGTGGCGGAACAAAAGCCCCGTGCCCTTGCCGCCGGCCACGCCGAGGTCCGCCTCGCGCGCCTCGCCGGGTCCGTTTACGACACATCCCATCACGGCCACCTTGATGTTCAGATCGTCATACCGGCTGACTAAGGTTTCCACCTTGTTTGCCAGCCCGATCAGATCGATCTGCGTGCGCCCGCAGGTAGGGCAGGACACCACTTCCACGCCGCCCTGGCGAAGCCCCAGCGCCTTTAAGATCAGCTTGGCGCTCTTCACTTCTTCCAAGGGATCGCCGGTTAACGACACGCGGATGGTATCGCCGATCCCCTTGGACAGGATGAGCGCCAGGCCCACGGAAGATTTGATGTTTCCGGAGATCAGCGTTCCCGCCTCCGTGATGCCCACATGCAGCGGATGATCCGTCTTCTCAGCGATGAGTTCATGCGCTCTTGCGCACATCATCACGTTCGAGGACTTGATGCTGATGACCAGGTTGTCGTACCCCAGGTCCTCGATCATGTGCACCTTATCGAGCGCGCTCTCCACAATTCCCTCCGCCGTGACGCCGCCGTACTTTTCCAGGAGCGGCTTTTCTAAGGAGCCGCTGTTCACGCCCACGCGGATCGGGATCTGCCGATCCTTCGCCTCGTTCACCACGGCGCGCACGCGATCCTCCGACCCGATGTTGCCGGGGTTGATCCGGATCTTGTCCGCCCCGTTTTCCATCGACGCGATCGCCAACCGATAGTCAAAATGGATATCCGCAACCAGCGGAATATGAATCTGTTTCTTGATCTCCCTGATCGCCCGGGCGGCTTCCTCGTCCGGCACCGCGACGCGGATAATCTCGCAGCCCGCCTTCTCTAACGCCAGGATCTGCGCGACCGTGCCTGCCACATCCTGCGTTTTCGTATTGCACATGGACTGAATCCGGATGGGGTTTCCGCCGCCGATCTTCACGCCTCCGATGGAAACAACCCTGGTATTCTCTCTTGAAATCATGATCCCGTTCTCCTTGTATATTCACTTTCATGCATAGGAACGTATGAGCCGCCTGCTAAAAAATGCAAGCGGCCCATATTTATTCAACACGGCCGCCTGCACCCTCTGCAAGTGGCCCGCGTCTTATCCGATCAGACGCATGATGTCATTATAAAACACATATACCATCAAAATCAGCAATAGGATCATGCCGATCAGATGAACAATTCCTTCCTTGTCGCGCGGTACCGGCCGCCCGATGATCATCTCTATGAGAACAAATACAATCCGCCCGCCGTCTAAAGCCGGGAACGGAAGCAGGTTTACGACGCCCAGGTTCACCGACAACAGCATCGCCAGGTTGACGAGATTCAGGAATACATAAAACGCGCCGTCTTCCTTCGTCTCCTCCACCACGTCGTTGACCATGTTGACAATGCCAACCGGGCCGGAAAGCTCCTTCGGCGACACCTCGCCCTGAAACAGCATCCGCAGGGACGCCAGCGTGTAGGACATCCAGTAGCGGACTTCGTGCGCGCTCAGCCGGATCGTCTCCAGAACTCCGGAAGTCGGCGTCCGGTAGCTGTACACGCTGATGCCCATCATAAAGCTCTCCCGCTCCGTGTCGTACACGGGCCAGAAGGTTGCTTCCTTCGTTTCACCGTCCCGCTCGTAGCGAAGCGTGATCTCCTTATCTCCCCGGTAGTTTAACATAAACAGGGAGATATCCCGGAAACAGAACACCCGCGATCCGTCGATCCCGGTGATCAGATCGTTCTCCTGAAGGCCCGCCGCCTCAGCGGGACTCCCCTCCGAAACGCCGGCCAAAACGGGATAGTCGATGCCGACGCTCCCGATGATGATAAGCGCGAAAATAAAGGCCAGCAGGAAGTTAAAGATCGGGCCCGCCGCCAGAATGGACAGCCTTGCCGCCGGCGACTTCGACGTAAACGATGTATCGCTCTCCGAATCCTCTTCCTCGCCTTCCATGATGCAGGCGCCACCAAACAGGATAATTCCGATGGAATATTCTGTCTCCTTATGCGTGAAGCGCACGATCTTGGGGCCAAAGCCGATATTGAATTCCCGCACGCCTACGCCGTTTCGCTTAGCCAGCAGAAAGTGTCCGAATTCATGAAAGAAAACCAGGACACTGAATACCAGCAAAGCCAAAAGTATATTCATATTGTTCTCTCCTTATTGTAAAGCCTCACCTATTCACGAAACCCGTCCGTTTATTTTCCCAGCGCAGGATTTTATCTGCTTCTGAACCATTCTTCGCACAGGGTTTTATCTGCTTCTGAACCATTCCTCGCACATCTCATCCGTCTCCCGCTCTGTCTGCAGGATTTCCTCCAGGGACGGATGATCGATCACGCGGTGCTTTCGCATGCAATCCTCGATGCAGTCGCTGATGTCCAGATAGCCGATCTGCCTGGATAAGAAGCGGCTGACCGCCCACTCGTTGGCCGCGTTCAACACGGTGGGAAGGCTTCCTCCCCTGCGGCCTGCCTCGTAGGCGAGCTTTAACCCCTTGAAGGTTTCCATATCCGGCTTCTCAAAGGAGATCTGCGGAATTTCCCAGAAATTCAGGCGATCGCCCGGCAAAAAGCGTCGTTCCGGATAATACAGGGCATACTGAATAGGAAGCTTCATGTCCGGCGTGCCAAGCTGCGCCATCACCGCGCCGTCCACAAATTCCACCATGGAATGGATCAGGCTCTTCGGCTGCACAACCACCTTGATCTGATCAAAGCTGACGTCGAACAGCCAGTGGGCTTCCATCACTTCCAGACCCTTGTTCACCAGCGTGGACGAGTCGATCGTGATCTTGCTCCCCATCACCCAGTTCGGATGCTTTAACGCGTCCTCCGGGCGAATGTTCTGCAACTCCTCCCGCTTTTTCCCGCGGAAGGGGCCGCCGGACGCCGTGATCCAAAGGTTCGCGATCTGCTCTCTTTTTTCCCCGTGCAGGCACTGGAAAATGGCGCTGTGCTCCGAATCCACCGGCAGAATGGAAACTTCCTTTTCCTTCGCGAGCGGCATGATGAGATGCCCGGCCGTCACCAGGGTCTCCTTGTTGGCCAGGGCAATGTCCTTCCCCGCCTGGATTGCGGCGATGGTCGGCCGCACGCCGATCATGCCGACGATGGCGGTCACAAGCAGCTCCGATTCCGGATCCTCCGCCACGCGAAGTAACCCTTCCATCCCGCAGTACACCGGAATGTTCAGGTCGCGGATCCGGGCCTTTAAATCCGCCGCGTCTTTTTCGTCCCCCACTGAGACAAAATGAGGGCAAAACTCCCGGATCTGCTGTTCCAGGAGCTTCGTATTGTGACCCGCGGCAAGGGAGGTAACCTCCACATCGCCGTTATTTCTGACAACTTCCAGAGTCTGGGTTCCGATGGAACCGGTCGACCCTAAAATGGCAATTTTCTTTTTCATCGTATTCGTCAACAGCCCGGTCTTTGTAAAGAGACGTGCGGGCATTAAATCTATCCGTAAAACCTGTCCCTTGCGAAAGAACATGCTGGCACAGACTTATCCTTATATCCTGCCTCTTGCGAAAGAACACGCCAGGCACAGTCTTATCCCTCTGTTTCCTAGGCGACGCGCAGAATCCGCACCAGGTAATAGATTACCGGCGCCACAAAGATCATGCTGTCAAAGCGGTCCAGAATGCCGCCATGTCCGGGGATCAGATTCCCGTAATCCTTGACGTTGTTGTTCCGCTTGATGGCGGAGGCCGTCAGATCGCCGATCTGCGAGAGCACCGCGGCGGCGGCCGTGATGATCATGCAGCCAAATGCAGGATTTTTCAACAGCGTCAGGTGCGGCGCAAAGATGGCTCCAAACAGAAAGCCCAGCACAGCCGACCCAACCACGCCGCCGATGGCGCCTTCCACCGATTTCTTGGGGCTGAGGATCGGCGCCAGCCGTTTCTTGCCGAATTTCATTCCCACCAGGTACGCGCAGGTATCGCATCCCCACGATCCGATGATCACAAGCCAGACAAGATAGCCATCATCGAGCGTGCGGATCTGGTACAGGTGCAGCAGCATCATCGGAATGTACAGTACGCCAAAAAACACCAGCATGGCCTGATCCAAGGTGAACTCCGGGAAAGTAAACACATACACAGCCATGATCAGGCTGACCAGGAAAACCGGAAACGCAATGTTAATCTCCGTATAGCGGAGCAACAACAGGCCCCCGTAAAACACAGCGCTTGCGTAGCCGGCCACGCCCAGCACCTTTTTCTCCACACCCACAAGCCGATACAGCTCATACATGCCGATCAGGGAAATTGCCATGACCGCCGTCCACAGGACTGGTCCCCCTGCGATCAGCACTGCCGCCATGAGCACAATCAGAACAATTCCACTTATGGTTCTTGTTACGAACATGTTACCCCTCCAAAACGTCTTTCCCTCTTGTTGTATTTCTCAATGGCCTTCACAAGCTCCTCGCGGTTGAAATCCGGCCAGTAGATATCTGTAAAATAGAATTCCGTATAGGCCATCTGCCACAGCAGATAGTTGGACAGCCGCATTTCGCCGCTCGTCCGGATGAGGAGGTCCGGATCCGGAATTCCCGCCGTGTCCAGGTAGGACGCAAAGCGCTCTTCATTCAGATCCTCCGCGGCAAGTGCTCCGCTTTGGGCATCCTGCAGCATCCGCTTCATGCCCCGGATCATCTCGTCCCGGCTTCCATAATTAACCGCAATAATAAAGGTAAGTCCGGTGTTGTCCTTAGTCTCCTCCTCCAGGCGGTTGATGCCCTCGATAATGTCCTTTGCAAAACGCGTCCGGTCTCCGATGGATTTCACCCGCACATTCTGCGCCTTGGCAATCTTTAAGAGACGAACCATGTAATACCGGAAAAGATCCATCAGGCCGCTTACTTCCTCCTCTGACCTTTTCCAGTTTTCGGTGGAAAAGCCATAGACCGTCAGATAACGAATTCCCAGCCGGGCGGCGTCTTCCACGGTTCTCTCCACCGTCTTGCAGCCTTCCACATGACCCATGTGGCGCGGCAGCCCTTTAGCCTTCGCCCATCGCCCATTTCCGTCCAGGATGATGGCAACATGCTGCGGAATGCGTAAGTTTTCCTCTCCCATCGCTTTTCCTCCGTCTTTAAGCTCAGAAAGCCGGGCTGCTAAAAACGCCCGGCTCAAATTCTTTGCGCTTTCGGTAACCGTTCAGTACCCGAACCGTTCTCATTCCCGATTATACGGTCATGATTTCTTGCTTTTCACGAACGTTTTCGGTCAATTTTTGACTTACACGGTCATGATTTCCTTGCTTTTCACGTCCACTTCTTTGTCGATGCGTTCGATGAAGCGATCCGTCAGCTTCTGGATCTTGTCTTCTCCATCCTTCTGCTCATCCTCGGTGATCTCGCTGTTCTTCTGCATTTTCTTGATCACTTCGTTCGCGTCACGACGGATGTTGCGGATGGCAACCTTGGAGGCTTCTCCCTTTTTCTTCACATCCTTGCAGAGCTCTTTACGGCGATCCTCCGTCATTTCCGGGAAGGTAAGACGAATGACGATACCATCGTTCTGCGGATTGATACCGATATCCGACATGTTGATCGCTTTCTCGATGGGTTTGATCAGGCTCTTATCCCAGGGCTTGATCACCAAAAGACGCGGCTCCGGAATGGAGACATTGGCGACCTGCTCAATGGAGCTGGGCGATCCGTAATAATCGACTCTCAGTTTATCCAGAACATGCGGGTTGGCACGTCCGGCACGAATGGCCATGAAATCGGACAGCATGGCATTCATCGTTTTTTCCATCTTCTCTTCATATTCCATTACAAATTCGTCCATTTTACCCTCCTTATATGACAACCATCTCCGCACTGTAACCGGGGTGCGGCAGTTTCTTGTTCATCTTTTGTTTTTGCGCCGTCAATGATGTGCGGCGATTGCTTTTTCTAATCTACACCGTCGTCATTATGGCGATTACTTTTTTGAAATCTGCACCGTCGACATTGTGTGGCAATTGTTCTTTTTGAAACCTACACCGTCACGCGTGTGCCGATCGCTTCACCCTTCATGGCGCGGGCAATGCTGTTTTCCTCGCCCAGGCCAAAGACCTGCATCGGCATGTGGTTTTCCATGCAAAGGACGGAGGCCGTCAGGTCAACCACGCCCAGTTTTCTGTCGATGACTTCCTGAATAGAGACTTCCTCGTAACGCTTCGCGTCAGGGTTCTTGGCCGGATCCGAATCGTAGACGGCATCAATGGATTTCGCAAGCAGGATGACATCCGCTTCCACCTCGATGGCTCGCAGCACGATCCCTGTATCCGTGGAGAAATACGGATGACCCGTGCCTCCGGCAAAGAAGACAACCTTGCCTTCCGCGAACGCTTCGTTCGCCAGATCCTTGGAAAACAGTTTTGTCATGCTTCCACAGGCAAACGGTGTCAGGATTTCCGTTCTCATTCCGACCGAACGGAAGATTTCCGATACATAGATGCAGTTCATGATGGTGGCCAGCATACCAATCTGATCCGCCTTGGTGCGGTCGATGGCTTCCGAGGAACGTCCTCTCCAGAAATTGCCGCCGCCGATGACAACGCCAACTTCCACGCCGGCATCCACCGCTTCCTTTACCTGCAGGGCAGCCGCACGAACTGTGGGTTCGTCAAATCCGGTTTTCTTTTCGCCAGCAAGTGCTTCCCCGCTGAGCTTCAGCATCACTCTTCTCTTTTTATCCATAACGTCAGGTTTTCACATCCTTTCGTATTCTAGCAAGGTCTCAAATCCCCGCCTACCAGTATACCATAATTCTCTCGAAATTCAAGTCTGTCTCGCAAGACTTGCGAAAACCTTCCGGCAGGCTCGCTTTCCGCTCATTGATCCGTATGACCTGTCATATCATTGCCAATAAGGTCGTCAATAAATGGGGCTGGCGGCAGAGATATATCGTTTGCAGTCTAAGTTCCCTCGGCCAGAACCACTTATTGCTCGCCCCATTTGCAAAAAGCATTTCGCAGAACGCCGAACTCGCTTCGCTCAAACAGTCGGACGTTCTGCTCATAAAGCAAATGGGTACTCGCAAAGTGGTTCTATGGCCTCCTCCACATGACTGCTGCACGATATAGTCTCTGCCGCCAGCCCCATTTGTTGACTTACGTATCATCCTGCCTGAGATCTAAGTGTAGCTTGTCAAAAAGCGGCTGTGCCTGCGCTTCTATCCAGAGGCTGTCAAGCAGGATACCTAAAGCGGCAGGGAGAATTTCCAGGCAGCGAGTTGGATCAAGGGTTTAGTACCATTTATGGCAGCGAAGAGCCGATCATACGCGAAATTGCTGTACCACAAGTACAGCAATTTCAGGGGCACTCAAGGAACACCGTCATCAGACGGGGTTCCGAAATGTGACCCGGCGGATGTGTGGCTCTTCGCTGCCATTAGTGGTACTACCCGAAGATCCTTTAGCTGCCGGAAATCTCCCGTCGTCTTAGGCATCCTGCTCGACAGCCTCTGGATAGATCGCAGGCACAGCCACTTTTTGACATCAGTACCTACAAGTCCTGCATTGTGGCAATGATATGACAGGTCATTATCATACTGTGGGGATGCCGTCAGAATGCATAAGAAATCAGGTTTTTTCGCGCATTTATTCGCGTTGACACTGTCAAATGAAAGTGATACTATGAAGCCGCTTAAGAAAAGGTTTTATATCAGGATGCCATGTAGGCATCGACAGCTTGGTAAAGGGCCAGGCTGAAAAGCTAGGAGGTTTATGAAAAAACAAATAACGACGGTTGTGATGGTCTGCTCTATGATGCTGGCGGTAAGCGCATGCTCCGCTTCCAGTTCCGGGCAGGGCGGCAATGTGATCCCCGCTGTGACGGCTTTTATGAATGAGAATGAGAAAGCCTCTCTTGCGGAACAGCTTTCCACCTCGGAAGCTACAGTGGCAGACACCGAGGCCACAAGCCAGGAACTTTCATCCGAAGACACAACCACTACTGTTGAATCTGGAGAAAACATCCCGGATTCGGCCGCTTCTGATGAAGAAGCAGAAACGGAAAGCGAAACTGTGAAAGAGCGTCCCGCATCTGAGACAGCTTTTCATGTCGGCGAGCAGGAGGAAGAATCTGTTACCGAAAGCGAAGGCACGGTATCCGCGCCGGAAGCCGAATAATCACTTTTTACAACTCTAAACCTAAAAATGTCTATCTTGTACCGGTCGGCTCTGCCTGACCGGTTTTTTCACGCAAGGGCATACCTCCCAGGCCTTCTCCTACCCAAGTGTATGTCTGCAAGCCCTTAGAAAAATTGGGAAAAATCGGGAAAACGCAGGCAACGTAGCAAAAGCAAGCCTTGCCTACGCCCCAAACCCTTGAGAAAGCTTGAAATAGCGCAGGCAGCGCAGCAAAAGCAAGCCTTGCCTACGCCTCAAACCCTTGAGAAA
>JAFVBO010000027.1 GCA_017479935.1 Lachnospiraceae bacterium
ACATTTTTCAAGGTGCGAATGGGCTAAAACCGTGGAATCACAGGCGTTTCGGCGGTTGATTCAACTGTCCGAGTTGGTAAAAGGCTCATTTCGGTGAAAACTATAGGCTTTTATATAGTCTCACCGGTTGGGAAAGTTATATTTAATTTAAACGGGTTGGAGGCATTTCGCGTCCGCTACAAGGGCGGATCGGAGCTGGCCTGGGTGTGCGATTGCCTGGCCGTATGGGATGGAAATAAGCTGATATGCCTGCAGCTTGGGAAGACAGGCCTTTCCAAATGGAACTATGACTGGATGTGGCAGGAAATTCTGTTTTCCGTAAGGCCGGCCAAAGAAGAACAGCAAAAGGAAGGAGAAACCGCTCTGTTTACCGGAGAGGAAGGCATCTGGGGCCGCCAGACAACGCGGGCACTACAGAAGATCTTCGGTCTGCCAGTGGATGGGTTAATAAAAGATCAGTATCGTCCGTTCCAGGATCAGAATCAAGGGCTTCTGCAAGAAACCTTTGAGTGGGTGGATGATCCGGAAGAAGGTTCCGAGCTGATCCGGTGCCTGCAGAAGATGACAGGGGCCCAGGCGGATGGCTTTTTGGGCGAGGAAACCGTGCGGGCTATGCAGCGTTTCTTTAAAACGCCGGAGGACGGAATGATATCAGCGCCTTCACAGCTGATCCGGGCTATGCAGAGATGGGCGGAAAAGCAGCTGGCAGAGAAACGGTGATAGAAAAAGGTCCGGCAGCACATGATGCGTGGCTGGTCCGATAGAGGAAATTCGTATACGAGTCTTAAGAAGAAAGAAACGAAACGCGCAGGGAAACGGACAATCCCTGCGCTTCTTTCTTATAGTGAAAGAATTTGTACAGAATCTTCCGGAGAAAATGGTGGTAGAATAAAATGGGGCAGAGCGGGGGGAACTCGTTAATAGGGGAGAATTAGGAAAAACTTAAAAAAGCCAAGCGCTTCCTGTTAACAAACGCTTGATACGCTAGAGAAAGAAGGCGGCTCTGCCCATCTATTCAAAAGTTTCCGGGGGGTTTTTATGATTATAACGTATCTGTCCGCAGCGGTTTCGCTGCTTTTGAAGGTGTTTTCTGTCTGGTTTTTCGTGACGGCGCTCCTGTTCTGGAAGCGCCCTGCGGCATACAAACGCAGCGCGCCGAAGACGCGCTTTGCCTGCCTGATCCCAGCCAGAAACGAAGAGGCCGTGATCGGGGCACTGGTGAAGAGTCTGAAGGAGCAAAACTATCCGGCGGATCTGTGTGAGATTTATGTGATCCCGAATAACTGCACGGACGGCACGGCCGAGGCGGCCGCGGCGGCGGGAGCGAAGATCATCCGGTGTCAGAAGCCGGTAACCTGCAAAGGAGATGCGCTGAAGGAAGCACTATCGTTTCTGGCAGAAGAAGAACAAAGGGAAACGGCGTCCTTGAAGCGGAAAACGGCAGGAGAACAGACGGAGCCTTTTTTTGAGCGGAAGTTTGACGCGATGTGTCTCTTTGACGCTGACAACGTGGTCCATCCTGATTTCCTGGCGCGGATGAACGATGCGTTCTGCGCCGGCGCGAAGGTGGCCAAGGCCAGACTCCTTGTGAAGAACCCGCGCGCTTCGTGGGTCAGCGGCTGCTATTCCCTGTACTTTGCCATGAACGATACCTTCTTTAGCCGTTCCCGCGCCAATCTTGGATTGTCCGCCAAGCTGGTGGGAACCGGCATGGCGGCTCGCCGGGAAGTTTTGGAGCGGATGGGCGGATGGAACACGGAAACCATCGCGGAGGACGCGGAATTTTCCGCCATGTGCGCCGAGATGGGAGAACGTGTGTGGTGGGTGCCGGATGCGATCACCTACGATGAAGCCCCGGTTTCCTTTGGAGTGTCGCTGACCCAGAGAAAAAGGTGGTGCAGCGGCATCATGACGGTAGCAGAGAAGATGGTTCCCAGGCTTTTGCGGGTGGCGGGAGAGCACGAAGCGGAACCTGGGCTTGTCGTGCTGGAAAAAGCGGATCCTGGTGCGGCGCCGGAAGGGGGAAAGCCTCATCTGACTCCCGGGACTAAAAAGCGCCTGCGCGCTGCAGACATGTGCTTCTTTCTTTGCACACCGTTTGCGCAGGCGGCTTCGGTTTTGCCTGGGTTTGGCTTTGTTGCTGGCGCGATATCCAGCGGGGACATCACAGCCCTCCTGGTTTTTCTGGGGCTTACGCTTTCCTTTGCCCTTGGCGGCATGACTGGCTTTGCCTTCTGGCTGAAATTTTTATGCGGGCAGCATCTGCGCAAATCCAGCGTGTTCTTGTTTCCGCTCTTTATGGCTTCCTTTGTTCCGCTGCAGATTTTATCTCTGTTAAGAAGGACGAGAAAATGGAAAACCATTCGGCATTACGGGGCATGAAAACTGGCTTGTGGAAGATTTGAAATTATGGATGCCCTTTGTAAACAGTAAACGGGAAATCAATGTGACAACCATTTACACCAACGGATATCTGGTTGATGAGGCGTTTCTTGACCGGCTTGAGGAGAGGGGGGTGCGTCCCACTTTTCA
Organism: Lachnospiraceae bacterium; assembly: GCA_017479935.1. GTDB lineage: Bacteria > Bacillota > Clostridia > Lachnospirales > Lachnospiraceae > RGIG5021. The sequence continues at coordinate 2,533 of JAFVBO010000027.1, forward strand.
GATGAGTTTTGATGGGATTGGCTGGCATGATTTCCTGCGCGGCCTGTCCGGAGCGGAAGAGAGGACACGATCGGCGCTTAGGCTCCTTAAGAAGCGGGGGTATCTGGTAGATGTCTCCATGTGTCTCCACAAAAAGAGCGCTCCTGTGCAGCGCGAAACCGTTCGGCTTCTGGCATCCCTGGGGGTGCGGCACCTGAAGTGCGGCGCCACCTTGGAGATCGGCGAGTGGATGTCACCGGAAGTAAAAGAGCTTCGCCTTACAAAGGAAGAGGAACTGGAGATATTCGAGCGATACATTCCCCAGTACTTTGAGGATGGCGAGCCTTTGTCAATCACGATGGCAGGCGTGTTCAGACATAAGAAGGGCAGACCGGAATCAAGCAGCTTTTACCATCGCAAATGCCTGGCGGAGGAGGAAGACAAGCGTCTGGCCTGTCCGACGCTGGGGGAGGTCTTTTATATCGGCGCGGACCTGGTGGTGGCTCCGTGCCAGGGGATGTGTGAGAGCAGCCTTGCCCCAAACTTCCCGAGCCTGAAGGAACAGCCTCTGCGGGAGATCCTGACGGATTCGGCGCTGATAAGCTACAGTTATGCCAAAGTGGGGGATGTGCGCCGGGGAAACGAAGAATGCCGGACATGCGCCTTTGTGGATCGATGCAGCGGAGGCTGCCGCTTAGCCGCGATGTGCGAGGGCGGCAACTACTATGGACCGGACCCCGGAGCCTGCCGGTTTTTTAAGGATGGATGGGAGGAGCGCCTCCTACGATGTCAGGATTTTTACGAACAGCAGTCCCAGCACGATCAGAATCACAGGCCTTGTGATTCGGGAGCCTTTTTCCATGGCGAGGCTGGAGCCGATGTAATTGCCGGCCATGTTGCAGGCTGCGGCAGCCAGGCCGAGGCCGATGACGACCTGTCCGTTTAAAAGAAAGATCGTTAGCGATGTCAGGTTGGTGGTCAAATTGATCACCTTGGCCTGCGCATTGGCTTGCGACAGCCCCATTTTGGCGAAGACCGTGAACGCGATAATGAGAAACGTTCCCGTTCCGGGGCCATAAAAGCCGTCGTACATGCCGATCAGGAAGGCAGAGACGCCAGCCACAACATAAGACCGTTTTGTTTCCAGGGTTGTGCTCGCATGATCCTGGAACAGTTTTTTGTTGAGCACGATGAACGCGGCCAGAGGAAGAATGACGAAAAGAATATGTTTCATCACCTGTTCGCTCATGCGCAAGGAGAGCTGGGCCCCAAGGGAGGATCCGATGACGGCACAGAGCACAGAGGGCACGGCCAGCTTAAAATCCACCAGTCCGTGCCGGATGAACCGCACAGTTGTCAGGGTGGTTCCGCAGGCGGAGGACAGTTTGTTGGTGGCAATGCTGTTATGAATGGGCAGACCCGCAAGCAGGTAGGCCGGAAGCGAGATCAGGCCGCCGCCTCCGCCGATGGCGTCGACCAGTCCGGCCAGAAAGAGCAGCGGGCATACAATGAGAAACATGGTGGGTGTGAGAGGCATGGCTGTCGGGGAACCTTTCTGATTATTCATTGCGCATAACACGCAGGCGATTGTAGAGTATAGCACAGAGGCGCCGGATTGCAAAGAGGGAAGAAAGGAACCGTTCGTTTTAACGTGAAGTTGTGGGAGAAGGTTACGTAAGGTGGCGTCTTCACAAACGCCGGGAAATGGTATATGATAAGGGCGATGTGATACGTAGAAGGGATCGGATCAAGAGAAAAGAGGAGGAGAGCCGATGAGTCACAAACTTCCGATTGGAATTCAGTCCTTTGAAAAACTGCGGGAGGAAGGGTTTTACTATGTGGACAAGACAGAGTATGTCTATCGGTTGGTCCACGATAATGTTCCTTACTTTTTAAGCAGGCCAAGACGATTTGGGAAAAGCCTTCTCCTGTCGACATTAAAAGCGTATTGGGAAGGGAAAAAAGATCTGTTTCGTGGACTGAAAATCGAAGAGCTGGAAAAACAAACGAACGATGCGTGGAAGCCGTATCCGGTCTTTTATTTTGATTTTAACGGGGTCAATTATCAGCGGTCCGGAGCGTTGGAAGAAGCATTGGACATCCAGCTTAAGCGCCTGGAAAACCAGTATGGACAGAGTCAAGAGGAGCAGACAATCAACGCGCGATTCCAGGGACTGCTTATCAGGGCCTTTGAACAAACAGGGAAACGGGTGGTTATTCTGGTTGATGAATATGACAAGCCCCTGATGGATGTCATCGATAATCCGGATCTGCAGGAGCATAACCGAGAAGTGTTTAAAGGCTTTTTCAGCGTGTGTAAAAGCTTTGATTCCTATATTCATTTTATCTTTGTCACGGGAGTGTCCAAGTTTCACAAAGTCAGTATTTTCAGCGACTTAAATCAGCTGAATGACATCTCCATGAACGAATTCTTTTCCGGGATCTGTGGAATTACGCAAAAGGAACTGGAAGAATATTTCACAGATGAGGTAGAGGCACTGGCGAACCGGAGATCCATGACGAGAAAAGAATGTTTGCGCGAGCTAAAAGAACAGTATGACGGATATCGTTTTCATCCGAGCGGAGTGGGGGTATATAATCCGTACAGTCTTCTCAAGGCTTTCTATGAGAAAGATTTCGGATCGTACTGGTTTGAAACGGGAACCCCGTCTTTTTTGACCAAAAGACTTAGAAATGAAAATTTTGACATTCGCAGTTTTTCCAATCAGACACTTTATGCCAGCGAATCCATGCTGAAGGATTATACAGGAGACAGTCGGAATATGGTTGCGCTCCTGTACCAGACCGGGTATCTGACGATAGAAGACTATGACAGTGCAATACGAGAATATACGCTATGCTTTCCAAACGAGGAGGTTAAGTACGGATTTATTGAAAGTATGATGCCGGAGTATGTGGAAAACTGCGGAGCCGGTTCCGGGAAAGATATCTTTACTCTCAGGCGGTATGTTGAGCAGGGAAACCTGGAAAAAATCCGGGATGTTCTGACAGCTCTTTTTGCCAGTATTCCATACACGAAGACTTCGGATCCGTTTGAGCATGATTTTCAGTCGGTGATTTATCTGGTATTTACACTTCTCGGTAAATTCACGATTTGTGAAATGCATACGTTTACCGGAAGAGTCGATTGTAAGGTGGAAACTGAAAAATATATCTACCTGTTTGAATTTAAACGGGATGTCCGAGCGGAGGCTGCGTTAGCGCAGATCAATGAGAAGGACTATACACTTCCGTTTGTGGCAGATCATAGAAAGCTGTATAAAATTGGCGTATCTTTTGATTCGAAGAAGCGAACTTTAGACGGGTGGGCAGTAGAGTAGCAAAAGGTCAGGAGCAAAAGACAATGGAGGAAATCCATGATTCGCGTAGCGGTTGTTGACGATGAAATACAACAGAATAATCTGATCCGCGAACTTTTATGCGATTATGGGCGGGAACGGGGAGAGACCATTTCGGTTACGTCTTTTGCGGATGGGCTGGCCCTTTTGCAGGACTATGTTGCCTTTGATCTGATTTTTATGGACATCGAGATGCCTTATCTGAACGGGATTGAGTGCGCGAAAAAGCTCCGGGAGACAGACCCGTATGTCCTCCTGATTTTTATCACCCGGATTGCACAGTACGCGGTACGCGGGTATGAGGTAGATGCTTTGGATTTTATGGTGAAGCCCGTATCCCGCGCCGCATTCTACCTGAAAATGGACAAGGCTATGGGACGGCTGGCGCTGGCGGAAAAAGCGGGCCGGCTGATTATCCGGGCTAACCGGATGGATGTCATTCTGGACCGCAAGGATATCCTTTACATAGAAGGTGCCAATCAGTACGTAATCTATCACACGAAGGAGAAGGAGTACCGGGTGAGTACATCCCTGAAAAAGGCGGAAGAAGAGGTGGGAAGCACATTTGCACGATGCAGTCACTCCTACATTGTCAATCTGAATCACGTCAGGACAATCCTGCTCAAAGACGTTGTCCTGACGAACGGAGAGACTCTTCCTTTAAGCAGGAGTCTCAAAAATGATTTTTTTGACCAGGTGAACCGGTTTGTGGGAGGAATGACAACATGATGCACTATCTGGAGCTTTTTTTGAGGGACATTCTCCCGTTTCATATGTTCTTTTCTGTTCAGATATTGGCAGCGGAGCTTATGTTTGTACTTCCGCTAAAGAAAAGGGGGAGCCGCCTCAAGTTGCCGCTTTTCTGCCTTTTGTATCTGATCATCTGCTGGTTTCATCCCACGCTGGGAAATCGTTTTGTCCGAGTGTTTTGTATTTTTTTGGAATCCATGCTGGTTCTCTATGCAGCGGTGGATTTACCTATGGACAGCGTTCTGTTTATCGGGATTGCTTCCTATGCCATACAGAATATGGCATTTCAGACCGGATGCATTTTCATGGCGCTTTTGCCGCTGCAGTCGCTGGTTATGGGCTATGTCATTTCAGGCATTGTGTTTGTCATCCTCTATGTGCTTGGTTACGATCTGTTTGTCCGTCGTTTTCCGGCTGGAGGAAAGGTGTTTATCCAGAAAAAGGTTTACTATGCGCTGACGATCATCACGCTGGCTTTTGTGTTTGTCCGCTCGATCATGCTGGGGGAAGGGGCGTCAGTCAGCGAGAGGATCTTTACGGTTCTCAGTATTCTTGTCGTACTGATCCTGCAGTTTGAAACCCTGCGGCGAAGCGAGATCGAGGAAGAAAACGCGATCATTGTCCATCTTCTGGCACAGGAGCAGACAAGACAGAAAATGTTGATGGAAAATGCCGAACTTATCAATATGAAAAGCCATGACCTGAAGTATCATATAGATAAGTATAAGCAGGAAAATAATCTGGAAGCGCACGCAGGTTTTTTCCGGGAGGTGGAGGATGCGGTCAACATTTACGATCGCATTGCCCGCACCGGTTCATCTGCACTGGACGCTGTCCTGTCGGAGAAATTTCTGTACTGTGAGGCAAAAGGGATTGTCATTTCCTATCTGATCGATGCTGCGGTCATTGCCTTTCTCGATCCTTCGGATATCTATTCGCTGTTTGGAAACGCGTTGGACAACGCGATCGAAAGCGTCTTAAAGGAGAAAGAAGAAAACCGGCTGATCAGCGTGAACGTGCGGATGGTGAAGGAGTGCCCCAATATTGTCATCGACAATTATTGCTCGCATTTGCCGGAGCTAAAAAATGGCCTGCCGGTCACGACCAAGGAAGAGGGGATGCATGGATACGGATTGCGGTCGATCCGCTATATCGTCCAGAAATATGGAGGCAGTATGCAGATTGGACTATCCGGCCATCTGTTTACACTTACGCTTCTCTTTCCGCCTGTCATACCAGTTTCTCAGGAAAACTGACCTGTTTCACGAAAGCCCGCCATTTGTGCGGGCTTTTGTGTTAGGATGCAATCACCGGTGCCGGAAAAGGAAGTTGATCGCGCGCGCAGCTTTTTTCCGGCATGTACGCGGGAACGGAAATGGCGTTTCCCTTTCTACGGGAGGGACCGTGAAGGGAGATGAAATGACAAGGAGGAGACCATGAAGAAAACAAAACTGTGGACCGCCCTTGCAGGTGCATGCAGCATCCTTTTGTGTCTGGTTCTGGTAGGCAACCATTTTGCAACATCGTATGCCTCTATGATCAACAAGCAGCTGGGTGTTTCAAGCACGCGGGTGGTCGTCGACGAAAATGCGGAAACATTGATGTTTTATGAAACCAGCTTCAAGGATGCGGACGGAAACCGCGACGATGAAGCGCTGACAGCCTGGCAGAAAGCGCTGTGCGAGCAGATTCAGGGAGAAGGAAGCGTGCTTTTAACCAACCATGATGCGCTTCCGCTGGAAAAAGGCCTTGGCATTACTGCCTTTGGAAGATCGTCTTCCGATATTATCTATGGCGGAACCGGATCGGGGCAGGTGGATACGGCCAATGCGGCTACGCTTCTTTCCGCGCTGACGGATGCCGGTTTTCAGGTAAATACCGCTATGCTTGACTGGTATGCGGCTCAGATCAACCAGATGAAAGAGGATGGCACGAACCGTAGTACAGCCGGCATGTTTGCGGAATATGAGGCTGTCCCTTCCGCCACCCGCTTATCTGAGGTGCCGGTGGCTTCGATCGAGGGATCCGGTGTTTCCTATGACGGCTACAAGGACGTAGCGCTGGTGGTGCTGGGACGCTCCGGCGGTGAGGGATCCGACCTTGCGACGGGAAACTTTACCGATGGAGAGAGTTATTTTGAACTGCAGGATGTGGAGCGCGAACTGCTTTCCTACGTATCGTCACAGGGGTTTGGCAAGATTGTCGTGCTGATCAATTCGTCCAACGCGCTGGCTGTGGACTGGGTGGAAGATCCGGCGTATAAGATCGACGCCTGCCTGTGGATCGGTGGTCCCGGCCAGTATGGCATGAACGCGGTTGCGCAGATTTTAAACGGTGATATCAATCCCTCCGGGCATCTGGTGGATACGTTTTCCGTCAGTTCTCTTTCGGCTCCGGCCATGCAGAACTTTGGCGCGTATACCTACGCCAATGCAGATCCGGCTACGGGCTATGTGGGCGGACAGGAAATTGACGGTGTCCCCGGCGACCTGACGAGAATTCGCTATGCCATCCACTATCTGGTGGAGGAAGAGGGCATCTATGTGGGCTACAAGTACTATGAAACCCGCTATGAAGACGCGGTCTTAGGACAGGGAAATGCCTCTGGCAGCGCCGGAACCTTCGCTTCTTCCGGAAACTGGAACTATGCGGAAGAGGTCGGGTATCCGTTTGGATATGGTCTGTCTTATACGACGTTTGAACAGACGCTGAACAGTGTAACCTACGATGCGCAGACAGACAGCTATCTGGTTGAAGTCAGCGTAAAGAACAGCGGTAGTGTGGCAGGAAAATCGGTGGTACAGGTGTACGGGCAGCAGCCGTATACGGATTTCGACCGCGAGAACCGGATTGAAAAAGCAGCGGTTCAGCTGGTGGGATTTGAGAAGACAAAGCTTCTCGCACCGGGCGAGACGGAGCAGGTGACTGTGACGGTTGAGCGGAAGGAACTGACCAGCTATGACAGCTACGTGAATAAAACTTACATCCTGGAAGACGGCACCTACTTCCTGGCGATTGGCGATGATGCACATGACGCGTTAAATAACATCCTGGCAGCTAAGGGAAAGACCACGGCGGATGGCATGGATGCGGACGGAGATGCGGCAAAGACCTATCGCTTTGAGGTGGCTTCTACAGATGCGTCCTCCTACGCCTATTCCGAGGCGAACATGGGATATCGGATTACCAACCAGTTTGATGAAGCCGATCTGAACTACTACGGAGATATGGTCACCTACTTAAGCCGTCAGGATTGGGAAGGCACCTTCCCCACCAGCTATGAGGGACTGACCGCGACGGATGAGATGATTCAGGGTCTGCAGTTCAACTATACAAAGGGAACCGAAGACGCTGACGTAGTGTTGGGATCCACCGAGACCAGCTACAATATTGCGATGTTCTACGGCGTTGCGTATGATGATCCGCTGTGGGAGGATCTGTTAAATCAGCTTACGTTGGAAGAAATGGCTGAAATCGTTGGACATTCGGGCTATGGAACCAGCGCGATTGCCTCGGTAGGCCTGGATGCGACGGTTTCCGCGGATGGCCCGCAGGGTATCAAAGGAACATATGCAGGCTCCGCAACGGTAGCCTACACGTCGGAACCCGTTATGGCAGCCACCTTCAACAGGGATCTGCTGAGCGACATGGGCAAGAGCATGGGCGAGGACGCGCTTCGCTCGGACAGCAAGATTGTTGGCTGGTACGGACCGGCCATGAATATCCATCGCACGCCTTATTCCGGTCGAAACTTTGAGTATTATTCAGAGGATTCCTTCCTGTCCGGCGTTCTGGCTGCGGAAGAGGTGAAAACCGCCCAGGAGATGGGCCTTGTATCCTACATCAAGCATTTTGCGCTGAATGATTTTGAGACATACCGTCAGTCCGTGGCTACCTTCGCGACGGAGCAGGCAATCCGGGAAATTTTCCTGAAGAGCTTCCAGTATGCGGTGGAGGATGGCGGCGCCCGCGCGGTCATGACCTCATTTAACCGTATCGGTACCCGTTGGGCTGGCGCCCACAAGGGGCTTTTGACGAATGTACTGCGTAACGAATGGGGATTTACCGGTGTGGCCCTGACCGATGCCGTTATGGCAAACCGGAACTGGATGGACGTCAGCATCGGCGTGGAGGCTGGCAATGATACCTGGCTTTCCTCCGGTGATTGGCTGGTTCCGCTGATCCAGGAGTGGGCAGCAAACGATTCCAAACTTCTGACCAATCTTCGGGAAGCAAGCCATCGTTATCTGTACGCATACGCGAACAGCTCCGCCTTAAACGGCATGTCCGCCAATTCGCATGTCGAGTATGTTACTCCGGCATGGCGTCAGACGCTGAATATCGTCATGTACACGATTGGTATTCTGACGGTATTGTGCTTTATTCTGTCGCTCATCGGTCAGCTGAAGAAAAAGGGAGGTCAATAATGTCTGTCGGGAATATTACCAAAAACGGAAGTGCTTCTTTTGTGGGGCTTTTCAGCTGCCTGGCGGCCGTGGCTGCCGTAATCGTATATGCAGCGATGAAGAGCATGTATTTTACCCCGGTGGTTGTCATCTGCCTGCTTCTGGGAGTTGCCCTCTATGTGTTCTGCGCGGTTGCGGATCTGAAGTGGGGGTTCCTTCTTCCGGTTTTCCTGTATCTGGTGGCATTCTATCACTTTCTGATTCTGGAGGTGGAATACCGGATGGATACGATTGTGGATACCGGTGTTGGCTCCCTGGATGGGATCTTCTTCGTGGCAGTCGCGATGTTTTTGATCGCGGCGATCTCCGGCGTGATTTCCGCGGTGATGCAGGCAAAATAGCCTGATAATGCGGTAATCGGATAAGATCATCGGGCTTCCCTGCCTGGCGGTATTTTCGCCGGGCAGGGAAGCTTTTTTTGCTTGCAACAGTGCAGGCAGATGGCGTGGTTTTTTTTGCAGGCACGTTTGATTTTCGGCTGAAGCCCAAAAGGCACCTTGTAAAAACGAAAGGATCTGATAAGATAGAGCACAGATACGGTAGGCATGGATGGTCGGATGGCCGGGGCCTTAAGCTTGCGGTATATACGAAAAGAAGCATCGCGTTTAGTGACGAGAAGAAAAAAACGAAGGAGGAAAGCATGAAAAGCAGAAAAAAAGCCTGTCAAATTGCCCTGCTGTTTTTGGGAATTCTTCCTGTCCTTTTTCTCCTGTGCGTATTCGCTCTTCAGCCGCAGTATGACAATTCCTTTCTTGGGGAGCTGAAATACAAAAAGCAGCTTTTGCAGGAAACGGATGGCCCTCGCATCATTCTAGTGGGCGGGAGCGCGGCGGTGTTTGGCGTAGACTCCGCTCTGCTTTCACAGGCTTTTCAGGCGAAAGAGAGAGAAGTACCGGACGCGTACGAGGACCGGGTTTCCTACACCGCGCTGAACTTTGGCATGTACGCCGGCCTGGGAACCTGTGTGACACGAGATCTGTCTTTGGAGGATATCCGGGAGGGCGATCTGGTGATCTGGATGCCGGAGCAGCAGGAACAGGCGCTTTCGGAATATCTGGGGGCGGAATTTTTGTGGCAGGCAGCCGATGGGGATTTTTCTATTCTGACGGATTTTCTGCGGGAGGATCGCCTGGGAACCCTTTTGTCCGCCATGCCTTCCTTTGCCATAAGTAAGCTCCGGGCGTTTCTGGAGGGTGGCGTCACGACGGATCCGGTGTATAACCGGCAGTCATTTAACGCTTTGGGGGATATCGAAAATGCTCTCTGCGCTCTGAACCGCATGCCGGGCGGGGTGGATACGAACACGCCGATCCGCTTTGATGAGGATGTGTATGGGGAGGAGTGGCTTCGGGCGGTGAATGCCTACGCGAAGGCCGTACAAGAGAAGGGGGCAACGATCTGGTATCACTTCCCGCCGATGAACGCGGCAGCGCTGGCCAAAGGAACGACGGAAGAGCAGATCGTTTTCTATCAAAAGAAGCTGGCGGAGGAACTGAATTTTCCTGTATTGGGAGACGCGAGAGACTGCCTTCTGGATTCGAAGTGGTTCTATGATACGAACTTTCATCTGAATGCAAGTGGAAAGGAACTGTTTACCTCGCAACTGATCCGGGACATCAAGGCAGAACTGGGCGATGCCTCGTACACAGAGGCGAGAAGCCTTGCGGAGCTGGAGAAGGAGCTGGCGGCGAGAATTGCCTTGAGTAGAGGGGAAGAAAAGCCGGGCCAAGAAGACGAACCGGGGGAAACTGTGGCGTCGGCCGCTGAATCCCAGGAAGAAACGATACCTTCTGAGAATGGGGAGAGCGCACAGTTCGAATATGAAATCCAGGAAAACGGCGCAATTCGCCTGACAGCACTGAGTCAGTTCAGCTCAGAAAATTTGAATGAGGGGAGCACCGTTCAGGTGCCGGCTTCTTTAGACGGAAAGCCCGTGGAAATACTGGGAGCCAGCGTATTTGCGGGAAACACAAGGGTGGTCACGATTATCCTTCCGGACGCGCATTTGCTCGTGGAAGACGGCGCGTTTGATGGCTGTCTGGCACTAAAAAAAGTTGTCTTAACCTCAAAGGACCCGGGAACCTATGTAATTGGACAGGGGCTTCTCTCCGGGACAAGCGCAATGATCTATGTACCTAAGGAATCATTGTCTTCGTATCGGCTGAACTATTCCTGGGCGATTTATGCGGCGAAGATTCGGGAAGAGTAGCGTAAAATAAGGGGCTGTCGCAAAACGTGCGACAGCCCCGTTTCTATAGCCTGGCGTGGAGACGAAAATTTTACTTCTCGGCCTGGCCCGTTTCTTCCCTTTCCGCCTTAGAGGGCGCAGGATCGACCGGCGCTTTCGGCGCGGGCTTTGGCGCATCCGGGATCAGGTACTCCATGTACTGTGTGACCGGCACGCCTTTGTCTGCCTGCTCTCTGGCCCATACAAAGGAGTTTTCCTCTTTCTCGGCCCGGACTTCCATGGCTTCCTCACCCGTCACGGGCGGTTCGGTGTTCACTTCGGGCGACTCGACGGTCAGGTGCAGACGTCGGTTGGCGACGGCGGCATCCCGCAGCACGCGCAGCACGCGCATGGCATAGGCGTTGTCTGACTCTAAATGGGTGACGGTGATGTCTGTCGCATCCAGATCAGTCAGACAGTCAAACAGGGCATCTAGGTTGTGCCCATAATAATCCGGCATGGAAAACGATTCCTTCAGATATTTGTGCGCTTCCGTCCGTTCAGTCATCTTTCGCGCGTCCAAAATCACGTTCATCTCATGCATCCCCTCTTTCATTTCATTTTTTCAGCGTTTTGGCACGAGTCCGTAAAAGGAGCCGCGCCATTTTAAGCTCCGCCGCTTTTAATAGAGCTGTTCAAAAGTGGTGTAGTGGTCTTCCGTATAGAAGATCAGGCCATCGCTGGAATACACAATGCGCTTGGCATTGCGGGTGCCGCCCTCGTAGTCGATGTCGCACTCGTAGTACTGGCGGCCCTTCTTTTCCGGCAGGATGCCTTCGCGGTTTCCAAAGCGGTCTCCGCCGATGCTCTTACCGGGAGCAACTTCCCACAGATTTCCCTTGCTGGCTACCCAGCCCAGGGCTTCCGCTTCCGATTTGGTCAGGTAGTTGGAAGGAAGATGATTGTAGGCGTGCAGATAGGCGGCTACCTCCGCCTTGGAACTATACTCCCCGTCTGCGTCAAGCTCCGGCGCCTGGCCGTTTTCGCCTGAGGCCGTGGTCTGCTGCAGGGCTTCCAGCACGGTCTGTGCCTGGTTGATGACACCCTGCGCATCGTTGATGACGCTCTGCGCCCCGTCGATGATCTGGCCAACATCAGAAGCGGAGATTTCTCCGCAGCCGACCATCAGGAAGGTAAGAAGAAACGCCAGGAGCAGGCTGGACAGTCGTCTGATTTTGTTCATGAAAACCTCCTTTGGGTCTATAGGACAAACCTGTAAAGCAGAGAAACCTGTATTTTGTGTGGCTCACAAGCTTCACGGGAACCTATGCGGATCAGCCTTTCAGTTTAAACAGCGTGCCGATGATGCCGCGGCCTAAGGAAGCGCCGATATTGCCGCCTAAGGTCTTTCCGAATTTGCCGCCGATGGCATTTCCAATGGCGTTGCCTACGTTGCGGCCCACGGTACCCACGGCGGAAGAGGCGGTGCTCTTCACCGCGGATTCAACCGCCTTCTTCTTCTTTTCTTCTTCCTTTAAGCGCGCCTTCTCGGCAGCCTCCTCCGCTTTGATGCGTTCTCTTTCGGCGGCAGCCTCCTCCTTCAGACGTTGTTTCTCGGCGGCTTCCTCCGCTTTGATGCGGGCCTTTTCGGCCGCTGCTTCCTCGCGGATGCGGGCGCGCTCCGCCGCGGCTTCTTCCTTCTGCCGCTGCTTTTCGGCGGCTTCCTCTTCTTTGCGCTTCGCAGCTTCCTCTTTCAGGCGCTGCTGTTCCGCTTCTTCTTCCATGTTCATGCGAAGCAGGAATTCATAGGCCGAATCGCGGTCGACCATGTTTTCGTAGGAGTCGGACAGCGGATCCAAGGCAATGAGGCGGACTCGGACGCCGTTGTCAATGCCGCCCATCAGGCTCTGAGGCGGCAGGATCTTGGTCTGCTGCACGATGGTAGGAATGCCCTTTTCGTCGAGGACGGAGACCAGCGCCTCGCCGGTGCCCAGCTCCTGCAGAACCGTGTAGGTGTCGAAGTTCGGGTTGACGCGGAAGCCTTCGGAGGCAATCTTTAAGCCCTTTAGCTCGGAAGGCGTGTACGCGCGCAGCGCATGCTGTACCTTATTACCCAGCTGGCTTAAGACGCCGGCAGGAATATCCTTCGGGTTCTGGGTGATGAAGAAGATGCCGACGCCCTTGGAACGGATCAGCTTGACCACCTGCTCGATCTTCTCCAGCAGCACCTTGTCCGCAGAGTCAAAGAGCATGTGCGCTTCGTCGAAGAAGAAGACCATCTTCGGCTTGTCCGCATCGCCCACTTCGGGCAGCGTCTCAAACAGCTCGGACATCATCCACAGAAGGAAGGTGGAGTACATCGTGGGGTTGTTGATCAGCTTCTGGCAATCCAGGATGTTGATCTGGCCGCGGCCGTTTTCATCTGTCTTAAACCAGTCCTGAATATTTAAAGCGGGCTCGGCAAAGAACTCTTCGCCGCCCTCGGCCTCTAAGGCAACGATGGCGCGGGTGATGGCGCCTAAGCTCTGGCGGGGAATGTTGCCGTAGGCAAGCTGGTATTCCTTCGCCTTTTCGCCCACGTACTGGATCATGGCCTTCAGATCCTTCGTGTCGATCAGAAGAAGCCCTTCGTCATCGGCAATCTTAAAGATGACCGTCATGAGGTCCGACTGGATGGCGTTCAGCCCCAGGATGCGGGCCATCAGAAGCGGTCCCATCTCGGAGATGGTTGTGCGCAGCGGAATACCCTTCTCGCCGTAGACATCCCAGAACACGGTGGGATAGGAATGAAGCGTGTAGCCTTCCTCCCGCAGCCCGAATTTGAGCATACGCTTCTGGATGTTTTCATCCTCCACGCCGGGCTGGCACATGCCGGCCAAGTCGCCCTTGACGTCGGCCAGGAAAACCGGCACGCCGCAGTCGGAAAACGATTCCGCCAGCACCTTTAAGGTGATGGTTTTACCGGTACCGGTTGCCCCTGCGATCATTCCGTGGCGGTTGGCCATTCTGGGGTAAATATAAATTTTCTCATCGCCCGCTTTTCCGAGCCAGATTTTCTGATCCTGATACATGCACATGCCTCCTAGTGTGGTATGAGTGAGTAACTACGCCGCAGACAGAGGGCCTTGGCCCTTAAGCGGAGCAGCTACAAGGTTCTTTGGTGTCCTACTCCGCTGAAGGGCCGATCAGGCGGTTTTGCACAGCAGAAGAGGACAACTCTTCGATAGTTGTGTCTATTATGCCACAAGAAAAAACCCATTGCAATAGGAATACTTTTGTGATACCGTAAAAATGTGAAAGCGGCGGTTACTATTCACGGGTCAATAGCAATGCAAGAGTGCTTATGCATGCAAGCATGCAAAGCACCGCTTGATTACTATTGCCCGTGAATAATAACGCGTGCTTGGCACTTTGCTACAAAAGGATTAGAAAAAAGATAAGGATTTTTCTCTTTTAAAAGCGCATCTTTTACGTTATAATAGACAGAATAGCGAAAGCATTACATTCAATCTCAAGGAAAGGGATGGAGGTTTGCATGGTTTTATCACATGATATCGGAATTGATCTGGGAACAGCCAGTATCCTGGTATATATAAGAGGAAAAGGCGTCGTCTTAAAGGAGCCCTCGGTTGTCGCGTTCGACCGTGACACCAACGCGATCCGCGCGATCGGCGAGGAAGCGCGTCTGATGCTGGGACGCACCCCCGGAAACATTGTGGCCATCCGGCCGCTCAGACAGGGCGTGATTTCGGACTACACTGTCACGGAAAAAATGCTGAAGTATTTCATTCAGAAGGCCGTAGGAGGCCGCGCTCTGCGCCGGCCGCGCGTCTGCGTGGGTATCCCCAGCGGGGCTACCGAGGTAGAGCGCAAGGCCGTGGAAGACGCCACCTATCAGGCTGGCGCCCGCGAGGTGTCCATCATCGAGGAGCCCGTGGCGGCTGCCATCGGTGCCGGCATCGATATCCGCAAGCCCTGCGGTAACCTGATCGTCGATATCGGCGGCGGAACTTCGGATATCGCCGTGATTTCCTTAGGCGGCCCGGTTGTGTCCACGTCCGTCAAGGTGGCCGGAGATGATTTTGATGAAGCGCTGGTGCGTTACATGCGCAAGAAGCACAACCTGCTGATCGGCGAGCGCACGGCGGAGGAAATCAAGATCAAGATCGGAACCGCGTACAAGCAGGCGGAGCCGGAGGTGATGGAAGTGCGCGGCCGCAACCTGGTGACGGGCCTTCCCAAGACGGTGCAGCTGACCTCGGACGAGACGCTGGAAGCGTTAAAAGAGCCGGCTATGTCCATCATCGATGCCATCCACGGCGTGCTCGAAAAGACACCGCCGGAACTGGCAGCCGACGTGTACGACCGCGGCATTGTCATGACAGGCGGCGGCAGCCTTTTAAAGGGCCTGGATCTTCTGATCGAAGAGAAGACCGGCATCACGACCATGGTGGCGGAAAACCCGATGACCGCCGTGGCCATTGGCACGGGGCGTTTCCTGCAGTTTGAGGATCGCTTTATCAAAGAAAAATAAAACCAGAAGCCGACGGAGTAATCCGTCGGCTTTCGAATACGGAAAGGAAAAGCAGGATGGAAACCTACTCCGGGTATGTGGAGCATATCATTTATCGAAATGAAGAAAACGGGTACGCGGTGCTCATCATCTCCTCGATGGGGAAAGAGCACACGCTGACCGGCATTATGCCTCATATCTCGGAGGGAGAGTTTGTGGAGGCGCAGGGCGAAGTGCGCGACCACCCCATCTATGGGGAGCAGCTGGCGGTGACGAAATACGAAGTCCGGATACCCGAGGACACGGCTGCGATCCAGCGCTATTTAGGATCCGGCGCCATCAAAGGCCTGCGGGAGGCGATGGCCGCCCGCATTGTCAAGAAATTTGGCGAGGATACCTTGCGCATCATGGAGGAAGAGCCGGAGCGCCTGGCCGAGGTGAAGGGCATCAGCGAGAAGACCGCCATGTCCATCGCCGCGCAGGTGGCTGAAAAGCGCGATATGCGCCAGGCGATGATCTTTTTGCAGGACTTTGGCATCTCCCTGCGGCTCGCGGCCAAAATCTTTGACCGCTATGGAAACCGGATTTATAAAATCATGCGGGAAAATCCCTACCAGCTGGCGGATGACATGGAGGGCGTGGGCTTTCGCACGGCCGACTCCATCGCCCGGCAGGCAGGCATTCTGGCGAACTCCGAATACCGGATCCGCAGCGGAATTCTGTACGCGCTGCAGCAGGCCATGGGCATGGGGCATTTATACCTTCCGATGGAGGAATTAAAGGGCGAGACAGCCCGTCTTCTGCAGACCGAGGATTCGTACATGGATCCGGAAACCATCGAGCACGAGGTCATGAACCTGGTGATAGATAAAAAGCTGGTGTGCAAGACGATCGCGGTGTCAAAGGGATGCGGGCAGTCGGCTGTGGCGGATCCTAAGGGGAGAGCCGAAGGGAATTTTGCGGCGGAGGAATATGCCAATGCTCCGGTAGATACTCAGGAACTTGCTGAATGGGAGCAGGAGAATTTCCACGCAAAAGAAACGGAGCAGCAGGTATATCTCTACGTCAACTACTATATGGAGATGAATGCGGCGGGCAAGCTTCACGAGCTCAACGTGGAAACTCCGGAAAAGCAGGCAGTCTTTGAAAAGAAGCTTCGCGGGATCGAGCGGGACACGGGCATGGAGCTGGAGGAGCATCAGCGGGAGGCGGTTTACGGCGCGGTCACCCACGGACTCTTCATCATGACCGGTGGCCCGGGAACCGGAAAAACCACCACGATCCGGGCGATCCTGGACTATTTTGAGCGCGATGGCAAGAACATCTTCCTGGCGGCTCCCACCGGGCGCGCCGCCAAGCGCATGAGTGAGGCAACCGGGCGCGAAGCCCGCACGGTGCACCGGATGCTGGAGCTTTCCGGCATGCAGGGCGAGGACGGCGGCCCGGCCTATTTCACGCGCGATGAAGACAATCCGCTGGAGGCGGACGTGGTGATCGTGGACGAAATGTCCATGGTGGATATCTTCCTGATGAACGCGCTGTTAAAGGCTGTCCCGGTGGGAACCCACCTGATTTTGGTAGGGGATGTGGACCAGCTTCCTTCCGTGGGCCCGGGAAATGTCTTAAAGGACCTGATTGCCTCGGAGCGCTTTCCGGTGGTGCGGCTAACCCGGATTTTCCGGCAGTCGGAGGGAAGCGACATCGTCGTCAATGCCCACCGCATCAACCGCGGCGAACCGATCGACTTAGGAAAGCCCAGCAAAGACTTCCTGTTCATCCGCCGCCCGGATGCCAATGCGGTGATTAACGCCTGCATCACGCTGGTGAAGGACAAGCTCCCGGGGTATGTGCATGCCACCCCGGACGACATCCAGGTGATGACGCCCATGCGGAAGGGAAACTTAGGAATCGAAAGGCTTAACCCCATCCTGCAAAGCTTCTTTAACCCTCCCGCGCCGGGCAAGGTGGAAAAGGATTTTGAGCGCTGCATCTTCCGCGAGGGGGACAAGGTGATGCAGATCCGGAACAATTATCAGAAGGAATGGGAAGTGAAAGGCCGTTATGGCTTTGCCGCCGATCAGGGGATGGGCGTCTTTAACGGTGACATCGGGAAGGTGGTGGACATCAACCTCTTCACCGAGGAGATGACCGTCGAGTTTGACGAAGGCCGCCGCGCGGTTTATGCGTTCAAGGAAAACGAGGACCTGGAGCTGGCCTACGCCATCACCATCCACAAATCACAGGGCAGCGAATATCCCGCCGTGGTGATCCCATGCCTGAGCGGTCCGCGCATGCTGATGAACCGCAACCTGCTTTACACCGCCGTCACCCGCGCCAAATCATGCGTTTGCATCGTGGGCTCCCCCGAAACCTTCCGGGAGATGGAGGATAATGCTTCCGAGCAGCTCCGCTATTCCGGGCTGAAGGAAAGAATAAGAGAATTAGGGTAAGATGGATTGAAGAGCGCAGGCAGTGGGAGTTGCCTGCGCTTTTGGGAAAAGTGGAAGCTAAGAAAGGCGCAGGCAAGAAGCAAGAAAAGAGTGTTGCCAGCGCTTTTGGAAAGAGCGGAAGCAAAGAAAGGCGCAGGCAAGAAGCAAGAAAAGAGAGATGCCTGCGCTTTTGGGAAGAGTGGAAGCTAAGAAAGGCACAGGCAAGAAGCAAGAAAAGAGAGATGCCTGCGCTTTTCATGACAGGTAATATCAAGCCCTGGCTGCCACAAGAGCATAGACGGCCCCAGCGCCAGCTTCCAGAAGGAGGCGTGCGCAGACATCCAAGGTGCTTCCCGTGGTTAAGACATCATCTACCAGAAGGATGTGCTCGGCGCGGGAAAAAGAACCTTGTACAGCAAAGACATCCAACAAATTGAGCAAGCGTTCCTTGGCTCCAAGAGTCTTCTGCTCCTTCGCCTTGCGTATGCGGATCAAGGAAGTTGTATCTAATAGAAGATTGCCATTCTCTTTTACTATATGGCTAGCGAGTATCTCAGCTTGATTGTATCCTCGCTCCTTCTTCTTGGAAGGCAGAAGCGGGATAGGAATCACACGGGTTATTTTCCACAGGGCAATCGTTTCCCGGAAAGCAACGCCCATTTCCCTCCCGAGCCACTCACCTGTAGAACGTTCCCCTTTATTTTTGAAGGCAAGAATCATGGAAGAAACTTCCTGCGAGTAGGAAAACAGCGCGCGCGCTTCCTCAAAGGAGTGGGGAGTTTCCTGACATTCGGCACAGTATTCTTCCCCCTTCTCGATCCGTGCCCCGCATTGAAGACAGTAATTCTCTTTAATAAAAGGAAGCCTTCGGCGGCAATCGGCGCAGAGATCAGTTTGCGCAGGGATGGGAAGAAGGGACTTTAAAACAGTCATTGCAGCTTTCAAATGGCCCTGAGAGGCTTCAGGTGCCACCAGGCTTTCTGATTGGCCGGCAAGGGCATTGTTCTGAAAACTTGGCAGAGCTCTCTGGCAACAGGGACAAAGCGGAGGCAGCAGGGCCGGGACAATCAGATCATCCCAGGGATTCCAGATTCTTGATGCGTTCATGGCAAGCCTTCCTTGTTTTAATAGTTTATGTTTAGGACCGTCATGGCGAGTCATTCTTGCTTTTATGGTGCATATTAGTGATCATCAGGTCAAGCTTTCCTTGCATATCCGCTCAATTTTAAAGACAGTATTTCTTTATTATGGAATTAATATATATGTTGTCTAGCGGTTGCTTTCGCGTTTCCTCTGTGGAAATCAGAGTGTCTCCGGGATAATAGCCATTCTGAATGTATTTCCGTGTTTTGGCAATAGCGTTTTCCCGGTAGTCATAGTCATCCATCATCCCATAGTGTTCCCAATATAACTCTTTTCGTTCGCGAACGTTCAGTACCATAAAATCCGGATGAACAGTCACTTTTCCCAATTGGAGAGGGTACTCATAGCGGTAAGGAATATGATGTTTCTTTAGCGCGTTTGCAATCATGACCTCGGATTTCGACCGGACATGTTCACCATTGTCTGTATAGAAACTTGCAACATCGTCTGAAACAGGTTTCTTCTCGTAGGTAACAGCTTTCCAGTTCTCAACAAAAATAGAGTCAGGAACGTAGATTGGAGTGATTAGCTTTTGCCTGGCGGGATTCATTTTCTCATACAAATCTTCTATTGCTCCGGCTTCCCAGTGAGCGAGAAGCTTTTCCAGGAATTTTTTCTCTGCCATAGCTTTCTTTAAAATGAGCTGGTCATAAAACTTTTGAGCGAGTGCCTTTGCCAGTGAGAGATCAGCCGTATGGATGTAAGATCCTTTCTTTTTACCTCTTTCTGCCTGGTAATACTGTGTGGTGCCGTTTCGTTTGCTTATATCAATTCTTCCTTCAGGAGCGGTAGAAAGAGACTTCATTTTGCTTGCAATAATCTGATCTAAATAGTTCAATCTTTGTATTGTTTCATCACGGTATTGCATTTTGCATATCCTCCATTTTTGAGCAGATGAGTAAAACTCAAGTATTAGGCGAAAATGTGGGGTATTAACTCAGCACAGCCGTTTGCATGTATATGTTCACGGCGTAAAGTTGAAGCTGGCATAAGAGTACCCTGCATTTAGGGGACTAATACGAAAAAGGTTCACGAGCATAAGTACATGATTGGTTACAGCAAGAGTAAAAAGTACAGGCCTGATTATTGGAATACAAGCTGTAAAAACAGTTTGCGGGTTATGCCTGGTTGGTGATGACGGAATGCGTCAACTGAGTGAATTCAACTGAGTGAATCCGAGAAATGTTTGAAATGAGATATTTAGATTGTATCACAACTGGTGTAATTGTCAATGCTGAATAATGTATTTTTCGCTATTGCGCTCTTTTTTCTTTTTGCTTGAGATGTGAGGAAACCTTTTGGCGAGTTATACATGAAAAAAAGAGAAAATTGTTGCTTTTCCCCGAACCTTTGTAGACTGGAAAGGTTGGCGCTCGGGGAAAAAGAGAAGAAAAGGGAGAATTCCCCGTATCTGTGAGCTATGAAAAAGGGAGGCGCTCGGGGAAAAAGAAAAAAATAGGGAAGCTTCCCCGTACCTGGGAGCCATGTTAAAGAGAGGCGCGCGGGGAAAAAGAGAATAAAAAGAAAGAATTCCCCGCACCGGAAGCCAGAGAAGCCAAAAAAGAACGGTGAAAAAGAGAAGAAATAAACTGGTTCCAAAGTCAAGGACTATTTTACGACAGTTCCACAGCACACTAAGACGCCGATGAGACAACTGCATTATGGCGTCGGACACCTGCGCGACAGTCCGGCCATCTATGC
>JAFVBO010000028.1 GCA_017479935.1 Lachnospiraceae bacterium
AGAATCAGCTGTTTCTGATCTGGAAAAAATATCAGACCTTCTCGCCGATTGCGGAACGTTTTCTGAAACATTTGCAGGTCAGTTTTACTTCGTAAAACACCAACATTATGGTTGTTGAATTAACATGAATGGTTCCATAAGTGCAGCGGGCCTGCAGTCTGGTTCATACGAGCCGGATTGCAGGCCTCTTTTTTGTTTATCAATGGCGAATAAAAAAGTTTGAAAATATACGTTGTAACTATTGACATTACATCTATGATGTGTTATTATCCTCTTGTCAGATGAAACCGTTAAGGTTACATCTCATCAATTGATCAGGAGGAATCCACCATGACAAACATCGAAAAGGCACTCGCCCTCATCAACACCTTCGCAACCGGTGACACCGAAAAAGCTACCTCTCTGCTGGCGGAAGGTTATATCCAGCACAACCTCGCCTACGGAACAGGCCGGGACGCCTTTGTCGGCAGCGTTGCCTGGCTGGCTTCCGCGCCTGTGAAAACCACCGTTCAGAACATCCGCGCTTTCGCGGACGGCGACAAGGTGTTCCTGCAGACCGTCTACAACTTCGCCGGTGCCGGTGAGCAGGTGGCCTTTGATATCTTCCGTTTCGACGCCAACGGCAGGATCGCGGAGCACTGGGACAATCTGGCTGCGAAAGCTGATCCCAATCCCTCCGGCCACACCCAGATCGACGGTACGCTTGAGAAGCAGGACGTTGATAAGGAAGAGACCCGCCGTATTGTTGCCGGATTCGTTGGAGACGTGCTTCGCGGGGAAAACCCGGATAAGCTGACTTCCTATTATGATGGCGATCGGTACATCCAGCACAACATCTCCATCGCTGACGGACTCTCGGGCCTTGGCGCGGCGCTCACGGCCATGGCGGAGCAGGGCATTTCCATGGTTTACGATAAGACGCACATGGTGCTTGCCGACGGTGATTACGCGCTGGCCTGCAGTGAAGGCACTTTCGGTGGTGTACCGACCACCTACTATGACCTGTTCCGGGTGGAAAACGGTTATATCGCGGAGCATTGGGACGTCATGGAGACGCTTGCCGCGAAGGAAACCTGGCAGAACCAGAACGGAAAGTTCTGATCGCAAAGAGATTGAGGAGGAAACCATGATGAAGAAGTTTGTTGCTATGCTGCTTGCCGCAATGATGCTGCTGGTTGCAATGACTGTTCTTGCTGAGGAGAAAAACACAATGAACTGGGCTTACGGCGCAATGCCGCTGAACAACGGAAACGTCGGAACGATCTATTACACTGCTGTTTACTATGAGCTGGAAGGCATTGTGAATCCTACCAACCCCGAATACGCTCCTTATACCGCCGAAGAAATCGCTGCCATCAAGGACGGCGCGGTAGAAGGCGCGGAAGGTTACCGCTTCGATGCCCCTGCCGGTGCGCTGATCGGTGTGAGCGTTGCGGATTCTGACGTGATCTTCTGGTATGATGCGGAGAATGCCGCTGGCATCGTAGGCCATGCTGATCCGCTGACCCTGGATGCTGCCATCGGTGCGTTCGTTACCGCTGAAGGTGAAGCGGTCGCCATGCCTATCACCCTCTGGGCCTATGGCGCGATGCCGCTGAACAACGGCAACGTGGGCACCATTTATTACACCGCTGCCTACTATGACCTGGAAGGCATCGTGAACCCCACTAACCCTGAGTACGTTCCCTATACCTCTGAAGAGATCGCAGCTATCAAGGACAGTGCGGTGGAAGGTGCAGAAGGCTATCGCTTTGACGCTCCCGCCGATGCCCTGATCGGTGTTGGTGTTGCTGACAGTGATGTGATCTTCTGGTATGACGCGGAAAATGCCGCCGCCATCGTCAGCCATGCCGCCCCTCTGACGTTGGATGCTGAAACCGGAAATTTTGTAACCACCGAGGGTACAGCTGTTGCTTCTCCGATCAAATAAGGGTATAATGGATGCGTAAGAAAGCGCCTGCAACACGATAGAAGCAGACGCGGGAGGTGAGCTTATGCAGATTTCCAGTCGATTTACCATCGCGCTGCATATCTTCGCCTGCGTCGAGACCTTCAAAAATGAGCACAAGGTCACCAGCGACTTCTTGGCGGGCAGCATCAACACCAACCCCGTCATTATCCGCCGGATTCTGGCGCAGCTGAAGAACGCCGGGCTGATCACAGTGGCCCGGGGCACGGGCGGCATTGAGCCGACGAAGCCGCTGGAGGAGATCAGCTTCTTCGATGTGTACCAGGCCATCGAGCCGGTGGAGCACGGCGACCTGTTCCACTTCCACGAAGCGCCGAACCCCAAGTGCCCGGTAGGCCGGAACATCCACGCGCTACTGGACGGCAAGCTGGCAGCGATCCAAAGCGCGATGGAAGACGAAATGAAAAAGTATACCCTCGCGGATCTGCGGGAAGGCATGCACGATCTGCTGGAAAAGGAAAGCTGATTTGAGGCTCCGGTGCGTGTGACATCAGAGCCTCTTTCAAAGGAGAAGCCCATGGAAGCGAAAGATTATCTGGCGTATATCGTGAACGAAATCCACACGACCATCGTAGCGACAGTGGACGAAGAGAGTCTTCCGGTTACCGCTGCCATCGACATGATGGACAGCGATGATAACAGCCTGTTCTTCCTGACTGCAAAAGGAAAGGGTTTCTATGACCGGCTCAAGAAGCGCGGCTTCCTGGCCCTTACCGCGATCAAAGGGCATGACACCATGTCGAGCGTTGCCGTTTCCGTTCGCGGGAAAGCCAGAGAGCTCGGCTTTGAGCGGATTCCCATGCTCTT
Organism: Lachnospiraceae bacterium; assembly: GCA_017479935.1. Lineage (GTDB taxonomy): Bacteria > Bacillota > Clostridia > Lachnospirales > Lachnospiraceae > RGIG5021. Next base: position 2,777 of record JAFVBO010000028.1, read on the forward strand.
TGAGAAGAACCCCTATATGCACCAGATCTATCCGACAGATGAGGCTATGCATGCGTTGACGGTTTTTCAGATCTATGAGGGAACCGGCGAATGGTTTGATCTCTCAAAGAAACCCATTGAGCGAGCTTCTTTCATCTTCGGCGGCGCGCAGGAGCGAACAGAAGGGTTCTTCATCACGGACGCCTGTATCGGCTGCGGAAGCTGCCTGCCTGTATGCCCGCAGAGTTGCATTGAAACGTCAAGCATTCCTTTCCATATCGAGCAGGCGCATTGTTTGCATTGTGGCAACTGCTTGACAACGTGTCCGGTTAAAGCAGTCATAAAGAAGTAATCTTCTCTTTGAGTAAGCCGCAATAACCGCCGATGGGATTAACCCTGTCGGCGGTCTTTTTTGTTTTTGGCACTGTAAAACGATTCGACTTTTGGGCGTAGGAAGGTGAACCACTTAGCGATTGGAGGGACACCTGATGACGTCAGAGGAAAAAAGCCGCCTGTCCGAAATGCGGAAAGCCGGACGGAGCTATACAGAAATCGCGGATGCACTTGGCATCTCGAAAAACACAGTCAAAACGTTCTGCCGCAGGAATGGGCTGACCCCGGAGGTTGAGAGCAAGCCTGTCGAAGTCACACCTGCGCCCACCACCGACCGTCTCTGCCCGCACTGCGGCAAACCGGTGATCCAGCCCCAGGGGCAGAAAGAGAAAAAGTTCTGCTCGGACACTTGCAGGAACCGCTGGTGGAACAGCCACATGGACCTTGTCAACCGGAAGGCAATCTATTCGTACACCTGTCCAACCTGCGGCACCACTTTTACCGCCTATGGCAACAGCCACCGGAAATACTGCTGTCACGAATGCTATATCGCGGATCGATTCAGAGGCAGGGCATGACCGGCGATGACCTCAAGCGTGAGTTCCGGTACGAGGCATTGATGCATCAGGCCAAGCGAATGCTCCACGCTGGCCTCATCACTGAGCAGAAGTTTCAGGAGATCGAAGCGCGTTTCAGGACAAAAAATAAACCCATTTCCGGAGGTTATATAGTACAGACCGACTTGCTATGTGCGCGCAGAAGAGTGATTAATGGGTGTGGAAAGGAGATGGCCCAGCATTTCATGCTGGTTTGTCAAATCATGACAACTGCAATTGATACGGTGCCGAAAGCACGACTATGTCACTAAAGGAGATGGCCCAGCACTTCATGCTGGTTTGTCAAACAATGACATCTGCTTTGATCCGGTGCCGAAAGCACGACTATGTCATTAAAGGAGGCTGGCGGTCATGAAGAAAATCAATATACTTGAACCGAAACAGCCCACGCTGACACCCAGAAAACGAGTCGCCGCTTACGCCAGGGTTTCCATGGAGACCGAGCGCCTGAAGCATTCGCTCTCTGCGCAGATCAGCTACTACAGTGCGCTGATCCAAAAGAACCCTGAACGGATTTACGCAGGCGTTTATGCGGAAATGTAAACCCAAGAATTGATACAAAGAAATGCTGTTGTCAGAACGGTAAA
>JAFVBO010000029.1 GCA_017479935.1 Lachnospiraceae bacterium
AATTAGCTAATCAGTACATGATACGATGATGTCCATACCCGTCTGGCTCTATTTTGCAGAGGTAATTTGTATGCCAAACCCGCAAAAAACTTGAATTTAGGGCTTGACATAATAGGAAGGGGACGGGCCTGTGTCACAAAAATATGACAGGGGACGGGCCTGTGTCACAAAAGCTGGTAGCTTTTGTGACACAGACCCGTCCCCTTCATATTCCTGTCAGTTTGTGACACAGGCCCGTCCCCTGTCACATTGTGCTTTACTTGAAGGCTACCATCGTGTTGGCCAGCGTCATGATCGTCATCAGGATGGCGTTGATGAAAGCAGGTGCCCAGATGTTACCGGTCTTCTTATACAGGTTCCGGGAGATGATGGCTGCGATGGAAAGCGTGGGCACCATCGCCACCAGAACGATACCGGACAGGGCCGAACCCGGGTATGCCGCGACACCGGTCGTAAACAGAGTGCCGTACTGCAGCGCCAGCCACAGGATCGGGCCGCCCGCGTTTAAGGCGATGGCCAGCAGGTATCCGGCAAAGCCCTTCATCTTCTCTGTGTTCGTGTTGATCGTAATCGAAATCGTAGACACGATGTAGAAGGCCAGGAACGTCGGCAGGTAACGCAGAACCGCCGGCAGGATCGTGAAGTCGAACGTCTTGAAGGCGAAGGTCCAGATACGGAAGTCTACCTTCAGGAACATATCCACCAGGAACAGAACGCCGTAGGAAATCGCCACGGTCAGGATGGCCGCAATCAGGCTGAGGATGATCTTCACAGGGTTGAACGTAAAGCCATAGTCCTTTGCCTTCAGACCCTTGTCCGCATTCTTTGCCAGGTAAATGACGCTGGTGGCAAGGAGTGATACAGCCGCGCAGACGATGGTCCAGTACGCGATACTGTTGACGCCGGGGGCGGTGAAGTACGCGTTATCCGTGTAGAAGGAGTGCTTCGACACATACGCGAGCGCTGCACCGGACAGGATGACAAGCAGGCTTCCCAGGAAGTGAGACTTCTTGTTCTCGGCAGCGCCAAAGCTCGTAAAGAAACCGATGATGCCCGCGAAACCGAAGGCACAGCCCGCAAAGAACAGGATCTTGACAGCCGCGCTGTCGGCGCCGCCATCCATCAGCGGGTTAAAGAAGGCCGCCGGAATGACGATCAGACCAAACAGGATGGCAAACATGCCAAACTTGCCGCCGGCGCCGGTGACGGACGGCTGCGGCTCTAATGCTTCGGAGTTGGCCTTCGCAAACAGCTTCGAACCTAAAAGGAGCGATGCAACCGCGATGATCAGCATGATAAAGCCGATCAGGGCGAAGCATTCCGCCAATTCCTTGTACAGCCAGATCTGATCCGTTGCCGGGATCTGCGCGATGCCCTTCTGATAATCCTTGAAAGCTTCCGTGTAGAATTCGATCGCGTACGCAGTGGTCGTGGTCGAGAAATGGTTCCACGGGTGCGTTTCCGCCGGCTCGTAAATGATGCGGCGGCCGCCGTCAGAGGTATTGTACCAGGTATTCGCCTTGGCTGCTTCCGTCTGCTGCAGGAAGGTCATGCCATCCGGCGTGGAGACGTAATCTTTGTGGCGTACCGATCCGCTGGGATCCGTGGGGGCGCTGAAGAAGAACTCATCGTACTGCGCGGCCACCTTACCCATGATACGGCCTCCGCCAAGCTGATCCGCCACGGCTGCCGTGATGCCAAGAAGGCTGGTGTACTGGAAATCGGAACCTTCGGTCAGGCCGCAGTAGATCTTGCGTTTGCCCGTCGTTAAGAATTCCTGTTCATCCATCGCAAGCGCCATCGTGCTGCCGAAACCGCCCATAGAGTGGCCGGTCACGCCGATGATGCCGTTGCCCTTGGAGTCCTTTAAGACGTAGGGCTGATCGTACATATACGCTACCGCGTCGTGCATCGAGTGCTGCCAGAAGGGAAGCCAGATGCCGAAGAAGGAAGTATCACTGTACTTCTCGTTCTTATAATCCGAGTGGCCGTGATCATACTGGTCCAGCGCCAGGACCACATAGCCGCGGCGGGAAAGTTCGATGGCGTTCGCATCCTGCATTTCCGCCGAGTTTAAATAACCGTGGGTGACAATGATGGTGGGTTTCGGGTTGGTTTCGGACGCGTCATTCGGCATGTATAGCAGGCCGCTTAAGGTACCGTTCTCGGTTTCAAACGAAATCCGGTCCACCTTCGTGGCACCCAGGCCACTATTTAACATGCTGGCCGGAATGCTGCCGCCAAGAATGATCAGAATTGCCAGAATGAGGACAACCCAACTTTTTTTACTGCTCTTCATGATGTGTTTTCTCCTTCCTTTTTTCCTGGGCAGACTCTTCTCGTCTGCCAGCATACTTTACCTCTTTACTATACTTCGCATCCCGCACAAATGCAAGTCAATATTTGCACATTCCTTGTACACTTTTCACAATTTAGTTTCTGCCCGTATGATAATGGCCAAAGAAAATTACGTTTTCCCTATATGTTTCTTAAGGAGTGAACAGTTTGAGGTTAAAAAAACTTGCATGAAAAGGATTGCTGTGGTATGCTCAAGCAAGTTATGTTTCGTACCATCGGAACATGTAAGCGCATTTGTTCTCTTAACCAAAGGAACATTTTCTGAAACTTCTGGTGCTATGGACACATATCATGAAAGGAGAACCTACATGGACGCGCAGACGCTTTCCGCCGCGGTTCTGGCCGGGGGATTCAGTTCCCGGATGGGACAGGATAAGGCAAAATTGACCTTCCATGGAACCCGGTTGATTGAATATCAGGTAAATAAATTAAAGCGTCTGGGAATCCGTGATATTCTGCTTTCCGGATACGACGGCGAAGTGGACGGGACGCGTTGCATTTCCGATGTTTATCCGCACAAGGGCCCGCTCTCCGGCGTTCATGCCTGCTTGCTTGCGGCCAGAAACCCGGCCTGCCTGTTTGTTGGCGTGGACATTCCGCTCGTTCCCGCGGAAACACTGGCGGATCTGATGCAGACGCATGAAGGAGGCGCAACGGTTCTGTTTGCCGCGGAAAAGATGGAGCCTTTGCTGGCTGTCTACGACTGCAGTCTTGCCCCGCAGGTTGAGGAAATCCTGCTTTCGGAGAAGACTTCCATGAAGCGTTTCTTGTCGAACGTTTCCATGAAACCATACCAGTACCTGGGAGATCCCGAATTGCTGGCCAATTGCAATACCCCGGACGAATTTGCCAGGATTGCAGCACAAGAACCGCGGTCTTAAATAAGAAACAAAGGGTTATCATAAAGAGGCGTAAAAACCTTGCCTGGGTTTTCTGATAGCCCAATCTAAATATCTATACGAAGACGTCATGCACGAAGCGCTTTTGGAGGGCGCGATATGGAAAATTATATTACTTATGAACGAGCCATTGAAATGATACAACAGGCAGCACCTTCTGCCTGCACGGAAAAAGTTTCGGTCCGGCAGGCCGCCGGACGGATCCTGGCCGAGCCGGTGTTTTCGCCTATCTCTCAGCCTCCGTTTCCCAGATCTCCTTTAGATGGGTATGCCTTCCACGCCGAGGACAGCAAAGGTGCCTCGAAAGACACCCCTGTCGTGTTGCAGGTGGTGGACACCATCTATGCAGGCGAATGGTGCGGCAAGACCATCGAGCACGGGCAGGCCGTGCGTCTGATGACCGGAGCTCCCATCCCGGCGGGCTGCGACTGCGTTCTTCGCTATGAAGATACCGACAACGGGCGGGACAGCGTGCAGCTCTACGTGGAGTTGAAACCTTGGAGCAACTACTGCTTCGCGGGAGAAGACTTCCAGGCAGGAGCTGAGCTTCTTCCCGCCGGAACCCGTTTAACCGGCATTGCCTTAGGGGCTCTGGCTGCAGCGGGGCTGGACCGGGATGATGAATATGTCACCGTCTATAAGCGCCTGACCTGCGCGATTGTCTGCACCGGAGACGAGCTGGTGGGAAGCGAAGTCCGCCCTCTTCCGCCGGGAAAGATCTACTCTTCCAACGAAACCATCCTTCGCGCCCGCATCGGGGAACTGGGCATGGAAGCCCTGCCGGAAATCGGTCGCGGAGAGGATGACGTGGATCGGCTGGCAGAGGTCATCAGTCAGGCGGTTGCAAAAGCCGATGTCGTATTTACCACCGGCGGTGTTTCCGTGGGTGACAAGGATTATGTGCGCGCCGCTCTGGAAAAAATCGGAGCAGAGATGGTATTTGCGGGCGTCCGTTTAAAGCCCGGCTCTCCGTTCATGTTTTCTCTGGTAAATGGGGTTCCCGTGCTTTCGCTGTCCGGAAATCCGTTCGCCGCCTACGCCACCTTTGAATTGTTCGGAAGGGAGCTTCTCGCTTCCATGTCCGGCGCCTGGAATCTGCGGCCGCTGGTTTTCCAGGCAGTTCTGGCCTCCGATTTTACCAAGAGCAGCAAAGGCCGGCGCTTCATCCGGGGCATTTTCCGGGATGGCGCGGTCACACTACCCGACGGTCATTCGTCCGGTCAGCTTGGTTCCGCCGCTCTCGCGAACTGCCTGGTTGACATCCCGGCAGGAAGCGGTCCGTTACATGCAGGCGAAACCGTGACGGTGCATCTGTTGTAAAGCGAGTACCAAGACTTTTGTTGCAAAGTGAGTGCCAAGACTTTTGTTATAAAGTAAACGTTAGTTCACGAGAAAGGCTTTGACGAAGCAAAAATGCGTGCCGGGGCATGGGGGAGGCTATGGAGAGTCAAAAAGTGATTGCCATTTCCGGGGTGAAGAACTCCGGAAAAACCACGTTGTTAGAAAAATTGATTCCAGCGCTTTTGAAGCGCGAGATCCGCGCGGCCGTAGTCAAGCACGACGGTCATGGCTTTGAAGCCGATCGGGAGGGCACGGATACCTGGCGTCTTTTAAAGGCCGGTGCCTTTGGCGCTGCCATCTTTGATGGCGAGAAATTCCAGGCAGTTAAGTACGGAACCTTTTCCGAGGAAGATTTGATTTCCTTGTATCCGGATGCGGATTTGATCTTATTGGAGGGCTTTAAGTGGACAGATTTTCCGAAGGTGGAAATTGTTCGCGCCGCCAACTCCCGGGAGCCTGTCTGTGATCCTGCTTCTCTTCTGGCATTGGTAACGGACACGGAGTTTCGTTTTCCCGGCGTGCCAACACTTGCTTTGGAAGATGTGGAGGCGTTGGCCGACCTGCTGGCAGAATATGTGAGAAACAAATAACCTTAAGGCATACCTTTTCCTTGTTTAACAAGGTTGGGGTATGCTTCTTTTGTTCTCAGCTTTTGTTTCTTGCATGGGAAATCGCCCCTAACGGCCTGTATCCCATGCATTCTTGCTTCCGCGAGTTTCTTATATGCATGGGGAATGGCCCCAAATGGCCAGATTCCCATGCAAAAAAAGAAGTTTCCTTCAAATCAAAACAGTCTCAGCCCAGAAGCAAGCTTCCGGCTGAGACTGTTTCTCTTCCCTCGCCACGCAAAGCATCCCGCCCCGCCTTCGGCGTGACGGTATGCACGCGGCTGTCGCCGCGTTTCCTCCCTCGCCACGCAATAGCTGAATGTCCACCTTACGGTGTCCATTCAGCACGCGGCTGTCGCCGCATAATAAATCAAAAAACAGTCTCAGCACAGAAGCAAGCTTCCGGCTGAGACTGTTTTTCCTTCCTCGCCACGCAAAGCATCCCGCCCCGCCTTCGGCGTGACGGTATGCACGCGGCTGTCGCCGCGTTTCCGGTTAAATAATTAGCCCCGCTGAGAAGCAAGCTTCTCGCGGGGCTATTATTTACCGGTTTGCGTGGCTCGTAGCTTTCGCGTTAATATACAGGAGTGGGACGAGACCAGTCGAAGACTTCGTTGGCGTCAAAGAGATCTGACAGTCGATCTTTGCGATCAGGGTTGGTCGCGCTGGAGATGGCTTCCCACATACGCTGGCCGTCTAAGTTACGGCGTCCCTGACGCAGATAATCATCACCGTATACAACCCAGTAAGGGTTACTGTCTACGTTGCAGTAGTAGTCAAATCCCAATGACTTTAAGAAGTGATAGCGCTCACTGTTATCATAATCATCCGCGTGCCAAGATGCGATGTCCTCGCCAAAAGCAAAGATGATGATATCAATATCACCGCCAAGAAGCGGCTCTACCTCTTCTTCCCACAATAAGGCGTCTCTCTGAAGACTTTCAAAGGAGATGCCGCCTGTCCCTTTTTCAGGCCAGGAATAGTTCAGATGGCCATAGCTATGGCTGGCAAAATCCCAACCGTCTGCCTTCATACCTTCTACAACCTTCATGGCCTCTTCGCGTTCCTTGTCCCAATCAAAATCCGGATGGGCATCCAGCCATGCCTGCTGATAAGGATCGCACTCGGAATAATTCTTGTAGACGGAGTCCGTGCGATATCCCAGGATTCCATTGTAGCCTGTCAAAGCGATGCAGCCCTTGGCGCCGCGATAAGAGGCATCCGGATGCTCTTCCACAAAGCGATCCATCAACGGAACCATATCATAATCGCCATAGTAGATGGTTCCGTCATCTGCCGTCATCTCGCAGGTCGGAAGACCATTTTCATCCAGCACGATGCGGTTCGGGAAACCATCACCCGTCATATAATGGTAATAACTTAAGTCATCCTGGGAGACAACAACCGGCTTCTTGCCTTCAGGCAGCCAGATATCTCCGGGAACCATTTCTTCTGTACCATCCTCATGGACTTCAATATGGCCCATGTCGTGAAGCGAAATGAAGACATATCCGTTATTGTACATGATTTCCATGATCTTCATGAACTCGCCGATCGTGGTCATGACCTCGTTGTAACCCTGTGAATTTCCGTCTCCGTCAAAAGCCTTGCTGTTATCCGGGATCAGAGAGTGATAAAAAATATGAGGGATGGTTCGGAGCGAGCTGTATCTCACGTAAGTAGCCTGTGTAGCCTCGTATTTTGCAATCGCTTCGGTCAGCTGCGGAATATCCGCATAGCCAGGATAAGACTGAATCAGTTCAATAGCAGCTGGGTTATCATACATGGCGGAAAGCCGATCTGCCTTCTCGATCAGGTCCGCAATCTGCTGTTCCGGCGTGCGAGGAGCAGGTTCGGTTTCCTTGATGGTTTCCTGTTCATTATTCGGATCCTCTAACGTAACATTGGCAACGGAGTTCCCACGAGTATGCTGAGAAGGCTCATTCCCGCCGATCAGGCCATTTTTGATGGCCAGAGCAATTCCGCCAACGATTAATGTAAGCACCAGAAGTCCTGCGCAGGCCACAACTACGCGGCGGATCATAACCTGGCGGCGACGTCTGCGCCGGCGTTCCGATATTCTTCTTCGGGTACGATAATCATCATCGTAACGGTTAGTACTATACTGCATTCTTATCCCTTCCTTATCATTCATTCTAATAATCGCAGTGCGATTCCTTTTTCATCCTTGTGTATTATAGCATCGGAGGACAAAAATGTATAGGCGACGCAGCCGAAATATAGAAAAATGATAACTTTCAGTCACAAGTTTTCCGCATGGGCAGTGATCTGATATGTCATTACTATCTTCCAGTTCGTATTTCGTCAAAAAGTGGCCGCGGCAGTGTTAGATCCGTTGTTGTCATGTAGGGAGGCATATGGGCGGCGGGGAGATTTCCGGCAGCTAAAGGAAGCTTCGGGGAGTCCCACTAATAGCAGCGAAGTGCCGCACATCCGCCGGGGGACATCCCGGAACCCCGTCTGATGACGGTGTTCCTCGAGTCCCCCTGAAATCGCGATACTGGTAATACCGCGATTTCGCAGATGTTTGGCGCTTCTCTGCCATAAGTGGTACTATCCCCTTGCTTCCACTTAAGCTGCCCGGAAATTCTTCCCACCGCCATATGGTCCCCCTACATGACAGCATCCAGGCTATTTGCTGCCGCGGCCGCTTTTTGACAATCCATGTATCTTATACACTTAAACACAAGGCAAAGGAAGACGGTATCTCACGTTCTTATTAAAATAGCGTAAAAGGATCGCTCATCCCTTAAATGCGCATATGCCAAGGGACTCATATAGACAGCAGGCAGAACATTTTGTAAGTCAACAATGACGCCGGAGGCAGAGATTATATCGTGCAGCAGTCATGTGGAGGAGGCCATAGAACCACTTGGTGAGAAAAATCTGCTTTAGAAGCAAGGAGGTTTACTGTTTGCACCGGGCACTATGCTTCAACGTTCGTCTTACGACTCCGTTTCAGCAAGTGCCCGGTGGGGCACGCACGTAAGCGTCAGTCATCGCCTTTGGCGTGACTGGCGCTAAGTGCTCCGCTCCAGCGCGAAGCGCGAGTTGAACCGACTTGCTTCTGTTCTTTGCAGATTTTTCGAACCTTTGTGGTTCTGGCCGAGGGAACTTAGACTGCGAACGATATAACTCTGCCTCCGGCGCCATTATTGACGACCTTGGTAACACTGACATATCAGATCATGACCGGTGACAAAAAGGTTCGGAGTTGGTTAAGATATCTGCAATAACCCTTGCGATATAAAGCGGAAGCCTGTAAAATAGAAAGGCAACATTCAGCACAGCCTGCATGCATCAAATAAGCGGATGCGGCACACTTAACAGGAGGTAAATAGTCATGGTTCAGGAAATCACCCGGGAGACTCTTCCCTATCTGCGCAATCCGGTCTTCCGGGAATATGCGGCCATGTATCTGGATATTTATGATGGATTTGTTCATGACGTGGAGGAACTGGGGCTCCCGTTTCATCAGGACCCGGCCGACTTAGAGCAGACAAAGGCACTGCGGGAACAGCTGAAAGCCATTCCGGAGATCTATTCCCGCTGCGAGGGAGCCAGCCTGGTTTATAAGCGAATCTCCAGCGCCTGTGAAATCTGTCGGCTTGGCGTGGGCACAATCACCAGCCATATTTCCTTTAAATGTCATAGGAACTGCTTCTTCTGCTTCAATCCCAATCAGGACAATTACGAAGAGGATCTGACGCCGAACGCTGCCTGGAAACGGGAGCTGGAAGAAATGAAGATGGCCGGGGAGGAATTGACGCACATCGCATTAACCGGTGGCGAGCCGCTTCTGCATCCGAAGGAATCGGTGGCTTTCTTTGCGCTTGCCAGAAGTCTGTATCCGTCCGCACACCTTCGGCTTTACACTTCCGGCGATCTGCTGACGGAAGATCTGGCCGTGCGCTTGAAAGACGCTGGTTTGGATGAGATTCGTTTCAGCTGCAAAATGGAAGATACGCCCGAGATGCAGGAAAAAGTGCTTTCACGCATTGCCATGGCCAAGGATATTCTGCCCTGCGTGATGGTGGAAATGCCCGTGATGCCCGATAAGAAAAAAGAGATGGAAGCGCTTCTTTTAAGGCTTGATGCAATCGGTGTATGGTGCATCAATCTCTTAGAGCTCTGCTTCCCGTTCCACAACGCAGAAGCTTTCCTGAATCGGGGATATTTTCTGAAATACCCGCCTTACCAGACACTTTACAACTTCTGGTATGCCGGCGGCCTTCCGATCGCAGGAAGCGAGTTACTTGCGTTAAAGCTCATGCGCTTTGCCGCACGGAAGAACCTGACCATGGGGGTTCACTATTGTTCTCTCGAAAACAAGAATTTCGGGCAGATCTATCGGCAGAACAATCATCCTTCTTTGTGGGATTCCACCCAGTATTTCTCGGAGCGTGATTTTTATCTCAAGACCATCAAAGCTTTCGGAAGTGATGCTGAGAAGGTAAAGGCTTTGTTTGATCAAAACGATGTTACAGAGTATCGTTTCAACAAAGATGGAGAATTCATTCAATTCCATCCTAAGCATGCTGCATTACTCAAGGATCTTCCGATTGAACTGGTACTCTCCATCAACGTCATGGAGAACCGGGAAGGAGAAATCGTCACGCGCGAGCTGAAACTTCTTCGGATCAGCGCATCGGATTGTGAAACCGATATTCTATAAAAACCCTATGTGGCCTTATGGCCGCGCCACAGCACATGAAAGCGCAGGCATCTGCCCTCTACGGGCCTCTGCCTGCGCTTTACTTGGGTTTAGACTAAGTGATTAGACTAACTCGATGATGACTTCCATCGCACCATCACCCTTGCGCTCGCCAATCTTGACGATACGGGTGAAACCGCCATTGCGGTTCATGTACTTGGGAGCGATCTCATCAAACAGCTTAGCCGGAAGATCGATCTCCTTGGTGCCTTTCTTCTTGCCCTTGCCGGTCGGAACTTCGGTAACCGGGTAGAGGACCTGAATCATCTGACGACGAGCAGCCAGTTTGGAAGGCTTGTCCTTCTTGATGGTCTTTTCGATCTCTTCGTAGACCGTAACCTTCTTGCCGTCCTTCTCTTCCTTCACTCTCTTGCCATCGGCATCCTTCTTGGCAACCTTCGCCGTAACGGTAACGGTGTCGAAGTTGTCCTTCTCACGGATGGCCAGCGCAATCAGACCTTCAGCGATACCGCGAACTTCCTTGGCTCTTGCCTCGGTGGTGCGGATCTTTCCGTGATAGAGCAGATTCGTTACAAGGCTGCGCAGCATAGCCTTTCTCTGATCCGATGTTCTTCCAAGCTTTCTGTAACCTCTTGCCATAATTTCCTCCAATCATGGGACACCCGCGTCACGCTTCTTCGGACTTACTGGTGCGGGTGCTGACAACCCCATATAAATATTTATAAAAGCAGCGTCTGTTGCGCAGGCTCTTATATTTCACTTAACCCTCATCGCTGGGGTTTAACTCCAGTCCAAGTTCCTTTAACTTCGCAAGAACCTCATCCAAGGACTTGCGGCCCAGGTTACGAACTTTCATCATATCTTCAGGAGTCCGGCTGATCAGCTCTTCCACGGTGTTGATGCCGGCTCTCTTCAGGCAGTTGTACGAACGAACCGAGAGCTCGAGCTCATCGATGTTCATCTCCAGAACTTTTTCCTTCTCGTTGTCTTCCTTCACGACCATGACTTCCGCTTCTTTAGCGTTCTCGGACAGGTCGATGAAGAGATTTAGATGCTCGCCTAATACCTTGGCGGCCAGGGAAACGGCCACATCGGGAGCAAGCGTTCCGTTGGTATACACGTCCAGCGTCAGTTTATCAAAGTCAGTGACCTGACCGACACGGGTGTTTTCCACGGTCATGTTGACACGCTCTACGGGAGTGTAGATCGAGTCGATGGCGATGACACCAATCGGAAGGGAATCGTTCTTATTTTTATCGGCGCTGACATAGCCGCGCCCCTTGGTAATGGTAAGCTCCATGCTGAGCTTGCAGTCTGCTCCGCCGCTTAAATGCGCGATGACCTGATCCGGATTCATGATTTCAATATCCTGATCCGCCTTGATGCAGGCACCGGTCACAACGCCCTCGCCTTCATACTCGATGTAGGCGATCTTCGGCTCGGATGTGGGGCTGCTGTTGCAGATTGCAAGTTTCTTCAGGTTCAGGATGATCTCGGTAACGTCTTCCTTGACGCCGGGGATGGAGCTGAACTCATGAAGAACGCCATCAATTTTCACCTGGCTGATGGCAGCGCCAGGTAAAGAGGACAGCATGATTCTGCGTAACGAGTTGCCGAGAGTAATTCCATAACCCCGTTCCAAAGGTTCTACCACAAACCTGCCGTATCTCTTGTCATCTGAAATTTCAGCAATTTCAATATTCGGTTTCTCAAAATCGAACATGCAAAGACCCTCCTTAAGGCCAGTGTTTTTCGGGCTCGCACTCTTCTCCTTCGCGTAACGCTTATGTCAGAAAGGTTGCAGGACAAAAGCCAAAGAGCATCTCATAGACCGCCCCGAAACACTTTCTTAAAACGTCGCGAAAAGGGTAGAGGGAAGCATGCTTTCCCCTACCCGAACTCCAATCTTACTTGGAATACAACTCGACGATCAGCATCTCGTCAACCGGAACATCGATCATTTCACGGGTAGGGAGCTGCTTAACCGTAGCTTTCATGTTCTCGCGATCCACATCCAGCCATTCAGGAACCATGCGGCCTGCGGTGGTCTCCATGATATCCTTGAAGCGGGTGGACTCTTTCTTATTTTCACGGACGGAGATTACGTCTCCGGCCTTTACCAGATAAGAAGGAATGTTGACGCTCTTGCCGTTTACAAGCACCTGCTTGTGATCGACAATCTGACGGCACTCTCTTCTGGTACGGCCAAATCCCATACGGAAGATGACGTTGTCCAGACGGGACTCGAGCATGATCATCAGGTTCTCACCAACCATGCCCTTCATCTGTTTGGCCTTTTTATAATAGGTTCTAAAAGGTTTTTCCAATACACCGTAGATGAACTTGGCTTTCTGCTTCTCGCGGAGCTGGAGGCCATACTCGCTCATCTTTCTGTTGGCTCTCTTTAATTCTCTGTTGGACTTTTTGTCAATTCCCAGATAAACCGGGTCAAGACCAAGGGATCTGCATCTTTTCAGTACCGGAACTCTATTTACTGCCACTGTTTAGCACCTCCATTCATTATACTCTTCTACGCTTAGGCGGGCGGCAACCGTTGTGAGGTACCGGCGTCACGTCGCGAATACTGGTGACTTCGATTCCGCAGGCCTGAAGAGCACGGATAGCGGCCTCACGTCCCGAACCGGGGCCTTTGACCATGACATCTACATACTTAAGACCATGAATGAGTGCTGCCTTCGCAGCAGTTTCCGCAGCCATCTGAGCTGCATACGGGGTCGATTTCCTTGAACCTTTAAATCCCAGACCGCCTGCACTCGCCCAGGACAGAGCATTTCCCTGGGTGTCCGTCAACGTCACAATCGTGTTGTTAAAAGATGACTGAATGTGCGCCTGTCCGCGTTCAACGTTTTTCTTGACACGCTTCTTTGTCACTTTTTTAGCTGCTGACACTTTCTTAGCCATATCTAAACTAACCTTCCCTGTGTTTTATGGGTTCCTTTCTAAAAATTTTTATTTCTTCTTGTTCGCTACAGTCTTCTTAGGACCCTTACGGGTTCTGGCGTTCGTCTTAGTCTTCTGTCCACGGACAGGAAGGCCTCTTCTGTGACGAATACCACGGTAGCAGCCGATTTCCTGCAGTCTCTTGATATTCATGGCAATCTCGCGGCGAAGGTCACCTTCGACCAGCTGATGATCATTCTCGATTGCCTCCGCGATTCTCTTGACCTCATCATCGGTCAGGTCCTTAACGCGGGTATCAGGATTCACGTTTGCTTCTGCAAGAAGACGGTTCGAGCTGGCACGGCCGATACCATAGATATAGGTCAGGCCAATCTCAATACGCTTTTCCCTGGGTAAGTCAACACCTGAAATACGAGCCATCTGTGTATTACCTCCTCAAATTTTCGTTCCTCAAATGGCAAATATTCTCTGAAAAAATCAACCCTGACGCTGTTTGTGCTTCGGGTTTTCACAGATAATACGGATACTGCCTTTTCTTTTGATAACCTTGCATTTTTCGCAGATCGGTTTTACGGAAGATCTAACTTTCATGAGATTATTCTCCTTTCCTAACGAAAGTCCGCAAAACATTATATCACTTTGCCTTCTACAAAGCAAGCAATTTTTGTTTTTGTCGTTTTATTTGTCTCGCCAGATGATCCGTCCCTTCGTCAGATCGTAGGGGGACATCTCGAGGGTGACCTTGTCACCCGGCAGGATTTTGATGTAGTGCATCCGGAGTTTTCCGCTGATGTGTGCTAAAACGATTAAACCATTTTCCAGCTGAACGCGGAACATGGCATTCGGAAGCTTCTCCGTTACAACGCCTTCAATCTCGATTACATCGTTTTTCGACATGTATTTGAATTTCCTCTACCTTTCTTTTAAGTTTAAACGTACGTATAAAAGCCGGGTCCTGACCACCAGCCGGTATCCCGGCTTTCGTGTACGTTCATGCGCTTTAAAAAGAATTCCACTAAAAAGCTTATTCTCCCAGCGCATGCAGGATCGCTTCAAATACTTCTTCCATTGGTTTCGTTCCGTCCACCGCGCGAAGCTTGCCCTGTCCCTGATAGTACTCGATCAGGGGCTGGGTCTGGTCGTGATACACTTCCAGTCTCTTCTTCACGGTTTCGGCTTTGTCGTCATCCCGAAGGATCAGCTCTGCGCCGCAATTGTCGCAGATGCCTTCCTTCTTCGGAGGAATGCTGACAATGTGGTAAGTGGCTCCGCATCCGGGGCAGTAGCGTCTGCCGGACATCCGGTTGATGATGTTCTCATCCGGAACTTCCACGTCGATCGCGCAGTCAATTGCCTCGTTCTTCGCCATCAAGGCTTCGGTAAGGCTTTCCGCCTGCGGAATGGTGCGGGGGAAACCGTCCAGGATGTAGCCTTTTGCGCAGTCATCCTGACCGATCCGGTCCACAACCAGATCCACCACCAGTTCATCCGGGACTAAAGCGCCGGCGTCCATGTAGGCTTTCGCCTTCTTGCCGAGCTCAGTTCCCTGCTTAATGTTGGCACGGAAGATATCTCCCGTTGAAATATGAGGAATGTCATAATGTGCGGCAATTTTAGCTGCCTGGGTCCCTTTTCCGGCACCAGGCGCGCCCAGCATAATGATCTTCATAATCTTGCCCCTTTTTAGCTCTTAAGGAAACCAGTGTAATTCCGGACTCTCATCATGGACTCAATCTGATTCAGCGTTTCCATGACAACGCTTACGATAATGATCAGAGAGGTACCCGTGAAGGACAGACGGGAGATGTTTAAGGTACCGGACAGAATAATCGGGATCACCGAAACGATCACAAGGCCGATCGCGCCGATGAGAATCAGGTAGTTTAAGACATTCGTCAGATAATCGCTGGTGGACTTGCCCGGACGGATACCGGGGATAAAGCCGCCCTGCTTCTTTAAGTTGTTCGCGATCTCAATCGGGTTGAACGTGATCGACACGTAGAAGTACGCGAAGAGGATGATTAACGCGATGTAGATCAGAAGACCGATGGAGTACCAGGGTCTGTCGGCGCGAACCCAGTTGTTGCTGGAAAGGGCTGCCAGGATGTGGCCGCCGATCGTGGTGTAATCCACGTTGAAGAAGCTTGCGATCATAACCGGCGTGGACATCAGGGACGACGCGAAGATGACCGGGATAACGCCGGCGATGTTGGCCTTTAACGGCATGGAGGTCGACTGACCGCCATAGGTGCGGCGGCCCTGCATCTTACCGGAATACTGAACGGGGATGCGGCGCTCGCCACCGTTTAAGATGACAACAAACGCGATCATGGCAATGATCAGGGCGATGATGACTACAGCAGCCAGAACACCGACCACGACAGACTTGCCGAATACGAATACCTCAAACAGGTTCGCAATATCCTGCGGAATACTGGACAGAATATTGAAGAGCAGGATCATGGAAATACCGTTTCCAATACCACACTCCGTAATCTTTTCGCCTAACCACATCAGGACCACGGCGCCGGCTGTCAGCGTGACAACCGCGACGAGGACGTTGTACCAGGTGTAATTGACCAGGAGTCCCTGACGGCCAAAGCCGATGGACATGGCAAGCGCCTCGATGAAAGCAAGGCCAACCGTGGTATAACGGGTGATGTCATTCAGTTTCTGACGACCATGCTCGGAGTCCTTGGACATTTCCTCCAGGGCGGGGATCGCAATGGTGAGCAGCTGAATGATAATGGATGCGGTAATGTAGGGCGTGATGCTTAACGCAAAGACGGACATGCTCTCAAAGGAGCCGCCGGTCATGGCGTTGAAGAAGTTAAACGCGTCACCGGACTGCTGTGCAATCCAATTCCGGAAGTACTCCGGGTTTACACCCGGAGCCGGAATAGCGCAGCCAAGACGAACAAGTACGAGAATCAGCAGGGTGTAAAGAATTCTTTTGCGAATTTCCTCCACCTTGAGCGCATTCTGAATTGTCTTCCACATTTATACCACCTCGCATGTTCCGCCGGCGGCTTCGATCTTGGACTTTGCGCCTTCGCTGAAAGCGTTCGCCTTTACGACCAGCTTCTTGGTCAACTCTCCATTTCCCAGAATTTTAACGCCATCTCTGGCATGCTTTACAACACCGCTCTCGATCAGAAGCTCCAGCGTGACCTCGGTGCCGTTCTCAAATCTCTCCAGAGCGTCGACATTGATGCCAACGATCTCCTTCGTATTGCGGCAGGTAAATCCACGCTTAGGAAGTCTTCTGTACAGAGGCATCTGACCACCTTCAAAACCAGGACGAGGTGCTCCGGAACGAGCCTTCTGTCCCTTGTGGCCCTTGCCGGCCGTCTTACCGTTTCCGGAAGCGTGGCCACGGCCTCTGCGGAACATATCGCTGTGCTTGGACCCTTCGGCGGGTCTGATATTCGATAAATTCATGTCGCTAGCCTCCCTTAGATCTCTTCCACTTTCACCAGATGCTTCACGTGCCAGATCATACCTCTGACAGCCTCGTTGTCCGGAAGCTCAACCGTCTTGTTCAGCTTCTTAAGGCCAAGAGCCTCAACCGTGGCTCTCTGCTTCGGAATAGCACCGATGGGAGATTTTACTAAAGTAACTTTTAATTTCTCAGCCATTTCACAATCCTCCTGTTCTACAGCTCAGCGGCGGTTTTGCCTCTCTTGGCCGCCATCTCCTCCGGAGTCTTCATGGCTTTTAAGCCTTCCAGAGTGGCAAGAACTACGTTCTGCTTATTGTTGGAACCGAGGGACTTGGTACGGATATTCTTGATACCGGCCAACTCGAGGATTGCACGGGCAGGGCCACCGGCGATAACACCGGTACCTTCGCTGGCTCTCTTCAGCAGAACAGACGCGCTGCCGAATTTGCCGATCATATCATGAGGAACGCTCTTGTTCTCATCTACGGAGATGGAAACCAGGTTCTTCATGGCAGCTTCTTTTCCTTTGCGGATCGCTTCCGGAATTTCAGCGGACTTGCCAGTGCCAACACCGACATGACCGTTGCCGTCGCCAACTGCGACAAGCGCTGCAAATCTGGCGGTACGACCGCCCTTAACCGTTTTCGATACGCGCTTGATGGCAACAACCTTGTCGGTCAGCTCGAGCGTATTCGGATCGATAATTACTCGCTTCATATGTCGTCCTCCTTCTAGAACTGAAGGCCAGCTTCGCGGGCGGCTTCCGCCAGCGCCTGAACCTTGCCCTGGTAAATGTATCCGCCGCGGTCAAAGACGACCTCGGTGATGCCCTTTTCCAGTGCTCTCTTGGCGACTAAGGTGCCAACATACTTAGCAGCATCCTTCGTATCCGTGTTTTCCAGCTCTTCCTTCGCGGCCTTCTCCACTGTGGAGGCAGCTACCAGCGTACGGCCGGCTGCGTCATCGATGATCTGAGCATACATATGGCTGTTGCTGCGGAACACGGCAAGACGCGGTCTCTCAGCGGTGCCGCTGAAACGGTTGCGCAGTCTCATGTGCTTCTTCTGACGAATAGCGGCTCTATTTTCTTTTGTAACCATTTAGTGTCACCCTCCTTTACTATTTCTTACCGGTCTTACCGACTTTGCGACGAATGGTCTCATCCGCATACTTGATACCCTTGCCCTTGTAAGGTTCCGGTCCTCTCTTCTCGCGGATCTCAGCTGCATACTGACCAACCTTTTCCTTATCGATACCCTTCACGATAATCTTGTTCTGGCCATCGCAGACAGCCTCAACGCCATCCGGGTCCGTCATGGTGACGGGGTGGGAATAGCCAAGGGTGAGCGTCAGGACCTTGCCGGATTTGGCAGCTCTGTAACCAACACCGTTGATCTCCAGAACCTTCTCGAAGCCCTGCGTCACACCGACGATCATATTGTTGATGAGGGAACGGGTCAGACCGTGAAGAGCTTTCATTCTCTTTAAATCATTCGGTCTGGAGACAACAATGTGTCCCGCTTCCTCTTTGATTTCCATTTCCGGAGCAAGAGTACGCTCCAGGGTTCCCTTGGGACCCTTTACAGTCACTTTGTTATTTTCTGCAATCTGGACCGTAACGCCGGCCGGGATCGCGATAGGCATTCTTCCGATACGTGACATTTCGCCTTAAATCCTCCAATAATGTATATGTAATGTAAATGGGTATGTTCGCTCCCTACCAAATGAAGGCGAGAACTTCGCCGCCGACGTTCTTCTCGCGAGCCTGCTTGTCCGTGATCACACCCTGGTTGGTGGAAACAATGGCAACACCCAGACCGCCTAAAACCTTCGGCATCTCAGCAGCGCTTGCGTAAACACGAAGACCGGGCTTGGAGATTCTCTTCAGACCGGAGATAGCCTTCTCGTTCTTGTCAGCGCCATACTTCAGCGTCATGCGGATCGTCTTGGCAACGCCTTCCTCAATCAGCTCATATTTCTTCACATAACCCTCATCCACCAGAATATTGGCAATCGCCAGCTTCATTCTGGAGGAAGGGATGTCAACCGTGTCATGTTTTGCTGTATTTGCGTTACGGATTCTGGTAAGCATATCAGCAATCGGATCGCTCGTCATCATAATGTTTGCCTCCTTCCTTTACCAGCTTGCTTTCTTAACACCCGGGATTTCTCCCTTGTATGCTAATTCACGGAAACAAACTCTGCAGATTCCGTATTTTCTCAAATAAGCATGAGGGCGACCGCAGATTCTGCAGCGGGTATACGCTCTCGTCGAAAACTTTGCAGGACGCTGCTGCTTGATTTTCATTGAAGTCTTAGCCATGATTTTCCTCCTAATTCTTCTGGAACGGCATGTTGAACAGAGTTAACAGGTAACGGGCTTCCTCATCGGTCTTAGCGGTCGTGCAGAATACCACGTCCATACCTCTTACCTTGTCTACTTTGTCATACTCGATTTCCGGGAAAATCAGCTGCTCTTTGATACCAAGCGCATAGTTTCCTCTGCCGTCGAAGGCATTGGGATTGACACCGCGGAAGTCACGCACGCGGGGAAGCGCCAGGTTGATCAGACGATCCGCGAACTCGTACATCTTCTCGCCACGAAGGGTAACCTTGCAGCCGATCTGCATGCCTTCACGAATCTTGAAGTTAGCGACAGACTTCTTGGCCTTGGTGATAACGGCCTTCTGTCCGGAGATCATCTCCAGGTCCTTGACGGCGCTCTCGAGAACCTTAGCGTTCTCTTTGGCTTCGCCGACGCCCATGTTGATCACGATCTTATCGAGCTTCGGGACCTGCATGATGTTCTTATATCCGAACTTCTTCATCATGGCGTCCATGATCTCGTTCTTATAAGTCTCTTTTAATCTACTCAACTTTTTGGACCTCCTCTCCTTAATCGATCACTTCGCCTGTAGCCTTGGCAACGCGAACCTTCTTGCCATCCTTCACCTGGAAGCCAACGCGGGTCGTTTTGCCCTTGTAGAGAAGCATTACATTAGAAATGTCAATCGGTCCTTCTTTATTTACAATACCGCCGTTCGGGTTTCCTGCGCTCGGCTTCGTGTGCTTGGTCAGCATGTTGACACCTTCCACAGTAACCTTACCCGTCTTGGGGCTGACAGAGAGGACCTTGCCCTCCTTGCCATTTTCCTTGCCGGCGATCACTTTAACCATGTCGTCTTTCTTGATCTTGAGTGTGGACATATCGAACTCCTCCTTATAATACTTCCGGAGCCAGAGAAACAATCTTCATATACTGTTTCTCACGAAGCTCACGTGCGACGGGCCCGAAGATACGGGTCCCTTTCGGAGTCTTGTCATCACGGATGATAACGGCTGCGTTCTCATCGAACTTGATATAGGAGCCATCTTTGCGGCGAGCGCCGTGCTTGGTGCGGACGACAACGGCCTTTACAACCTCGCCCTTCTTCACCATGCCACCCGGGGTCGCGTCCTTGACGGAGGCAACGATGACATCGCCAATATTTGCATATCTTCTCGTGGAGCCACCCATGACACGGATGCAAAGCAGTTCCTTCGCACCAGTGTTGTCAGCAACACGAAGTCTAGTTTCCTGCTGAACCATTGTTTGTCTCCTTCCTTATTTCGCCTTTTCGATGATCTCGACCAGTCTCCATCTCTTATCCTTGGAAAGCGGTCTGGTCTCCATGACTCTTACGGTATCGCCGATACCGCACTCGTTGTTTTCATCGTGGGCTTTCAGCTTGTATGTTCTCTTAACGATCTTGCCATACAGCGGATGTCTAACATGGTTCTCGATGGCGACGACAATGGTCTTGTCCATCTTGTTGCTGACAACCTTGCCAGTACGGGTCTTTCTCAAATTTCTTTCCACAACAAATACCTCCTTTTCACGTTACGCTTCCGTCTTCTGGACGATAACGGTCTGAATTCGGGCGATGTTTCTGCGAACTTCCTTAATTCTGGCAGTGTTATCCAGCTGATTTGTTGCGTTCTGAAATCTCAGATTGAAGAGCTCCTTCTTGGCAGCTGTTAATTCTTCGTTTAACTCGGCAACGGTCTTTGCCTTCAAATCTTCCATATATTTATTCGTTTTCACTGTTTTCACCGCCTTCTAAATCTGCTTTGGAAACGATCTTGCACTTCAGAGGAAGTTTGTAGGTGGCAAGACGTAAGGCTTCTTTAGCAATTTCCTCGGATACACCGGAGATTTCAAAAAGGACACGGCCCGGCTTGACAACGGCTACCCAGTACTCCAGGGAGCCCTTTCCGGAACCCATTCGGGTTTCAGCCGGCTTTGCCGTAACAGGCTTATCAGGGAAGATCTTGATCCAGACCTGACCGCCACGCTTGATATAACGGGTCATGGCAATACGGGCAGCCTCGATCTGATTGGACTTGATCCAGGCCGGCTCGGTTGCGATGATACCATACTCGCCGTTGGTGATCTTGTTTCCGCGGAGGGCCTTGCCGGCCATGGAACCACGGAACTGCTTACGACGTTTTACTCTCTTAGGCATTAACATATTATCTTGCCCCTCCTTCCTTAGACTGCTTCGCAGGAAGAACTTCGCCCTTGTAGATCCAAACCTTCACGCCTACCTTACCGTAGGTGGTGTTGGCCTCGGCGAAACCATAGTCGATATCGGCGCGCAGAGTCTGCAGCGGGATGGTACCCTCGGAGTAGGACTCGATGCGAGCCATATCAGCGCCGCCAAGACGACCGGAGCAGCAGGTCTTGATGCCCTTGGAACCGGCCTTCATGGTGCGGGACATGGTGGACTTCATCGCGCGGCGGAAAGATACACGGCTTTCCAGCTGTCCGGCGATGTTTTCAGCAACCAGCTGTGCGTCACAGTCGGGCTTCTTGATTTCCTTGATGTCGATGAAGAGCTTCTTTGTGGTCAGCTTCTGCGTTTCCGCTTTCAGCTTTTCGATCTCAGCGCCACCCTTGCCGATGACAACACCGGGCTTCGCGGTGAAAAGGGTAACCTTTACGCGGTCGGAAGCGCGCTCGATTTCGATCTTGGAAACGCCAGCGGCGTACAGCTTCTTCTTTAAATACTTGCGGATCTTATTATCTTCTACCAGATTGTCGGCAAAATCCTTTTCCGCGTACCACTTGGACTCCCAGTCCTTGATAATACCGACTCTAAGGCCATGAGGATTAACTTTCTGTCCCATCTTCCCCCTCCTATCTTTCGTTCAGCACAACGGTGATGTGGCTTGTTCTCTTTAAGATGCGATAAGCTCTGCCCTGTGCTCTCGGATGAATTCTCTTCAGGGTCGGTCCCTGGTTTGCGTAGCACTCCTCAACGAACAGCTTGGTGGTATCCATGTTGTTGTTGTTCTCTGCATTTGCAACCGCCGACTTCAGCAGTTTCTCGATAACGCTGGAAGCGTATCTGGGGTTATAAGTCAGGATACCCAGAGCGGTCTGAACATCCTTGCCTCTGATGGCATCTAAGACAAAGCAAGCCTTCTGAACCGGAATTCTCGCGTAGGAAACCTTTGCGGAGGGTCTGGTATCTTTCTGTGCATTTCTTTCTCTTTTAATCTGCGATCTATGTCCTTTCGCCATTTTGCGTGACCTCCTTTCAATCAATCAGACTATTTGCGGACGGCAGTCTTCTTTTCATCCTTGCCGTGTCCTCTGTACGTTCTGGTGGCAACGAACTCACCCAGCTTATGTCCAACCATATCCTCGGTCACATATACCGGAACGTGCTTTCTGCCATCATGAACGGCGATTGTATGTCCAACCATCTGCGGGAAGATCGTGGAACGACGGGACCAGGTCTTGATGACCTGCTTCTGCCCGGAAGCGTTCATCGCATTTACCTTTTTCAGTAAATGTTCGTCCGCGAAAGGTCCTTTCTTTAATGAGCGAGCCATAGGTAAACCTCCTTCAATTATTTAATAGCACGACCGTCTCTTCTTCTTACGATCAGCTTGTTCGACTGCTTGTTCTTCTTTCTGGTCTTAAGACCCATAGCAGGCTTGCCCCAAGGTGTGCAAGGGCCCGGGCGACCGATGGGAGCACGTCCCTCGCCGCCGCCATGAGGGTGATCGTTGGGGTTCATTACGGAACCACGGACAGTCGGGCGGATACCCATGTTACGCTTACGGCCGGCCTTGCCGTAGTTGATCAGGGAGTGATCTCCGTTGCCAACCACACCGATCGTGGCGCGGCAGTTCGCAGGGATCATTCTCATCTCGCCGGAGGGAAGACGTAAGGTGACGTACTTTCCTTCCTTAGCCATCAGCTGAGCGCTGTTACCGGCAGAACGGACCAGCTGTCCGCCGTGACCGGCGTAAAGTTCGATGTTATGTACCTGAGCACCAATCGGGATCAGGGAAAGAGGCAGGCAGTTGCCAAGGCGGGGCTCAGCGGTCTCACCACTCATGATCGTCATGCCGTCGGTCAGTCCGTCGGGAGCGATGATGTAGGCCTTTTCGCCGTCTGCATAGCAGATCAGGGCGATGTTGGCGCTGCGGTTGGGATCGTACTCAATGCCGATAACCTTTGCAGGGATGCCGTCTTTGTTTCTCTTGAAATCAATGATTCTGTATTTTCTTCTGCTGCCGCCGCCGTGATGTCTCACAGTGATCTTACCTTCGTTGTTGCGGCCAGCGTTTTTCTTTAAGGAGACAGTTAAGGATTTTTCCGGAGTCTTCTTGGTGATTTCCGCGAAATCGGAGCCCGTCATCTGTCTTCTGGAAGCTGTATAGGGACTATAGGTTTTGATACCCATTTTCTTAACTCCTTTTCTGCTTTACTTATCACGACCAGGGGTCGTATAGGGGAGATAGTTGCTCACGGCTTACAGGCCGGCAAATACCTCGATATCGGCGCTGCCTTCAGCCAGCTGCACGATCGCTTTCTTCTTCTTGCTGGTCTTGCCGTAAACCATGCCTCTTCTCTTGGTCTTGCCATCTAAGTTCATGGTGTTGACGGAGGCAACCTTCGTGCCAGCGAAGAGCTTCTCAACCGCTTCCGCGATCTGAGTCTTGGTAGCTTCGGTGTGAACGTAGAAGGTGTACTTCTTCTCGCTCATCTGGTTCATCGTCTTCTCGGTGATGACCGGTTTGAGGATAACATCATAGTATTTAAGGTCTGCCATTATGCGTATACCTCCTCGATCTGGGCCACAGCTGCCTTGGAAGCAACCACGGTGCCATATTTCAGAACATCATAGGTGTTCAGCGTGCCGACTAAAGCAGTCTTGACTTCCGGAAGGTTCTTCGCGGACTTCATGATCTTGTCATCGTTCGCTTCGACAACCATGAGTGCCTTCTCAGCGTTCAGTTTCTTTAACATCGTGCTGAGGGTCTTGGTCTTGTACTCGTCCATCTTGATCTCATCGATCACCAGGAACTTCTCAGCTGCGCAGACGGAGGTCAGAGCAGACTTCAGAGCCAGTCTCTTTTCCTTGCGGTTCAGCTTGAAGGAGTAATCTCTCGGCTTCGGGGCGAACACGATACCGCCGTGTCTCCACTGAGGAGAACGGGTCGAACCCTGTCTTGCGTGACCGGTGCCCTTCTGTCTCCAGGGCTTCTTTCCGCCGCCGCTTACCTCGGCGCGAGTCTTGGCGCTCTGCGTTCCCTGACGGTTGTTCGCCAGCTGCTGGGTGACAGCCAGGTGAAGCAGGTGCTCATTCACTTCAACGCCGAACACGGCGTCGCTTACATTCATCGTACCGACTTTCTCGCCGGACATATTGTAAACAGATACTTCTGCCATTTAAGTGGTCCTCCTTTCCTGACAAGTCTTACTTGCCGGATTTTACAGTTTCTTTCAGTGTTACCAGCGCCTTCTTCGGTCCGGGAACAGCGCCCTTAACGAGGATCACGTTGTTTTCGGCATCAACGCGGACAACCTCAAGATTCTGGATGGTCACCTTCTTGTTACCCATCTGGCCAGGCATTCCTTTGCCCTTGAAAACGCGGCTGGGATCAGAGCAGGCGCCGTTGGAACCCTGATGACGATGGAACTTGGAACCGTGCTTCATAGGTCCTCTGTGCTGGCCTAATCT
Organism: Lachnospiraceae bacterium; assembly: GCA_017479935.1. Taxonomy (GTDB): domain Bacteria; phylum Bacillota; class Clostridia; order Lachnospirales; family Lachnospiraceae; genus RGIG5021. Next base: position 24,288 of record JAFVBO010000029.1, read on the forward strand.
CTTGATCGCGCCCTGGAAGCCTTTGCCTTTGGAAACGGCCGAAGCGTCAACCTTATCGCCTGCGGCAAAAATGTCAGCCTTGATCTCATCCGCTACCTTGTATTCCGTAGCGTTCTCAAAGCGGAACTCTCTGACGAATCTCTTGCAGGAAACGCCAGCCTTGCCGAACATACCCTTTAAAGGCTTGTTGACAAGCTTTTCTCTCTTGTCGGCAAAACCGACCTGAACGGCCTCGTAGCCGTCGTTCTCCATGGTCTTGACCTGCGTAACAACGCAAGGGCCAGCCTGCAGAACGGTTACCGGAATCAGAACGCCCGCGTCAGAGAAGATCTGGGTCATTCCGACTTTCGTTGCTAAAATCGCTTTCTTCATTCTTTCATTACCTCCTGTTAATCTACAGCGGAACGCATATAGCGTTCATCCTAGAACAGCCGGGATATAAGTGGAACATGAATAAAAAATGTTGCTTCTATATCTAACAGTGTCCGGATTATCTTATCTCTGCTTCATCTTGATGTCGATATACACGCCGGCGGGCATTTCCAGTCTGGAAAGGGCGTCCACCGTCTTCTGCGTGGGCATCATGATGTCGATCAGTCTCTTGTGAGTTCTCTGCTCGAACTGTTCACGAGAGTCTTTATACTTGTGAGTCGCACGAAGGATCGTGACGATCTCTTTCTTCGTAGGCAGCGGCACAGGACCGGAAACTTCTCCGCCCGTCTTCTTCACTGTCTCGATGATCTTTGCGGCACTGGAGTCCACCAGCTGGTGCTCATATGCCTTCAGGGTGATACGCATTACCTGCTTAGCCATAAAAATAAGCCTCCTTTTTCGCACTTTTGATTGCAAGTACGACAAGCGGGGCTGTACACTCTCCCGTGCGTATCCTTCCTATTTATAAGGAAGCCGCACGTCATCTCTGTCCGATGACAGATGGTTCACTAGAATTCTGTACAGTGACTTGTCGTCAGTTTCCTAACTTGACATTCGCTCCGCCGAATAACCTGCCATCCGGGTATGGCCTCCCATTGACAGTAACTTCAGGTTTCATCGCTATCATGTCACAGCAAGTGTCAGTATACTCTGCTGTTTTTCAAAATGCAAGTGTTTTTTTCATTTTTTTCAACAGCTCCGGGCGTGTCGTGCTCTCTTTTCTAAGTTCAGCCCGGGTCCGTACCCAACGTGCTTCATTATAGCCTCCAAAACGCCAAATGCAAGTACTTCTTTGTATACATTTTGATCTTGTAAAGATCCGTTATTTCTGTTATGATCTGCCGGTAAAATGTAAGGCATAATGACGAAGGAATAGCGTCTTAACGAGCTGCGCAACGGGCGCAAGGAGGAATTCTATGTGGATTGCGGATCATTGGAAGGAATATAAGGTCTTGGACACCTCCGGCGGGGAAAAGCTGGAAAACTGGAACGGCTACCGGCTGATCCGGCCGGATCCCCAGGTGATATGGAAAACAGAAAAAGGCGCGCAGTGGAAAAAGCCCAACGCGCACTATCATAGAAGCAGCAAAGGCGGCGGCGAATGGGAATTCTTTGATCTTCCCGACGAGTGGACCATCACGTACGAGCTGGGCCAGGGCTCCTCGGTAAATATGACGGGGACAGGCGCGGAGGAAGCGGGCCGCGCATCTGCCCCCGCGTTCTCCCACACGCTGGTGTTTCATCTGAAGCCGTTCAAATTCAAGCACACCGGTTTGTTCCCCGAGCAGGCGGTCAACTGGGACTGGTTTTCCTCTCTTATATATAAGAAGAAACAGGAACGGGGCGGCGATCCCGTGAAAATGTTAAACCTCTTTGCCTATACCGGCGGAGCCACCCTGGCGGCCGCTGCTGCCGGCGCTTCCGTCACCCATGTGGATGCCGCGAAGGGCATGGTGGCCTGGGCGAAGGAAAATGCGGCTTCCTCCGGGCTGGAGAAAGCTCCGATCCGCTGGCTGGTGGACGATTGCACCAAGTTCGTGGAGCGGGAGCTGCGCCGCGGAAACCGCTACGATGCCATCATCATGGATCCGCCTTCCTACGGCCGCGGGCCCGGCGGGGAGGTCTGGAAGATTGAGGACACGCTCTACGATCTGGTGGTTCTCTGTTCCCGTCTTCTCTCCGAAGACGCCTTTTTCTTCCTGATCAACTCGTACACCACTGGGCTCGCGCCGGGCGTCATGGCGTATCTGCTGGAAGCGGAAGTCAAGAGCCGTTTAGGCGGAACCGTCACCTCGGATGAGATCGGGCTTCCCGTGGGGAACGGATCCCTTGTGCTCCCCTGCGGTGCCTCCGGGCGCTGGATGAAAGAATAACATAAGATCGCGCAGAGAGGATGTCAATCCCCCTGCGCACAAAACGACCAGGCAAATCTGCCTGGTCGTTTTTGTTCTTCCTATTCATAAAGAAGGAGTGAGCCGATAAGCCGGGTTCTGTCGTTGAATGATCATCTATCTAGTCCTGCCGTTACCGACAGGCTCAAGCGACCTACCCGAAAGCTGGACGGGCCGCCCGTAGCGCTTTCTGCTTGGTCTTGCTTCGGATGGGGTTTACATGTGCCCCGCCTGTTACCAGTCGGGCGGTGGGCTCTTACCCCGCCTTTCCACCCTTACCCGCGGGAAGCGGGCGGTTTATTTCTGTTGCACTGTCCTGAGGGTCACCCCTACCGGCCGTTAGCCGGCATCCTGCCCTGTGAAGCCCGGACTTTCCTCACCTGCGAAAATATCGCAGCCGCGATCATTTGTCTCACTCCTGCCTTACTTTACCATTTTTTCCCAAAAAAGCAAGAAGTTTTTCGTATCCGCTCAAGGTACTGGGCGTTACTATTCACGGGTCACCACCCTTCAGGTCCCAGGATGACGAGCTCTACCTTGTCATCCAGTTCCTTCTCCAGGCGCTTCTGCACAAGTCTGGCAAAGAGCGGCTCCAGCCCCAAAGGCCCCACGTCGATGACCGAAACGCCTTCCTTGGCCGCATCCATGCCGGCCGTCTCCGACACGCCGCCGCAGATGAGGACATCGCACTCGGTCTGCTCCGCCGGAGCGATGAATTCCTGTCCGTTGCCGGTGCAGATCGCGATCTTCTCCGCAATCTTTCCGCCGTAACGGGTGTAGGTCTTCACATCCTCGATCCCAAACAGCTCCGGGATCTCCTCGGCCAGCCCGTCAATCGTACAGGGGATCTCCGGCACTCCGTAGCGCCCCCGGCCATACAGAATTTCGTCCCTTTTCTGCGTCATGAGAAGGATGCGCCGCTGCAGAAGTCCCAGCCGGTCCGCCGCCTCATCCGAAAATCCTTCCGGCGCCACATCAAAGTTGGTATGAAACGCATAGCAGACGATGTCATTCTGCAGGAAGGACAGAAGCCAGCGGCCTCTGTAGCTGTCGTCGTTGACGCGGGAAATCTTGTGGAACAGGATCGGGTGATAGGTCACCAGCATGTCCACCTTTTCCTTGAGGCACCTGTCTACGACCTCATCGCTCACCTCGAGCGCCAGCGCCAGACGTCCCACCTCTTTCTCTCTTCTGCCCGCCAGAAGGCCTACATTATCCCAGTCGCAGGCGAATCGCGTCGGAGCCATCCTTTCAAGAATTCTGATAATTTCATTGCTTGTCATGGGCGTTTTTATCTCCTTTAAGAGTTTTTCGATATAAAAACTACGCGTAATACCTGGTAAATGCCTTCCGTATGCAGGCTCTTTCCGTCTCTAATTCGTCACGGCGAAGAGCCACGTTTTCTCCTTCTCCTGAGAGTCCGGACAGAATCCCCTCTATAATTCCATCCTGCCACACGAGATACTCCTTGAGTATCAGGTCTTTTTTCCGAAGCAGCACCGGGCCGAACCGATCCTCCAGAAAACGGTCCGGCTCGGGGATGATGTCTTTGTTTCTGACAGCCAGGATCCCCGGGTAGAACTTGCCGTCCTCCCGAACCATTTTCTCCTCTTCGATGGAAAAGCCCAGTTCAGGGAGGATCTGCCTGACGCGAAACGCCTCCGAGTGAGGGGACAAAATCAGGTACGTAAACCCTTCTGTCACCTCGCTCCCATTTAACAGGATGCGGGCCATGAGGCCTCCGCCCATGCCTGCGATGATGGCCGCGTTCGCCTCCCCTTTTTGCAGGGCCGCAAACCCGTCCGACAGCCGAACTTCAATCTTCTCCGTCAGGCCGGCCATCCGGATATGCTCCGTCGCCCGCGCAAGCGGACCTTTTCGCACGTCCATCGCAAAGGCGGACGGGCAAAGGCCACGGCGGACAAGTTCCACCGGGACAAATCCGTGATCCGTTCCGATGTCCGCCGGAATGCATCCGGCCGGAACCAGCGACAGGATCATTTCCAGTCGATCCGACAATACCATGCTCTACTCCTACTAGGACAGGCGAAGCGTCAGCCCGTCCAGTTCCTTCTGGGCCCGGACAATCTTCTGCAGTTCGTCAAAGCTCTGTACCTGCCGTCCTTTTTGCGCCAGGCTGTTCTTCTTCACCCGGCGGACGGTTTCCGTAAAGGCTTTGTCCTGTTCTTCTTCCGATAAACCTCCCGGCAGAGAGGCGTTAAACATGCGGGCTACCTCCCGGTACTCCTCCTCATCGTTGATGAAATGGCTTAAGATCGCTGCCGGGTTCATCTTATCCTCCGCCAGCATGGAAAAGACCTCTTCCGCCACTTCCCGGTACAGCTTTTCCGTGAAGTCGTCCGGCCCGATGAGCTCTCTGATCTTTGGATACGCCCGCTTATCTCCCACTAAAATAGTGAGCAGCATGCGCTGCGCGCGCTTGTTTCCATCGTCCTTTTCCTTCTTCGCGCCCGCCTTATCCGGCTCTGCCGGCATTCTGACCGGCTCGTCCTCTTTCTTCACCAGGCCCACCTGCCGGCTCATCTGGCTGACCAGCTTTTTCAGGCTGTCCTTCGGGATCAGGAACCGATCGGATACCGCCTCCAGGTAGTTGTTGCGCTCCAGCTCCTCCGGAAACTCCAGAAGCGACTTGGCCGTCTCCCGGTAAAACGCGGTCTTTTGCTCCGGGTCTTCCATGTTATAGTTCCTGCTTAACACCGAGGTCTGATACAGGAAGAAATTCTCCGCATTCTGAATTCGCTTCTCGAATTCTTCCGCGCCCAGGGCCTTCATAAATTCATCCGGATCCTTGTGCGGCCGCATATTCAGGACGCGCACCGAGATGCCGGCGCTTCGCAGGATGGGAATGGCGCGCATGGCCGCCTTCACGCCGGCGCCGTCGCTGTCGTAGGCCAAAATCACCTGGGACGTATACCGCTTTAACAGCGTTGCCTGCTGTGGCGTAAACGCGGTTCCCAGAGAGGCCACCGCATTGGTAAATCCGGCCTGATGCATGGCGATCACATCCATATAGCCTTCGCAGCAGATGAAGAAATCCTTGCGGGATGCCTTCGCAAAGTTCAGGCCGTACAGGTTGCGGCTCTTGTCAAACAGCATCGTCTCCGGAGAGTTCAGATACTTGGGCTCGCCCTGCCCCATCACGCGCCCGCCAAACCCGATGATCCGGCTGTTCACATCCATGATCGGATACATGACGCGGTTCCAGAACTTGTCATGGCACCCTCGCTCCTCGATGCGCACCAGCCCGCTCTGCGCGATGGCGCTGTCGTGAAAGCCGCGCGAGCGAAGATAGCGGTAGAGATCGTCCTGATACATGGACGAGTATCCCAGGCCGAAATGGCGGATGGTCTCCTCTGTCAGCCCTCGCCCTGTCAGGTAGGCGTGCGCGGCCTCCCCCTGCTTGGACTTTAACTGATAGTAATAATACCTTCCGGCTTCCTTATGAATGTCCAGGAGTGTTTTTTTCAGGCTGGCCTGCCGCTTCTCCTGCTCGGAAAGCTCCTGCTCCGGGAGCTGAATGCCGGCGCGGTCCGCCAGCGTTTTCATCGCTTCCGGGAACGTCACGTTCTCATAATTCATGAGAAACGTGAATACATTTCCCCCGGCGCCGCAGCCAAAGCAGTAATACATCTGCTTCGAGGGCGTCACCGAAAAGGATGGCGTTTTTTCATTGTGAAACGGGCAGAGTCCAAAGTACGTTCCGCCTCGCTTGGTGAGCCGGACATAACCCGAGATCACGTCCACGATGTCGCTGCGGGAACGCACTTCCTCCACCAGGTCATCGGAATAGTACATGTCCCCTCTTTTCTTACAATCTAATACTTCCAGGCCTTGGGCACAAACAGGTTTTCGAAGGTCGAGATGGCGTACAGATCGCTCATGCCGGATACGTAATCGCACACGACCCGTTCCCTCGAGCCTAGGCCCTCCGCCATAATCCGCTGATATTCCTCCGGCATCTGGCCGGGATTTTTCATATAATACTCATACAGCGCCGTCAGCATGGGGCCGACCTTTTCTTCTTCCTTTTTGGCCAGCGGGTTTTTGTAAACATGATCGAACATGAACTGGCGCATCTCGTGCATGGCCACCCGGATTTCCTCCTCCATGCCGATCTCCCGCTTTCCGATGCTCCCCGCGATCAGCGCGTGGATCATGACATCCAGCCGCTCCTGCACGGAGTGCCCCAGAATCTTTGTGAGACGGGGCGGAATGTCGCTCTCCTTCAGAATGCCGGCTCGGATGGCATCGTCCGTATCGTGGTTAATGTACGCAATTTTATCGGTGATGCGCACCACCTTCCCCTCCGGGGTGGAGGGATTGCCCGAGGTGCGGTGATTGCGCATGCCGTCCCGCACTTCCCAGGTCAGGTTCAGGCCTTTGCCGCCCTTTTCGATCACTTCCACGATCCGCACGCTCTGCTCATAGTGGGCAAAGCCCAGGGGACAGATGGCGTTTAAGCTCCTCGCCCCGGCGTGTCCGAAGGGCGTGTGCCCCAGATCGTGCCCCAGGGCGATGGCTTCCGTCAGATCTTCATTTAAATCCAGGGCACGGGAGATGGATCTGGCAATCTGAGAAACCTCCAGCGTGTGCGTCAGCCGCGTCCGGTAATGGTCCCCCTCCGGGGCCAGAAATACCTGCGTCTTGTGTTTCAGACGCCGGAACGCTTTGCTGTGCAGAATCCGATCGCGGTCGCGCGCGAAAGCCGTCCGCATGTCGCAGGGTTCTTCCTCCCGGTCGCGTCCGCGCGTTTCATCGCTGAAGGTGGCATACGGACTCAGGATCCGATGTTCTCTTTTCTCCAGTTCCTCCCGGATCGTCATGACAGCCTCTTTTCGTTTATTCCTCTGCGACGCCGTAGGCATCCAGAATATACTGAACGTTTAAGATCACGTCATCGAGCGCATCCCATTCCGATGCATCCACATTGCCCTTCCGATCCTTGACATTCACCGTCAGGTCCATGCTGATCTGCGGCTCATATTCGACCTTGGCAATATAGTTTTCACAGATGGTCAGGATATGGTCCGCGTATTCTCTTTCCAGCACGGCAATCTGCTCCTCATTGGAGGTGTCCACGGCAGAATGCTTGGCGTTGTAGCTTTCCATCTCCTGTTCCAGTTCCGCGCTGATCTGCTCCCAGAAGCGGATGGGGGTTATATTCACTTTCACCGTGTACTGGTTGTCCGACTGCTTGACGGCTTCCTCCACCGAATAGCGCGCGGCGTTTAACAGATCGCGCGACAGTTTCCGGAACGCTTCATGCTGCTCTTCCGTCAGATATTCTTCCACGACAAACGTATAATATTTGACACAGGTTTCCACATAGTTCTGCATGGAAAGGTACAGCCCATCCGCCTGTTCCTTCGAAGAATCCGACAGCCGCAGGTAGTTGTCCATGTTTCCATGGTATCCCGCATCCAGCGTGCTTCTCACCAGATCCATATATTCTGTTGCTTCATTGGAAAAGCATCCGGAACCGAACAGGAAAATCATCACCGTCAGAACCAGAATACGCCATTTTCCATTTTTCATGAGTTTTCCCCCTTTTTCCAGCCCGCGTAAAACAGGGCAAATATAAGCAGAACACCTACCGCCGCGCCGCCGCCGTCAATACAGACATCGCGCAGCTCGCCGCTTCGTCCTGCCACAAACAGCTGATGCAGCTCATCGGTACAGGCATACCAGACGCAGACAAGCCACGGAAGAAATGCTCGGCCGACAATCGCTCGGCCGCCTTTTATCTCGTACTGTCCCGACGCATTGGCCCGGCCGCCCGATGCTATCCCTAAGCAGAAATAGACGAAAGCGTGCGCGCATTTTCGAAGCGGAAACACCTCAAAAAACGGAGTTTCCAGGGCCAGCCACGAAAGAAGCGGGATCCGCCCCGACATCAGCAGCCAGTAAAAGCCTTCCGACAGTTCCTGTGAATCATCGGCTTCCTGCGCGGAAAACCAGAAGATCAGAACCATCAGAAAAACCATCAGGACCGTAAAGCATGCCGTCAGCGTTTTTCTTTTCTCTATCGACATTCCATTTTTCCCATCATTTCTATTTTCAGCTTCTCTTAAAAAGAAGCTGCCTGTGCCGCCAAAACAAACGCCTTCGTTTGCGCTCGACAGGCACTAAAAAGCCAGATTAAGGCTTATACGAAAGAGTGTACACCACTTTCTTTTCGCTGTCAATCAAAAACTTCAACTTAAAAAGCCGCGCCTGTAAGTTCCCTTACAAGCGCGGCTTTTGCCATGTCATTCTTGTGATTTATCCTTCCACCAGCTGGAGAATTCTCTCCTTCGGAATCACGCCGACGGACTGGTTGACCATCTGGCCGTTCTTAAAGACCAGCAGCGTAGGAATGCTCATGATGTTGAAGCGGCCGGCCAGTTCCTGCTCGTCATCCACGTTGACCTTGCCAACTTTGATGGCGCTGTTTTCCTCTGCGATCTGATCCACAACGGGGGACAGCATCTTGCAGGGACCGCACCAGGTTGCCCAGAAGTCCAGAAGGACGGGCTTATCAGACTGTAAAACTTCCTTTTCGAAATTGCTTTCGGTGATCGTTACAACAGACATTTTATGATCCTCTCTTTCCTGATTACTCTTCCAATATCTTATACAGAAGCCGGTACAAGGTAAGCGCTTCCTCGGGATCCAGATTGACACATTTGCTCACCTTTTCGGGGATGGAAACCATCTCGTTCTGCAAAGCCAACCCTTCTTCCGTCAGCGTCACCTGCACCACACGCTCGTCCTCTGCCTTTCTGGTGCGGGTCAGATAGCCCTTCTCCTCCATCTTCTTAAGGAGCGGGGTCAGCGTCCCGTTGTCCAGATACAGTCGGTGGCAAAGCTCTCCGACGGTCGCCGTCTTCTGCTCCCAGAGAACCAGCAGCACGATGTACTGCGTGTAGGTGATCCCCAGTGGCTTAAAGTACGGCGTATATCCGTTCACAATCTTGCGTGCGGCCGCGTAGAGCGGAAAACACAGCTGATATTCCAGCTTCATTGCTTCTGTAGTCATGGATGGTTCCTCTTACTTACGCCTGGCGTCTCTTTTCGTCCAGGTAGGCGGCTGCGGAAAGCGCGGCAACATTGCCCTCTCCGGCCGATTTGATATACTGATACGGGCGGCCTGTGATATCGCCGCAGGCAAAGCAGCCCGGTACATTGGTTTTCATCTGACGGTCCGTCTTGACATGCGGATCATCCATTTCAAGGCCCGGCAAAAGGTTGGCCGGGGAAATGCTCTCTCTTAAGATGAAGATGCCGTCCACCGGATATTCCTTCTGATCGGTCACCAGCGATTTCACCTTCATCTGCCCAACGATCTCCCTCGGGATCTCGCGGATGACCTCGACGGCTTCCTTCACCTTCGGCTCCGCCTTATACAGCGGGAAGTAATAGACCTTCGCCGCGTACTCGGTCAGGAAATCGGCTTCCACCTCTTCCTTCGGGGAAGACCCGATCACCGCCACGGTTTTTCCGCGGTACAAAGCCGCGTCGCAGGTCGCGCAGTAGCTGACGCCGCGCCCCAGGTACTCATTCTCGCCCGGATAAGGCTTGCCCGCCGAGACGCCGCAGGCCAGGATGACCGTGGATGCCTCGTAGATTTCGTTGTTCTTTCCCTGCAGCGCGAAATAATCGCCCATCGGGTAAACCAGCGTGATCCGATCTTCGGTGATCTCCACGCCCATTTCCTTGACATGTCCTAAGAAAGCGGCCTGCATATCCTCTCCGGCGACAGAAGGAAGTCCCAGATAGTTTAAAATGGTATGCGCCTTGGCTACCTTTTCGCTGGATCCCTTTTCTCCGAGAAGCAGAATGCTCTTATTCCGAATCTTCAGCGTGATGGCAGCCTCCAGACCGGCAGGTCCTGTTCCCAGGATTGCTACATCATATCTTGCCATACACTTTTCCTTTCTTTACAGCAGGCTCTCCACGCAGGCGGCCACATCTGCCATCTTCGCGGTGGGCTCAAAGCGCTTCACAACGTTGCCGTCCCGATCGACCACGAACTTCGTGAAGTTCCACTTGATGTCCGGATTGTTCTTGTAATCCTTGTCGATCTTCTTTAACATCGCGCTCATCGCCAGCGCCATGGGGCCCATGCCGAAGCCTTCAAATCCCTTCTGGCTCTTTAAATAGGTGAAAAGCGGCAGGGCGTTTTCGCCGTTTACATCGCTCTTCTTCATCTGGGGGAACTGCGTGTTATACTTCAGCGTGCAGAACTCATGAATTTCCTCATCGGTTCCGGGCGTCTGGCCAGCGAACTGGTTGCAGGGAACGTCGATGATTTCCAGTCCCTTGTCGTGGAATTTCTCGTAGATGTCCTCCAGGTCTTTATACTGGGGCGTAAAACCACATCCGGTCGCGGTGTTGACGATCAGGAGTACCTTGCCCTTATAGTCTGCCAGAGAGATATCTTCTCCTTTTGTGTTTCTTACGGAATAGTCATATACGCTCATTGTCTTTCTCCTTGTCATATGCAATATCAACCCATCACGATCTTTGCAAAATCCATGGAAAACTGTCTGCAAGCAACCAGTTCCCCTGCCTTAGCAAAGCTGTGCTGATAGATATATTGTATCAAATATTATCGCATTGTCAAGGTCTTTCCGTTTTCCAGAAAACACAGCTGTAAGGCGCAAGTTCGCTGCCTCCGCCAAAGTCATGGGTTTCTCCCGAAATCAGGTCCACTCCAAGGCCGGAGCGAGCGTCAAAGTGCGCGGTCACCTTCTCCGCCGACATGTTGATCGCCACAATCACGCGTTCCTCGCCCGTCGCTCTCTCAAACACCAGGTAGGACGGCTGCACCTGCAGATTTTTATAGCCGCCGTAAATAAGAGCCTGGCTCTTCTTTCTGGCTGCTGCCAGGCTGCGGATCCATGCCGTCAGCTCGTTTTCTTCCGGCTTCTCCACCGCCGGCCGCAGCGCGGCGTCCCCATTTTTCTTGTCGCCTTCCATGCCCCACTCGCTTCCATAATAAAGCGAAGGCACGCCCGGCATGCCAAACAGAAGGCCATAGAGCGGCTTCAGGTTTTCCTTTACCTGAAGGATCGTGGCGATTCGGGTGACATCGTGATTGTCGACGAAGGACAGGAGATGTTTTCCCGTGTACAGGCACCAGGGCTCCGATCCGTACTGGCGGTTTAAGCTGTACGCGATCTCATGCATGTTGGTGGAGTTAAAGCTGGAGTAAAGGCCCTTATAGCACTCGTAGTTCGTCACCGAGTGGCAGGCATCCTGGTTCATCCAGCGATTGTAATCGCCGTGCAGCGTCTCTCCTAAGAGGGCAAATTCCGGTTTCAGCCATTCCGTAAAATGCCGAAGCTCCTTCAGAAACTCGCCATCCAGGCAGTACGCCACATCCAGGCGCAGGCCATCAATCTCATAGTCCCGCACCCAGTCCCGGATCGCGTCAAAAATGTGCTGCTTTACCGCCGGGTTTCTTAAGTTCAGCTTGACCAGTTCCTGATGGCCTTCCCAGCCTTCGTACCAGAAGCCGTCGTTGTATCCGGTGTTTCCATCGAAGGAGATGTGAAACCAGTCCTTGTAGGGACTATCCCACTTCTTTTCCTGCACGTCCTTAAAGGCCCAGAAGCCCCGGCCCACGTGATTGAACACGCCGTCCAGCATCACCTTCAGTCCCGCCTCGTGGAGTGCCTTGCACACTGCCTGAAAATCTTCTTTCGTTCCCAGCCGGACATCGATCTGATTAAAGTCCCGCGTATCATAGCCATGGGCATCGCTCTCGAAGACCGGGTTAAACAGTACGCAGCCGCATCCCAGGTCTTTGATATGGGCAGTCCAGCGGGGGACGCGCAGGATCCTGTGCTCCATCACCCCGTCATTTACGGCCGGTGCCCCGCACAGCCCCAACGGATAAATCTGATATACAACAGTTTCGTCAAACCACACTTTACTTTCCTCCGGTTTTTTCTGTCATGCTAAACTCATCAAGTGCCTACCAGCACAATACCTCGTGCCCGGTTTCCGTTACCAGAACCTGAATCTCCCACTGCGCGGACGGCGAACCATCGTCCGTGTATACTTCCCAATCGTTCTCCTCGTCCACAAACACGTCCGGATCGCCCATGTTCACCATCGGCTCGATGGTAAACATCATGCCCGGAACCAGCAGCATATCGGTGCCGCGCTTCGTGCAGTAGCTCACGAACGGATCCTCGTGGAACTCCAGTCCCACGCCGTGCCCGCCGATATCGCGCACCACGGAATACCCGTTTTCCGCCGCGTGATCGAACACCGCCTGGCCCATGTCGCCCAGATAACCCCAGGGTTTTACCTGTTCAAGTCCCAGCTCCACACATTCCTTGGTCACCTGAACCAGCTTTTTCCACTCCGGATCCACATCCCCGATGCAGAACATGCGCGACGAATCCGAGAAGTATCCGTTCTTGATGGTGGAGCAGTCCACGTTGATGATGTCGCCGGACTGCAGAATCACCTTCTCCGACGGAAAGCCATGGCAAACCTGATCGTTCACCGAGGTGCAGACGCTGTACGGAAAACCTTCATAATTTAAAGGAGCCGGGATACCGCCCATGTCGGTGGTGATATCGTATACCATCTTATCGATCTGAGCCGTATTCATGCCCTCGTGGATTTCCTTTTCAATCGCATCGAGCACCGCAATGTTGATCAAGCAGCTTTCCTTGATTTTCTCAATCTGTTCGGGGGTCTTGATCATCTTGCGGGTCGGGATGATGGCTCCCTGCATGGCTGCAAGGTTTACTCTCTCATCCATCGCCTCATGGCAGGTCTTATACTTCCGCCCGCTGCCGCACCAGCACGGCTCATTTCTTCCAATTTTTTTCCAAAGCATCTTTGCCCTTTCTACTCGCACGCGTTTGTTTTGCAGCGCTCTCTTGTTTTTTCGCCCGGTTGGGACTTGCTTCTCCTAAAGAAGTTAGTTATATGTCTCTAACTTCATGTAACCTTTACATTATACCATTCATTTACGTTAAGTCAATTGCAACAACCGTCCGCAAACGCGATTGTCCGCTTGCAAAGGGCGCAACAACCGTTCGCAAACGCAATTGCCCGCTTGCAAAGGGCGCAGCAACCGCGTTCGGCTCTCGTACTGATGTCCGTCTTTATCCTCGATAGACAATTTTCCCACCGCAAATCGTAAACATAACCTTCCCTGGCAGCTCCCACCCCTTAAATGGGCTGTTCTCCGCCTTGGACGCAAAGTGATCCACCTTCCAGGTTTCCTCTTCCCCGAAGATCACCAGGTCTGCGGGCGCGCCGGGCGTGATGCTTCCCGGTGTAAGGCCGTACAGCTCGGCCGGGTTCTTGCTCATGCAGGCCATCAGCTGCATAAGCGACAGGTGCCCCGGTTTCACAAGGGATAAGATGCCGAGCCCCAGAGAGGTTTCCAGGCCGATGATGCCGCTCGGCGCCTTCGAAAGAGGCCGCTCTTTCTCCTCCTTGCTGTGCGGCGCGTGGTCCGTCACGATCAGATCGATGGTGCCGTCTGCGAGCCCCTCGATAATTTTCTCCCGGTCGGCGGCCGTGCGAAGCGGCGGGTTCATGCGGGCGTTGGTCCCATAGGTCAGCACGGCTTCCTCTGTCAGCGTAAAGTGATGCGGCGTGGCTTCCGCGTGCACATCCGCGCCCAGCCGCTTTGCCAGGCGCACGATCTCCACCGAGTTTCCGGAGCTGATGTGCTGGATGCACACCCGCGCGCCGGTGTTAAACGCCAGCATGCAATCCCGGGCCACCATCACGTCCTCCGCGGTAGCGCAGGCACCTCCGTAGCCCAGCTTCTCCGCCACGGCGCCCGCGTTGACGCCGGCCCCGTGGATAAACAGCGGGTCCTCCTCGTGCAGGCTCACGGGCAGAGAAAGTGCCTTCGCCCTCTTCATCGCCTCCAGGAGCAGCGCTTCATCCATGATCGGAATTCCGTCGTCCGTGAACCCGGCCGCGCCGGATGCCGCCAGCGCTTCCATGTCCACCAGCTCTTTCCCGGAAAGCCCCTTTGTCACCGCCGCGCAGGACAGCACATGAATTCCGGTCTGCTTTCCCTTCTCAAGCACATAGTGGAGCGTCTCCGGTGTATCGACCACCGGCGATGTATTCGCCATGCAGACGACCGTGGTAAACCCGCCGCGTGCGGCCGCCGCTGCGCCGCTTTCGATATCTTCCTTATAGGTAAAGCCCGGATCCCGGAAATGGACATGGGTGTCCACAAGGCCCGGCGCCACCACATGGCCCTCCGCGAAAATCACTTCCGTTTCGTTCGCGTGTTCCTTATACAGGCGGGCAGCCTCTGCTCCGACCGCTTCAATGCGGCCATCCTTCACCAGTATATCCTCGATCTCGTCTCTTCCCGTCACCGGGTCCACGACCCGTCCGTTTTGTATATACAGCATAGCCGTCTCCTTTCTTCCTCCACATTGTATCCTGTTTTGCCGCGTCTTACAATGGGGGAATTGCCTTTGTTTCCATGATATGTGTAGCTTAAGCGCAGGGCGATTTCCTTCCTGGTGGCAATATCCATTTCATGAGTATTATTTAATTATTACGCAAATTTATCATTTGTATCTAAACCCTAAAAGTCACTAAGAACCTCATTTACAACTCGCCATTTTAACTATATAATAAGACCACAAAAATAGAAAGAAGGTTTTCCCATGGATATTCAGTTTCAGAACAGCCCCCCCATCGAGCCCGATGTTCACTGCCGCCGAATCCATCGTCGCGCGAAGGTGGATTCAAACAGCAGCGTCGTCCGCTACGTGCTGGAGCCGTTAAAAAATAAGCGCCGGATTGATTCATCCCGCCGTTATACCACCGACCAGGCAGGCCGCCGCTATAGTGCTGATTCCATGGCAGACTGGGACGAGGAAGATTACGAAGAGGAGAACAAGGGCGGTCTCTTAAAGCCCTTCCTGATCGCTTTAATTTCCGTGCTGGTTGTGGGCGGCATCATTATCGCCGCGATCCACTTCATCAATCCGGGTGGAAGTTCCAACGGCCCGAGCGATCCGGGACGCAACAACCCTGGCGAGAGTCTTGTGGAGACCGTTGACGGCTCCGGCGAGAATATCGAAGGCGAGTCGCAGGAGTCTGTCACCGTAGCGCCGGTTGTTCAGGAAACCACCGCTGCCCCCGAACCGGAGACAACGCCCGCTTACACGATGATGCATCCCACCGAGCGTCTGAACGTGCGTAACCTTCCGACCACGGATGGTTCCGTCGTTATCGCCACGCTGAACCCGACCGACTACGTACCTGTCTATGGCGTAGAAGGCACCTGGGCGATCATCGAGTACAATGGCCAGCGCGCATACTGCTCGTATCCTTATCTGGTAGAGTAATCGCCATCAGCAAAGCCTAATAGAAAAACGAAGAGCCCCGGCAAGTGTGAAGCTTGCCGGGGCTTTTTATGAAAGCAAAGTGAGGATGCAAGGCATGAGCGAAGAACGTGTTCTTCGGCTCAAGCAATTGCATCCGAATTTTGTTGCAGCGACGTGTTTGCTTTCATGGCATGTGTAGCAACGCGTCAGCGCCGCATGATTACTCATGCACTCTCAGGCAGCGGATCGCATACCGGTTCTGGGCGCTTGCATCGCAGGTAAAGAGGGTCAGATCCCATGTGCTGTAATAGCTGGTGGTGGGATCGGATGTCTGGCGTCCAACCATCTGCTCGACATTGGTGCCGCTGATCAGTTCCACATTGTCTACCACATAATGGTACACCGTCTTGTCGACCGAGATAAAATAGACATCCGCGCCGATGCCAATCCAGCGGATCGGGCCGAAATGCCGGTTGTAGTTGTGCCCACAGACGATCATGTTATCCTGCAGATAACTCCCCGTATAGCGGCAAGGGCTGATACGAAGGCGGTCGTAATCCCATTCCGACATCACGGGAAGCTGGATGGAGAGGCTCGGGATTTCAATGATTCCGATGTAGTTATACCCATCGATCTCCTCCTCCGGCATCTCCGCAGGGGGTTGCACAACGGGTGTTACAACCTCTTCCCATTTTCCCTGTTCAATCACCGGCAGGGTTTCCTGTGCCATCACCAGCTCTCGGTCCTGGGTGATCACATCCAGCTTCGTCAGCACATCCGCCGCCTTTACGCCGGCTTCCTCCGATTCCTTCATGTTGCGGAATGTATAGGCTCCAGCTCCCGCAATCAGCAAAAGCCCCAGCAAAATCAGGAGCAATCCCATGGAACTTTTTCTTTTTCTCTTTTTCTTCATGTTCTTTGGCTCCTTTTTGTGTCATTACTGACCCAACAGTCTCCACAGATTTCCGTCCGTTTCAATCATGTAATTCTGATCGCTCAGACGAAGATACGCTTTGGTCTCAAAGTGGAAGTTCGCCTCGGACCCATCGCGCAGACAGTAGGTGACATCAAACGCCGCATCCTCCCGCCGAAGCGTTGTCTGACCAACCACGATCAAGTCCGACATATAATAATAAATATCGCGGATCGTCTGCTCGTCCGTGATTTCCGTCACCTCATCCCACACATTCGTGATCCGTATGGATGTCGGCAGCACGCCATTTCGCATGTCCTGCACCAGCGCGGATGTTGTAACTCTTGTATCAAAGACAAACAGAAACCCTTCAATATTGTCGCTATGACCGGTGGATACGCCCTCTTGCCGGCGGCAGGAAGGCAGCGCGAAGATCATGATCATCAGGCATATGGATAACAAAGCCCTGATTTTTTTCCCCGTTGAACCGCCGTTCTTCTTCATGGACACCCCCATCAGTCCTCAAACATGGACACAGCCTGCTTCATCAGTTCCACTGGCATGTAGAACCCTAAACCTCCCGGATTTAACAGCGCGCCTTTCACATTCATTTTGGCGATATTCTGCAGCAAATTGCTTACGGTCACAGGAAACAGCGGCGTCTTCGTGGGGCCGGTAAACTTTCCGGCGGCCACGGTATCCGTAAAGATCGGGAAGACCATCGCGCCGTTGGACAGCTTCAGAAGCTGCACCTGGCTTTCCAGTTTGCCACCCACCATCTTGCCGGGCTGCATAGGCAGAAGGAAACGTCCGCGCGCCACGCCGGCCATCAGTTCCTCGTTTAACTCCGTGAGCTTCGCCATATCCCGCTTTTCTTCGCCCTTTCGCGCTTCCTGCAGATAGTACAGCATCGTCAGGTACAGTGCCTTATTTTCCGGCGGTCTCTTGTTCTCCGGAACCTTCGACATATCCTGCTGTCTGACGAACGCGTCCAAAGACACGTGCGTTTCGTTCTGTTCCCTGACCATCTTCACGCTGTTGACGCCCATCGTGGACAGCTCCGCAAAAAACTCCAGATAGCCTTTCTGCTCCACGGTGGCAACCTCTACCGGCTCTTCCTTTAAGATCAGGGCCGCCACCTCGGACCGCGCGTCCTCTTCCGTGTAAAACAGGCCCGCTTCATCGTCCATGGTATCCGGATTGCAGTAGATATAAGTAAGTCTGGTCATGTTGGACTTCACAATATATAATGTTTTTTGGCTCACAAACTCCTGAACCAGTTTTTTCTCATCCATAAAAAATGTCTCCTTTTGACTCTTCGCACAAGCTCCTGGCGCAGCTCGCCATTTTCTTCGTTTTCTGCATGGCCGTGCTGATTTTCGTTATTTTGCCTCAGCACAGGTCCCAGGCGCAACTCGCTATTTTTTTCGTTTTCTGCATGGCTGTGCTGATTTTCGTTATTTTGCCTCAGCACAGGTCCCAGGCGCAGCCTGCTTCGCATGCTGCACGCCACCTTCGGTGGCTCTTGCCTGGGACTGTCGTGGTGGGGTGACCCACCACGACCCATGCAGAAATACGTAGAAAAGTGGCTGCAAGCAGCCATTTTCTTCGTTTTCTGCATGGCTGTGCTGATTTTTATTGTATTACATATTCAAAATGCTGATAATCCAGCGGGCTGTCCCAGTCGCCGCCCCAGGTAAATCCTGCGGCCGTAAACAGCTGGTAGGCCGGATCATCGTGCGTGATGGCGTATGGACGGTTTTCCCGGTGGTACAGATACGAAAGCTCATAAAAGTCGAGTTCCGTGATCAGGTAACTTCCATCCGGTAAAACCTTCACGTAAGGATTCTCGTACGGGTTCAGATCGATGGCCAGTCCCAATGCATGGTTGGACAGGATCTCCGTTCCCGCCACGGTCCTGTAATTAAATGCGGACGTATTATCCGCCCGAATGGAGTGAACGTCCGTGGTGTTTCCGTCCGTATCCCAGTAATCATCAATCAGACGGATCTGCCGGATCGGATATCGTAGACGGTACAGCTCCTCAAAAATCCAAAGCACCTTGTCCGCGACGATCTGATTGACAATCATCTCGCCTACCTGCGTTTCCCCTCCAAAATCCACGTAAAGGAGCGTCAGGTAGCGAAGCTCGGAAAGCGCAATATCATCGTTCTCCACGTAGGTTTTCCCGATAATCCGATTGTAGATCTCGTCGCCTTCCTCAATCATGTGGGAAGTAAACCATTTTTCCGGTTCCTCCCATTTCTCCGGCACTTCCGGGATCTGCACAGCTGACTCGGCAGCCTCGTAGGTGGCATCGGCTGTTTCAGCCGACTCCCACGTTTCCCCGGGCGTCTCTGCCTTATGAACGTTTCCTTCCACGGTCTCTCCTATAGCCTCGGCGGTCTCCCCGGTTGTTTCATCCGGTCCTGTAAAGAAGGCAGTTCCCGAAAGAATAGCCAGAATCCAGACTGCCAGCGCAAGGCCCATTTTCTTTTCCATATGTTTTTCCTGCAAGGGCTATGCCTTGTTTCCTTATGTTCTATCCGACTGCCATGGCGATGCCTTGTTCCCTTACGCTCGATCCTCATGCCATGATCCTGCCGGTTTCAAACACTTTCTTTCTTACGTAGTAAAAACTGACTCCTTCAGATTAGTATATCGCAAACGCTCTCATTCGGCAAGAAATTTCCGTACAGGCCCTGCCGCAGCAGACGTGAAAAAGGAACTATTCACGGGTCACGTGGAAAGTAAAAACGGCTGCCACACGGATGTGCGGCAGCCGCCCTTCTATTTCTTTTATCCAAGAACGTTTCTCGCGCAGACAAAGCCGCAGGCCCATACCGGTGACAGGATCACGCCCACGTTTTCGTTCGCCGCGTGGATGCACATGCCGTCGCCCACGTAGATGCCAACGTGACCACTCTTCCAGAGAATGTCTCCCGGTTCCGCCTCATACAGGCTGCGATATTCACCGGCCTGGCCCTGCACGCCGGACTGATGATACAGCGGGATACCAACCTGCGCATACGCACACTTGACAAGGCCGGAGCAGTCGAATGCGTAAGGACCTTCCGCAGCCCAGACGTAATCGCATCCAAGCTTGCTGTACGCGTAGTCAACCACCGCCTGGCGCTCCCAGCTCAGGACATACGCGGGTTCTTCGGGTACTTCCTCGGTCGGTTCCTCCCAAGGTTCCTCCGTGGTCGGCTCCTCCCAAGGCTCTTCCGTCGTGGGTTCTTCCCAAGGCTCTTCCGTGGTCGGTTCTTCCCAGGCTTCTTCCGTCGTCGGCTCCTCCGAAGGTTCTTCCCATTCAGGCTCCATCGCCGGCTCTACCCATTCAGGATCTTCGCCTTCAAACACCACTTCGCCAAGATCCAGCGTCGCTTCCGCTGCTTCGCGGGAAGCTCTTTCCGCTTCCGCAGCTTCAATGGAAGCTCTTTCCGCTTCCGCAGCCTCAAGGGAGGCTCTGGCAGCTTCTTCTTCGCGGGCGATCCGTGCGGCTTCCTCCGCTTCCCACGCAGCCTGTGCTCTGGCGGCTTCCTCCTCACGGGCGATCCGTGCGGCTTCCTCCGCTTCCCATGCAGCCTGTGCTCTGGCGGCTTCCTCCTCGCGGGCGATCCGCGCCGCTTCCGCTTCACGGGCAGCTCTCGCAGCTTCCTCCGCTTCGCGGGATGCCTGTGCGGCCATCTCTGCTTCTAATGCAGCCTGTGCCGCAGCTTCCTGTTCCGCTTCCCATGCGGCCTGCGCTCTGGCAGCTTCCGCTTCGCGTGCCGCTCTTTCCGCGGCAGCGGCTTCCGCTTCACGCGCAGCCTGTGCGGCAGCTTCCTCTGCCTCGCGAGAGGCCTGTGCAGCCGCAGCTTCTTCCGCCTCACGGGCCGCTCTTGCGGCGGCTTCCTCTGCCTCGCGGGCAGCCTTGGCGGCTTCTTCCGCTTCACGCGCGGCCTTGGCGGCAGCTTCCTCCGCCTCCGCAGCCTTGCGGGACTCCTCTTCTCTCTGGGCCTTGGCCTGCTCCGCCGCGCGAGCTTCCTCAATTACCTGCTCGCGGCGCTTCTGTGCCTCTTCCTCCAGACGGGCCATCTCATTTAAGAGGTTCTCTTCCTCTACCAAAGATACGGCCGTGTCGCAGTCCATAAAGGCCTCGACATAATCCTTGTGGACATAGCCCCGGACACCGTTGTTCAGGATCACGCCGTAGAAGTTTTCTTCCTTGCTCGTGATCATGCAGGTGTCACCCTCATTTAAATAACCTACGATATCGCAGTTCGTATTCGGTCTCTGACGGACATTCAGTCCATCCGTCGTCACCTTCAGAAGCAGGTTGCCTGTCATCAGCGCGTATTCCTGCGCCTCTTCACCGGTAACCACATAGTCCGCTTTCACATAGCCGTTCACGGAACCGGACTCAATGTGATACCATTCCCCATCTTCGATGGTGACCGAGCCGATGACCATGACGCCGGACTGATCATACAGCTTGCCGATGATGGCGTTGTCCGTGCCGGGAGCCTGGCGAACGTTGACATACTCGCCTGCCCTTGCAATGCCGATATCATGAAGCGCAACCGCTTCTTCCGTCACGGTTGTCTTTACCATGGTATTGGAAAGGACAAAATCCAAAAGATCGTCCTCGCTATGCTCTTCATTTTCAAAATATACATTTAAAAGTGCCGAGATGCCGGCCAGAGAGGAATCCCCCTCCGCCAGCGCCATCACAGGTGTCGCAAGAAGGCAAGCCGCCATCAGTGCGCTGCCGATTTTTTTAGCATGAAATAATTTCATAAAATAGAACCTCCGGGTTGGAAAAAGCGCGAAAGGCCTTTTCTCCGCTCATTTGCTCTCCCTTTTTGCAGGGAATAGAAACGAGCGTTTTTTACGCTCGTTTCAAAATTATCACAGAATTATTACATCCGTTGCGATCATTATAACAAATTGATTTTCGCTGTCAAGCAAGGGGAAGCCCCGAAAGTCTATCATTTTTGCATCAATTTTGTTACTAATTCCAGCCTTCATTTCACAGGCGGGAATAAAATCGTACATGAGTCTCTATTCTGTTGCGAAACTCGATGCGCTGTTACGAAATCCGATGCGCACCTTCGCCCACATCTGCGATATAAAACTCCGGCGTGATGCCAAACGCGGCTTCGTAACCCTTCGTCAGATGCTCCCGGAAAGCGTCCAGGGCATCATTTTTCACCAGGCTGACCGTGCATCCGCCAAATCCGCCTCCGGTCATGCGGGATCCGATCACGCCCTCCGTCTCCCAGGCCAGCTCCGCCAGCTTATCTAACTCCTCGCAGGAAACTTCATAATCATCCCGCAAAGAAACATGAGACGCATTCATCAGCTTGCCAAACTCTTCCAGGTTTCCGGCCTTCAAAGCCTCCACCGCGCGGAAAGTGCGCTGGTTTTCGCACACTGCATGGCGGGCTCTGCGCACGCAGACCGGATTTTCAATCGCGCCCTTATACTGCTCAAACTCCTGCTCCGTCAGGGCGCCCAGGCTTGCGGCCGAAACCACCTTATTCAGATCGCGGAGCGCCTCCTCGCACTCCCGGCGACGGTCATTGTAGGCCGATCCCACCAGGCTGTGCTTCACCTTGCTGTTGGTGATAACAATGTGCGCGTCCGGCAGAACCACCGGCACATATTCAAACTGCAGCGTGGCCGTATCCAGGAAGATGGCGCGATCCTTCTTGCCCATGGCGCTTGCGAACTGATCCATGATGCCGCAGTTCATTCCGTTAAACTCATTCTCCGAAAACTGAGAAATCTGCGCGATTTCCGAAAGCTCCAGGCAGTTAAAACCTCCCAGATCCTTCGCCATCACGCCGGTCATCACTTCCAGGGATGCGGAAGAAGACAGACCGGAGCCGTTCGGGACATTTCCCGTCACGACCATATCAAACCCCTTCTCCATGGGGTAGCCCTTCTTTTCCAGCGCCCAGATCACCCCCAGCGGATAGTTGGCCCAGCCGGCTTCCTTCGTAGGTTTTAAATCGGAAAGGTCCGCCTCCCAGACGCTGCACTTCGGGATATTTGCGGAAAACAGGCGAATCTTCCTGTCCTCGCGCGCTCGGGCGATGCCCCAGGTTCCCATGCTGAGTGCACAGGGGAATACATGTCCGCCGTTATAATCCGTATGCTCACCGATCAGATTGACTCGACCCGGAGCAAAGTATACGCGGATGTCTCCGCCTTCGCCGAATAATCTCCCAAACGCCTTTCTGCCTTCCTCTATTAACACCTTTTCTGCTTCCATGATCCTGGACTCCTTCTCCATTTTTTTATTTCAAACGCTATCTGTCAGCATAGCTCCCGGAAATGTTTTCTTCTATCAACTATCAGCATAGCTCCCGGAAATGGAACTGTGCTTTGCCGGATGCGTAATCTCCCACAATCTGGCCATGCCCCTGCAAAAGGTACTTATACGTGACCAGTCCTTCCAGCCCGACCGGTCCTCGCGCATGGAGCTTGCTGGTGCTGATCCCCACCTCTGCGCCAAAGCCATAGCGGAAGCCATCCGCAAACCGTGTGGAACAATTCTGATAGACGCCGGCCGAATCGACCATCTGGAAAAAGTACGCCGCCGTCTCCTCATTCTCCGTAATAATGCTGTCCGTGTGGTGCGAACCGAACCGATTGATATGATCCACCGCTTCCACGACGCCATCCACCACGCGCACCGACATGACAAGATCCAGATATTCCTTATGGAATTCTTCCAGATCCATCACCTCGAACGCGCCCCCGGCGGTACTCTCTGTTCCAACTCCGTCCGTTCTCTCATCCGCTGTTGCCACCGTATCGCCTGCGGTCTGCTGTCCGGCGGTATTCTCATTTTGCGCGTGTTGGCTCAGAAGGCGCATGGCCTCCTCCGTCCCGCGAAGGCGAATTCCTTTTTCCTGGCACATGTCTGCCAGTTTCGGCAGAAACTCCCCGGCCACAGCCCGATCGATTAACACGGTCTCCACCGAATTGCAGGCCGCCGTGTACTGCATTTTCGCATCCGGAAGAATGCGCATCGCCTTTTCAAAATCCGCATCCTTGTCCACATAAATATGGCACACGCCATCCGCATGCCCCATCACCGGGATCTTCGTGTGGTTCATGATATACTGCACAAACGCATTGGAACCGCGCGGGATCAGCAGATCGACATCCTTGTCGCACATCAGAAGCTCATCAATCTCGTTGTGCAGCTCCGCCTGCTTTAAGCATCCCTCCGGCATTCCTGCCTTGATGGCACTATCCCGAATAATCCGAAACAGCATCCGGTTGGTACGGGCCGTCTCTTTACCACCCTTTAAGATCGCACAGTTTCCACTCTTTAAGCAAAGGCAGGAGATCTGAACCAACGCATCCGGCCTGGCCTCAAAGATCACCCCGATCACCCCAATGGGGCAACTGATCCGGGTCAATACCAGCCCCTCATCCAGCTCTCGCTTCATCTGCACTTTTCCGAGCGGATCCGGAAGGCTGATCAGCTGGTTGATGCCCGCCAGGCCATCCCGCAGCTTTTCCTCGGTATATTTGAGTCGCTTGATGACAGCGGGGGCCACCCCGTTTTCCGTCGCTTCCCGCACATCCTCTTCATTCGCCGCAAAGATTTCATGCTTCTTCTCTTCCAGGCCCTTCGCAATTTCCCGCAAGGCCGCGTTTCGTTCTTCCAGCGTGGTTGCCGCCAGTTTCGGCGCATCCAGTTTCATGCGGCGTGCTTCTTCGCGAATGTTCATGCTATTGCCCTCCTGTTGCCTGTGGCTGTGTCAACACTTGCCCGCGCATCTTTTCCGCTGCGGGTCTTCCGCGCGATGAGTCTCTCGCGCCGCGGGTTTTAACGCTGCCAGGCGTTGACTTCCAAATGTGTGCGCATCAATCTTCATTATATCGTTTCCTTGCCCTTTACGCAAGAAGAATGATGAATTCCCGGTAAACTTTCTCTCTCCTCTTTCCATGCCAATGACCTGGCATGTCATTGCCATAAAAGTTTTTTCAAAGGAGCCGGGGGCAGCGATATATCCGTGATTGTCATGTTGCGAGGCCTAAAACGTCAGGGAGATTTCCTGCAGATATGGGCTCTTCGCGGAGTACCAATAATGGCAGCGAAACGCGCACATCCGCCGGGGCACATGTCGGAACCCCGTCTGATGACGGTGTTCCTCCGATGCCCCTGAAATCGCGGTTTTTGAAATACCGCGATTTCGCGTCAGTGCTGCCTTTCACTGCCATAATTGGTACTATCCGCTTGCTCCCACTATCTGCACGGAAATTCTCCGCTGCCGCCTTAGGCCTCCGCTTCCATGACAGCAGCTGGATATATCGCTGCCCCTGGCTTCCTTGTTGGCTTACATATATTGACCGCGGCAGGGATTGTATTCGATTGCTGATTTGTGGAGGTGCATAAAAAGGCGGAGGAGAATTTCCAGGCAGCTTGATGGAAGCAAGGGGATTAGTAACACTTATGGCTGCGATGTGCTGCACCTCCGAGAAACCGCGGTATCACAAATACCGCGGTTTCAGGGGCACTCAAGGAACACCGTCATCAGACGGGGTTCCGAAATGTGCCCCGGCGGATGTGTAGTACATCGCTGCCATTAGGGTTACTCCCCGAAGCTTCCTAAGCTGCCGGAAAACTCCTCCGCCTTTTATGCTCACTACATAACAGCAATGACATGCCAGTTCATTGCTGCAACGGAATGTGTAAAAGTGCACGAAGTGATACAGGACTTTGACCTTATACTCCATGATTCTGTCCAAATACGCACTTGAAAAAAACCGGTCCCGCCTTTATACTGACGTCAGAATTAAGATGCTGTCCGAAAGGGACAAAGACGCACATATGAAAGGGGCTGAAAAAAATGGAACACCACAATCCGCTTCAATCCTCTGACACGACGGCGCGCGTCATCGCCATCGGCGAGATCATGCTTCGCCTCACGCCTCCCAACTATGACAAGATCCGCATGGCGGCCAGTTTCGAGGCCAGTTACGGCGGCAGCGAAGCCAATATCGTGCTGGCGCTTGCCAACCTGGGAGTTGATTCCACCTTCTTCACCGTTGTTCCCGACAACAGCCTGGGAAAGAGCGCGATCCGCTGGCTGCGCAGCAACGATGTCCACTGCACACCCGTCATTTTAAGCACGCATGAGCAGACGCCTACACACCGCCTGGGAACCTACTATCTGGAAACCGGCTACGGAATCCGTCCCAGCAAGGTCATCTACGACCGCAAGCACAGCGCAATTTCAGAGTTTGATTTCAGCGGCATCGATCTGCACGAACTCTTAAAGGACTTCACCTGGCTGCACGTCAGCGGCATCACCCCCGCCTTAAGCGAAAACTGTGCGGACTTTATTCTCCGCGCGATGCAGACCGCCAAGGAACTGGGGCTCACGGTCAGCTTTGACGGCAACTTCCGCAGCAAGCTCTGGACCTGGGAGCAGGCGCGGGATTACTGCACGAAGTGCCTTCCCTATGTGGATGTTCTGCTCGGCATCGAGCCTTACCATCTGTGGAAGGATGAAAACGATCATTCGAAGGGCGACTGGAAGGACGGCGTTCCGCTGCAGCCCAGCTATGAGCAGCAGGATGAAATTTTCCAGCACTTTATCGAGCGCTATCCGAACCTCAAGTGCATTGCCCGCCATGTCCGTTACGCGCACTCCGGTAGCGAGAACAGCCTGAAGGCCTTCATGTGGTACCAGGATCACACCTTCGAGAGCAAGCTCTTCACCTTCAACATCCTGGATCGCGTGGGCGGTGGCGACGCGTTCGCCAGCGGTCTCATCTATGCCATGGTGCACGGCTATAAGCCGATGGATATGGTCAACTTTGCCGTAGCCAGCAGTGTGATCAAGCACACGATTCATGGCGACGCCAACATCACGGACGATGCCGAAAGCATCCGCAACCTGATGAACATGAACTACGATATCAAGCGATAAAAAATTCAGTGCGACATACGCCGCAGGCGGATCGCCTGGGACCCGTGCTGAATCGGTAACAAACTTAAAAAAGGCTGGCCCGTTTTCACGAGCCAGCCTTTTTATTTTACTATGCAAGCACAGCCTTATGGTATACCTTCTTACCCTTACGGATCTTGACGCCGTTTGCCAGCGCGTCCTTGCTGACCGCATAATCGATGCTCGGCACTACCTCACCGTCCACGGTCACGCCGCCCTGCTGCACAAGACGTCTCGCCTCACTTCTGGTGGGAGCCAGCTTGCAGGCCATCATCAGATCCATGATCGGCATGCCGCCTTCGGGAACATCCGCCGCGGCAATCTCAGTGGTGGGCATGTTCGCGTCATCTCCGCCGCCGCCAAAGAGCGCCAAGGACGCCTGCTTTGCCTTGTCGGCTTCCTCGTTGCCATGTACCAGCGCCGTCAACTCATAAGCTAAGATATCTTTCTTCTCGTTGATGCGGCTGTCATCCCACTTCTCCATCGCGTCGATTTCTTCCAGTGGAACGAAGGTCAGCATACGGATGCACTTCATGACATCTTCGTCGCCGATGTTTCTCCAGTACTGATAGAACTCGAAGGGGCTCGTCTTATTCGGATCCAGCCACACTGCGCCGCTGGCGGTCTTGCCCATCTTCTTGCCTTCGCTGTTCATTAAGAGGGTGATGGTCATGGCGTACGCATCATCGCCTTCCTTCTTGCGGATCAGCTCGGTGCCGGCCAGCATGTTGCTCCACTGATCGTTTCCGCCGAACTGCATGTTAACACCGTAGTGTTTGTGCAGGTACCAGAAGTCGTAGGACTGCATGATCATGTAGTTGAACTCGAAGAAGCTAAGACCTTTCTCCATGCGCTGCTTGTAGCACTCGGCGCGCAGCATGTTGTTAACGGAGAAATGTACACCAACCTCACGCAGCAGCTGGATGTAGTTGAGGTCCAGCAGCCAGTCGCCGTTGTTGACGCAGATTGCCTTGTCTTCGCCGAATTCGATAAACCGTTCCATCTGCTTCTTGAAGCAATCGCAGTTATGCTGGATGGTTTCCGGCGTCATCATCTTACGCATGTCCGTGCGGCCGGAAGGATCGCCGATCATACCGGTGCCGCCGCCTAAAAGAACAACCGGCTTGTTCCCGGCCATCTGCAGGCGCTTCATCAGGCACAGGGCCATGAAATGCCCAACGTGCAGCGAATCCGCCGTCGGATCGAAGCCAATATAGAATTTGGCGCCGCCGTTGTTGATCAGTTCCCGGATTTCCGCTTCGTCGGTCACCTGCGCGATCAGGCCTCTTGCCTGAAGTTCTTCATAGATACCCATTGTCTTGTCTCTCCTTTGATTCTTTCCTGAAATAAAAAAACTCATCCTTCTTTTTATGAAGGACGAGTCAAACCCCGTGTTACCACCTTACTTTACAGCCGGCTTGCGCCAAATGAGCTGCCTCATCAGGTACAGGAAACAAAAGATCCGATACCCTGGCACGATAACGTGTGCCGACCCCGTCGCAGCCTACTTGAAGGAAAATCATTTGAACCGGCTCAGACATTCAAACCCATTTCACCTTTTGCCGTTGTTATCCCTGTTCAGTGCGAAGCTCGGAAGATGTATTCGCAAAGCAGCCCCCTGTGCGCCTTTCATCAGCCGGCGCCTTTCTGTACATTCCTCTGCCTTCTACTTGTTCTTCCTAAAAACGCGTTCGTCATATGAATTTGTTACCTTCGCAGCTTTTGAGATTGCAACTGCGAAACGCTTGAAATGTATGGTAACTCAAACTTTTTCAGTTGTCAAGCCCGTAAATGATCCTTTGCTAAAACTGTTGGCAACCGCCGCCACTCCACCGACCTCACTCGTAATCAACTTCCATCAGGCACAGCCCCTTCGCCGGAGCCGTAAAGCCAGCCAGTAACCGACTCTTAGCTTCCAGCAGCTCCTCCATACTCTCTGGCGTGCGAAGGCCAAAGCCCACTTCTAAAAGAGTCCCGGTGAGGATGCGCACCATGTACTGCAAGAATCCGGTCCCGTGATAGGTCAGATTGAGATATCCGCCCTTCTGCTCGATCCGGATAGAATCCACCCGCCGCACGGTAGATTTCTTCATCTTCGGATTGCCGCAGAAGCTGGCAAAATCATGTGTTCCGATCAGGTACTCGGCCGCCTTCCGCATGCGCTCCACATCGGGCTTCTGCTCAGGGATGTAGACAAAGCGCCTGGTAAAGACCGGCTTCTTATCTCCCACATAGCAGGTGTAGCAATAAGTCTTGCCCAGCGCGTTGTACCGGCTGTGAAAGCGGTCGGAGCAGGCCCGAAGATCCATCACGCAAATATCTTCCGGCAGATAGTGGTTCAGATACTCCAAAATCTCCGCTTCTGTTTTATCAGTCTCCAGGTGTACGTTTGCCACCATTCCCTTGGCATGCACGCCTGCGTCCGTTCTTCCGGCCCCGATCACCTCCACGTCCTTCCCCGTCATCTGGGACAGGACGCTCTCCAGCTTCCCCTGGATGGTCAGATCCGTATTCGGCTGGTGCTCCCAGCCATAGTAGCGCGAGCCGTCGTAGGCCAGCACCATTTTATAATTCTGTTTCATTGTATGTACTCAACACAGCCGCTTGCACTCCACATTACCGTTGCACTAAGCTCAGCGTTCGTCTTACGACTCCGCTTCACTAAGTGCACGGTAGGGCACGCACATAAGCGTCAGCCTTCGCTTTTAGCTCGGCTGGCGCTAAGTGCTCCGCTCCAGCGGCGCAAAACAAAAGTTGGCATGCCAAGCCACAGGCAATTTGGAATGCGTGAAGCGCATTGCCTGTGGCATTATTACTGCTCAGTTACTGAGTCGTTATGATTCATTTCATCGCTCCGCGGATCGCCGCCAGAAGGTCAGGGAACTCGTCAAAAGCCTGAAGATCGGGGTTGTCCGCAATAATCTTCTCCGTGCTCTTAAAGAGGAAACCTGCTTTGCTGGCACGGATCATCGCCAGATCGTTATAGCTGTCTCCGCAGGCGATCGTGTCAAAGCCGATGGACTGCAGGGCCTTTACAGTGGAAAGTTTAGAATTCTCAATGCGCATCTTAAAGCCGGTGATTTCTCCGTTCGGAGCCACCTCAAGCGTGTTACAGAACAGGGACGGATACCCCAGCTTCTTCATAAGCGGCATGGCAAACTGCGTAAAGGTATCGCTTAAGATCAGAACCTGTCCCTCTGCGCGCAGTGCATCCAGAAATTCCTTCGCGCCGGGCAGCGGATCGATCTTCGCGATGGTGTCCTGGATCTCTTTCAGCCCCAGCCCGTGCTCCTTTAAAATGCCGATTCTCCAGCGCATCAGCTTGTCATAATCCGGTTCATCCCGGGTGGTTCTCCGAAGCTCCGGGATACCGGATGCCTCCGAAAATGCGATCCAGATTTCGGGTACCAGCACGCCTTCCATATCCAAGCAGGTAATATACATTAGCTTTCCTCCTTATTAAACAAAGCCAGTGGGACAAACAGAAAAAGCTCTTCCTGTTCCTTCCTCTACACGAGCGTTTCGCCGCTCGCCTGTGCTATTTCCTGTTGATCACAACAATTCAATCAATTTCTGTAAGTTTTCCTCGGTCGTCGCCCAGCTCGTGCAGAAGCGGATCACCGTGTGCGTATCGTCATATTTCTCCCAGAAGGAGTACCCCACCTTCTTTCCCAGCTCTTCCAGCTTCTCGTTTTCCATGATGAGGAACTGCTGATTGGTGGGTGTCTCCAGATAAAAGCGATAGCCCTTTTCCTTCAGGGCCGCCTTCATCCTCTCGGCCAACTCGATGGCCTTCCCCGCGATTTTGAAGTAAAGCCCGTCGGTAAACAAAGTTTCAAACTGAATGCCAATCAGCCTGCCTTTGGCCAGCAGCGCCCCGTGCTGTTTGACGCGGGTGACAAAATGCGCGGGCTGATTGTTCTTCGTAAAGACAACGGCTTCGCCGATCAGCGCGCCGACCTTGGTACCGCCAATGTAAAACACATCCGTCAGCTCGGCGATGAGCGGCAGGGTCACATCCGTCCCCTTCGACATCAGTCCGTACCCTAACCGGGCGCCGTCCAAAAAAAGTGGAATACTGTACGAATGGCAGACCTCGGAAATGGCTTCCAGCTCCGCCTTCGTGTACAGCGTTCCGAGCTCCGTGGGATGCGTGATGTAGACCATTCCCGGGAAGACCATATGCTCGTGATTTCCGTCCGCGTAAAAGGTTGCCAGGAAATCTTTCAGTTCATCCGCCCGCATCTTTCCCTCGTGCTGCGGCAGAGCCATCACCTTGTGCCCCGTAAACTCGATGGCGCCCGCCTCGTGGACATTGACATGTCCGCTCTCGGCTGCAACCACGCCCTCGTACGGCTGCAGCATCGTATCAATCACCAGCTGATTGGTTTGCGTTCCCCCGGCCACAAACGTCACCTGCGCCGTCTTGCATCCGCAGGCTTCCCGGATTTTCTCCTTCGCGGACCGGGTAAACGGGTCCTCCCCATAGCCGGACACCTGAACCAGATTGGTTTCCGCCAGCCTTTTTAAAATTGCCTCATGGCAGCCTTCTGTATAATCGCTCTCAAATGTAAACATTTCTTGCCTTTCCAACGGTTTCCCTGTCATTTTCGCAGGTATTCCTGCATTAAACTTTATCATACTAAAAAAGCAGGCAAAGTACAAGCCTTTTTGCACCATGCCTGCCGAAAGTCCCTACGCTTCCCGGATCATCCGGTTGATCGTATTTAATACCTTCTTCTTATCTGCGCTCCACAACGGAGCGATCAAAAGCTTTTTCGGGCCGTCTCCCGTGATCCGGTGCACGACGGTGCTCTTCGGCAACAGCCGAAGGCAGTCCACCACCAGCGCCCCATATTCTTCCAGCGTCAGAAGCGGAAACGGCTCCCGTTCATACTCCCGCCCCATTTCGGTCCCTTTCAGGATATGCAAAAGCTGGAGTTTGATGCCATCTAAGGGCGGCTCGAGATTGGCAAGATACCGGACCGTCTCCAGGATATCCTCCCGGCTCTCGCCCGGAAGCCCCAAAATGACATGGACAATCACGGTCAGCCCCTCTTCCTTCAGCCGCCGGTAGGCATCTTCAAACACTGCCAGCTCATACCCGCGGTGAAATCGCCGTGCGGTTTTTTCGTGGATGGTCTGCAGCCCCAGCTCCACCCACACAGGTTTTTCGCGGTTTAAGTCCGCCAACATGCGGACTTTCTCTTCCTCCAGGCAGTCAGGCCTTGTCCCCACGGAAAGCGCGCAGATTTCCGGCCGGCGGATCGTCTCCGTATAAAGTGCGCGAAGCCGCCGGGTATCCCCATACGTATTGGTAAAGGACTGGAAATAGGCGATATACTTCCGCGTCTCCTCCGGCTGATCCTTCGGAAATTTGGCGGCAACACGCTTTTTCGCCTCCTCGATCTGGCTGGCGATAGGCATAAAAGAGGCTGCAAAGTCTCCCGAGCCTCCTTCGGAACAGAACGTGCAGCCCGTAAAGCCTTTCGTTCCATCCCTGTTCGGGCAGGTACACCCGCTCGATAAGGATAGCTTGTAAACCTTGCAGCCAAACCTGCTTTTCAGTTCATCAGACAGGGTGCGAATTTCCATTATCCCTGCAGTCCATCCGACTGTCTGATCATGTCTTCCACCACGATGTCATAGATTTCCCCGACGGAATTGCAGTACTCCAGTACTCTCCACGGCTCGTTCGTATGATAGTGGATCTTGATCAGATCCTCATCGCCCGCCGCGATCAGGCTGTTTCCCTCAATGTTTTCTGTAATGTAGTCCGAGATTTCATCCTCGTCCAGGTCTCTGTCTCTGCGGTCAATGAGCAGCTGCGTATCATAGCGATACGCGAACTGGTCGTCTTCCGCATCAACCGAAACAACGCCCATGCTTTCTTACCTCCATCTCATTTATTTAGTGGCTGTTCCACTGATATGGCCGTCCGCGTCCACCACGATCTCACTCTCGCAGAAGTCGCAACGACTTGTTGAATTCTTTTTTAACACCACATCGGCTCCGCAGTACGGGCATTCCACCGTCACAAAGTCTGCGTCAGCCTCTGCTTCCGCTGCCGTATCTTCTTCCGAAACGGCATCCTCTATGATTGCGGCTGCGGCTGCAAGTCCTGCTGCCACAGCTGTCGCGCCGGCATCCTCACTAGCGGCCTGTTCTTTAACGTCAGCCTCCGCCGCCGGCTCTTCCGCCTTGGCTTCCTCAGGCGCAAACGCTTCTTCGGCCTTCAAAGCCTCCTCGCGGATCGCCCGATCCCCGGCTTCCTCGGCATCCTGCGCCTTCGCTAGCGCCTCTTCCAGGGCCTTTTCCGCCGCCTTGGCTTCTTCCATTTGCTTTAACGCGCTCTCCAAAGCCGCCTTCGTCTCGTCAACCTCATCCGGCTGCATCGTCATTTCGGGTTCTTCAGGCGCAGAAGTCTTTTCTTCCTTCGGCTCCAGATCCTCATCCCGGATCACACGGAAAACTTGTGTCTTCATCGGGCTTTCCGCAAAGGACTCCGTCCCCTTCGTGTCTTTCCAGCCTTCCTCCGCCAGCGAGATGGAAACCTTTCCGGTTCCCGTCTGCTTCTTGGGAGTCACTTTAATCGTCCGAGGGGCGGGCGTTTCTTCCAGATCAATCTCATCCCAGATTTCCGCGGTCAGTGCGTCCGCTCTCTTCTTGGTTACGCGGGCTCTTCTTTCGGGATCCTCCTCCCGGTACGCACGGCGCCCTCTTTCCTTCTCGCGATCCACGCCTCTGTTTCGTCCGCTCTTTCTCTCGCGGGAAGACCGGGGGCTCTCCCAGTCATCCTCATCCTCTTCCTCTTTCACGAAGAAGCTGCCGAATCTGTTCAGGAAATTCCGGATGGGGCTGTTCTCCTCCTCATCCTCGTCCATCTCGTCCTCATCTTTCAGATAAGCCGGACGTCTTCCCTCCGCAAACCCGTTTCCTCTGGGCTTAATCACTTCGGTCTGTTCCTTCCACTTCAGGAAGCATCTTGCCACGGTCCCTAAAATCAGGGCCGTCATCAGAATATAAATCAGGAACAGCTGCTTCTCCGACATCGACTTCGTCATGATGCGGTTCGCGGCATTTTCAAACGCCTTCGCAAAGAACGCGGTCTCGGAAAGGGAGGCGTCCTTGTAATACAGATCCACATAATTGCGCAGAATCTCCCGCGCTTCCGGATCCATGATATTGCCCGCGGACCGGCCTACCAGGCAGGCGGTCTTGTAGGAGCCGGACGAATTGGGATATTCGCAGAGAACAAACAGCAGATGCCCCGCATCGGTGAAGAGCTCTTCGTAGCGCGTGGTCATGGCTTCTTCCATCTTCTCCTCGGTATCCAGCTCCGCTCCCTGCTCGCCGACGATCCACAGATACGGCTGCACGCCGGTTCTTTCATAGAAGTACTCCATCGCGTCGGTCAGCTTCTTCTGATCGGCTTCCGGCGCCTTCGCGATCCAGTTGCCCCAGTCGTCCTGATACCAGGTTTCCACCCGTTCGCAGCGGGCCTCTTCCTGTCTCTGTCTTTGCACCGTGCTTCTCGTGATGCCCGCCGGGTTGGCCAGCACATTGGCCAGAATGGTGACAACCGCCGAGAATATAATCAGAACAGGGAAGATCACGTCCGTCAGGAAATTGGGGCCTGCTCCTTTTTCTGCTGCCTGATCCTCTCCCTTTCGGGATGTCATTTCCTTCTCTGCTGCATTTTTCTCTGTATAACGAATTTCATCTGACATGGTTTTATCTCCCCTTGATACTTGCTGCCCGAAAGCTGATCTTATGGTTTGTGGACGTGCGCATAAGTGTCCACTATCTTTAATACCTTACCGCAGAATCGCGAATCCGTCAAGAGTAGCGCGAAATTCTCTCCTCTTCATCTGCACAAAACAGGTTTCCCAATGCACAAACGAGGGAACTTACTTCAAAAAGGAAGTTTCCAGTTGACGAAATGCCGAAAAATGCGCTACTCTACAGACAGGAATGATGCAAATCCGCCGTGATTTTCACGGAGGATCAACGAAACAAGGAGGATTCCATCATGGAAATGAACAAACTGTTTTCTCTGGAAGGAAAAGTAGCTCTGGTAACCGGTGCTGCCTATGGCATTGGCTTTGCCATCGCCGAAGCGCTTGCAGGAGCCGGCGCGAAGATCGCCTTCAACTGCCGCTCCCAGGCAAACCTGGACAAGGCTCTGGCCGACTATGCTGCCAAGGGGATCGATGCCCACGGCTATATCTCCGACGTAACGGATGAAGCGCAGGTAGCAGCTCTCGTGGAAAATATCGAAAAGGAACTGGGCGGTGTCGACATCCTGGTTAACAACGCCGGCATCATCAAGCGTATCCCGATGACGGAGATGAGCACCGAAGATTTCCGTCAGGTCATCGACATCGACCTGGTCGGTCCGTTCATCTGCTCCAAGGCCGTCATCCCCGGCATGATCAAGAAGGGCCACGGAAAGATCATCAACATCTGCTCCATGATGAGCGAGCTTGGCCGCGAAACCGTTTCCGCGTACGCGGCAGCCAAGGGCGGCTTAAAGATGCTGACCCGCAACATCTGCTCTGAGTACGGCGAAGCCAACATTCAGTGCAACGGCATCGGGCCCGGCTACATCGCCACACCTCAGACCGCGCCGCTTCGCGAGCGCCAGGCGGACGGCAGCCGTCATCCGTTTGACCAGTTCATCGTCTCCAAGACCCCTGCCGCCCGCTGGGGAGAGCCGGAAGACCTGATGGGCCCCGCCGTGTTCCTGGCATCCGACGCGTCCAACTTCGTCAACGGCCACATTCTGTACGTGGACGGTGGTATTCTGGCGTATATTGGCAAGCAGCCGTAAGACATCAGAAGTGCTGTCGCACCAAAGCCATCCTTGGACAGACAGCATAAAAGCATAAAAAGGCAGAGCTCATATCTGTCTGCAGCCTTGTACCAAGACTGTCAGAACCGATATTGCTCTGCCTTTGTTATGTTGATGTCTTTAATAAAGTCTGATTGGTATAACTGTCAATTCTCTGCCACTACTGAATATAAAATTGCGGGTTGGCGCTGAGTTGTATCCCATTTACGATCAAAAACACCCATATGGCAATAAACAGGATAAATACAATAATCGCTAAGATACTCCAGAATTTAATCCAAAAATGGATTTTCTTCCAAACCATCAGCTGTTCATCCTGAACTTCCAGCATCTCTCTCATAATTTTTTCCTGCATCGTTTTGTTCTCCTCCCTTTACATTGGTTTTAACGTTTTGTCTATCCTCTCTTTATTCAGACCTTCTCCGATGACGATGATCACATCCTGCCCGCTTGCAACCGGCCGGATCTCGCGGTTCTGGTGCGTCAGATTGATCTCAATCCACTTGCCTTCCTCGTCCCGGCAGAACCCTTTGATCCGAAAGATATGCCCGCAGCCCTCATCCGTCAAAAGAGTCTCGATCCGTCTGATCAGTTCTTCTTTTTTAAGCCCCAGGTCCAGATAGTACTCCGTCTCGAAATCATTGTCCCGGTCCACCGGAAGCTTTTTGTGGTGCTCCTGTACGTATCCGCAGGAGATGAGCTCCGCAAAATCGGCCTCGCTTAACTCATCCCAGTTCTTTGCCAGAACCGTATCTGAAGCAGGCCTAAGGGGTGCCCGGATTATTTTCCCACTCTCGTCCAAATTGCCCTCTGCCTGAGAGCCACTTTCAGAAAGCTTCTCCTGTACCCGATCAGTACACTCTCCCTGCTTGCAAGGCGCCTGAAAGACCCGCTCGCACCCCACCGCCTTCAGCGCCCGGTTGACATGCTGGATCACACGGGAAATCGTCTCTTCCGGCACCGTCTGCACCTTGCTTAAGACCACTTTTCCCGCAACCGCCGTCTGTGCCGAAAGCAGGTACTCCGCCTGCCCGGACAGATTTTCTTCCAGACCCGCATCCACCACCGCGATCACGTTTCCCACCTCAAACCAACGGTTTAAAGGTTCCTCGCACAGCACATCGAACAGCTCGTCCACGTCGAAGATCCCGGACGGCTCCATCACCACCCGATCGTATCCGCTCATGCCCATGAGGATCAGCTTGGATTTCATGCGCCTGCGATGGCAGTCGTAATCACAGCCGCCCGCCACCATCTCCAGCTCGCACTTTTCACCCTCCAGCTCCTGCAAGAGCATCATGTCCACATTCACCGCGCCGTAATCATTTTCCAGGATGCCGATGGACAGCCCCTGATCTAAAAGATAGCGCGCATATTTCTTCAAAAAAGTCGTTTTTCCGGAGCCTAAAAACCCCGTAATCAAATCAATCGGTATCATCGATTATACAAAAGTCCTCATGCGGCTGCGCCACACCATACGATATCGCGCTCACGCGCTGCTACACAAAACAGGAAGGCCGTCACGACTTGCTTGCCTTTTTCTTCCCGTTTCCTCCGGTCTTCCAAAGGACTACCGCCATCAGCCAGGTGGCAAACGCGATAACGGCAAAGACCAGATAGATCTTGTCTATACCAAAAATGGTAAAGCCATACCAGTCATTCGTCTCATATCCTTCGCCCACGCCATTGATCAGAATATTTCCCATGTAATACGTGCCATACAAAAGCATGGGGATCACCGCGGTAAAGGTTGCCGGAAAACGAACCCTTGTCTCCGTTCTTTCCAGCAGCACAAATTCCAGAATAGCCAGCACCGGAACCGTCAGATGCAGATGCAGATTGGCGCCGGCAAACATCCCCGCGTATCCGAACAGCGGTCCTAAAAAGAGCATCACCGTCAGAAACGTCAGCGTAACGCCCGTCGTTCCCGCCAGCTTGAGCCCACGCGCCCAGCGCGGCAGCGCATCCTTCCGTCTCATGGCCTTCATCAGCTGTACGGCAAAGATCAGGCTGACAATCGCCTCAAAGATATTCGACAACACCGTAAAGTATCGCAGGCTTCTAAAGCCCCTTGAGCTAAGGAGCGTTCCGCCTCCCCAGCCAAATAGCATATTGCCCCAGGCCCAAAATACGATGATCGCAATCGCCAGGTTTACAAGTAGCAAAACGACTCTTCTTCCCGTCGTTGCCACTTTCTTCTCATCCATTCCTGTTGCCTCCGTCTCCTTGCCGTCCACCTCCATGTTGTCTTCCGTCATGTTGTCCATTTTCTTGTCCTCCTCAGATTGCATGTCCATTAATCCGTCTGCAGATCTCCTGCATGATCTCCTCCTGCGTCTTTCCGGCTTCCTCCACCGTCAGATCCGCCCAGGTTTCATACAAAGGGATCCTCTCCTCGTACAGGTCCCGGAAAGTCTGCCCGGGTTTGAGCACGACGCCCCGGTCATGGATGTTTCCTAAACGCCGGCAAAGCTCTTCATACTCCGTTTGCAGGTAGACGATCGTGCCAATCTCCTTCAGCCGCCTCATCCCATTCTCCCGGTAGATCACACTCCCCCCGGTGGCAATGACGGAGTGCTCAGCGCATAGTCCGCCGCAAACCTCCCCCTCAATGGAAAGGAACGCATCGATCCCGTTTTGCGCAATGATCTCCCAGAGCAGTCTTCTCTCCCTTTTCTGGATCAAGAGATCCGTATCAACGAAATCATAGCCCATCACCTTGGACAAGATCACACCGATGGTGCTCTTTCCCGATGCCGGCATGCCTATCAAGACAACGTTTTCCTTCATGGTTCTTTCCCTTCCCGTCTCACCGATGCAAAGAATATGGGATGCCCTTTGTTTCTTTTTAATTTTACTATACGTTTCCACATTTGGCAAGAACAAGGACGGTCCTTGTTCCCGGTCTGCGTAGCGCACGGCTCGAAAAAGGCTTGCAATTCTGTACAGCTGCGCTATAATTAGTTTTGCACAAAGAAACTCTTTGTGTTAAGAGTAAATTATGCACTTTAGCTCAAAGAACCCTTTCAGGCCCCTCCAACCAAAGTAAAACAGTTCACGCAGGGCGCGCCTGAACACACAGGATCTTGCGGGCAAGGTGCAAAAAAGGAGGAGAAATATGAAAAAGCTTGTTTCCATCATTCTGGCAGCAGTCATGTGCCTTTCCATCGCCGCGTGCGGCGGCGGCTCCGGCTCCGGGGCGGGCGGCAACACCCCTCAGGGCGGGTCTGAGGACGGCGCTACTTTAAGCGCGGTCCAGAAGATCATCGCGGAAGCGGAAGGCATGACCCTCGAAGAGCTGGCGAAGAAGGCCATCGAGGAATCCAACGGCAAGATGTTCTACGGCGTAGGCAACTCCAGCCGTGGCAAGAGTGCTCTTCCGAAGTTCATCGCGTACTTACAGACTATCGACCCGAATTACAACATGACTTTCGAGTGGCAGCAGCCGAAAAACAACAAGATCTTCGATCAGCTGACGGCCGACTCTCAGAAGGACACCGGCACCTTCGCCATGACCCTGATCCAGGACGGCAACCAGATTGAAAGCAAAATGGTCAAAACCGGCATCCTGGATACCTTCATCCCGAAGGACTGGGCGGAAGCGAACGGCACCACGGCCGACAAATATGAAGGCTACCTGGCTCTGCAGACCTTAAACAAAGTCTTCATGTACAACTGCACCGGTTCCAAGACCTATGACAACGTCTGGGATTTCGTCGCGGAAGGCGAACACGGTCTGTACATGGACATCGACTCCGAGATCGTCGGCAAGAACTTCCTGTACATGCTCACCCGCGATGATTACGCCACCTGGCTGAAGGAAGCCTACGACGCTCTTTCCGCTGACGAAAAAGCGTACTTCACCCCTGTGATCGATTCCATGAAGCAGGAAGCCAAGGACCTTGGCCTTGGCGACAACGGTGCCTACGCCCTCGCCTGGATCAAGCTCTGGGTTGGCAGCTACAACGCCGTAACCGATGACGGCCCGATCTGCACCACCCTGGTGGATGCTTCCGCAACTGATCAGTTTGGTCTTCTGGTATACTCCAAGCTTCGCTCCGTGGAAGAGACCGCTTCTTCTTCCGTCAACAACATCCATGTGGCAGCCTATGATGACGGCTACACCGGCATCGGCGGCTTTGGCTACTGCCATTACCTGTTCGTCACCGACAACAGTCCTCTGCCCTGGACGGCTTGCGCATTCATCGCTTACATGACCTGCACCGCCGACGGTTTCTCCGCATGGGGCAAGGATATGGGCGGTTACTCCTCGAACCCCAAGGTAGCAGCGGAGAACGAGGCCACCTACAACCACCAGAAGGGCGGCACCGCGGAAGACGGCACCGTAACCTTCCCTGCCAAGAACGACCGTGGCTATGACTGGTGGACCACCACCGGCAAGCTGGTCTTAGAAGACCCTTCCTACTGCGCAGATGTCGCTTTCACCGTCGGCAGCTGGATCGAAATCCTGGATAAATACAGCGCAGGCTGATTGATTCATCTGTAAAAGAAATGGCTGAGCCACGATCCAGCCACTTAAAAAGCGGGCCGCCTGTTGCCTGACGGCAACGGGCGGCCCGCTTCCATACGAGCAAGGAGCCGAAAAACCGCCTCCCTGCCCGCATTATAAGAAAGGAGGAGACGCCTATGGAACAAAGCACCCCAAAACGCGCCAGCGCCTTTACGATCCGGATGAATAAGCTGAAGACGTACTTTTCCAAGCCCCACAACGTCATTCTGCTGCTCATGGGTATCGTCCTAAGCTTTACCACCATTGCTCCGATCGTCGCCATCGTTCAGGACACCTTCGCCATTCACCCCGGCACCATCGATGCGCATCTGACCGGGCAGTCTTCCGGTTATACGCTGGTCAACTACACCGATCTCTTTACCAGCCGTCTGGCGGGCACCAACCTGTGGACCCCGCTTGGGAACACGATCCTGCTGGCCGTCGGGACCTGCGTGGTCGCCATTCTCTTCGGCGGCATCATGGCCTTTCTGGTCACCCGGACGGACTTGGCATGGAAACAATACTTAAGTTCTATCTTTATTTTCCCCTACATCATGCCCCAGTGGACGCTCGCGGTTGTGTGGCAGCATCTGTTTAACTCCAATGCCATCACCGGTACTTCCAACGGTTTGCTTGCTTCCCTGTTCGGGATCACCATGCCGCTCTGGTGGTGTAAGGGAATATTCCCCAGCGTAGTCGTGCTGGGTCTTCACTACGCTCCCTTCGCCTACATCCTGATCGGCGGTATCTTCCGCAACATGGATGCCAACCTGGAGGAAGCCGCCACGATCCTGGATACTCCCAAGTGGAAAATCATGACCCGCGTCACGCTTCCCATGGTAAAGCCCGCTATCCTCTCCACTATTCTGCTGGTGTTCGGAAGCGCCATGGGCTCCTACCCGGTCCCCCACTATCTGGGCCTGTCCACCCTCGCCACCAAGTACGTGTCCATGAACTCCAAGTACACCGGCGAGGCCAGCATCCTGGCCATCATCATGATGGTCTTCGGCGTGGCGATCATGCTGCTCAACCAGCTTTCGCTCACCAGCCGCAAAAACTACACCACGGTCAGCGGCAAATCCGGACAGATTTCCAAAATCCGTCTCGGCAAGGCCGGGCGTTACATCATCGCCCTGATCCTCGTCGTTCTGACGTTCTTTACCAGTATCTTCCCGATCATCTCCTTCGCATTCGAGACGTTCCTTCCGAACCCCGGCGACTACTCGTTCCTGTACACCGGTGATGTCTCGAACCTCACCACCAAGTGGTGGATCACGGCGGAGAACGTGACCGAGAACGGTATGTACGGACAGATGGGTATCCTGTACAACAACACGATCTGGACGGCCTTCAAGGGTACCATGCTGGTCAGCGTGGCCTGCGCGCTTCTCGCCGGAACCATCGGAACCCTGATCGGCTACGCAGTTTCCAAGAGCCGCCGCAGCAAGTGGACGAACTACGTCAACAGCGTCGCGTTCCTGCCGTACCTGATGCCCTCCATCGCCGTCGGTGTTGCCTTCTTCGTTCTGTTTTCCAATAAGTACATCAACCTGTTTAACACCTATACGCTCTTAATTATTGTCGGTACCGTCAAGTACATTCCCTTCGCCAGCCGAAGCTCGTTAAACTCCATGCTTCAGCTCTCGGGGGAAATCGAGGAATCCGCCATCATCCTGAACATCCCCTGGATCAAGCGCATGACGCGCATCATCATCCCGATCCAGAAATCGTCCATCTTAAGCGGATACCTGCTGCCGTTTATGACCTGCCTGCGTGAGCTGTCTCTGTTCATGCTGCTCTGCGTGCAGGGCTTCATCCTTTCCACCACTCTGGACTACTTCGACGAGATGGGTCTCTACGCCTTCTCCAGCGGCATCAACCTGATCCTCATCGTCACGATCCTGGTCTGCAACACGATCGTCAACAAAGTCACAGGGGCCAGCCTTGACAAAGGTATAGGAGGTTAATGTATGCCGGAAATCAGATTGGAACACGTTACGAAACGTTGGAATAAATTTTACGCAACCGACGATGTCAGCATGGTCATCAAAGACAACGCCTTTGTCACGCTTCTGGGCCCCTCCGGCTGCGGCAAAACCACCATCCTGCGTATGATCGCGGGTCTGGAAACGCCCACCACCGGCCGCATCACGATCGGCGACAAAGTGGTCTTCGACAGCGACCTTGGCATCAACATCCCCGCCAACAAGCGAAAAGTAGGTTTCCTTTTCCAGAACTACGCGCTGTGGCCGAACATGACGGTCTATGAAAACATCTCCTTCGGCCTAACCAATGTGAAGGAAGAGATGCCGAAGATCGATTTCGAGGCCCGGACAAACGCCCGCCTCGCCGAAATCCTCGCGAAACCGCAGGATGTGGTAAAGATCGTGGAGGACTGCCGGGACAAACGGGGCAAGATCGACGAAAAGCGCGCCTACATCAAGCTGATCGACGCGTTCACGATCTCCATGCCCACGGCGAAAAAGCTGTTTGGCTATCACCTGGAAAGCGGGAAAAACGTAGCCGCCGAGGCGGAAGCCCTGGCCAAGAAGGCTGCGGACGCCAAAGCAAGCGAAGGCTTAAATGACGCCTTCGAGTTTGTGAAGGACGGCCAGGTCGTGATGGAGGAGCGGCGCCTTTCCAAGGAAGAAATCGACCTCGCCGTGCGCCGCGTCTCCCGCATCGTCAAGATCGGCATGTTCATGGACCGCTATCCAGCCGAGCTATCCGGCGGCCAGCAGCAGCGTGTGGCCATCGCCCGCACCCTGGCCCCCGAGCCCACGGTACTATTCATGGACGAACCGCTCTCCAACCTGGATGCCAAGCTCCGCCTGGAGATGCGCTACGAGCTGCAGCGTCTGCATGTGGAAACCGGTTCCACCTTCGTTTACGTCACACACGATCAGATGGAGGCCATGACGCTCGCCACGCAGATCTGCCTGGTCAACAACGGCGTTCTGCAGCAGTACGATGTTCCGCTCACCGTCTACAACGAGCCCGCCAACACCTTCGTCGCGGACTTCGTCGGCAATCCGTCCATCAATTTCATCGAAGCAAACGGAAAGCAGACCCCGGACGGATCGCTTGCCCTCACCCTGTTTGATAATCAGGCCGCCGTCTTCCACCCTTCCGAAGCGCTGGATCTGCCGAAGTGGTTTGACGGGCGTGACGCCGATGAAGCGGCCAAGGCCGAGGAAGAAAAGAGAAAGGCTTCCCAGAAAGGTCATGTAGAAAAAGGAAACAAGGACGAAGTCTTCCGCTACCACATCGACCGCGTGGAAGAAGACGAACTCTACGATTTTGATGTCTCAAAGATGACGCACGAAGACCTGCTCCTCGGCGTCCGCCCGGAATTTATCCAGATCGCGCCGGATGGCGAGCTGGAAGGCGAAGTATACGGTGTCATGCCGACCGGTATGGAAACCACCGTAAAAATCCGCATCGGAAACTACCTGCTCACCGGCGTGGTCTTCGGAAGCGATCTGTTTGCGATCGGCTCCCGGGTGCGCTTCCGCGTGACAGGCGAACACGTGATGCTCTTTGACCGCAAGAGCGGCCGTCGCATCACCGTCGGATCACTAAGCTGCTAAAAGTAAGGAGGAATGTTCCTCTTTGCAGTCCCTTCGTATAGGAAAAGAGGGCTGCCGCTTTCGCGGCAGCCCCCTTTTTT
This sequence comes from Lachnospiraceae bacterium, assembly GCA_017479935.1. Lineage (GTDB taxonomy): Bacteria > Bacillota > Clostridia > Lachnospirales > Lachnospiraceae > RGIG5021. The sequence goes on from JAFVBO010000029.1 coordinate 67,861, forward strand.
ACTGTCTGCTCCTGTGCTTGACGCCAGGCTGCTTTTTACTCAGCGATCTCCAGATGTACGTCGCTGAAGCGCACGCTGGCGTTACGGACTACGTAGAAGCCCACGTAGATGTAGTCAGAATCGATACCGGTTAACGGATAGTCAAAGCCCGCGGATACCGTCTCGCCGCCGTAGGTTAACGTAAAGCCATCGGACGTGCCCACGATCTTCAGATCCACCTGCGTGCCTTCCGTCAGGCTGATCGCATCCTTCGGAGCATCGCCTACAAGCGCTTCGCTCTTACGGCCAAAGTTCACGATTGCGCCCTGGTTGCGGGAACCCGCCGCCACGTAATCGCCCATGGTGGTCGCCACGTAGGTATCGATGTACAGATCGTCACGAGCCATCAGACCGAAGGACACCTGGTTGTTCGCGAAGAACGACAGGATTTCGGCCTTGGCGGAAAGCGTGAAGGACGTACCCGCCGGAAGCATCGTGTAGTAGAACATCAGACCGTCGCTGCCGCTCGCGATCTTACCGCTGTTGTTGCTGACGGTTACGGTGATGGTTTCCCCATCGATCACAGCGCCGAAGTTGTCGGCTGTGATCTTGTTTGCGCCGCCCACGTCACCAAAAACTGTGCCGTGCCATACACGTCCGTCCGCATCGGTAAATGCCGGCCAGGGAACTGCGTTCATCTGCTCTTCGGTAGGCGTCTTGTAATCCAGGACGACGTAGTCCGGGTTGACAGCCGCGGCGAAGAACTCCTCATAGGTGGGCTTTTCCTTGCCAAAGCTGTACGCGGCCAGGCTGGGAGCCGTTTCCTTCGACAGCTCGGCGATCAGATACGCGTGCATCTTCGCGCCAAAGCTGTTGGTGTGGGTCTGATCCAGACCGGTTGCGATCAGTTTCTCAGGGTCTTCCTTGTCGCGCTTGGCGCCCGTGAAGGCGTGCAGCCACTGCGCATTCTCTCCCATTGCCACGTTCTCGGCAATGGTAGCGGCCGTTAAATCAATCACTTCAATCTTCACACCTTCGGCCTGCAGGGCAGCTACCATATCCAGGATCGCCTGGGCATAGCTACCACCGGCAAAGGTGGTCTCGCCGATCGTCACATCCTCCGTGACATGGCCGGATGCGCCGGCGTAGCTTTCCACGGTGTTGTCATTGGTCAGACGAGCAATCGGGGTGCAGACGACAGGGGTCACGCCGCGCTCGATGGCAGGCTGAATGTAATTCACATACAGGCTGTTGGCAAAGGAGCCTTCGGTCTTGTAGTCGCCGTTCGGGTCGGTGAAGCGGGCCGCCTCGGTCTTCTCATCGTTGTGGCCGAAGCCGATGATCAGGAACATTTCCGTCTCGGCATCGCCCAGCGCCGGTACGGTCGCGCTGCCGTTCATCAGCGTATTATACTGATCCATGCCAAGGAAGTCCTTGGAGGACGCGCCGGAGCGGGCCAGGTTGTATACCGTCGCCTTAAAGTAACTGGAGAGCTCCTCGCCGTATCCTTCGCGCGGCAGATAGTACTTGTCCGCAAAAGGAGAAACGGTGGAATCGCCTACCACCCAGAACGTGGCTTCCTGCTGTCCCCACGCGTATCCGCGGGCACCGGCAGAAGTATTGGCTCTGGCCTCATCGGTCAGAAGCAGCAGTCCGTGCATATCGATGGAGCCATCTTCCTTGCGCTCCGGATCTACGCTTGTATCCAGGCTGACAAACCAGTCTTCACTTACCATGCTGCCTCCTGCGTTCACACTTGCCTGTTTTTCCGTATCCCAGTAGAAGCTGCTGGCGCCGAACACGTCGCCGTTTGCCTGCTTCTGCAGATCCAGCTTCTCGCCAATGTTCACGGCATCGCCGCTTCTGAAGCTGATCACGCCGTTTGCCGCAAAGCCAGTGGTGGCTCCGGTGTTGCCCGTGTACATAGCCACGTTATAGCTGCCGTTGTTGTAGCTGGTGCTGTTGTAGGCCTTGATGTTAGGGCAGGAGTTGGAATCGATACCCTTGGCCTTGTTGTTGTAAGAGATGGAGTTGATCAGCGTATGTCCGCCGGGCATGCTGGATCCGCCCATCTTAAAGCCGTTGCCGTTTCCGGCTTCCATCACTTCGGACTCACCGAAGGTCAGGGTACCGTTGTCATCGCACAGAACCTCGGCGAACGCGAAATCCTTCGCCGTACCGCCCGCCTGCACGCGCAGGTAGCCGTTCATGTAGGTCAGAGAGTTCTTGATCGTCACTGCGCCGATCTGGCCGGTGGCCACCTTGGCAAACAGATCCCATCCGTCATCCGCGTTGTAGGCCGAAATACAGCCGTCAAACACGTTGCCTTCGCCGGTGGTCAGCTTCGCAGCAAAACCATCTGCATCCTCAAGAGCCTTGTCCGCGTTGTTCATGGACGTGCAGTTCTTCACCAGGTTGCCTGACGGCCACAGTTCCTTCTCATCCGCGGAGGATCCGGAAACCTGCAGACCGGTGGTGCCGTTGTTGTAGAAGTTCATACGCTCTAAGACGCAGTTGTGGCCAGCCAGCTGCATGCCGGGCAGACCGTTCTTGGTGCGGGTCACGTTGATCTTGGAGATGTTCCAGAAGTCACCCCAAACCTTAAAGCCGCGTCCCGTGGTGCCAAAGTCTAACGTAGCAAACTTGCCGTCCGCCGTCGTGAGGGTGATCGGCGCGTCTTCCTGGCCACTTCTGCCGCGGAAAACGGTCAGTTCCTTCTCAGACAGGTCATACACAGCGGTCTCAAGCAGAATGGTCTGTCCGGGAGCCGCATAGTTTAAAGCGGTCTGGATATCCACCGCATCCTCTGCGGAAGTACCGGCGGCTTCTGCTTTTCCGTTCGGGCTTACGTAAATGACGCCATCCTGACCCAGCGCGCGCTGCGTCACGGTGATGGAGTAGGTAGCCGTCTCATAGCTGGAAAGCTTCTCAAAAGCGCTGAAAGCAAAATCCTCAGCAGGCGTGAAGGCCACGGAGATCTCCGCAGAGTCTTCCGCCATGTCAAACTGGCACTTGCTGTAGCGACCCGCGGTCACGGCAACGCCTTCCGCCACGGTCTCACCATTCTTGCTGACCACGGCGGTACCATCCGCGTTGGCCTTGAACATCAGCTCGTAGGAACCACCCGTCGTCGTAGCCGCGCTGGCGATGGTGCCAGTCAGATCCACGTACGTCGTGGGCTGCGGTGCCCAGTTTTCGGCGCTCCACGCGCTGGTCGTAAACTCGATGTTGCTGAAGGTGGCGTTGATGCCACGGGCTACTGCCAGGGCCACGTACGCCGCGTTCTTTTCCTGCATGGTCAGCGGATCATTTAATTCCGCATAAGAGGCAACGCTCAGCGCGTTGGCATCCTTGGCAGGAATATAGTAGGTATAGCTGCCGATTACATCGCCGGTCTCGATGTCAAGCTGAGTGGCGATGTAAGCCGAATCCGTCTTTTCCAGGCGAACCCGGTAGGTCTTTCCGGCCTCGATCTTGTTCGCGACGCCTTCGGAGGTCCACCAGCCAAAGCGGGTCGCGGCGATCTCGTTCTCATCCGAAGCCTCGGGCTTGTGAATGCCCGTATAGGCGCGGATACCCGTGGTGATGGCCGATTCCGGCGAAGTGTTCACGCCGCCGTAAGGAAGCTTCGTGGCGCCAACGGAAACCAGGTTTGCCATCCAGTTGCCGGACACGCCCTCTTCACCAAGCGCGTCACGGACCATCAGGGCGAAGCCCTCCTGTCCGTCCGGCGTGGGGTTGACCTGGTCGATCGTCACATCCGCCTGCAGGCAGAAATTCGTGGTCGTGGGATCAATCACGGTGTAGTAGTAGCTGCCGCCGTCCGCCGGGGAGTCCGCGACGAACTTGCCGCCCTTCTTCGCGATGCTGCCGTCTTCATTAAAGAGGGCCGATCCTAACGATACCGGCGCTTCGATGTCTTCTCCGGAGGAGATTAAAACGTTGCGGTCGGCCCCGGTGGATACGCCGAAGTAGCGGAAAGCCCAGGCAGGCTCACCGGAAACGGCTTCGCCGGCTTCTTCCGTAACCTTGATCGTGTACACACGCGCGCCGCGCTGATTGGCCTCATCGTAGGGAGAAGCCAGCTTGTAGCTGCCGGCCGGAAGCGTGTAGGTCAGCGTCTGCTTGTCCGTTCCGTGCACGATGGAGATGCCCTCCGCGTTCGCGACGGCGTTTCCGCTTCCGTCTAACAGAGCCACAGCCGAATCGTTGGATCCTCCGTTACTGGACACGACGATTTCCGCCTTGGCCTCGCCCGTGACGGTAAAGTCGATGCTGCCGGAGAGGGCCTTGCCCACTTCCACAGACGTCACGCCCTTGTCCTCTTTCCAGCGCTTCGTCACGGTGCCGGCGGTCTTAAAATACCCCGTGCCTTCCACGTCAACCGCTGTGTCAGCGGCAATCGCCTCTTTGTCCTCCGCGGCGGTAAGGCCTGTCGCTTCAAACGTGTGTGTCTCTTCTGCCGCCAGGGAAACTAACCCAAACGCGAAGAGGGCAATGGCCAGAACCAGACTGCCAACAAGCAGCCCGAAGCCATGCCGGTTTCGATGTCTCTTTGTTTCCATCCTTTTCTCCTTCCTCTGCGGTAAGCCTTGCGGGCAACCGGCAGAAATGAAATTTCACTGGGGCGTAAAGCTTCCTGCCACCAGCTTATGTATAGCGAAAGATCGAGCCCCTTTCATTCCTGTTCCAAGGTGATCTTGCTATTCTCCGTAAAAACCGTCACATATCCCTGCAGAGAAGACGCTTTAGCCTTCAGGACGCGGCAGTGCCCGCTCACAAAAATCCGGCACTTGTACTTTCCGTTCTTCGCCTCCTGGATCATATTGGCCCCGGCAGAGTTTCCGTCAAAAGCGATCAGAACCGAAGGACGGCGCTTAAAAATTTCGTAGGCGAAGCTCTTATACAGCCCCATCCCCGAAGGCTCGATGGAAATCCGAATGCCCGGGCTTACCGCCAGCAGGCGCTCTTTCTCCGCCCGGCTGATCTTCGTCGGCACGATGGCAAACAGTTCAAACTTCCCCGCGCACTTTTCCGCCAGATACTTTTCGTACCCGCTCATCCGGTGCCCGACTACAAAGCAAACCTTCTCCGGGTCCGCCTGCGCCAGAATTTCATGCAAAATCCGGCACTCGCCCTCGCGCAGCCTTGTCTTATGGCGGTCGTTGTTAAAGCTTCCGCCCATGACCACAATCGGCATCTTCCCCTCCGGGATCTCCCGGATCAGATCATGCAGCTCCGCCGCGCTGTCCAGCTTCTTTTCCTCCGGAAGCGTATACCCCGTCTGCAAAGGCTTCCGGGCAAGCCTCCCAGCCAGATACGCCTCCGGCTTCTCATCTCCCCGAAGCACATCAAAGCGCCGGCTCTTCTCCGCAAACACACGCCGGCTTTCCTGCAGTACCAGATCTTCGGCCGCTCGCATCTGCATCAGCTCTTCCCGGCTTAATCCCAGAAGCTTCTCTAACGACAGCTCCTCGTCGATTGAATCCGTCCCGTACAGCGCCCCGCCATCCGTGCCCTGCACGCACAGAACCCCGGCCTGCAGGTAGGTCTTCAGCGGATGATTTTCCAGCCGGCTCAAATTGTTCAGGCGCACGTTGGAAGAAATCTGAAATTCCAGAACCGCCTGGGCATCTTTCAGATCCTGCATCAGCTGCTTGCCCTTGGCCGTCTTTAAGTTCGCGGTATAAAGTCCGTGCCCGATGCGCACATACGGCATCGTCTGCCCCGGCGCCAGCGCCTCCTTCACACAGCGAAGGGAATTCGCCACGTTATCGCGCAGACTGTCGTTCTCACCCGCATGGATGCGGATCACAAACCCTGGTTCGTCCTTCGCGATGTGCACCAGCTCGCGGATCACGGCCTTCAAATCCCGAATGTCGTTGATCTCCTCGCCGATGATATCGCTCCCCGCCACATACGGATCCGGGGCCACCTCGCGCAAAACCTCCAGGTTCTCCTTAAAATAATCCCCGCCGGTGATGTTGTCCTTCACAAGCGTCAGCGGAATGCGCCGGATGCCCGCCAAAAAGCGCAGCATCACGCCGGTCTCCTCGCTCACCGCCGGCATCACCTCATGCACCTGCCGCAGCATCTCCACGGACTCTTTCCGCTTCACCAGCGTCGTATCCGAAATCTCCGCGTACACGATGCCCCGGTGCTGATACCCTCTGGCAATCCACAGCAGCTTGTCCTGAAACAAGGTATTGCGCCGGTACGCCGGGTTTTCCCGGTCGCTCAGCATCCGCTTCACCGTCTGAGCGATCTCCCTGTCCGGAATCCGCTCCGGATGCTCGATGACAATCTTCTCCTCGCTCTCCGTTCCCTTTGTGAACACATAGCGGTACAGATACACCTTCTCCAGGTTCGTAAAGACCGCCTGCCCGTCCTTCATGACCGCCAGCGAGGCGCGGATTTTCGGGATATTATAGGCGGCGTTCTCCAGATTGTTCAGGATCAGATCCGCGAAATTGATCACCGTGTGATCATCAATCTTGCGGGTCAGGTACTTGCCGGTAAGCGTGGAATCCCGGTAGTCTTCCGCCACCTGCTCCCGCTGCTGAAAGAGGGCCTCTTCCTGCTCCTTCGTGATCCGAAGGTTCAGCTTCTTAATGTAATACAATGGATACGCAATCTGATGACAGATCCCCAATGCGATCAGCACATCCGGGTCCAGATTGGCGTTCATGTGCGTGTGCAAATCCGTCCGGAACTTGCACTCACTTAAGATATACGTCTTAACGATGGTCTTGGCCGCGCCAAGCTGATAATCCTTGGTCTGGCTCATCAACGTCTTGGAAATGGCTGGAATAGAAGCCTTCCGCTCGATGGTTCCGTCCGGAAATATGTTCGCGATTTTGGTGTCCGCCAGCCGGAAAATGTACATCGTCCGGTTGTCGTCATCAATGTAGCTCGGGATCCGGCCCTTAATCACCTTGAGTCCCTGCTCATCAAAGGAAATCGGAAGATTACAGAGCTTCGCCAGATTGGTGATCAGGTTCCCGGTCCCATGATTGGGCGTCCGAAGAACATAGGAAAGCTCCCCGTCTTCCATGAACAGATCGACGATCATGTCTTTTTCTTTGTCCAGATAGAATCTTCCGAAAGCGCTCATATCCGGTTTCCCCTTATTCCTGCAACAGTAGGATCCCCTACCCGTTGGTTGTGGATTTCCTCTTTTTCCCGTGATTCGACTACTCGTTGGTGGTGGCTTTCTGTCATTTATTCCTTGGCAGCTGCTTTCTCTTTCCTGTCATTTATTCCTTGGCGGCTGTTTTCTCCTCTTCTCTTGCCCTGGCTTCTTCCTCCTCCAGATCCGCCAATGACGTAAAATGGATATGACAATATCCCGTGGGGTTTTTCTGCAGGTAGTCCTGGTGGTACTCCTCCGCCTTATAAAATCCTAAAATCGGCAACAGTTCCGTCGCGATCGGCAGCTCATAATTGGCCTGCACTTCATCATAAATTACCTGAATGGTGTCCAGATCTTCCTTGTCCGCATAGTAGATACCCGTCCGGTACTGGTTTCCCACATCATTTCCCTGCCGGTCCACCAGCGTCGGATCAATGATCTTAAAATACTGCCGCAGGAGCGTACGCAGATGGATTTCCTCCGGGTCGTACCAAAGATGAATCGTCTCCGCAAAACCCGTCATTCCCGTGCAGACCTCCTGATAGCTGGGATCCTCCGTAAACCCGTTCGCGTACCCGGATTCCACGTCCAGCACGCCAGGAATGCGAGCAAAATATTCCTCCATGCCCCAAAAGCACCCACCCGCCAGGTAGATTTCCTTCGCCTTTGTCACATCAAACTCCTTCGGCTTCGTGTCCCGCGGCATCACCCGCGCTGTGATCGGATTCGGCTCCTCTGATTTGATGACGCCTGTCTTGCTCTCACCTGTCTTGATCTCGCCTGTCTTAATCTCGCCTGTCTTAATCTCGCCTGCTCCCCCCACCTGATTTTCCGGCGAAAGTCCGCCTTCCTGGCAGCCCGCAAGCAAAAGCAGCATGGCAATCACCAGCAAGAATTTCCGGTTCTGTCGTCTCTTTTCTGTCTTCATACCCAACTCCCATATAGCGCTTGGGCGCTGCCACAAAACTGTACAAAAATCTTTTCGTATGTATCATAGCAGAAGCAAAAAGAAATATCCATAGCGCAAACGGAGAAAGAAATGACTTAGAAGACCTCCAAAAAGCAGCCCCCCTTGCATTCCTAGCTCCCGGAGATTTCATAAATGCATGGGGATTGGCTTCAAAAGAGCAAAACCCCAAATTTACTTCCCCTCCCTCAACAAAAGGAAGGCATGCCTTCGCCCTCCAGCTTAGCATGCCTTCCTTTCCTTTACTGCTCTTCCATCTTCTTATATTTCTCGTACCGCTCCTTCGCATACTGGCGGCCGATCTCAAACAATTCCTTCGCGTTCTCCGGGAAGGTCTTCTCCAGCGTCAGGTACCGGTTCTCACCCTTCAGGAAATCCTCGTACTCCATGGTCGGAGCCTTGGAATCCACGGTCATCGGGTGTTCCTTTCTGGGATCATAGTGATACAGGTTCCAGTATCCGCTCGCCACGGCGCGCTTCATTTCTTCCTGCACCTTATCCATGCCGTTTCGGATGCCGTGCGACGTGCAAGGGCAGTAAGCGATGATCACGGAAGGGCCGTCGTACTCTTCCGCTTCCTTCACCACCTTCACGAGCTGGTTCATGTCCGCGCCCATGGCCACCTGCGCCACGTACACGTTGCCGTAGGTCATCATGATGGCCCCCAGATCCTTCTTCCGGCTCTTCTTGCCGGCGGAGGCAAACTGCGCCACCGCGCCCACCTGCGTGGCCTTGGAGCTCTGGCCGCCGGTGTTGGAATACACCTCGGTGTCGATGACGAACACGTTGATGTTCTCGCCGCTGGCGATTACGTGGTCCAGGCCGCCAAAGCCAATGTCATAGGCCCAGCCGTCGCCGCCGAACATCCAGAATGTCTTCTTGGCCAGCTGATCCTTGTACTTTAAGACCTCGCGGGCTGCGTTCGCCGTCTCGCCTTCCGCCTGCACCTTCAGGTACTCTTCGCAAAGCTCGATCAGCGCGTCGGAAGCCTTTCGGGATTCATCGAAATCCTGGTACGCTTCCTCCCAGGCAAGGCACGCCTTGAAAAGTGCCGGCGCCGCGCCTTCCGCCAGGTTTTTCAGCGCGCCAACGCGCATCTTCTCCGCCTCGCGCTGCTGCGCCACCGACAGATAGATGCCCAGCTGAAGTTCCGCGTTGTTCTCAAACAGGCAGTTGGTCCAGGCGGGGCCAAAGCCGCGGCGGTTCGTGGTGTACGGAATGCCCGGCATCGGCGCACCCCAGGCCTGCGAGCAGCCGGTGGCGTTCGCCCAGTACACGCGGTCGCCAAAGAGCTGGGTTAACAGCTTGCCATACGGCGTCTCGCCGCACCCCGCGCACGCGGCGGAGAACTCCAGAAGCGGCTGCTTAAACTGGCTGCCCTTCACGGTATACTTGTTAAACACATCGCCCTTGTCGGAAAGGGAAAGCGCATAGGCAAAGCGCTCCTTCTGGCTTTCGTCCAAGTGCGCCGGCACCATGGTCAGCGCCTTCTCCTTCGCCGGGCAGACGGATGCGCAGCTTCCGCAGCCGGTGCAGTCGAATGTGGACACCTGCATGCTGAACAGGTACGCCTGGCCGCCCTTCACGCCGATGGCGGGAACGGTTTCAAAGCCTTCCGGCGCCGCCTCAGCCTCTTCCTGCGTCAGCAGGTACGGGCGAATGACGGCGTGAGGACATACGAATGCGCACTGGTTGCACTGGATACACTTATCCTTATCCCAGACCGGGATGTTCACGGCGATACCGCGCTTCTCATACGCGGTCAGGCCCAGTTCGATGGAACCGTCTTCATGCTTCTTAAACGCGCTGACCGGCAGGTCATCGCCTTTCTGACGGTTGATCGGGAACAGAATGTTCTTCACCACATCAGGAAGGTTCGGATCGTCCGCGGGACGGTCATCCGCCGCGTTCGCCCAACTTGCCGGGATCTCCACCTGATGCACGCGCGTCGCGCCGGCGTCGATGGCCGCGATGTTCTTGGCGATAACCGCTTCTCCCTTATTAAAATAGCTGCGGCGGGCGGCATCCTTCATCTGATCCAGCGCCTTCTCCGCGTCCATAAGGCCCGTGATTTGAAAGAACGCGGCCTGCAGCACCGTGTTGGTGTGGCTTCCTAGCCCCATCTCCTGCGCGATCGCCGTCGCGTCAATGGTATAGAACCGGATGTGGCGATCGGCCAGGATCTTCTTCACGTTGCCCGGGAGCTCCTTCTCCAGCTCATCCTGCGTCCAGGTGCAGTTTAACAGGAACGCGCCGCCCTCTTTCAGTTCCTCCGCGATGTCATACTGATGAATATAACTCTGGTTATGGCAGGCGACAAAGTCCGCCGCCTTGACATAGTAGGAACTTAAGATCGGGTTCTTCGACAGGCGAAGATGCGACTTCGTCACGCCGAAGGACTTCTTCGCGTCATATTCAAAGTAGGCCTGCGCGTACATGTTCTCGCAGTCGCCTAAAATCTGAACCGTGTTGTGGTTCGCGCCGACGGTTCCATCGCCGCCAAGGCCCCAGAACTTGCAGCTGTAGGTTTCCTTGTCGCCAAAGCCGGGCATCGGCACCGATTCCAGGGACAGATGCGTGACATCGTCGTGGATACCCACGGTAAAGCTGCGCACCGGGTTCTCGGCGCGAAGGTTCTCAAACACTGCCATCATCTGCATGGGGTCGGTATCCTTAGAGCTTAAGCCGTAACGTCCGCCGATCACTTGTGCGTCGCGTCCCGCCTGCTTTAAGACAGCGGTGACATCCAGGTACAGCGGCTCGCCGGCGCTGCCCATCTCCTTGCAGCGGTCTAAAACCGCGATGCGCTGCACGCTCTCCGGCAGCGCCGCCAGGAAGTGCTTGGCGGAAAACGGCCGGTACAGATGCACCTGCAAAAAGCCGGTCTTTCTTCCGCGGGCATTTAAGTAATCCACGGTCTCGCGGATCGCGCCGGACACGCTGCCCATGGCGATGATCACGTCCGTGGCCTCCGGATCTCCGTAGTAGTTAAACAGATGATACTCGCGCCCGGTGATCTCGCCCACCTTCTGCATGTAGTCCTCCACGATCTCCGGAAGGGCATTGTAGAAGGGGTTGTTCGCCTCGCGCACCTGGAAGTATACATCACCATTCTGCACGGTTGCCCGAAGCAGCGGATGCTCCGGATTTAAGGCATGCTCCCGGAACTTATCCAGCGCGTCATGATCGAGGAGCGCGGAGAACTGCTTCACATCCGGCATGTCAATGCGGGAAAGCTCATGCGAGGTGCGGAAGCCATCGAAAAAGTGCATGAACGGGATGCTGCCCTTCACGGCGGAAAGGTGCGCCACCGCGGCAAGGTCCGCCGCCTCCTGCACGCTTCCGGAGGAAAGCTGGGCAAAGCCCGTCTGACGGCAGGCCATGACATCCGAGTGATCGCCGAAAATACTCATGGCATGCGTACCCACGGTACGGGACGCCACGTGCAGCACGGCGGGCAGGCGCTCGCCGGCGATGCGGAACAGCGTCGGGATCATCAGCATCAGGCCCTGGCTGGAGGTGTAGCTGACGCCCAGCGCGCCGGCCTGCAACGCCCCGTGCACAGCGGCGATGGCGCCAGCCTCCGACTGCATTTCCACCAGGCGAACCCGCTGTCCGAACATGTTCTCCCGCCCGTTGGCGCTCCACTTATCGGTGCTGCCTGCCATGGGCGAGGACGGCGTAATCGGGTAAATCGCCGCCACTTCCGTAAATTCATATGCCACGTGCGCGGCAGCGGTATTGCCGTCCACGGTCATGAAATTCTGTCCCATCTTCTTATCTCCTTTCGGATAACAAAGAATTCAGCTCCAGTCCCAGGAAAATGTCTGCAAGCAGCCATTTTCCTGTTTTCTGCATAATCGTGCTGAATATTTCTTTTCGCCTATTTCTTCAGCCCTAATTTCTCCACGGCCTCTTCCCTCATCTTATACTTCAGGATCTTGCCGGCCGCGTTCATCGGGAACGAGTCAACAAAGGTAATGTAGCGCGGCACCTTGTGGCGGGCCAGGGAAGCGGTGATATACTCGCGCATTTCCGGCTCCGTCAGGCTGCAGCCTTCCTTTAAGATGATGCAGGCCATGGCTTCCTCGCCGTACTTCACGTCCGGCACGCCGATCACTTGCACATCCTTTACCATGGGATGTGTATAGATAAACTCTTCAATTTCCTTCGGATAAATGTTCTCACCACCGCGGATGATCATATCCTTTAAGCGGCCGGTGATCTTGTAGTTGCCGGCCTCATCGCGGCAAGCCAGATCGCCCGAGTGCAGCCACCCTTCGGCGTCCACGGTATCCCGCGTCTCCTCCGGCATCTTGTAATAGCCCTTCATGGTGTTGTATCCGCGGGAGCAGAACTCGCCGTTCACGCCGGGGCCCACCTCCAGGCCCGTCTCCGGATCGATGATCTTGCACTGAATGTGCGGGAAGTTGTAGCCGACCGTCTCCGTTCTCACATCCAGCGGATCCGTCCAGGTGCTCATCGTGCTTCCCGGCGAAGATTCGGTCTGGCCATACACGCTGACGATACCGGTCATGTTCATCTCATCCGGCTGCGCCGCGCGCTTCATCAGTTCCGGAGGGCATCCGGATCCGGCCATGATACCGGTGCGCATGTAGGAGAAATCCGTCTTCCGGTAGTCTTCATGGTTAAACATGGCGATAAACATCGTCGGCACGCCGTTAAAGCAGGTGATGCGCTCCTGGCGGATGCAGGCGAGCGACGTCTTCGCCGAGAAGTACGGCATCGGGCACATGGTCGCGCCGTGCGTCATGGAGGACGTCATGGACAGTACCATGCCGAAGCAGTGGAACATGGGCACCTGGATCATCATGCGATCCGCCGTGGACAGATCCATGCGGTCGCCGATACACTTGCCGTTGTTGACGACGTTGTAGTGCGTCAGCATGACGCCCTTCGGGAAGCCGGTCGTACCGGAGGTGTACTGCATGTTGGCGACATCATCCGGGCGCACATGCGCGGCCATGCGGTAGATTTCCTCCACCGGAACGGCGTCCGCGCGTTCCATGGCCTCATCGAAGGTAAGGCATCCCGGCATCTTAAAGCCCACGGTGATGACGTTTCTCAGGAACGGCAGACGTTTGCAGTGCAGCGGCTTGCCGGGCTTGGAGGACGCAATCTCCGGGCACAGTTCGTTGATGATGCCCTTATAGTCGGAATCCAGCGATCCCTCGATCATGATCAGCGTGTGCGTATCGGACTGGCGCAGCAGGTACTCCGCCTCATGCACCTTGTACGCCGTGTTCACGGTGACCAAGATGGCGCCGATCTTCGTGGTCGCCCAGAAACTGATGTACCAGGCGGGCACGTTCGTGCACCAGACCGCCACCTTGCTGCCGGCCTTCACGCCCATGGACACCAGCGCGCGGGCGAATGTGTCCACGTCTTCGCGGAATTCTTCATACGTCCTGGTGTAGTCAAGTGTCGTATATTTAAAGCAATACTGATCCGGGAACTCTTCCACCAGGCGGTCCAAAACCTGGCCAAAGGTCAGGCTGATCAGCTCATCCTTCTTCCAGATGTACTGGCCGGTTCCGTCGTGGTTCGGATACAGCACCGGCTTTTTGCCGCGCGTATCCTCAAAACGGTTCATGTAGTTGACAAAGTGCGGGAAGATAATCTGCAGATCCGGCAGATCCTCCATCCAGCTGGTCTTCCACTCCAGGGAGATGAAGCCGTCGTAGTCCACGGAGGACAGCGCCCGCATGAACTCCGCGATGGGCATGTTGCCTTCGCCGATCAGGTTGTAGGTGTCCTTGTCGTCCGAGTCGCGCAGATGCACATGCTTCACGTAAGCACCCAGGTTCTTGATCGTCTGCGCGGGCGTCTCGCCAAAGTCGCGGAACGGATGATGAATGTCCCACAGCGCCGCCAGATAATCGCAGGCGTAGCTGTCCATCAGCTCACGAAGCTTCGCGGTATCGGCGTATAAACCGCTGGTTTTCATCAGAATGATGACGCCCTTTTCCTCTGCATAGGGAAGGATTTGATCCAGGCACTCCCGCACGCGCTCCTCGTTTCCGCGGATCGCCACCAGACACACGCTCTCCACGGACGCCGCCTGTGCCGTGTCAATCAGCGCCCGGATATCCTCAAAGCGATCCTCCGGAAGGGAGATATCGATGCAGGAATCCAGACAGGGAATGCTCAGGTTCTTTTCCCTTAAAGAACGCACCGTCGCGGCGATGTTGTACTTGTGGAAAGGGCCGCCCTTCCCGATCAGCTCCGGAAATTTCGGAAGATTGTATACTTCAATACCCTGGAAACGCATGTCGACGGCGATGTCTAAAAGTTCCGTCCAGCTAAGATCTGCCCAGCCTCTGGTTGAAAATGAAAGCTTCATGATTCCTCCTCGTATACGATCTTGTTCAAGGCGTTAATGTAGGCCCTGATACCGGATCCAATGATGTCCGTTGAAATGCCGCGCCCGGAATACAGTTTCCCTTCGGAACGGAGCTTCACAATGGTCTCGCCCATGGCTTCCCGGCCTTCCGTGACGGCCTGAATCTGGAAGTCGTCCAGCTCATAGTGCCGTCCCACAATCTTCTCGATCGCCAGGAAAGCGGCATCGATGGGACCGTCGCCCGTGCTGACCGAGCTGACCGGCTGGTCGTTCTTCGTCATCTTGATGACAGCCGTGGCCGTAATGACGTTGCCGGAGTTAATGACGTAGCTTTCCAGCTTGTAGGTGGGCGGCACCTGCAGGGCGTTGGATGCCACGATGGCTTCCAGTTCCTTGTATCCCACGCTCTCCTTCTTGGTGGCGATGCGAAGGAAGCCCTCGTACACCTTCACGCAGTCCTCCTCGGACAGATCATAGCCGAGCTTTTCCACCGCCTTCATCACGGCGCTCATCTCATCCTGCGCTGTCAGGAAGATATCGGAAGGATTTTCCGCCACGCCGTCGTCAAACGGAGAATTCTCGCTGCGCCCGGTCTCGCACATCCAGCCGATCTGGCTGGTGATACGCTTCATCTCGGTCGTGCGCATCGACGAATGCGCGCCGCAGACGCTTTCCTTGTTCGCAAGGACCTTGGCCACCTTCGCCAGCGACACACAGTTGACCGGGTACGCGGCGGCCTTCACCTCACCCGCGCCCTTCGTCACACCGGCTACCGCGCAGGCATCCGCCATCGACAGATCGTCCGAGCAGGCGATGCCTAAGCAAACGTCCGCCAGCTCCGGCACGTTCTTATAAAGCTCATCCAAAAACGCGGTAAACTCATCCGGCAACATGGTTCCGGCGGCATCGCACACGGTCACGGTCTTCGCGCCTGCCTCGATCGCGGTCTTCACCGCCTGATACAGGAACGAAGCGTCGGCGCGGGTCGCGTCATCCGC
Source organism: Lachnospiraceae bacterium (assembly GCA_017479935.1). Classification (GTDB taxonomy): domain Bacteria; phylum Bacillota; class Clostridia; order Lachnospirales; family Lachnospiraceae; genus RGIG5021. The sequence goes on from JAFVBO010000029.1 coordinate 83,301, forward strand.
GATAAACTCCACGTTCTCGGTGCACGCCAGACACTGCGCAATCGTGTCGGCAATCGCCATCAACATGGCCGGCGCTTTCTTCTTATGAATATACTCCATCTGCGCGGGGCTGATGGCCGCCACCACCTGAAGACGAGGATGACGGGCCTCCTTTAAGGCCTTCCACGTCATACGGACGCTGTCCGCATTTAATTCCACAGGCACCGCTAGCACACTGTTTTTCACTGCGGAGGCAATGGATTTGATCCGCAGGCTGTCAATTTTCTCCTGCCTGATGCCTTCCGCCTCAATCACAGCCACTCCCAGGCGATCCAAAAGCTTGGCCATTTCCAGTTTCTCTTTGAAGGTCAGCGCAACCTGTTTGGTTTGGCCGGACTGCTTCATCGTCATGTCGCTGATACGCACTTCCCTCATAAATTGTCTCCTCTCGTTTGTCAGCCTGTGCGTTACGGGCTGCCGGAATTAAAATGAATAACGGTGATTGAAAGCAAACGCATTCGGATGCAATTGCCTGAGCTGCAGAACACATTCTTCGCTCATGCCCCGTATCCTCCCCTTTGCTTTCATGAAAAAAGGCTCCATTCCGCAAGGGAACGAAGCCTTCTAAGAACTTTCGCGAAAGAGTCTGTCCGTTTCCCTTCTATACACACGAAAAATAAGCAGCACGCAGGCTGCCAAGTAGTGCCAGAAGAGAAGTTGTAAAGCTAACGGATCTCATCACGAACAAAGCTCACTTTCAACATAGAATAAACGACGCGGCGGCTGCATAGACCAACCACGTTTCGATGATCTTAATACATTCATCCATGCCTGTCAAGAGGAAAAATATTCAAATGGAACTCATTATTTTTCTTTTACCGGCTTGTCATAGGTATCGTAATGTGTTATTATCTGAAAAGTCACGAGATTTCGCATGAATATGTATCTATTTTTCACAAAGTTACCGTCAGGTCGCACTGAGCACAGGCAACTTCTCAGCACAGCTTCCAGACGCTCCCTGCTTAAACGGATACAAAATTTCGCATTTTCAACAAGCACAAGGTAACATCGTTATGGCACACACATGGACACGAGAGGAGTTACTCACAAGGCTCCTTAAAAGCTATCAGGACTACTACGACATCTACCCGACAGAAAACGGAGAAAAAGACGGACTTCCTCTGGCGGCTCACTGCCGCTTTTTTATTCACTCCGAAAAGTACGTTCTTCTGAAAAAAGCCAAGCTCTGGGAAGCGGACAGCAATGAATATCTTTACATTTTCAGCATGCCGCATCTCACCGAAGCCCTGTACGACGCCTGTGAAAAGTACGCGTACGACGAAGGCATGAAGCTGATCGACCCCAAGCCTGGCCATATGTGCAGCTACATCACGGCGATGTTCCTCTGCGACACCTGCGATCCTGCCGCTCTCACCAAGCTGCGGAAGAATCGCATCTTCAAAAATTTCCTCTTTTCCCTGCATGGCTGGATGGATTATCACACCGCCCTCTTCACGCTAAGTGACAACGGCGTCTACACCAACCGCAGCGGACATGAGAATGCGAAATTCATGAAACGGTTACTCTCCACAGCCGATCACACCTAAAAGATCCTCTGTGGAATAACAGCATTCTCTATTCAAAAAAGGAGGAAAAAAATCATGAATGCTGCGATACTCATCGGAATAGGCATCGTTCTCCTGCTCTGCGGCTACCTCTTCTACGGAAGATGGCTGGCCAAGCAGTGGGGCGTCGACCCGTCCCAGACCACCCCGGCTCACGAGCTGGAAGATGGTGACGATTACGTTCCGGCCAAAGCCCCCGTCCTTATGGGACATCACTTCTCATCCATCGCAGGCGCCGGCCCCATCAACGGCCCCATCCAGGCCGCCGTATTCGGCTGGGTTCCGGTCATGCTTTGGGTTGTCATCGGCGGTATCTTCTTCGGTGCCGTTCATGACTTTGGCGCCGTCTTCTCGTCCATCCGCCACAAGGGTCAGTCCCTCGGCGAAGTCATCGCGGACAGTATGGGACAGACAGCCAAGAAGCTGTTCATCACCTTCTCCTACTTAACGCTCCTTCTGGTGGTTGCCGCTTTCGCCTCCATCGTTGCCAACACCTTCAAGGCAACCTACGTGGATGGCGTCCTCGACACCGCGGCCAGCGCCGCTAATGCCAGCACGGCGATGATCTCCATCCTGTTCATCGTCATCGCTATCGTCTTCGGTTTCATGGTATACCGCAAGAATGCCGGCGTCGGCATCTCCACCATCTTAGGAGTCGTGGCTATCGCGCTCTGCATGGTGATCGGCTACAATTTCCATCCGATTTACTTAAGCGGCGATGTCTGGATGATCATCATCGGTGTCTACATCGCGATTGCCTCCGTCACTCCTGTATGGATCCTCTTACAGCCCCGTGACTACTTAAGCTCCTTCCTGCTGTACGGCATGATGATCATCGCCATCGTCGGCATCTTCGGAGCGCATCCGGAACTGGAAATTCCCGCTTTCACCGGCTTTGTCGACAGTGCCGAGCACGGTGTCGGAAACTCCTTAGGAACCCTGTTTCCCGCCCTGTTCATCACCATCGCCTGCGGCGCCATCTCCGGTTTCCACTCGCTTGTCGGCTCCGGCACCACAGCCAAGCAGCTGAACAATGAAAAAGACGCCCTTCCGATCGCCTACGGCGGCATGTTGATCGAGTGTGTGCTCGCTCTGATCTCCCTCTGCGCGGTTGGCTACATCTGGGCCGAGTACGTACCCGGCGGCATCACCACTCCCACGGCCGTTTTCGCAACCGGTATCTCCCGCATGTGCGCGACGATCCCGTTCCTGGCCGGCGCGGAAAGCTTCATCTACTCCATGCTGATCCTGGCCGTCTCCGCCTTCTGCCTGACCTCCTTGGATACCGCGACCCGTCTGGCCCGCTACATGTTCCAGGAATTCTGGCTGAAGCCCGGTGAAACCGAAGCCGATGCGACAGGCGTTCGCAAAGTTCTCGTCAACAAGTATGTTTCCACGCTGATCACCGTCGTCCTGGGCGTTGCCCTCGGCATGACCGGCTACTCCAAGATCTGGGCTCTGTTCGGAGCCGCCAACCAGCTCCTTGCCGCCCTCGGCCTGATGGGCGTCGCCGCCTGGCTCGGCAAGATCGGTCGCAACAACAAGATGTTCATCTTCCCGATGTTCTTCATGCTGATCGTCACCATCTGCTCCCTCTGCCAGACCATCTTCACCAACCTCACCAACGTCGTCGACGTCTGGAACTACGTCCGCGGCGGCATCGCAATCCTGCTTGTCGTTCTGGCCATCGTCCTGGCTGTCATGGGCGTGAAGACCTTAACCGCGCAGAAGAAAGAAGCGTAAGGTGACAGGGGACGGGCCTGTGTCACAAAATGTGACACAGGCCCGTCCCCTTCATCCACCAAAGGCCCATCTAAAACACCACCTGCACCAGCACCATATACAAAACAGTTCCCAGGACTACGCTGAAAATCGTATTCCGTTTCCAAATGTACGATGCGATGACCACCGCTAGCGCGATCCCCTCTGGCAGGGCATGAGAACCTTCCAAAACGGAAACATCCTTCAGGCAATAAATAATCAAAAGTCCCATAGCCGTGTACGGCATCACCTTTCCCAGATACAGAATCAGATCCGGGACCTTCCTGTCCCGCCCGAAAATCAAAACGGGCGCAATTCGAGTCGCCAGCGTGGCCACCCCCATGGCCAGAATAATCAAAAAGGCATGTGTATAGTCAATCATTCTTTGCTTGTCCTCCCGTCATTGTCTGCAAATTCTTCCGTTTCCCCGCCATGTCCTTGTCCGCAAACCTCTTCTATCTCTCCGCCACGTCCTTCTCCGCAAACTGCCTCCGTCTCCACGCCTTTTCCTTCTTCCTCAATCCTGCTTCTCATCGCAATCAGCGTAGCGAGCATAATGATCATCGCCGGAATCAGGAACAGATCACGCCCAAAGATGAGCCTGCAAAGCAGCGTGGCCGTGATGCCTAGAATAGCCGGAAAGTGGTTTTTCGTATCCATCCACTGCTGAATAAAAACCGTCGTAAACAGCGCCGTCATGGCAAAGTCAATCCCCGTGGAATCAAACGTCAGAAACGATCCGATCCATCCGCCAAGGAAGGAACCGATGATCCAGGAACTCTGATCAAAAAGCGTAACGAGGAGCCGGTACGCGCTTTCGTTCACACCTTCCGGTGTCTCGTCCCTGCTTAGCATGGCATACGTCTCATCGCAAAGAGCGTAAAACAGATACCACTTCCTTTTTCCTTCCCTCTGGTATCGCCCAATCATGGAAATGCTGAAAAAGATATGCCTGGCCGCCACCATAAACGCCGTGAAGGCTGCCATCAGAATGTTCCCGCCGCTCAGCATCGAAACGCTGACAAACTGAACGGTTCCGCTGAAAATCAGGATACCGGACAGCACCGACCAGAGCGGCCCAAACCCGTGCTTTTCCATGACAATACCATAACCGGTTCCCAAAACCACAAATGTTACCATAATCGGCAGGGATGTCTGAAAAGCTGCCGCGACATCCCGTTTTGTTATCTTCATACTGTCTTACCTCTGTCATATAGTTGGCCTGAAACGGCCTTTTTCATCTAAATTCAACCGGGCGATACCAATTCAGTTTTACAAGTATGTTTCTTGGTGCGATCACTATAATTGATCCCCACAAGCAACACCTGTGGATACTCGCGAAATCGACGAATGTAATCCTTTTCCTTGATGCATTGTAATGCGTTCTTCGCAGACCGGTTATATTTAAGTTCTATGATCATAGGCAGATGGCTTCTGTCCCTCGGTTCAAATGTAAAGTCCGCAAATCCCTTACCCGCTTTGTCTTCCCGTTTGATTTGGTAATCATCCACTGCAGCCAGATACCCCATCGTCACAACGCAGGCCAGCGAATTCTCGTCATGATACTGAAAGAACGGAATCTTTTCCGTATGCAAATCCTCCACGAATGCTGCAACCTCTTTGTCCCTCTGTTCCAAGGTCGCGTTTAAAAGGCGCCTGGACTCCTCTATCGTCTGTTTAAGGCCCAACTCCTGCGATGATAAAGCTTCCTGGAACTTCAACAGCAATTCGTGGTTGGGGATGCGTAATTCCCCGTCAAAATAGCTGAGAAATCCGTAGACAACCATCGCGGAAAGGATTTCATCCCTGGTTGAAATTCGATCCTTCTCCACGCTAAATCCCGTCAGACGAATACCTAACGTTTCCCCGCCGACCATCCGAATAATATCTTCACGCAGATCGAGGACATTATGCCGGATAATGTCTCTGACCTCATTCATGGGACCGGATCCTGTCCAGTAGCTCTTGCATCGTCCGTCCTGCAAAGCCCTGGAAACCGATTCCGGATTGAACATGTGTGCACCGTCATGCTCTCGAACATAGCCATCATACCACTGCGTCAGTTCTTCAAGAGATGGCTGTGTATATCCTTTGTCCATCATCAACCTGTGGATTTCTTCCGCTGACAAGCCAAAATAAGGATAAAACTGACTGTCCTGAAACGCAGAAAACTCACGGAACATGTTGAGCGGCGATCCGCTGGTATATTTGGCAATCGGAAGAATACCGGTCATGTAGGCGAAGCGGACATACGGCTTATCTTTAAGCAATGCTTTCAGAAAAAGCAGATATTGTTCCTTGTCCGCTTTCTTCATAAAAGGCATTTCAAAAATGGCATCCCACTCATCAATGACAAACACAAACGAATCACCGGTTTCCGTCAGCCAGTCGGGGATATCTTTCTTCGCGTCAAGATCCAGATCGGGATACTGCTTATGTAAATCCTCCATCAGCAAAAGATGCAGCCTGGAGCGAAACGCCGCGTAATCCGTCATCGTATCGGTCAGCAAATCAATCATGTTGATCCGGATCACTTTCAGCCTGCCTTGCAAAGGCCAACAAAGGCTGCCCGCCTCCGGGCCTTCCGGATCTGCGCGCCAGATTTCTTCCTGTTCTTTTTTCAGTGCGCCAAGAAGACAGTTCTGAAAAAGGGCCGCGCTCTTCTCCTTGGTGCTCTCATCAAAGAAGGCCGCAATCATGTTCGCTACCACAGACTTTCCAAACCGCCTGGGTCTGGTGACGCAGACATATTTGCTGCTATCTACCGTGTATCGGTAGAGCACATCGATCATCATGGTTTTATCCACGTATGTTTTCGCGCGAGCCGCCTCCCTGAAAAGCGCATACCCAGCTCCGCTGTTTAAAAAGTTCATTCCATCCTCCCCTGCCACCGGCATAGCATCTCCTATTGGAAGTGCTATTCGCTCATTTCGTAGGATACGCAGCAAGTATAGCGCAGAAGCACTTTCGCTGCAAGGGAAAACGCAGTTCGATGTTTTGATTTGAAAATGAGCTAAAACTGCCTGTTTTCACGCTTGCATCCAGAAATACGATATGCTATTATATCGGAAAGGATAACTTTTTTGAAAACGCGCTTTGCATCCCTTGGGCAGAAAGGAGGATCCCAGTGAAAACATTCAATACGACTGCCGTTTGTATCCCATCCAGGCATTACATGGTGGATCTTTCCGACAGAGTCCGGGAGATCCGAAAGCTGATTGATGCCGGAAAGTATTTCACCATCAACCGGGCCAGACAGTATGGAAAAACCACTACATTAGCTGCGCTGAAGGAGTACATAAAGACCGATTACGAAGTCATCAGTCTCAGTTTCCAAGGAATCGGAAATGCCGGCTTTGAAACGGAGCAATCTTTTGTCAAGGCCTTCTGCCGTTTGCTGCGAAGGGAATTACGCAATGATCTCGACATGCCCTGTTCCATCCAGTCAAGCATAGAAGATTACATCACCCGGAAGGAAGAAAAAGCGGAACTCGATGAATTGTTCGATACTCTTTTAGAATGGTGCCGCTTATCCGAAAGCCCCATTGTGCTTATCATTGATGAAGTCGACAGCGCAACAAACAATCAGGTGTTTCTTGATTTCCTGGGTCAGTTGCGAAACAGCTACATCGATCGCGATATCAAGCATTCTCCGGCCTTTCAGTCTGTCATCCTGGCAGGAGTTACCGACGTAAAACACCTAAAAACCCAGATTCGCAATGAGGAACAGCATAAGGAAAACAGTCCCTGGAATATCGCCGCTGAATTTGACATCGATATGAGTCTCTCCGAAACCGGAATCAAAGGAATGCTGGATGAATACGAAGCAGATCACCATACTGGTATGGATACCGCTGCTATGGCGAAACAGTTACGCGCTTATACAAATGGCTATCCATTTCTGGTAAGCCGGATCTGCCAGCTGATCGACACGGACATCAGGCAAATGCTTTCTTCCTCTTCAGAAGCATGGACACCGCACGGTTTCGAGGAAGCCGTCAAACTGCTGCTGTCGGAGAATAATACGCTCTTTCAATCGCTTACCACTAAACTGAATAATTACCCGGATTTGAAATCATCCCTTCGCAGCATCTTGATGGAAGGCACAAAATTGTCCTGGAATCCGGATCAGGACGACATTGCTCAAATGCAAATGTATGGTTTCATAAGAAATGAGAACAACTCTGTTCGAATTGATAACCGTATTTTCGAAACCAGATTATACAATCTGTTTTTATCGGACGAAGAATTGAAAAACAACCGTTTCTCCCGGGAAGGAGATCTGGCTAAGAATATCTTTGTCGAGAACGGCCAGCTGAATGTTCGCCTGATTCTGGATCACTTCATTCAGACCTATCACCAGGTTTATGGCTCTCTTTCGGAACGTTTTCAGGAAAAAGATGGGCGGGAACAGTTTCTGCTCTATTTAAAGCCGATCATCAACGGAACCGGCAATTACTACATTGAGGCGCAAACCCGCGATCAGAAACGGACAGACGTTATCATCGACTATCTTGGAAAACAATATATCATTGAGCTAAAGATATGGAGAGGGGAACGATACAATGAAGAGGGTGAACGGCAAATCCTGCAATATCTGGATTACTATGGACTTAATACCGGTTACATGCTGAGTTTTAACTTCAATCAAAAGAAAAAATCAGGAGTTGAACGAATTCAATGCAAGGACAAGGTGCTGTTTGAAGCAACGGTATAACTTTCAAGGGCGTTTCCCCCAGCCATCTTTAGCGGCCGAAAGAAACGTCCTTGTTTTCTTCTCCCCATATACAAAGCTGATCCAGCACCGCCATCAGCGACTTTCCTCTCTCGCTGAGGCTGTATTCCACCTTGGGCGGAATCTGCGGATACTCCTTCCGGACGATCAACCGGTCTGCTTCTAACTCCTTTAAATTGGCGCTCAGCGTTTTGTCCGAAATGTTCTTCATGTAACGCCTGAGTTCATTGAACCGAACCGGTTCAAACTCCATCAGGCAATACAGGATCACCATCTTATGCTTCCCGGAAATGAGCGACAGCGTATAACTGAATCCGGTATCTTCGAAGTTCGCTTCTTCTATGTAATTCCTGATCATTTTCTATGGGGTTCCTATTCTATTTGATATTGCTTTCCTCAAGGATAGTACCTTACCTGCATGTAGGTACTTGAAATATTTCCTGCGCCGATTATAATCATTATAGGCAGGACATCCGCTCCTGTCAATCGAATGCTGGAAAAGAGGAACCAATCATGAGAGAAAAGCTGAAAATTACGGAAGGCATTTTCCCGATGCCCGTGCTGATGATCGCAACATACAACGAAGATGGCAGCGTCAATGTCATGAACGCCGCATGGGGAACCATGCAGGAACGAGACACCGTTGCTTTAAACCTGACGGAATCCCATAAGACGGTACAGAACATCAAAGCAAGAGGCGCCTTCACCGTAAGTATCGCAGACGCCGCGCATCTGGTGGAAGCCGATTACTTCGGCGTCGAAAGCGGCAATCGTGTCCCGGATAAGTTTGCCCGCAGCGGCCTGACCGCCACCAAAGCCGAAACGGTGGACGCCCCCGTCATCAATGAATTCCCGCTCTGCCTGGAGTGCAAGTTCATCGAGTATCAGACCAACGAATACGGCTGCGGCGTCATCGGCAAGGTTGTGAACGTCACCGCCGATGAGCATGTCATGGTAGACGGCAAGATCGATATGTCCCTGGTAAACGCCATCGCATTTGACCCGTATACTCACGGATACTACAAGGTTTCGGAACGCGTCGGCAACGCCTTCAAAGACGGCCTGAAACTGAAGTAAAATCAAGCAACAAAACGGAGCCCAATCAGGCTCCGTTTTTCTATCTTCTAGCAGGCAGTCCCTTCTATGTTTTCCTCTCCCTGATACAAAGCTGATCGTGTGAAGGGGACGGCCCTCTGTCACATTTCTCCCGGCTCCAGCCCCTCCCACATCCTTCTCATATCCTCCGGCATCGGTGCCTGCCAGAGCATCAGTTCTTGGGTGATCGGATGATAAAACTGAAGGCTCGCAGAGTGCAGCGGCTGACGGTCAATCCGGTCATATACCGGGTGGTACAGATAATCGCCCGGCAGCGGATGCCCGATATACTTCATGTGAACCCGGATCTGATGCGTGCGCCCGGTCCCTAAACGGATGCGCAGAAGCGAGTAGAACGAGTTGGATGCTGCCCGCCGCACCTCCAGCCTCTCGTAAAATGTCTCAGCACTTTCTCCCTTCTCAAAGTCCACCTGTCGGGTAATCACCGAGCCCTCCGTGCGGCCGATTGGCGCCGTGATAACGCCCCGCTCTTTTGTGATCCCCTCCACAATCGCCAGGTACTCCCGCTTCACTTCTCTCTTCTTGACCGCTTCCCCTAAAATGGCCGCGCTCAAACTGTTTCTGGCCACCAGCGTCACGCCGCTGGTATCCCGGTCCAGTCTGTTTAAGCAATGAAACATAGTTTTCTCCCGCCCGTTTTTCTGGTCTAGCCAGGCCACCGCGTTCGCCAGCGTTTGATCGTAATGCTTCGGCGAGGAATGAATAGGAAGAAACGGCGGCTTATCAATCACCAGAATGTCCTCATCCTCATACAGGATCTTTAACGGAACTTCCACCGGAGACACAACATCCGAACCTTCTTCCTCGGCCACCCGCACCAGGATCGACTGCCCATCCTTCAAAATGGTCGTCAGCTTAGCTGCCTCCCCATCCAGAAACACCTGATCCGGACCGTATACCAGGCGCTTTAATGCCGACTTGGGATACCGATGCCGCTTTAAAAAAGCCCTAAGCGATACCGCCCTGCCGCTATCCGCATGAAAGGTGTAGACAAGTTCACGGCTCATGAGATTTCATATTCTCCTTTCATTGTGACTGACAAAATGTGACAGAGGCCCGTCCCCTTCACACTGTCACAAATTCTTCATTCCTTCTTCTGAATGATATCCGACACATCCTGCAGCGAAATAAACGCGTTCGCATCGATCTCATGGACAATCTGCCGCAGCTTGTTAATTTGAAAGTGGTTGACAATATAGTACAAGATTTCCTTCTCCTCCTTCGAATAACCGCCTACCGCGTTCACAATCGTCCCGCTCGCGCCAAAGGAGCCGGCCAGCGCGTCCGCAATTTCGCTGGCCCTGGTCGTGACAATCATAGCGCACTTGGAGCGGTCGAAGCCCTCCACGATATAATCCACCGTTCTCGACCCTACATAATAAGTGACAATCGAGTACAACGGCAAAATCCAGCTTTGGATCACAATGCCGCAGACAATATACAAAATTACATTAAACACCATGACAAAGGTTCCGATGGAGATCCCGATCTTTTTGGCAAACACCACCGACAAAACATCAATTCCATCGATGGCCCCGCCATGGCGGATGGTCAGGCCGCTCCCGGTTCCCGAGATGACACCGCCAAAGACCGCGCACAGCAAAAGGTCACGGCCCGCAAGCGGGGAGATAAGCGAGACATCGACAGGCAGTACATTCATGATCAGAAAAGAAACGAAGGAGTATACCGCTACAGCATAGATGGAATAAATCACAAACGACGTCCCCTGCTTATTCATCCCAAAAAGAAAAATGGGCACGTTCAGCACAAGCAGGAAAATCGACAGCGTCAAAAACGGCGGCGTGACCTGATCCAGCAACATGGAAAGTCCCGAAATTCCACTATCGTACAGTTTAACAGGAAACAGAAAGATCGTCACGCCAAACGCGTTGATACTGCCCGCCAGAGTCAGCATCAAAAACGAAGAAAGCTTCAATTCCTTCAAACTATTCCATACCTTATTCACCCAATCCGGCCTTGTAAAACGACGCCTCTTTCCCCCAGTCATTTCTCTCTCCTTTTCATCTTCCCTCTCGCCACGCCGCATCCTCACGCGTCTCTTCCATTCTTTCACTCTTCCCTTTTCCGTTTTTGATACAACCGTGCTGAGCAATTGTTTTCATTTTAACATTTTCCTACTTCTTCATCTCCACATAAGGAAGCTCATCAAACCCATTCTTTTGATAAACCTTCCGTGCCCTCACATTGTCCGGCTCCACCTCCAGCCGCAAAAGACATTCGGGATTTTGCTCCGCGATATAGTCGAAAAACTGGCTTCCCCTTCCGGCCCCCCGGAATTCCTCGCGCAGATACAGATCCTCAATCCACACGCACGGCTTCCCAAATTCTGTGGAAAAGCTTCGGGCAATCATCCCATAGCCGATGATCGCCCCCTCTTCTTCCAGCACAAATCCCTCCAGGTAAGGGCTGCTGCCGACACACGCATCAATATCCGCGTCAAAAATGCTCTCCGATCCATTGCTTAAGACCGCCGGCGAGGCATAAAACGTCCGCATCATCTCTTTCACAATCCATCTGTCATCTTCGACCATGCTTCTGATCTTCATCATCTTTTTTTCTCCAAATCTGACAGTTTTCTGACAGGGGACAGATCTCTGCCACCATTTTTCCAATGCGCCCCGCATTTATCCAGTCCAGCATGATATGACTCTACATCTTCCATCTTCTCAAAATGCGCCCCGCTCTTCACCTTTCTACAACCAAAAACGCCTGCGCCGGAACAATTCCATCAAACAAGCAATCGCCTTCCCTCGCACCAGAATCTTCCGTAGTAAACAGAATTCTCTTATCCTGTACTTTCGGGAGCGAAACCGCTGCAGGATTAAGTGATGGATTGACAAGACAATATAAGTTCCCGCGGCGGTAGACAAACGGCTTTTCCTTCTCCCCAACAATTACCTCAAATTCCGCATCTGCCTTGAAAGAAGGCTGCCCCGCACGGAAATGGAGCAAGCGCCTCATAAAGCTGTACAGCGAGTTCGGATCCTTCTCCTGCTCGCTTACCGTTGGCGCATCCGCGGCAGGATCCACCGGAAGGTACAGTTTTTCAGGATCCGCCTCCGAAAAGCCCAGATTTTGCAAACTTGCGAGGGCTTCATCGCAAGTTCCTTTCCCCGCTTCTCGTCCCTTCAAAGCATCGCCTGTTTCCTCCCCCGCTTCCCGTTCCTTCAAAACGCCATTTTCTCCACCCCACTGCATAGGTGTGCGCGAACCGGTCCGGGTATACCCGCCCTCCTTTGTGGGTAGGTTCTCGATATAGCGCATGCCGATCTCATCCCCGTAGTACAAAAAAGGAACGCCTGGCACGGTAAACAGCATCCCATACGCCACCTTCCGCTCCTGAACAGAAAGAGTCCGCGAAGCCCTCGGCGTATCGTGATTGCAGGTTAAGAAGCTAATATAGCCCTTTTCTTTTGTCGCTTCATACTTGGGCAGATAATCCACCAAAAACCGGGTGATATCCCCCTGGCCTTCCGACCGGAAATAGCTGTTATCCTCTCCTCCCACTCCCCCGTCGCGAAGCAGAGTATGATACCCGTTCCCCGGGTGATCCAGGTAAAAATCCATGTCAAATCCCGCCGACAAAAGCGCCAGCTGCGGATTGGACCACTCGGATACAAAGGCCGCCTCCGGAAACTCTCGGCGGATATCCCCCAGGATATCCCTCCATACCTCACAGGTTCCTGCTTTGTCCGGTGTATCCTCCTTCACCAGCGAATCGGCCATATCCACGCGAAATCCATCGCACCCATGAGCCAGCCAGAAACGCATCACATCTTTTATGGCCTCCCGGGTAGCCAAACAATCCGGATCGTCCATGCTCTTCTGCCAGGAAAAGACCGGCTTGTAAAATCCATAGTTTAACGCCGGCTGGCATTTGAAAAAGTTCAGCATGTACGTCCCGTTGCGCTCCGATTCCCCGGCGATATAAGGATGTCCGGGCATCGCTCCCAGCCAGAAATCACTCCAGATATAACGGCCGGAATACTGATTCGGCTCCTGTTTCTGACTGGCGACAAACCATTCGTGTTCTTCGGAGGTGTGCCCCGGCACCAAATCCAGCAGCACATGTATTCCTTTTTGATGTGCCTCCGAAAACAGGCGGTAAAGATCCTCATTGGTCCCGTACCGGGCTGCCACCTTTTTATAATCCCGCACATCATACCCGGCATCCTTAAAGGGCGAATCATAACAGGGCTTGATCCAGAGCGCATTGCACCCCAACTCACGAATATAGTCCAGTTTCTGTATGATTCCCGGAATATCTCCAATCCCATCCCCGTTGCTGTCGTAAAACGACTGCGGATAGATTTCATAAAACACGGCTTCTTTTACCCAGTTCGCCATATACTCCTCCTTTACTCCCCTGCGCTCTCCTGCAACTCACACGCTTCCAGCGCCCTCCGGACCATCGCCGTATATTCCTCCCGCACAGACGCCGGCCCCAGGATCTTCATGTCCCCATTCCAGCCAAACACCCAGCGGTAAAACGTGGGTGACGCGCACACAAGCGGCTCAATCCGGAAGTGTTCCTCATCCACTTCCTTCACGCGTATCTTCGTACCAAAATGGTCGATGACCGAGTTCATAATATAGTTCTTACACAACAACTCTACATGTACCGGTGTTTCCGTGCCGAACATGCGAAAAATCCCCTGCGAGTAGTTCGAAAGCCTAAAACCTGCAGGAACCGGAACGATCGGCTCTTTGCTTAACAGTTCCGGCTCCCGATAAAACCTGTCCAGGCGGAAATTCTGTATCATCCCCCGGTCTTCACTATAGCCAATAACATAGTAAAAATCACCGTCCCACACAAGCTCATATGGGCTCACCACATAGTAAGCGCCGCCATGCCGAAGCATCTTCCGCTTCTTGGTGCTGTAATCCGTGTACTGAAAACGGATCTTGCACCCCGCGTCAATCGCTTCGTTAACAATGTCAAGGATTTTATATCCTTTCTCATTATCCGACTTGACCCGTCCCTCCACATGCACATGCCGCCGGAGTTTATCGGCCCGAAACTTCGTGGTAAGTGAAAGAATTTTTTCAACCATCTCGCGGCTCTTCTTCTGTGTGATGAACTTTGACGACGAAACTGCATCAATCAGGAGCTTCAGTTCCGCCTGATCAAACGTCCTGCTATCATAATAATATTTATTCTGCTGTGAATGGATCACCCCGAACGAATACCCCGCCTGCTCAAGCATCTGAAAGTCGTTCGTCAGGGTATTCCGGTTGGCATCAATACCATATCGGGTTTTTAAAATCTCTATCAACTCTGGGGTAGAAACCGGATGCTCCGGGTCCGTATTTTTAACCAGATACCGGTATAAATACAAAAGCCGCAGCTTTGTCTTATTCTCCATGGCACCTCCTCATCCAACTTCCCTGCCTCAAACGACTGCTTCCACAATTGTATACTCTTTAAAGTGAAGTTCCTGTACCCCAGGGTGTTTATGTTTATTAAAATTAAAACTGATCATGTACCCCTTCTTTAGTCCATAATCCTTGAGATATCCAATCAACTGTTCTTCCCCTCTGGAATGATACTCTTCCCCATGCCAGATTTTCATTTCAATAACATACTGCTCGCCGCAGTAGTCGATAATCAAGTCGGTTCTCCCCATGCTTCTGGTCCTGGCTTCAATATAATAATGTCCGGTCCCATTGATAAGCGGGCGTATATAAAGCAGGAATAACTTTCTTCCGTTCTCTTCGATGAAATGGTTAGAGCTGTCCCCAAAGTTCTCCGTAAAATGCTGCACAAACTTTCTCAATACAAGATCCATATTCAGCCGTTTTCCTGAGACAAACTGAGCTTTATCACGTTCACCAGCATCATACATTTCACTGTTAATGGCCTCTTCCGCAATGAACAGATTATAAAACCATATCTCAAAGATACGGTTGGCTATTGCCACCTGTCCATCGCGCTCTTTCAAAAAGCCAAACATGGCGCCTATCGATACCAGTTCTGTCCCAAGATTAAAAGGAATGCTTTTGCCGCGGAACAGAATGCCGTACAGCAGATCCCGGAGAGCAGGATAATCTTTCACCTTCTTTGCCATGTCCTCAAACAAGGAATTATTCTCCCGGACAAGCTCGCCTACCGCATTTAAAAGGCCCGCATGGGACCAGGCATTCTTCCCTACCTCACTTAAAAGGCCCGCATGGGACCAGGCATTCTTCCCTACCTCACTCACAAACTGCTGATCCATCAGCTGGCATAAACGGGAAACCAGATACGGATATCCGCTGGTATACTCATATATTTCCCCAGCAAGAAAGCCCGCATTCATCCCCGTCTTATGATCCGCTTCATACTCATCAAGCATCTGGGCTATCTGATCGGCAGAAAAACTCATTTCAACATCAAAATCCGCTGCAATGTTCCATGGACTGTTATCCTTATGTTCCTCGTCCGGACGTAGCTTCCTTTTCAAATTTCTGATATCGCAGACACCAGCCAGTATAACCGAATGAAATGTGGAATATCTGTTCCTGTTTATGTAATACCCGCGAAGCTGCGCAAGAAAGTCCAAAAAAACCTGATTATTGGTTGCGCTGTCGATTTCATCAATCATCAGGACCACTTTCCGAGGGATTGTAGCACAAAAATCGCTGAGGCCTTGAAACAGCTCAACCAGTTCATAGTGCGACAAATCCACTTTCCAAGATTCTCCGAATGCCTTGAGCGCCCGGTCAATCGTCTCGTCATTGCTGAGCGGATTGGCCCGGGAAGATGTCATAAAAGCCTTTGCAAAAGCAAGTGAAAACGAATTCTCATTTCGGAATTTCGCATCACTCATCTGCATCTGGAAATCCATGCTGATGACAAAATACTCCTGATTCAGGTAGTCATACAAGGCATGCAGCATCGTCGTTTTCCCATACTGACGCGCTTTATTGATGGTAAAATACTTTCCCTCATCAACCAAAGCCTTTACTTCAGCCATCCGTCGATCCAGATTTACCATGTAGTGCAACTTCGGGTCGCAAATACCTGTTGTATTAAACACACGTTTTGCTTTATTCCCGGTTCCCACTTTTTCATGCAGCACATTTTCCGGGATCATCCAGCGATATCCGTTTTTTAAGGCACCGCTAAGTTCCCCCTTGGCACACATGATATTGACATATCGTTTGCTCACCCCCAGGAGTTCAGCCGCCTGCATAGATGTAAGATATTTCAAAGTTGACACCTCACTTTACAGATATTACGCCTTCATCATACCCTCTTCTGTTCCCATTTGCAACCCTCTTTTCCCACTTTTATTCCCATTTCTCAGTTTTCCCAAACAGAACGTGATCGGGTTTCATCTAGCCCCCCTCCGGACGCAGAGGGGCTGGCGCATAAATCAAAGCAAAAAATGGCGTCATGAGAACTCTGCCAAACAGAATTTCCTGACGCCATATAAGTATCTGAATTTGTGCGGCCGCCCTTCTGGGGCTTAGATTACACCAGCTGATACACCGCCTTCTGGGGCGTAGATTACACCAGCTGATACGCCGCCTTCTGGGGCGTAGATTACACCAGCTGATACGCCGCCTTCCTGAACGTATAATTTCCGAAATCAAACTTCTTCGGATCCACCCTGCTCGCCAGCTCACGGCTTATGATAAAGTCCGCCGACACCTCTGCCAGCAGCTGCTTGCCGCCGATCTCCACCAGATAATAAGCCGATGTATTGTTCAGATAGTCTGCCCCCTGAATGATCCCGGGCCCGGCGATCAGATCCACCAGCCACTCGACTTTACTCATCCGCTTTCTCCGGATGAGCGGATAGATCGCATCCGCCTTGCTGAACCGAGCGTAGCAGGCTGCATCCTTTTTATCCCTGCATTTTCCCGACACTTCAAACGAATTCAGGTCGATCGCTTCTTTCGTTTCATTGAAGCTGAGTTTCTCGTCCTCATCCAGAAGATAATCGACGCTCACATCCAGCAGCCGTGCCATTACCTTCAGATTGTTTACGTCAGGCAGCCCTTTTCCGGCTTCCCACTTGGCAACAGCCGATCTCGATACACTCATTTTCTCCGCAAACTGTTCCTGCGACAATCCGGCTTCTCTTCTTGCTTCCCTTAGCTTTTCTCCAAATGTCATGATGATGACCTCCTTTTTGTTCCCGCATCTGCGGTTCTCTTTGCAGCCTCATCGTAAACCGGATTGCCGGCAACAGTAAAGAGACGAGCTGTGACACGGCTGTTACTCTCCGTAACAGCACATAATGTGTTTAAGATTCCCCTTCGTCTTTTGGCGCATCGATCATTTACGGTGCATCCAAAAATTCTCTCACCGCCTGACTGAATTCCTCCGGCAGCTGCCCCTGTGGAGAATGCCCGCAGCCCTCCATCAGGCGTAATTGCTTTCTCGGCGCCGTTATCACGTCCATATATTCCTCTATTAATCCGACAGGACAGATCCAGTCGCAGGATCCGGACAGAAACATCACCGGCATCTGATACGCATCATTCATTTCGAGCGCATTAAAGTCATTCATATACCCGAAAAGCGGCTTCTCCACCAGTTCTTCATAATATTCCATTCTTGTATCATCCATCAACGCGCCTATCTGCAATGCATACCATCTCACATCATCCACTCCGACGATAGGGCTTGTAAGCGCCGCCATGGTTGAGATATCTTTCGTGACCGTCTGAGGATGATACGGCTTAACCTTTTCCCTGAGTCCCATCAGGTTCGCCAGACTCATGTCCGCCATAAATCTCTCATAAGCCGCTTCCAAATCGGTCGTATCGTCGCCGTTTGCACGCGCCTTGGCAAGCGCGTCCTCATAGGAATAAGTCTCCCCGAAATAGTTCCGCTCATTTACACATTGACCTACGCCGATGTAGGCAGATACTTTTTCGGGATGCGCCAACGCATATCTGCTACCCAGCATGGTTCCGTATGAGTGTCCGATGATGATCACCTGATCCCTGGAAAACCGGCCACGCAGGTAGTCTACCAGGGCATCCAAATCAGCCAGCTGAGCGTCAAAAGAGACGGTTTGATTGTCCGGATCGATATGGGCATTGCGATAATAGGATCTGCCGCAGCCTCTCTCGTCCCAACTGACAAGCGTATACTGATCCGCCAGATAATCCTGCCAGCAATAATCTATATAAGCTGTTGGAGAACCTGGTCCGCCATGGAGGGAGACTATCACAGGATTATTGACATTTTCTCCCGCGATTGTGATATATTCCTCCTGATCGGTAAGTTTGACATAGATCTGTTCATTTACGCCATCCTTATAACGAATAAATCGCTTAAACTGATTGATGTTTCTGCCTGCAATAAAGAACGCAAATGCACCAAATACGATCACGGCGATGAATATCGCTATAGCCTTTATAACACCGAAGATCATTCTTCCTGGCATCTTTTTCTTTTGCTTTGGTCCGTATACTTCTTCACGATGTTGCAGGTGAATGCCAATATGACCTATTCCGAGGATGACAGAGCCAATGATCATCAGGATGTTTCCGCCATATATTCCCAGCAAAAAGAATGCAAAAACAGGAAGTGTGGCTCCGGCGACCGGAATCCCAAGGATCCCTTTGTAAAAATCCTGCATGGTCTTTTCGCTCTTGAAATATCGGATCCAGAAGATCTCATAGAGAACCATACATAAGAACGAAATCAGAAGTACCACTAACCAGATGTTCCATCCCTTATAGTTTAAGTCAGAGGATAAAAGTGCTACAGGCGTAACGATGAATTGGCCAACTCTCTCCAGTGCAAGCAGAACCTTATTCTCATTTCCCACATATTTCTCATAATCCTTTGGCTGATTCTTCGTCCAGATTATATTCGGAACAAAAGTCATGATCAGCCATATCATCCCTATGTATGAAAAGCCAAAGCTCATAACGCGGCACCCCCTCTTATCTTCGTCCTGAAACTATCTTTCTGAGGTCGAAAAAGTATGGATTCTTATGATGTATCATCTCCACAAACTGGATTTGTTGCCCACGCGCATTGACCGTTGATCGCCTCTGCATACCGGGATTTGCATAAGTACCCTCTGGTTCTATGCGAGACTGATCAGAGGTTGTCGGTATTCTATTTGACGGCCTGTTCATAGAATTCCAGGAACCGGGCAAACAGATCGGCATCCAATCGATGGCTCCATCTTTGATGATCAAGGTTTTCGACAATATAGTTTGCCTTATCTTCTATAAACCGTTCTCTGTTTTCTTCCGCATTATAATCATAATCGAGCGTTTCGAGCCACCGATCAAATGTCGCGTTGAACTCATCCTTATAGGTATTGGCCGGATCGTTGAACATCTCATTGTGACCCCTGTCCTCGAACCTGATGAAAGTGAACCGGGGGTCATCTCTATATTTTTCATAATACTTGTCCAACCCATATTCGATGCCTATCACATCATCATCAGCGCTGTGAACGATCATCACTTTGGCGTCAGTAGCGGCAAACCCGTCCATTGCGGTATTTACTGCGAATTTGCCATACCGGAAGCTTTCATGTATCCTGATAAACGGCATCATGGCGTAAATTATGCTTCCCGCTTGGGATTTTCCACCGGATTCAAACATATCCGACGATCGGTTGAAGCCTGAACACTCAATAACGGCCCTGACCTCCGGATGGTAATTCAAAACGGCACTTACGCAGTATCCACCCCAGCTGTGCCCGAAAAGGACGATCGGAAGATCGGGGATATCATTGCTGGACTCCACGAAAGAGATGGCGTGATCGAGGTCGATCACTCCCTGTGGAACCCCGCCCAGTCCATCGCCCTCGCTCTGATCCATGGCCGTGGCGTCATAGGCAAACACACAGTATCCGTTATGGGCAAAATAATCCGCGACGTCCATATAAGAATTGTGACCGCCGCCGCCAAATCCGTGAGCAATAATCACGATTCCGTGCTGGTTTTCTCCCGCACGGTAGAGATAACCGGAAAGCATTTGGCCTCTGTCAGAAGGGAAAGAATACTCTGCGCATTCCAGCCCGTCAAAATCCTCGATGCGGAGCATCAGAGGCGCATAGCTTTCCGCGCTGATATCAAAATTGTCGTTATACACGTATACACAAAACGCCCACCATCCGATGACGATTAAGGCCATGATACTTAGAACGATGAGAACAATTCTCTTTTTTGATTTTTTCTTCTTTGCATCCATTACCCACATGCTCCTTGCTATACTGTTTTTTTATCTTGTATTCGAAGTATTCCTTGAAAATTTTTCGTTTCGGGAACCACTGACTGATTGTCCGCGCGTAGGGTCAGTTGACCGACTTCGGTAAACCAGAAGTTGTCATTCTGTATATTTACCGAAGTCAGCAAGTAATCGGTTAACAAAATCTCTCAAATAAGTCTGATCGATCTCATTTTCGAAGTTTATTTCTTGTGTATAGCCAAAAGCGCTCTTATTGTTTAATCGTCCCATGACTCCTATATGACCACCTTTTTTAGCAACAAACTCAATGTAATTATGAACGCTGTATGGTTCTTCCAGTATTGCTTCTCCTGACAGTGTTTCATAGAGATTCTTCATCTTTAAAGCAAATTCAGCTATTCCTTGAACAC
>JAFVBO010000030.1 GCA_017479935.1 Lachnospiraceae bacterium
CACATTTTTAATGTGACACAGGCCCGTCCCCTGTCACCTTCAGGCCCGTCCCAAGTCACCTTCCTATTTCAGCTCCTCCAATACCCAACCTTCCTGAACACCTTCGATCTTATCACAAAGAAGCAGGCGATGTGCCCCAGGAACGTGACGATCCAGCTGATTGGATAGGTCATGTAGAGGGCGTGGATGGTGTGGAATTCGGGCCAGCCAAAGATGGTGAATATAAAGAGGAGCCGCAGACCGCAGGCGCCGAGCAGCGAAGTAACCATCGGCTCCACCGAATGCCCCATGCCGCGCATGGAACCTACCATGACATCCATGATTCCGCATAAGAAATACCATCTGGCGATGACGTCCAGGCGGTTTAAGCCAGCCTGAATGACAGCGGCGCTGTCCGTGTAAATGGAGAGAAGCTGCGGGCCAAAGTACACGGCGAGGTTTCCGAGCACCAGCCCGGTGACGATTACACAGGCCTGCGCGGTGATCAGAATGCGGGTGATGCGGTCGTAGCGGCCGGCCCCCATGTTCTGGCTTGTGAAGGAGAGGTTGCTCTGGTAGAAGGCGTTCATGGCCACATAGACAAAGCCTTCAATGTTGGACGCGGCAGAATTTCCGGCGACGACAATCTCTCCGAAGGAGTTGACGGATGCCTGGATAATGACGTTTGACAGCGAAAAGACGATGCCCTGCAAACTGGCCGGAATGCCGATCTGTAAGATTTGAAGAAACTTATCCGGGTGGAGTTTGATCTTCGCAAGGTCCAGATGTACCATGCCTTTTTCCCGCATGAGGCAGCGGACGATGAGAAACGCGGACAGACACTGGGAGATCACGGTCGCGAGCGCGACACCGGCCACGCTCATGTCAAACACGATGACGAAAATCAGGTTTAAGATTACATTCAGGACACCGGCGGCCGACAGATAGTACAGCGGGCGTCGGGTGTCGCCCACGGCACGCAGAATGGCGCTTCCGAAGTTGTAAATCATGGAGGCGGTGATTCCGCCGAAATAGATGCGGATATACAGCACGGAGAGCGGAAGAATGTTTTCCGGCACGTTCATCAGCTTTAAAATCTGCGGCGCGGCCACAAGCCCTAAGATGGTCAGAAGAACGCCGCTTAAGAGGCTCACGAACATGGACGTGTGCACGGCTTCTTCCGCTTCCTTTTCCTTTTTGGCTCCAAAATAGTTGGAGACAATGACGTTGCTGCCGATGGATAACCCGATGAAAAAATTGGTTAAAAGGTTGATCAGCGACCCGTTTGAGCCGACAGCCGCAAGGGCGTTATCGCCGGCAAACTTTCCGACCACCACTACATCCGCCGCGTTAAACAGGAGCTGCAGGATGCTCGAGAGCATGAGCGGCACCGCAAAAGCGATCATTTTGAACAGGATCGGCCCGTTCACCATATCCATTTCGTATGTTTTTCGATTCATCATTCGTTTCCTGACTCTGCTTAGATACAAGCCCTGCCAGGCTTTGTACGTAAGCAACGATTTTTCCTTCCTGTAGTACGTCGCGTCATTATACAGCAACCCTTTCCAGGAATCAAGTGTCCGGTTTTCTTGTCCTTTTTTGTTTTCACTGCCCGGGAACAGGAATGCTTCGTAACTGCTCAGTACCTGAGCAGTTACGAAGCCACAGGCAATGCGCTCCGCGCATTCCAAATTGCCTGTGGCTTGGCTTGCCAACTTTTGTTTTACGCCGCTTGCAGCGGGGTGCAAGCGGCTGTGCTGAGTAGATACATGCTTCCTCACTTTCGGATTGATTCCGGAAGGCAGTTGCAGTATAATGTCTGATCGTTGACGCGTTTTTTGAAATACCGGATAGGAGAGAAAGGATCATGTCTGTAGCAATTGTAAGAGAGTACCTGAAGCAGTTCGACAAAGAGAAAGACGTCAAGGAATTTGACGTTTCCAGCGCCACGGTGGAGCTGGCCGCGGAGGCGGTGGGCGTGATCCCTGCCCGGATCGCGAAATCCCTGACCTTTCTTTCGAAGGATGAAACCAGGTGTTATATGATCCTGGCGGCGGGAGACGCCAAGATCGACAACAGCAAGTACAAGCATTTCTTTGGGCTGAAGGCGAAGATGCTCACCCCGGAGCAGGTGCTTGCCTTCACGGGGCACCCGATCGGCGGAGTCTGCCCGTTCGCGCTGCCGGAGGACGGCGCGCATGTGGACGTCTACCTGGATGAGTCGCTGAAGCGCTTTGATACTGTGTTCCCGGCGGCCGGAAGCGGCGCGAGCGCGGTGACCATGACCTGCGAGGAATTAGAGAAATGCAGCCGCGCGAAGGGCTGGGTGGATCTGTGCAAGGGATGGCAGGAAGAGCCGGTTTCTTAAGCCTTTGAAGGCATACTCTGACGGGAAAAAAGAGAAAACTACAGCCATGGAAGCGGCCGCGTCGCTCGCACTTCGTGCATTGCCTCCTCACTCCGCTTTCATAAAACAAATTTTTCCCAAAAAGAAGACGGTTTTCCCTGCAAAAAATGCGAAAATGACAAATTTTTCGCAAACTTAGAAAACTGCTTGCTTTTTGGCGGTGGTTCATTGTATGATAGCTACGGTTGAAAAACAATTATCAAATTTTTAACAAACTATTTTTCACAACAAACGGAGGAAAAAAACCATGTCTGTTAAAGTTGCAATCAATGGCTTTGGTCGTATCGGTCGTCTGGCGTTCCGTCAGATGTTTGGCGCTGAAGGTTTTGAAATCGTTGCCATCAACGATCTTACCAGCCCCAAGATGCTTGCTCACCTGCTGAAGTATGACTCCACGCAGGGCAGATACGCTTATGCGGATCAGGTTAGCGCCGGTGAGAATTCCATCACTGTCTGCGGCAAGGAAATCACCATTTATGCGGAAGCCAAGGCTGAGAACCTTCCTTGGGGAGAACTGGGTGTTGACGTCGTTCTCGAGTGCACCGGTTTCTACACCTCCAAGGCGAAGGCTCAGGCGCATATCGATGCCGGTGCCAAGCACGTCATCATCTCCGCTCCTGCCGGAAACGATCTGCCTACCGTTGTTTACAACGTAAACCATAACACCCTGAGCAAGGAAGATCACATCATCTCCGCTGCTTCCTGCACGACCAACTGCTTAGCTCCTATGGCGAAGGCTCTTAATGACCTGGCTGAGATCCAGTCCGGTATCATGTGCACGATCCACGCTTACACTGGCGATCAGATGACCCTTGATGGTCCTCAGAGAAAGGGTGACCTTCGCAGAAGCCGCGCTGCCGCCATCAACATCGTTCCGAACAGCACTGGCGCTGCCAAGGCTATCGGTCTTGTTATCCCTGAACTGAACGGCAAGCTCATCGGCGCTGCTCAGCGTGTTCCTACGCCCACCGGTTCCACCACCATCCTGACCGCTGTTGTCAAGGGTGCTGTTACCAAGGAGCAGATCAATGCCGCTATG
>JAFVBO010000031.1 GCA_017479935.1 Lachnospiraceae bacterium
ATGCTGGCTGCGGCCTTCCTGACGGCCTCCTTCCTGCGGGCGGGCAGCAACGCCCTGCTGATGAACGCCATGTTTGCCCTGGCGGGCGTCGCCTGGGCCACCATCAATGTGAACAGCTTCCCCATGGTGGTGGAAATGTGCCGCGGCGGCGATATTGGCCGCTATACCGGCTATTATTACACCGCCAGCATGGCCGCCCAGACCATTACGCCCTACCTCAGCGGCGCGCTGATGGACAGGGCCGGCATGACCACGCTGTTTCCCTACGCTGCGGTGTTTGTGTCGCTGGCCTTCATTACCATGCTCTTTGTCCGCCATGGCGACAGCAAGCCCCAGGCGCGCCGCGGCCTGGAAGCGCTGGATAACGACTGACAAAGTCCGGGCCCGGCGGGAAAAAACCTGTAAAAATGCTGGCAAACGGAGGAAACATGTATGCCCATCGGAGTAATCTGCAATGTGCTGGCCGTGGCCATCGGCGGCCTGATCGGCGCCAAAGGCGGCAGCAAAATGTCCGCCGAATTGAAGGAAAAGCTGAACCTGGTGTTTGGCGTATGCTCCATGGGCATTGGCATCAGCTCCATCATCCTCATGCAGAATATGCCCGCCGTGGTGCTGTCGCTGATCGTGGGCACCATCATCGGCATTGTGACGCATTTGGGCAAGCGTATTGAAAACGGCGGCAAAAAACTGGCCAGGCTGGTTCCCGGCCAGGCCGACGCCGATAACGCATTGCTGGTAACCGCCATCGTGCTGTTTTGCGCCAGCGGCACGGGCATTTACGGGTCCATCGTATCGGGCATGAGCGGCAACCACAGCATATTGCTGGCCAAATCCATCCTGGATATTTTCACGGCCATGATCTTTGCCTGTTCCCTGGGGCTGGTAACCAGCCTGGTGGCCGTTCCGCAGTTTATCATCTTTATGCTTTTGTTCCTGTGCGCCAGGCTGATTTTCCCCCTGACCACCCCGGCCATGATCAATGATTTCAAGGCCTGCGGCGGGCTGATCATGCTGGCCACGGGCTTCCGCATTGCCAAAATTCACGATTTTCCCATTGCCGATATGATTCCCGCCATGATCCTGGTTTGGCCCGTCAGCTATGCCTGGGCAGCCTGGATTGTGCCCATGATGTGATTAAATAAGGAAGGAAAATCATGAAGTACAAGGGCGTTTTTTGACCTGGCCTGGAAGGCGCCGGCCGATCTTTCGGATGATGTACAATCCTCAACGATCATTTCATATAGTACGCTTTATACCACTCCGCAAACGCCCTAAGCCCTTCTCGAATGCCGATGGACGGCTTAAAGCCATAATCCTGTTCCAATCCTGTGCTGTCTGCGTAGGTCACGGGCACGTCACCGGGCTGCATCCCAACCAGCTTGCGGTGGGCTTCAAAGTCATAATCTTCGGGCAGCACTTTGGCACGCACCAGTTCCTCTTGCAAGGTGCTGATATAATCCAACAGGTTCTCCGGCGTGCCGCCGCCGATATTGTACACCGCATAGGGCGGCAGGGGGAGGCCATCTTCACCCGTAGCCTTCTCAGGCGCGCCCTGCATCACGCGCAGCACGCCCTCCACGATGTCGTCCACATAGGTGAAGTCCCGCTTGCAGTTGCCGTAATTGAAGATGGAGATCGTCTCGCCCTTCACCAGCTTCTGGGTGGCGCTGAAATAGAACATGTCCGGACGTCCCGCCGGGCCGTAGACCGTAAAGAACCGCAGGCCGGTGGAGGGGATATTGTACAGCTTAGAATAGCTGTGAGCCAGCAGCTCGTTGCTCTTTTTGGTAGCGGCGTACAGGCTGACCGGGTTGTCCACCTTGTCGTCGGTGCTGAAGGGCACCTTTTTGTTGCCGCCGTACACAGAGGAAGAAGAAGCGTACACCAGATGCTCCACAGGGTTGCGGCGGCAGGCTTCCAGGATGTTATAGAAGCCGATCAGGTTGCTTTCAATGTACACATCGGGATGATCGATGGAATAGCGCACGCCTGCCTGGGCCGCCAGGTTCACCACCACGGCAGGCTGGTACTCCGCAAAGGCCCGGTCCACCAGCGCCTTATCCGCGATGCTGCCCTTGATGAATACGTGCTTTACCGGACTGCTTTCCGCAGCCTTTTCGATCAAAGACAGGCGGTATTCCTTCAGCTTGGGATCATAGTAATCGTTCATGTTAATCGGCTGCATTTTGCAGATTCTCTAATGGACTATTATTTTGCTCAGACATTCACTCACCTATTTTTAATACAATTGTGATTATGAATCGAGTTTTTCTTTGTGTTAGTTCATGCTATATTAGACCTATGCTCATTACTGGAAACAACAAATATAGGATTCTATTTACTATCAGAATATGGATTAGTAGCAACCGCAACGAACTGACATGGGGTGTGGGAGTGATAATGGCTTTAAGAAACTCATGCATTGTCCTTCTGCATAAGTTCTGCACTTCAAGTGACTTTTTAAACATACAATAGTCGATTTCGGTAACCATATAGGATTCATCAGCATATCCTTCAGCTGGGCGAGCGTTTCAACATCCGGGAAATCGCATACGACCGATGGAACGCCACCATGATGGTGCAGACCTTGGAGGATGATGGTTTCACGATGATCCCCTTCGGTCAGGGCTTTCGGGACATGTCCCCACCCACCAAGGAACTCATGCGCCTAGTACTGGAGAGAAGAATCAATCATGGCGGTCACCCCATTCTCCGCTGGAACATGGATAATGCCTTTGTCAGAACCGACCCTGCTGGAAATGTGAAGATCGACAAAGAAAAGTCCACAGAGAAAGTTGACGGCGCTGTGGCTATGGTGATGGGCCTGGATCGCGCCATGAAGAATCAGAACAGTGGAGAGTCCGTGTACGATGACCGTGGTCTTCTCATTCTTGGCTGACGGGAGGAACCAATATGCCCCGATCACCGAAACGCCCATGCCGCTTCCCTGGCTGCCCCAACCTCTGCGAAAAGGGAACCTACTGCGAAGAGCATCGGAAAGAATGGTCCCCCGAATCGCTCCGTGGCGGCGCCGCTGCCCGTGGATATGACAGTCGCTGGCGTGAGGCCCGGAAACTGTACCTCCAGCGGCAGCCGCTGTGCGTGAAGTGCCTGGAAGAGAAAAAAATAACCCCGGCGACGGTAGTCGATCATATCGTACCGCACCGGGGTGATAAGAACCTATTCTGGGACCAGAGCAATTGGCAGCCGCTTTGCAAGGAGCATCACGACAAGAAAACCGGCAACGGGCTGTGATTACAATGCCTGATAGTCAAACATTCCCATGACAGCATCGGAAATATCCATAATATCAAAGTAGTGCGTTGCGGTCATCTTTGAGAAACGCCTTTCCGCCAGATCAACGTATCTGACCTGCTCACAAAGAACGTATCCCTCGACAGCACAATCCTTCAGCTTGATGTGGAGAGGGCCTTCTATCGCATCTTTGACAATTGGACAAACGATGGCTTTCCCAGATTCATTGAAAAAGTCATTGCTCACGACTATGACGGGATACTTTAACCCGCCAACCTTCAGCAGGTCACCCTGTTCTATCTTTTGCATTTACCATACCTCGCTGCCGACAGGTTCTTCCCGTTCCATCTCACTGGAAAGATTCAACTGACCTCCGTATGCTGCCGCCCTCTCCTTCAGACTGCGGTGACGGAATTCCGGGGTCAACACAATCTGCCCATTGACAATCTCAGCATTGAGCGTGTCGTTGAGCTTAATACCCGCTCTCCGTAAGAATTCTTTCGTAAAGCGAATACCCGTGCCGTTTCCCCATTGTTTCAATCGAAGCTGCATGAGATTCACCTCCTCTATGTTTAAACATAGTATAAACCTCTTTGTGTCTAAAGTCAAGTAAACTGTTTGGAGGCACACCATGAAGAATCCATTTCTTTTTCTGTTCCGTGCCAGGGACAAGCCCACGGACGCTGTATCCGCAGCGACTACCTTCTCTTTTGGCTCAAGTGTATCCGGAAAGTCGGTCAACGCACGATCTGCCATTCAGGTATCGACAGTTTATGCTTGCATCCGCGTGATCGCGGAGACAGTTGCAAGTCCGCCCTTCGCCGTGTTCGAGGTTGACAAGTCTGGCAGCCAGAAAGCGCTGGATCACCCGCTGTACCGCATCCTGCACGATGAGCCAAATCCGGAAATGACCAGCTTCGTCTGGCGGGAGGCCATGCTCACCCACCTGCTCCTGTGGGGAAACTCCTACAGTCAGATCCTCCGTGCAGGTAGAGGAAACATCGTCGGCATCTATCCGCTATTGCCAGACAGAATGGAAGTGGATCGTGACGACAAAGGAAAACTCACCTACACCTACTCCACCACCAGCGGACAGACGGTAAAGCTCCGCCCGGAAGATGTCCTGCACATTCCCGGCCTCGGCTTCGATGGCATCATGGGCTACAGCCCCATTGCTGTTGAAAGAAACGCTGTCGGTCTATCCATTGCGGCAGAGGAGTTTGGCAGTAAGTTCTTCTCCAACGGTGCGACTCCCTCCGGCATCTTGACCCATCCGAATACCGTCAAGAATCCCAAGGCGCTGCGAGAGAGTTGGATGGAAGCCTATGGCGGCTCTTCCAACTCCAACCGTGTGGCAATTTTGGAAGAGGGAATGTCGTTCACAAGAATCAGTATGCCCAACAATGAGGCGCAGTTTCTGGAGACCAGGAAGTTCCAAGTATCGGAGATATGCCGCATTTACCGGGTTCCGCCTCACATGATCGCTGATCTGGAGCATGCCACCTTCTCGAGCATCGAACATCAGTCTATTGACTTCGCTGTTCACTGCATCCGTCCATGGCTCATCCGAATCGAACAGTCCATTAACCGCGCCCTCTTCACCGAGAAGGAGAAGGGACGTTTCTATTGTCAGTTCAATCTGGACGGTCTTATGCGCGGGTCTTATAAGGAGCGTATGGAAGGCTACGCCATTGGTAGGCAGAACGGCTGGCTCAACGCCAATGACATCCGTGATCTGGAGAACATGAACCCAATACCGGAGGAAGATGGAGGAAACGCCTACCTCGTCAACGGGAACATGATCCCAATTTCACTGGCCATGCAGCCCCGTCAAATTGACTCCAAGTCTGGTGACAGCAGCTTCAAGAAAGGAAACACTAAATGACCCAACTTACCCTCGGCAGCCTGTTTGACGGGATCGGAGGCTTTCCTCTGGCTGGCATCTACGCAGGAATACGGCCAGTCTGGAGCTCGGAAATTGAACCGTTCCCGATTCGCGTCACGCGGAAGCGACTGCCCTTCATGCGCCATTACGGCGATATCCATACACTGCACGGTGGAGAGCTTGAGCCAGTGAATGTGATCACCTTCGGCAGCCCTTGCCAAAACCTGTCGGTCGCTGGCAAGCGAGCTGGTTTGCAAGGCGAACAATCCTCACTCTTTTTCGAAGCCGTGCGCATCATCAAAGAAATGAGGTATTCCTCCCATGGACAATATCCGAAATGGGCCGTGTGGGAAAATGTGCCAGGCGCCCTGTCCTCTTGCGATGGGCAAGATTTCCGCACGGTCCTCGAACAGCTCATCCGTATCAAAGAACCCCAGGCAGATGTTTCTCTGCCGGAGGGAGGCAAGTGGCTCGCCGCAGGAGAAATCCTGGGTGACGGTTATTCTCTCGCCTGGCGCATCCTCGACGCCTCGAAGGGTTGGGGAGTCGCACAAAGACGAAAGAGAATATTTGTTGTCGTCCATTTTGATGGATTATGTGCCGGAAAGGTACTCTTTGAGTCAGAAGGCATGTCAAGGTATTCTCCTCCGGGCGCAGAAACGCGGGAAGGAGCTGCCGGCTGTACTCAGGAAAGCACTGGAGAGGCAAGCTTCCCAGTCTTAAACGACATGGGCGGCAGCCGCATGGATGTGACGGATAACCACTCCAACACCCTGCGCGCCAGCGATAAGGGGCACCCTCCCGTCATACTGGATCATCCAACCGCCGCTGGCGGCTTC
>JAFVBO010000032.1 GCA_017479935.1 Lachnospiraceae bacterium
ATACAACGGTAAACCTCACGCACCCGGATATATTCAGGACAAACATACCACGGCACGTTACACCTACCAGGTTTGCAAATTCTCCACAAAGAACGGCAAAGCTTATCTTAGATTTACAAACTGCAAAGAGGTCCTTTGCATCGGTCCTGCAGATCTTTACAAGGGGAAATTCAAACAGGCAGAGGTTGTGTGTCTGGGTTGTACGTATAGCGTCCACGTTACGATGGATGACGGGATCACTATGCCTGAGGCTCCGGAACACCCTGTCCGCATCATGGCCATGGATCCGGGATGTACAAATTTCATGACAGTTGTGACCAATACAGGTATGACCCCGTTCATTCTGGACGGAAAACGGTTAAAGAGCATCAACCGCAATTTCAACAAGATACGCGCCAAACTGATCTCCGATCTGACCAGAGGTCAGGAAACCGAACGTTCCAACAAACATTCCAGACGTTTGGATGCCATGTCTGATAACCGTGCCAATATGCTGACCGATTTGTTTAACAAGTACGCCCACTATGTCTGCAGGCTTGCCAAAGCAGACGGCGTTGAAGTGATTGTCGTGGGGCACAACAAGGGTCAGAAACAGGAAATTTCCATTGGCAGTGTAAACAATCAGAACTTCGTGACCATTCCGTACACTACGTTCATCTGGAAGCTGCGCTGTGTGGCTGCCAAGTACGGGATTACTGTTGTGGAGCGTGAAGAAAGTTATACTTCCAGAGCCAGTTTTCTCGACAGGGATGACATCCCTACCTATGCACCCGGAGAACACGAACCGTATGTATTTTCCGGCAACAGAGTGAAGAGAGGTCTGTATGTCAGTAAAACAGGCAAGCAATTGAATGCGGATGTCAACGGGGCATGCAACATTCTGCGCAAGCAGTATCCTTACGCTTTTGACAACGTAAATACCGAATATCTGTCTAAGACAGTCAAGGTTGTCAGATGGGAGGATGTCTGCCACATCAAAAAAAACAAACCGCAAAAGCAGGCATACAAAGGTAAGGTGTCTGACAATCGGGCTGTGCGCCATCGTGAGCGTAAAACAACGCACCGCGGACTCATGCAAGCCTTCAAGGAAATGCTGCCCGCGAACCTGGACCCTGACGTTGCAAAGAGACAGGCAAAGACTACGGTTACGCTTGCAAAGAAAGCAAAAGCAGCACAATCAGATCAACCGTCCGGGAAACGCAAAGCAAAAAAGCGTTCTAAAAATACAGTTGCCTGATTTACTCAAACAAAAGTAACCCTGTAACAAGGACTAGGGGGCGTGAGTGACCGTCCCGTAAGGCGCCACATCGTGGCCTTATAGAAGCCCCGATCGAGCTCCGCTCGCTCGGTGGTAGATCACGGAAGGTCATCTGCCAGCCGTATGGAAAGACCCGGGAAGAGCGAGAACGGGATCTCTTCTTCGAAGGTATAGATTTCTGCCTGTTCGGGGGTCTTGTCAAAATGATACACGGTTACTATTCGCTTGTCCGGATGGACGATCCAGTATTCTTTTACACCGGCGGCGCGATACTTGAAAAGTTTCACGCCATAGTCACGAGATTCTGTGGAGGATGAAACAATCTCCATGATCCAGTCCGGAGCTCCCATGCAGCCCTTTTCGTGAAGGCGATCCGGATTGCATATAACGGAAAGGTCCGGTTCCAAAAGGTCCTGTCCCTCTTCGCCGTTTAAATAAACGGCAAAGGGGGAAGGATATATCTGGCAGGATCCATGATGGGAACGGATGTAGTTTTTTACGGCAAACAGAACTTCCACAAGGATGTGCTGATGGATCCGTGAAGGTGCGCCCATGGAATAGATTTGGCCGTCAATCAGCTCCGCGCGGACATCATCCGGCAAGGCTTCGATGTCCTTTGGTGTATAGGGCGAGAAAGAGATATCGTAGGCCGAGGATGTTTCCTTCAGTAAGGATGGACGTGACCCGGCTGTAACCTTAGAATACGGTACGGTGCGTGACGCATTGGAAGAGGTTTGCGTGGACAGTGCATCCTTACGCGTTTCACCTGTCTCTTTCTCGGACAAAGTGGTTTCTAAGGCGAGTATGGTATCACGGCGGGGGGAGGTTGTCCGTCCGCTTAATACCTTCTGAATGGTGGATAGGGGAATACCGGACTTTTGTGCCAGGTATTTATTGCTGTATCCCAATTCGCGTTTTCTTTCTCTCATTTCCTGCAGCGTCATTTTTCAATCTCCTGTATAGGTGACAAAGAATGAATCCAAATTACGTCCATAATGATACCACATATGGAAGAAAGTGTCAATTTCAAATCCAAATCCAAATCCGGTCTGACAGTGGTTTTTTTTCAGAAATACAGAGTGGGCAAGAATTCCTGCAAAGTGGGAAAAACAAGATGGGTTCGGATGTGTTCTGTGTTATAATTCACAAACGGGATTCTGGTCAGCAGGGCAGACGGAAGAAAGGAAGAGGACAGATGCATATGTGGTGCCCGGCTGAAGGAAAAGAAAGCGGCTGTATTATATAGCCTGAAGGAAAGGTGCAGGTATGCTTGCGGTAGGAATTGTGGACGATGAGCCGGAAGTAAGAGAGAAAATAAGAAACTTTGTGCTTCGCTTTCAGGATGAGGAGGGGGAGGAACTGCGCTGCCATCTGTATGAGAGCGGGCAGCAGGTCTTGCATTCCTCTTGCGAGGATGATATCCTGTTCCTGGATATTGACATGCCTGAGCCAAATGGAATGGAGACTGCCCGGATGCTGCGGCAGAAAGGTTCGTCATGTATCCTTCTTTTTGTGACCAATATGACACAGTACGCGATTCAGGGGTATGAAGTGAACGCGCTGGATTTCATGGTAAAGCCGGTTCAGTATGAGGCCTTCCGTTTTAAGCTGAAGAAGGCCATCCAGGCTGCCGGAGAACGGCGGAATGTCAAGATGAACGTGAAGACGCGCGATGGCTTCCGACAGATTCTACTGTCGGAGATCCTTTACGTGGAAGTACAGCGGCATAAACTCCTGTATCATCTGCAGGGAGAGGTTCTGGAGGCATGGGACACCATCGGCCATGCGGGGGAGAGGCTTACGCCGCATGGATTTGCCTTCTGCAACGTGTGTTATCTGGTTAACCTGCGCCATGTCACGGGAATCCGGGACGGGATGGTGATGGTCGGAGACGATTGTCTAAAGATCAGCAGGGGAAAAAAGAAAGCCTTTGAGGAGGAACTTGCATCGCTGCTGCTGTGATCCGGCGGGAGAAAGTGTGACCGTTAAGGAGAAGAAGGCCATGTTCCATTATCTGCATTATCTGACTGCGTTTAATTGTGTTCTTTTGGGAATTGAGTTTTTTTATTGCTTTATGAAACTACCGCGACGGCCGCAGTTTGTACTTCGTGTGCTTTTGACGGCGCCTGTCTATGCGGTTCTTTTCAACACGCTTCTGTTAAATGAACTCATGGAGTTCAACTGGCTTTTTGCTCTGTTTTGTCTGACTATTTTCGGCGCTTCGGTGCTGCTTCTTCATTTCTGGTTTGATGCCACGTATCTCAGTGTCCTGTTTTACGCTTCAGCCGGATATGCGGTGGAAAACATTGTCCACTTTATCCGGCGGGCGGAATTATACTTTTCTGTTACGGCGGTGCCGGAATCCCTCCTGGTGCCGGGAAAATGGGCATTGTCACTGGCAGTGGTATTTCTTGCCTATGGCCTGTTTATAAGGAATTATCCATACGGGGGCAACGTGGAGGTGGATCGGCGCTTTGTGGTGTTTTTTGTCTTGCTGACGCTGACAGTTACCAACCTGATGAACAGCTGGATGAAGATCGCTTACACCCGAAATCTTGTCTATGCCGTTTACGCGATCATCTGCGACATCCTGCTTTTGATGGTGCAGTTTGGCGTGTTTCAACGGACTCGCCTGCAATTTGAGAACGACACCATCCGGACGCTCATGGCCAGTCAGGCGAAGCAGCAGCTGATCCGTCAGGAGAGCATGGACATCATCAACATCAAATGTCATGACCTGAAACATCAGATCGCAGCGCTTAAGACGGTGAAGGATCAGACGGAGCGGGACAGGGAGATAGAGGAGCTGGAGAAAGCAGCAAGTTTCTATGATTCCACCATCAAAACCGGCTGCAGCACGTTGGACACGCTTCTGACGGACCGGAAACTGGTGTGTAACGGACGACAGATTGAGTTTACCTGTCTGGCGGACGCGCGGGGGCTGGAGAAGATCAGCACGGTCGATCTGTTCACGCTGTTCGGAAACGCGATGGACAATGCCATCGAAGCGGTTTCCGGACTGGAAAACACGCAGAACCGCCTGATTTCCCTGAAGGTGGAGAGGCAGGGAGACATGACACGTATCTGTCTGGAGAATTATGTGGAGAAAGTTCCGCAGATCCGGGACGGCCTTCCGGTCAGCACGAAGGAGAACTCGTTATATCATGGGTTTGGATGTAAAAGTATCCGTATGATCGCTCAGAAATACGGGGGCACCATGCGGATTGTGGCGGAGGGAAATTCCTTCCGGCTCTTTTTGTTGTTTCCCTTCTGAAAAACAGAGAGAAAACGGAATAATGGCTATTCCTATGTAAAGACGTAAAACGGCGGAAAAGAAAAGTGCAAACGGGGAAAGAGAACAGGCAGAGTGGGCGAAGGTGATTGTCGCCCGCTCTTTTTTGTGTTAAGAAAATGTCATGCGGTCGTCCTAAGGGCCCGGGACGGCACAGGCGATGAAACGACGATGGGAAGATTTTTTGTCTCCAGGGGCAAAAACTTCCCGGACACGAAAAGGAGAGTGAAACATGCGTAACAATGGCTTTTTAAGGAAAGCAGGCGCCATGCTTATGGCCGGCTGCATGATCGCCGGTATTGCGGCTAATCTGGTGCATCCGGTGAATGTAAACGCGGCGGACGCGAAGAACTGGTCGGAGGAACCCAGCGGCTACGGCTACAACATTGTAACCAATAAAGATGGAAAGACCCTTGGCTATGCGCCGAAGAATCTGAAACTTCTGGAAGCGGACGGCTTTGCGTTCAAGGATATGAACGCGGACGGCGAGCTGAACCCCTATGAAGACTGGAGACTGTCCGATGAGGAGAGAGCGGCGGATCTGGCCGACCGGCTGAGCATTGAGGAGATTGCCGGTCTGATGTGCTTCTCCGCTCATCAGAGAACCTGCCCGTCCGAGCCTACCGACGAACAGAAGGCGTTCCTGGACGGCAACATACGTGCAGTGTTAAATGCTGCTTCCGGCATTAAGCCGTCGGATCAGATCGCGTGGGCGAACGCCATGCAGATGTACGTGGAAGGAAAGGGCTTCAGCATTCCGATTAATTTCAGTACGGATCCCAGAAACGGCGAGAACGTATCCAACTGGCCCGGCAACTTAGGTCTGGCTGCTACGTTTGATCCGGAAGTTGCCCTGGAAGCCGGCAAAGTCATGGCGCAGGAACTGCGTGCCCTTGGCATCGGCACCCTTCTTGGACCGCAGGTGGACGTAGCCTCCGATCCCCGTTGGCAGCGTTTTGCCGGCACCTTCGGTGAGGATCCGGCCCTGTCCCGTGATATGGCCAGAGCCCTGATCGATGGTCTGCAGAGCACCTATGTAAAAGGGGAAGACATGGGCTGGGGCGCCGAGAGTGTTCTTGCCATGGTGAAGCACTGGCCGGCGGAAGGTCCTGGAGAATTCGGCCGTGAAGGCCACAAGGAAGGCGGAAAGTTTGCCGTCTATCCGGGAGAGAACTTTAACGCGATGCTGATCCCCTTCGTGGACGGTGCCTTCCATCTGAACGGAAAGACGGAGTGCGCGGCGGAAGTGATGGCCAGCTATACGATCGCCTGGAGCGATACGGAAGAGTACGGCAAGCTGGTCGGTTCCGCGTTCAGCAAGTTCAAGATCCAGCAGCTGCTCCGCAAGCAGTACGGCTTCACCGGCGCGGTCTGCACGGACTGGTTTGTATTAAACGATTCCGAAGGCAACGCCAGCTGGCGCAGCTGGGGCCTGGAAGACAATGAGGAGTGGAATCCGGTTTCCCGCTGCTTTGAGACGATCAAGGTGGGAATTGATCAGGAAGGCGGCCTGAATGATTCGCAGGTCATCATTGACGCATATAAGCTTTGCATCGAAGAAGAAGGCGAAGCAGCCGCGAAGAGCCGTTTCTCCAAGGCAGCTGCCCGTCTTCTGAAGGGGTACTTTACGCTGGGTCTCTTTGAGAACCCTTACATTGATGAGGACGAGTGCGTCCGCGTTGTCAACAGCAAGGACAAACAGGCTGCAGCTCTGGCTGCACAGGTCAAGGGCATTGTCATG
The DNA here is from genome assembly GCA_017479935.1 of Lachnospiraceae bacterium. GTDB lineage: Bacteria > Bacillota > Clostridia > Lachnospirales > Lachnospiraceae > RGIG5021. The sequence continues at coordinate 6,292 of JAFVBO010000032.1, forward strand.
CTGAAGAACCACGGCGGAGTGATTGCCCCCGCTACGGACAAGAAGCTGACGGTTTACGTTCCCATGGTTTACACCGTTGCCTACAAGGTAGCCAACTCGGCCCGTTACAACGCGGCGGATTCCGAAGTGGCAGCTTCCTGCGTGCTTCCGATCGACGCGAAGCTGCTGGGCCAGTACTTCAACGTTGTCACCGATAAACTGGCGGACACCCTTACCGGCCCCGCCGACAAGGACGGCAAGGCTACGGTCTGCGAAGCTGATATTATCCGCGCCTCCAAAGAAGAGATCGCAGCTTGCGATCTGGCTCTGATCTATGTCAATGCGCCGATCAACTATGATGCCCGTGGCGGACATGATCCCTACGGCGACTGGGCACCGCTGTCCCTGCAGTACCGCAAGTATGTGGCGGACAATGAGTTTGTACGGGAAGAGTCCATCGCCGGAGATACCACGATCGTGATGGTAAACAATCCCAACAATCCTTACGGCGCGGAGCCGAAGGAAATGAAGGAGAACCGTGGATACTTCGGCGGAGAGTCCTTCATCGTCAACGAAGGAATGCTCGACCAGGTCCTGGCTGCTGCCGCGAAGGCAAAGGAAGCCGGCATCCCCAGCGTTGCGCTGTTAAACATCATGCAGCCGATGTGCGTACATGAGTTTGAGAGTGAAGTGGACGCGATTGTCGTCAGCATGTCCAGCTGCAATGAAGCTGCTCTGAAGATCATCGCCGGTAAGGAAGAGCCCAGCGGTCTTCTTCCGATGCAGATGCCGTTAAATATGCTTGAGGTGGAGAAGCAGCTGGAAGATGTTCCGAGAGACATGGTCTGCTACACCGATGCGGACGGCAACACCTATGATTTCGCCTACGGCTTAAACTACAGCGGCGTGATCAAGGATGAGCGCACCGAGAAGTACAGTGTTCCCGCTTTAACCGAGCCGGAAAACTGACAGGGGACGGTTCTCTGTCAGAATTGGACACCCCCGCCGGTCCTTGACCGGCGGGGGTGTCCGTTGTTTGCGTTATGATGAGGGAGCAGTGCCTTAGCACTGCCTGTGGGTTCGCTATCAGATGGCTCTGGCCGTTACGTTGCCGGTTGCTAGGATGTGACAGGGGACGGGCCTGTGTCACAAAAGTAGCTTTTGTGACACAGACCCGTCCCCTGTCACACTATCATAAGCGCTGCCAGCGAGGTTGCTATCAGATGGCTCTGGCTGTTACGTTGCCGGTTGCTATGGCGTTGGCAATATTGAACGGAAGCGTGCAGTCACCAACAGCAAACGCGTTGTCCAGGCCGTCGATGAGCGACGTGTCGGGCAGCATGTCCAGGGCCTCAATCACGGTGTCGCAGGGGTACTCGTACTCAACGCCGGTATCCGACGTAAACTGCAGGCATCCATCGCCTACGCCGTTAATCTGCGCTCCGGCAAAGAACCGTCCGCCTGCGCCAAAGAATGCACCCTGCAGATAGTTCTTCATCTGCGCCGAGTGTCCCTTCTCAAAATCGGAGGCAGGAGAAGGAGAGACGATAGTTACCTTCTTGCCCTTGTTCATCAGATACAGCGCGATGTCCATCGCCTGGGCATTTCCGCCGAGGACGACCACCTTCTCGCCGACGCTTCTGCCCATCGCGCCTTCGATCGGAAGGACGTTTGTGCCTGCGGTGGATTCCAATCCAAGTGTGGGGCGCTTGCCGCCGGTAGCCAGAATGACAACATCCGCTGCTTCCTTCTCGATCTGGTCCCGCGTGACATTTTCGCCGAGCAGAACCTCAACTCCCTTTAATTCCTGCTGGCGTGCCAGATAGGAGCGTAAGGTTCCCAGATTTTCGTGCGGGCCCTTTACCATTTCGGCGAAGATCAAAAGACCGCCAAGGCTTCCGCTTCGCTCATACAGCTTCACACTGTGGCCGCGCTGCGCGGCGATGCGGGCCGCTTCCATGCCGGCAGGGCCGCCGCCGATGACCATGACCTTCTTGGGCGTCTCCGCGGGCAGCGGCTCGAAGCCCTCCGGCATAACCTGGCTGTACGCGCGGAAGTTGGCCGCGTTAACCCGGCAGTGCTCCATGTTGGAGCGATCTAACGGTGCGTCGTAGAAGCAGTGGAGGCAGCGGGTGCACGGCGCGATCTCGTCCAGCCGTCCCTCGCGCAGCTTGTTGACGTATTCGGGATCCACGCAGAAGGGACGGTTCATCATCAGGAAATCGATCTTCCCTTCCTCAATATAGGAGTTGAACAGATCCGGTGCCTGGGCAGGATCGTTGTAGGTGGCGCAGCCCACAGGAATGCTCACGGCCGCTTTGACCGCCGCTGCCATATCGAGAGCCAGGCCGACGCCGTAGTTGTTGCCGCGCACCAGGCCATCGAAATGCCGGTCGAAGTCGAACCGCCCGCCGGCTCCGGTATATCCTTCAAAACCGCGAGCGGCAAAATACAGATCACCGGCAAACTGGCAGATATGCTCGTTCGTGGGGGCAATCCGCAGATGGAGGCTGTCCGCTCCGGCTTTCTCCAGCTCTTTTGCGATCGCAATGGTCTCATAGATGGAATTGTTGCCGGCGTTGTTACCGATCTTCGCATCGTTCTCCTCGACGCCGTTGATCAGCACCTGTACGACGAAATCTTCCCCGCATTTTTCCTTGACGCCCTGGATAATCTCCGCGGCGAAGCGGCAGCGGTTTTCGATGCTCTGGTTGCCGTATTCGTCGGTGCGGTTGTTGCGGCCGGCGGACAGGAACGACTGGCCCAGGTTGTTTCCGGCCATGTTCAGCTCAAACGCGTCAAACCCATTCTCCTTCAGGATGACGCCCATGTTCACGGTGTCTTCGATCCACTTCTTCACCGTATCGGTATCATAGTCACCGATGAAGGGTTTGGTGTAAGCCATCGGCCCCAAAGCGGTGCCCATGGTGCCAAACTGGTAGCCCAGGGTGGCGCCTGCCGCGTGCAGGGTATCCACTAAACCCTTCACGTCGTAGGCATCGATGGACTGCTTCATGAAGCTGGGACCGCCGGAAGAGGCCCAGATATCCATGAAATCTTCGATCCAGATCATCTGGACGCCGCCGTCAGCCATTCTCTTATAGTAGTTGATGTACTCATCAGGATTGCGGCGCAGGAAGGCCAGCTGCAGAGCAGAGGTTTTCACCATGCGATGATTGAACGTAAATTTTCCCAGTTTCCAGTCAGAAAACAGCGCCGACTTGGAAAAATCCGTGATGGAGCAGGTGCGGAAATCATCCCGCTGCGGATTGATAACCGGAGCCCCTTCTGCTTGCAGTACGGTCTCCGGTGCTTTTTCCCCTTCAGCGGCGAAGGCATTCCTGCTTCCGGCAAGACTCGCCACGCCAAGGCCCATGGCTCCCGCCGCCATGCCCTTTAAAAATCCTCTTCTTGTGATGTCACTCATTGAACATTCCCCCTTTTCTTTTTTAAGCGCCTTTCCACGCCGGTACGCAGCGCAGAAGAGGAAAACCCTCCATGCGCTCATCGATAAGATTTTAACATACTTGCTTTTTAGGGGCAAGCGATGGGAGGGTGGGGGAGTATCGCCAAAAGAGCGAATTTTTTTGTGCATATTTTCTCTGCCGGTTTTGGCATCTTATACGGTAGCGAGGAATCCACGTTGGTGCAGATTGTAAAGGATGGGGAAGCGGCGCGCATTCCGTCTGTCGTCCCGGAACGTCAGGAATATGCGTTTGTTGGCTGGTTTGCGGATTCAAAGCAGGAAAAGGCTCTGGAAGATGGAGCAGCCGTAACGGAGGATACCACTGTTTACGCGGGCTGGAAGCGGGAAAAGACCGGAAGCAGCCAGTACGTGTTTGAGGCGGAAGATCTGGATCTGACCGGAAAGAGCGGCCCTGGTTACTCGGGAGAAAACGCCGGCATCGGCATGATCGTCACCAACAAAGACACGAAGGCCAGCCAGGATAAGTTTGTGGCTTATCAGTGCCGTGAGGGCAATAGCCTGGAGTTCTATCTTGCAAGCGATATGGAGACGGACAATGCGGAGGTTATTCTTTCTCTGGCGGCTGAGTTTGCGGAGATGGAGCTGATTCCGTCCATGTACGAAGTGAGCGTCAACGGAGAGCCGATTGCGTATGCAGCGATTTCGCTGAAGTTGGCGGAAAATGCGCAGCAGGGGACGTTTGCGGATTATACGCTGGGAAAGGTTCACCTGAAAGAAGGGGCCAACCTGATTCAGTTAAAGACAACGAACAGTGAAGCGCTTGGCGGTACGCTGACGGCAACCGCTCCCATCATCGACGCGCTGAAGCTGGAGACCGATGCGGTTGTGATCTGGGACGGCAACTACGGACTTCCGAAGTCGAACAATTACTAAAGTGGAAAGGAATTCGGAAAAATGGGCGAGGAAAACAGAAAAAGACGAGGCGGAAAAATCTGGGCGGTTCTGACAGTTCTTCTGCTGATTATCGGCATTGTGCTGAATGTCCTGGCCAGGGGAGAACTGAGCGGCCTGATGGACACGGTCTTCGGAGGAAGACGCCCTATTTACTCGGACGGCATGGCGACCATGTATCCGGCGGTAAATGCGACGTCCAAGGAGGAAGCCCTGAAGAACGCCCAGGACTTCAACATTGAGCTGGCCAGGGAAGGCTTTGTGCTTTTGAAGAACAAAGATCAGGCGCTGCCGCTGGAAAAAGGCGCGAAGATCAGCGTGTTCGGTAAGAACAGCGTGGATCTGTCCTATGGCGGATCCGGCTCCGGCGGATTTGACACGTCGAATTCGAAGACCCTGTACGATTCGCTGGAAGCGGCTGGCTTCTCCGTCAATGAGACGCTGAAAGCTTTTTATCTGGATACGAAGGCTTCCGGCCCGGTGCGCGCGGCGAACTCGAACGACTTAGACAGCGGAAGCAACCAGAAGATCGGCACGGCGGAGACTCCGCAGAGCAGCTATACGCAGGCAGTCAAGGACAGCTACGCTTCCTACAAAGACGCGGCACTGGTTGTGATTACGCGAATCGGCGGCGAGGGCTTTGACCTTCCCCGCTACCAGGGAGACACGGCAGGAGCCATGAGCCCGGATTCCCATTACCTGGAACTGGATCAGAACGAGCGGGATCTTCTGTCCGCAGTTTGCGACGCCGGCTTTGCGCATGTGATTGTGCTTTTCAACATCCCGTCCGGTTTTGAAGCTACCTTCCTGACGGATCCGTCCTATGCGGATTTTGCCGACAAGATCGACGGGGCGGTGTGGATCGGCTTTACCGGTGTCAATGGTATCATGGCGTTGGGAGAGGTGCTGACCGGTGAGGTGAACCCCTCCGGGCACCTGGTGGACACCTGGCCGGCGGATTTCACGCAAAATCCCACGTTTGTGAACTTCGGTACCGGAGCTTCCCCCGATTCCACCGATAAGTACGACGGAAGCCTGAACTATTTTGTCGACTATGAAGAAGGCGTTTACGTGGGCTACCGGTATTACGAAACCCGCGGCTTCACGGATGGAGAAGAGTGGTATCAGAAGAACGTGGTCTTCCCGTTTGGCTATGGCCTTTCCTATACCACCTTTGAGTGGAAGGTGGGAGAGCCTTCTTTCGCGGAGATCCAAAAAGATGGAACGATCTCCGTTTCCGTGGACGTAAAGAATACGGGAGACGTAGCCGGTAAAGATGTGGTGCAGCTGTACGTAGGCGCACCGTACACGGAAGGCGGAATTGAGAAGGCACACAAGGTGCTGGCCGGTTTCGCGAAGACGAAGCTCCTTGCGCCTGGTGAGACAGACACGGTTACCGTGGAATTCGATCCTTACACCGTCGCCAGCTACGACTACCGGGATGCCAACGGCAACGGCTTTGCCGGGTATGAGCTGGAAGCCGGGGACTACACGCTGTTTGTCTCCCACAACGCGCATGCGTGCGAGAAGGAGCTGACAGTCCGTCTGCCGGAGGAAATCTGGTACGAGGAAGACCCTGTTACTGGGAATACCGTGGAAAATCGCTATACCGACCGGGAAGACGTGCTGGATTCCGACTGGCAGCTTTCCACCGTTCTCTCCCGCACGGACTGGGAAGGAACCTGGCCGGATGCCCCGACAGCGGAAGAGCACGCCGGAAACGCGCGCCTGTACGAGGAAATGGCGGATGTGACGACCAACAATCCCATCGATTACGATGCGGAAGAGTATCCTTCCTTTGACGAGGATGTCGTGATGGTGCTGCGCGATCTCCTTCCCGAGGAGACGCCGGAGATGAGCTACAAACCGATCGTGGCGTATGACGACGAGCGCTGGGACGAGATCCTGAACGCCTGCAACGACGCGGAGATGCTGGATCTCATCAACTACGGCGCGTACCACACTCTTCCCATGGAAAGAGTTGGCCTGCCGGCTACCATCCATGGAGACGGGCCTTCCGGGTTTACCTGTTTCTTAAACCGCGATCAGATCAACCAGACCTGCCAGTACGTCTCGGAACCCGTGATGGCAGCCAGCTTCAACCTGGATCTGATTGAGGAATTCGGCCGCACGCTGGGCGAGGAAGCCATCATCGGCGACAGCAAGACCGGCATGCCGTATTCTTCCATCTATGCGCCGGGCGTTAACATTCATAGAAGCCTCTTCGGCGGACGTTGCTCGGAGTACTTCTCCGAAGACCCGTACCTGTCCGGCATGATGGGCGGCGCGGAGATCCGGGGCTGCCAGGAAAAGGGCGTGATCCCGATGGTCAAGCACTACGCGGCCAACGAACAGGAGACGCACCGTTCCATCGGCGGCGACCTGTCCTGGCTGACGGAGCAGGCGCTGCGCGAGATTTACTTAAAGAGCTTCGAGCTGGCGGTTAAGACCGGCGAGAGCCGCGGCCTCATGACTTCCTTCAACCGCATCGGAACCCGCTGGACCGGCGGCGATTACCGCCTGGTGACCGAAATCCTGCGCGATGAGTGGGGCTTTAAGGGGACCGTCATCTGTGACTTTAACACGATTCCGCAGTACATGAACCCGCGCCAGATGTACTACGCAGGCGGCGATCTGGATCTGGCGACGCTTCCGTCCAGCATGTGGACGGATTGTGATACCTCCGAGACCGGGGACGCGGTGGTGTTACGCACAGCGGTGAAGAACATTCTGTACAGCTTTGTCAACTCCAATGCGATGAACGCGGAGGTCATCGGCTATGACGCGCCGAAGTGGCACGCGTACCTTCTGTACGTCACGATCGGGCTGGGCGCTCTGGCGCTTTTGTGCCTGGTGATGGCGATAAGAAAGAAAGCGTAAGAGGAAAAGCTGACAAAAGCTGAAGGGGACGGTTCTGTGTCATAAAAATCTGACTTATCATGAGTGGAAGATGAAGCTGATCGATCGGAACGACAAGGAAATGCTGGTAGACAAGGATAACCCCGAGCATGAGATGCGCCTGCACTTCGTGGCCGCGACGGATGAGAGAGTGAACCGCGACTTTACTGCGCCTTCAAGTGCCTGGGGCGTTGCCTTCAAGTGCCAGGGCGAGTATAACGTACCGTAATTAAAAATCGAAAAACCTGACAGGGGACGGGCCTGAAGGTGACAGGGGACGGGCCTGTGTCACATTAAAAATGTGACACAGG
>JAFVBO010000033.1 GCA_017479935.1 Lachnospiraceae bacterium
AGATCAATGCCGCTATGAAGGCTGCTTCCAACGAGTCCTTCGGTTACAATGAGGACGAGATCGTTTCTTCCGATATCGTCGGCATGACCTACGGCTCTCTGTTCGATGCCACCCAGACCATGTGCCTGCCTACCGTTGATGGCAATACGCAGGTTCAGGTTGTTTCCTGGTATGACAACGAGAACTCCTACACCAGCCAGATGGTTCGTACCATCAAGCACTTCGGCAAGCTGCTGAACGCTTAAGTTTTATGACTGTCGGGAAACCGGCTGTATAACGACTCATGAAGGGGTCCGGTCTGAAAACGGCCGGACCCTTTTTCAAAAGCAGTGTGAAACACTGCCTTTCGCATTTGGTATACATATTAGCACGAAAGGAAGATTGCTATGCTTAACAAAATGTCTGTTGACGATATCAACGTAAAGGGCAAGAGAGTTCTTTGCCGCTGCGATTTCAACGTTCCGTTAAAGGATGGAAAGATCACGGACGAAAACCGTCTGGTTGCGGCTCTGCCCACCATTAAGAAGCTGATCGCCGATGGCGGCCGTGTCATCCTTTGCTCTCACCTTGGAAAGCCGAAGGGAGAGCCGAAGCCGGAACTTTCCTTAGCTCCCGTTGCTGTTCGCCTTTCCGAGCTGCTGGGTCAGGAAGTGAAGTTTGCCGCTGATCCCGAGGTTGTTGGACCGAACGCCAAGGCGGCTGTCGCTGCCATGAAGGATGGCGATGTGGTTCTGTTAGAGAACACCCGTTATCGCAAGGAAGAGACCAAGAACGGCGAAGAGTTCAGCAAAGAGCTGGCTTCCCTGTGCGATGGCGTTTTCGTAAACGATGCGTTCGGTACCGCGCACCGCGCACACTGCTCCAACGTGGGCGTAAGCTCCCTGGTGGACGTGGCGGCTGTTGGTTACCTGATGCAGAAGGAAATCGATTTCTTAGGCAACGCGGTTGAGAACCCGGTTCGTCCTTTCGTAGCCATCTTAGGCGGCGCGAAGGTTGCGGACAAGCTGAACGTTATCAGCAACCTGCTTGAGAAGTGCGATACCCTGATCATCGGCGGCGGTATGGCTTACACCTTCCAGAAGGCCAGAGGCTTCGAAATCGGCACCTCCCTGTGCGATGATGAGAAGATCGACTACTGCAAGGAAATGATGGACAAGGCCGAGAAGCTTGGCAAGAAGCTGCTCCTTCCGATTGATACGGTTGTCACCGCTGAGTTCCCGAACCCGATCGACGCCGAGATCGAGACCTGGGTTGTCGACGCTGACAAGATGCCGGCCGACAAGATGGGCATGGATATCGGACCGAAGACGGCCGCGATGTATGCCGATGCCGTGAAGTCCGCCAAGACGGTTGTCTGGAACGGACCGATGGGCGTATTCGAGAACCCGATCCTGGCCAAGGGTACCCTGGCTGTGGCACAGGCTCTGGCGGATACCGATGCCACCACCATCATCGGCGGCGGCGATTCCGCAGCGGCTGTCAACCAGATGGGCTTTGGCGATAAGATGAGCCACATCTCCACCGGCGGCGGCGCTTCCCTGGAATTCCTGGAAGGCAAGGAACTGCCCGGTGTTGCGGCTGCGACCGATAAATAAGAATAAAATGGATCAGACCCGGCGAGGCGTTTTATGGCGCTTCGCCGTGGGTGTTGATAGAAAAGGACATAACGTATGAGAAAGAAAATTATTGCGGGAAACTGGAAAATGAACATGACGCCCTCCGAGGCTGTCGCTCTGATTGAGACCTTAAAGCCGCTCGTAAAGAACGACGCGGTGGACGTTGTCTTCTGTGTTCCCGCCATTGATATCATCCCGGCGATCGAGGCTGCCAAGGGCAGCAACATCCAGATCGGCGCGGAGAATATGTACTTTGAGGAGAAGGGTGCCTTCACCGGCGAAATCTCCCCGGCTATGCTGGTAGACGCCGGCGTGAAGTATGTCATCATCGGTCACTCCGAGAGACGCGAGTACTTCGCCGAGACGAATGAGACCGTCAACAAGAAGGTCTTAAAGGCTTTCGAGCACGGCATCACCCCCATCATCTGCTGCGGCGAGACTCTGACCCAGCGCGAGCAGGGCGTGACGATCGACTTTATCCGTCAGCAGATCAAGGTGGCATTCCTGAATGTCACGGCGGATCAGGCGAAGACGGCTGTGATCGCGTACGAGCCGATCTGGGCCATCGGTACCGGCAAGACCGCTACCTCCGATCAGGCAGAAGAAGTTTGCGCGGCAATCCGTGCCTGCATCTGCGAGATCTACGATGAAGCGACGGCCGAGGCGATCCGCATCCAGTACGGCGGTTCCGTAAACGGCAAGAACGCGGCAGAGCTGTTCGCGAAGGCGGACATCGACGGCGGTCTGGTTGGCGGCGCTTCCTTAAAGCCCGACTTTGGATCCATCGTAAACTATTAATAGGCTCTTTCTTGGCACGGTCTGTGACCGGTGCTAAGTATTCATGCTAAAAATGCAAAGCCAGGCTTGATCTCAAGTCTGGCTTTTTGGGAGATAATATGGCAAAAAAACCTACCATTTTAATGATCCTGGATGGCTACGGCGAAAATGATATCCACGAGCACAACGCCGTGTATATGGCCAATACGCCGGTCATGGATCAGCTGAAAGCAAACTGCCCCTTTGTGAAGGGCTACGCCAGCGGTTTAGCCGTGGGCCTTCCCGACGGCCAGATGGGCAACTCCGAAGTCGGCCACCTGAACATGGGCGCCGGCCGCATCGTATATCAGGAGCTGACCAAGATCACCAAGGAAATTCAGGACGGCGAGTTCTTTGAGAACGAAGATCTGCTGGCCGCCATCAATAACTGCAAGGAGAACGGATCCGATCTGCATCTGTACGGCCTGGTGTCCACCGGCGGCGTGCACAGCCACATCACCCATCTGTTCGCCCTGCTGGAGATGGCGAAGAGAAACGGGCTGGAAAATGTCTACGTTCACTGCTTCTTAGACGGCCGTGACGTACCGCCCACCTCCGGCGCGGACTTTGTCGACGATCTTCAGAAGGAAATGAAGAAGATCGGCGTTGGCAAGGTGGCGACCGTGATGGGCCGTTACTATGCCATGGATCGTGACAACCGTTGGGATCGCGTCGAGAAGGCCTGGAACGCCATGGTCAAGGGCGAGGGCATCGAGGAGACCGAAGCGGTTGAGGCCATCAAAAAGTCCTACGCGAACGGTGTCGTGGATGAGTTTGTCATCCCCACGGTCATCAAGGAGAACGGAAAGCCGGTTGCCACCATCAAGGCAAACGATTCCATCATTTTCTTCAACTTCCGCCCGGACCGCGCCCGTGAAATCACCCGCGCGTTCTGCGACGACGAGTTTACGAACTTTGACCGCGGCGCCCGCTTCCCGGTTTGCTATGTCTGCTTTACCAACTACGACGTGACTATCCAGAACAAGCGCGTCGCGTTCAAGCCGGTTTCGCTGGACAACACCTTCGGACAGTTCCTGGCGGCGAATGGCTTAAAGCAGCTTCGTCTGGCGGAGACCGAGAAGTACGCGCACGTCACCTTCTTCTTTAACGGCGGCGTCGAGGTACCGAACGAGGGCGAGGACCGCATCCTGGTGAAGTCCCCGAAGGTAGCGACCTACGATCTGCAGCCCGAGATGAGTGCGTATGAGGTCACGGACCGTCTGGTGGAAGCGATCGAAGGCCAGAAGTACGATGTGATCATCATCAACTACGCGAACGCGGACATGGTCGGCCACACCGGTATCGAGGAAGCCGCCATCAAGGCCTGCGAGGCAGTGGATGTCTGCGTCGGCCGCGTGGTGGACGCACTCTTAAAGGTAGACGGCCAGATGTTTATCTGCGCGGACCACGGAAACGCGGACCAGATGGTGGACTATGAAACGGGTGCGCCGTTTACGCAGCACTCCACCAACCCGGTTCCGTTCATCCTGGTGAACGCGGACCCTGCCTACGGCCTGCGCGAAGGCGGCGTTCTGGCGGATATCGCCCCGACGCTGATCGAACTGATGGGCATGGAGCAGCCGAAGGAAATGACCGGAAAGAGCCTGCTGGTGCGGAAATAAACCGCGCTGTCTGAAACAGGTATTGCTTCTGTTAGGATAATCTTAACCCGCATGTTATGACAATCATAACATGCGGGTTTTTCAGTCTTGCGAACAGGCAACGGATGCGGTACAATGCAGATAAGAAATAACTCAGCAAGCCCAGACATAGTTGCAAAAAACGTGACATACGCCGTAGGCGGATGGCCTGGGACCTATGCTGAAAGAGCAGTTACGATAAGAAAGCGGAAAGGAAGGCAACTATGTATTATATCGGAATTGATTTGGGAACATCGGCGGTAAAACTTCTCTTGATGGAAGGAAATGGCCGCATTGAAAAGATCGTCAGTCGCGAATATCCGCTCTCCTTCCCGAACCCAGGCTGGTCGGAGCAGAATCCGGAGGACTGGATGAAGGCGGTCGTGGACGGTGTGAAAGAGCTGACATCCGGGATCGACCGCAGTCAGGTGGCCGGAATCGGCGCTGGCGGGCAGATGCACGGACTGGTTATCCTGGATCAGGAGGATCGCGTTCTGCGCCCGGCGATCCTTTGGAACGACGGCCGCACGCAGGAAGAGACGGACTGGCTGAACAATGAGATCGGGACGGAGAAGCTGTCTGCGTATACGGGAAATATTGCGTTCGCCGGCTTTACCGCGCCGAAGATCCTCTGGGTGAAGAAGCACGAGCCGGAGATTTTCGCGAAGATCGCCCGCGTGATGCTGCCGAAGGATTATGTGAACTATTGCCTGACCGGCGTGAACTGTACCGACTATTCGGATGCGGCCGGCATGCTGCTTCTGGATGTGAAGAAGAAGGCCTGGAGCAAGGAGATGCTGGATATCTGCGGGATCCGGGAAGAACAGATGCCGAAGCTGTTTGAAAGCTATGAAGCGGTCGGCACGTTAAAGCCCGAGATGGCGAAGCTCTTAGAGCTTCCGGAGACGACGGTGGTGGTGGCCGGCGCCGGCGACAACGCGGCGGCAGCAGTGGGAACCGGAACCGTCGGGGACGGCGCGTGCAACATCTCCCTGGGTACCTCCGGCACGATCTTTGTGTCCTGCAAGAACTTCCCGGAAAAGACCAACCCGGCCATTCATGCCTTCGCCCATGCCGATGGCGGTTTCCACCTGATGGGCTGCATGCTTTCCGCGGCTTCCTGCAACAAGTGGTGGATGGAAGAGATCGCAAAGACCAGCGACTTTGCAGGAGAGCAGGCCGCGATCTGCGAGGATAAGCTGGGCAAGAACCACGTCTTCTACCTGCCGTACCTGATGGGCGAGCGTGCGCCTCATAACGATGCGTTTGCCAGAAGCTGCTTTATCGGCATGACCATGGATTCGACGCGCGCGGACATGACCCAGGCAGTGCTGGAGGGTGTGGCCTTTGGCATCCGGGATTCGCTAGAAGCGATCCGCGCCATGGGCATCTCCGTGGATAAGAGCATGATCTGCGGCGGCGGCGCGAAGAGCCCGCTTTGGAAGAAGATTTTTGCCAATGTCTTAAACATCGAGCTGACCGTTCCGGAGACGGAGCAGGGCCCTGGCTACGGCGGCGCCATTTTAGCGGCGGTGGCCTGCGGCGAATATCCGTCCGTGCGGGAAGCGGATGAAAAGCTGGTGAAGGTGTGCGACACGGTTCTTCCGAATCCGGAGCTGGCGGCTTTGTACGAAAATCGCTATCAGGTTTACAAAAAACTTTATCCGGCGCTGAAGGGCGTGTTCCGGGAACTGTAAAATACAATACGATAGAGCACGCGCGTAGTGGCAACAAGGAGTCTGCTTATGAAAAATGATCAAATCACGCACGCAACTCAGATGAAAAGGATCCGAGGCCTGGGAGTTCTGAAAAGAGCGACCGCCGTTCTTCTGGCGCTTTCCCTTCTTAGCCTGTGCGGCTGTGGGAAGGGGTCCTCTTCGTTGACGGAGGATCCGGCGCAGGAGAGCGGGACGAACGCGCAGACAGAAAGCGTTCCGGAACCGACCTTGCCCGTAACGGACATCGAAAGCGCCCCGGCGCATACGATCGCCTTTGGCCTCACGGATATTCTCCGGGACGATGAGGAAAAGACTGTGCAGCAGCCCGGACCGGCCACGCAGGAGGAACCGGAGCCTGTGCCCCATTCTGAACCCGCGCCCGAGGAGGAACCGGAACCGTATGCGGAGCCGGAGCCCAAGGATGAACCGGAACCGTATGTGGAACCGGAACCCTACGAGGAGCCGGAGCCATATGTGGAGCCGGAACCCTACGAGGAGCCTGAGCCTTACGTAGAACCGGAACCCTACGAAGAACCGGAGACAGAGGGAGAGCTGGAGATCGAGCTGGAACCCTACGAGGGCCCGGAGCAAAGCGATGCGGCGCGCCTGGAGTGCTCGAACTGGACCAATTCCCTGATCATCGTGGAGGCTTACGGAACCCTGTGCACGGTTTCCATGCATGAACGGGACGAAAACGGGGTCTGGACGGAGATTTTCCGCACAGACGGCTGGGTCGGAGAAGGCGAGGTCGGCCCGACGGACGACTATAACCACGCGACGCCTCCGGGCGTGTTCACGCTGGGACAGTGCTTTGGAACCCTCCCGGATCCGGGCTGTACCCGGGATTATCTTCAGTTGGACGACAGCTGGTACTGGGTGGATGATCCGGAATCGGTTCATTATAATCAGCTGATCTCCACCAACTGGGAAGGATATGACACGTCGCAGTTTAACAGCGCGGAACACCTGATTGATTATGATGTCTCCTATCAGTACAGCGTTGCCATCAATTACAATACAGACCCGATTGTGAAGGGAATGGGCTCCGCCATTTTCTTCCATGTGGAGCATGCCTCCCCCACCTGGGGCTGCATCGGCGTTCCGATTGACATTATGGTAACGGTTTTACAGCGTCTGACGCCCTATACGCTGATCGCGATGGGGAACAGCGAAGGGCCTTACTGCGTATGGGATTATTAAGAAAAGAGGATTGGGGAACGATGAGAAAGAAGCTGGTAATTCCCGCCATGCTGATGCTTTTGCTGGTAGGATCGGTTGGTACTTCATTTGCGGAAGAAGAAAGCGTGCCGGAAAAACAAAATGAGGCGACGACAGGTTTTTCTGCCGCAAGTGGGGAAAGCAGTTCGGATCAATCCTTGCAGGAGATCCCTTTGGATCCTTCCTTGTTTACGATGGACGGCTTTTGTGCAAGGCTTCCGGAAGGCTGGGGCGTCGGAGAAGAAGAGGATGACCGGGTGTATCTGTATCCGTCCGGTTCGGCCGAGAATGCCTACAGCTATGTCATGTTTCGCGTGAGCGAGGACGAGGCATTTCTGGATCTGTCGCCGGAGGAGCTGGAAGAGCAGTTTGAAGAGCTGCAGGAGAACCTGTCGCAGGGCGGGCATGTCGGCGTGTCTATCCGGCGCTTCAGTTTAAACGGGATGCCGGGCCATCGTCTGTTTATGTCCATGAAAATGGGCGAAATCCGGGTGGACATGGATGTGACGATTTTGGTGAAGGACAAGCGGATGGCCACCGTCGCCTTCTACACTATCTCCGGACTGGAAACGGAGAATTACCGCAGGCCGTACGAGAACTTTTTGCTCTCAGTGAAACCAGCGAAGAAGTAAAAAGTTTACGTTAATCCATCATTCTATTACGCTTTCTTTCAAGGACGGGGATGGACAGGGATTTCCTACGCAGGCCTCGTAACGCTCCGATGAGCTAACTCCTAACTACGACAGCAAAATCCACCTCAACGAGTCAAAGGCGGCGACTCGTAGAGGTGGATTTTTTGTCTTCGTAAGGAGTGGATCTCATCTACGCTAAAAGCACTCGTGAATTGCCTGCGTATGGAAATTCCCTGTCCATCCCCTGGTTCTTGAATTCATAGAGAATAAATCGACTGTTTTCGAATAATCAGGACTGCCGCAAATGGAGTTTAGCAAACCTCGATGCTGTAGGAGCAGGAGAAGCGCTCACCCGGGAGAAGATGGAGCATGCCTTCCTTCTGGGAGAATTCCTTCGGGGAGTCAACGTTGTCGGTGCGTCCCTGCCAGGGCTCTAAGCAGACAAACGGAGCGCCGGGCTTCTTCCAGATTCCGAAGTAAGGGAAGGACGAGTGCATTGTTACGCGGATGTACGGCGTCTTGTCGGGGAAGAGCAGGGAGGCGGTTTTTAAGCTGGGATCCTCGATGATCAGGGCGTCCTTCGCAAAGAGCTCCTCCGAAAGCGGGAGCGCGCCGCCGGGAGCCGGAAGCGTGTGAAGCGTCTGGTTGTCGACGCAGCCGGTGCCGGGGGCGATCAGACGGAAATCCACCTGCTCCCGATCATCCAGGGAGACGAAGTAATCCGACAGCGCTGTGCCAGGCAGAACCGGAACCACAAAAGCGGGGTGGCCGCCGACTTTGAAAAACAGCTCTTCGCCCTGTGCCTCCACCTCCCAGGTGACGCGGATGGAATTTCCTTCCAGCGCGTGGCGGACCGTCAGGCGGAAGGGATACGGATAAAGGGCGTGCGACGCCTCCGAATCCGTCAGGACATGGGTGATGGAAAGGGGCGCTTCCGCTTCGCAGGTAAATTCCATGTCGCGGGCGAAACCGTGCTGAGACAGGGAATACTCTTTTCCGCCCACGGTATAGGTTCCGCCTACAACGGCCCCGACGATGGGGAACAGAATGGGAGCGTGCCGCTTCCAGTAGGCCGGGTCGGCGTCAAATAAGACTTCCCGGTTATTTTTTTTGTCATAGACACGGGAGAGCTCGGCCCCGTGGTCGGAAATCGCCAGAAGAAGGCGATCGTTTTCCAGAATATGCAGACTCATGATGAATACCTCCTGTTTTCCGATTTGCTGGTTCGGAATGAATTCTTCCCCTACTATAGTAGAAAAAGAAAAAAATGGCAACAGGAGACATCATATTTCGCCTGGTTGTTTTATATAAGATGAGTTGTGAATGGCCTAAGCCGGCGGGGAGATTTCCAGCAGCTATGGGCGCTTCGGAGGGTACCACTAATGGCAGTGAAGCGCCGCACATCCGCCGGGCTGTACAACTCTTCGCTGTCATAAGTGGTACCATTCCCCTTGCGCCCACATAGCTGCCTGATAATTCTCCTCCGCCGGCTTAGACAGTCCTCCACCTAATGACTAACCATGAGGGAGGAGATTAGATTATTGCGCAAATTATCATATTATAGTATACTATGCGGGTGAAAACGATGGCCAGGGAGCTATGGTTTACGTAGATACGAAAAAACTGGAAAGGGGTAAAATACTATGAGCCTGGAAGTTGCGCATCTCTCCAAAAAGTATGGAGAGAAAACCGCGCTGGAGGATTTAAGCTTTACCATGGAAAAACCGGGAGTCTATGCTCTCCTGGGTACCAACGGAGCCGGCAAGACGACGGCGATCCGCATGATGTTAAATATGCTGCAGCGAGATTCGGGAACTGTTCTTTGGGACGGAAAGCCGCTTGATCCGGAGACCTGCAACGTCGGGTACCTGGCGGAGGAGCGCGGTCTGTATCCGAAGTACGAGCTGATGGATCAGCTGATCTATTTCGGCATGCTGCGCGGGATGGACAAGGAAACCGTGAAGGAGAGGATCGCCTACTGGGCTAAGCGCCTGGAGGTGGAAGAGTACCTGTATCCGGAGGTCGCGCTGGCGATGGAGAAGCAGCGCGAGGAAGAAGAAGCCAGAGAACGGGGCCTCACCGGGCTGGAGGCCAAGGAAACCAAAGGAAGCAGACCAGTCAAGAAGAAAAAGCCCCAGAAAGCGGATCAGTTATCCAAAGGCAACCAGCAG
Organism: Lachnospiraceae bacterium; assembly: GCA_017479935.1. Lineage (GTDB taxonomy): Bacteria > Bacillota > Clostridia > Lachnospirales > Lachnospiraceae > RGIG5021. Next base: position 9,812 of record JAFVBO010000033.1, read on the forward strand.
AAGATTCAGTTCATGATCGCGCTGCTCTCGGATCCGCAGCTGATTATCTTAGATGAGCCGATGTCCGGCTTAGATCCCGTTAATACCGATTTATTCCGTGAGATTATTCACGAAGAAATTGAAAAAGGCAAGTACCTCATCATGTCCAGCCATCAGATGGCTACCGTGGAGGAGTTCTGCACGGATATTCTGATCTTAAACCGCAGCAAGGTGATCCTGCAGGGCAATTTAAATGAAATCAAGAAGAGCTATGGCCGGATCTTCCTCTCCCTGAAAGTGGAGGAGGATATTTCGAAGATCCTGTCCGAATGCGGTGCGCAGGTCCTTTCCGAGAAGGAAGGCGAGTACGAGCTTCGCGTGAGCGGAGACGAGGAAGCCAACGCTCTGCTGTCCAGGCTGATCGCGGGGGGCGTGCGCATCATCCGCTTTGACCTTCGTGAGCCTTCACTGCATGAAATTTTCGTGCGCAAGGTAGAGGAAGCGCAGGCGGCCCTGCATGGCCGGATGGAGGAGGCCAGACAGGAGTCTTTCCTTGACCATGCGCAGGCGCTTTCGGAAAGCGGTGAAAAGGAGGCGGGCAGGAATGTTTAGCGGAATTGCCAAAGTGTACCGATTTACGCTGGAGCAGTTCCTGAAGGGAACCGCTAACCGCGTCTTTTTAATCGGTCTTTTTGTGTTCTGCCTGGCCAGTCTCCCGGTATACACCTTCCTGACGCAAAACAGGGGCACCACCTCTTCGGATGTTACGCAGCTGTTTGAATTGGGAGCGGAGCATATGATGACGGAAGTCCCGGAGGAGACAGACGGGGAGGATCCTTCCTCGGAAGAAACCAGCCAGAATATGAACAGCATTCTGGATGAGAAAAAGTGGGAAGAAGAGATTGCCAAATCGGCACACCTGACCGAGCAGCAGGTGGGCCTCTTATTCAGACAGCCGGAAACGCGCGTCATGACCCTGTCCGATTTCGAAGACCGGGGCGGCGCGGAAGAGATAGACTTTGACGGGCGATTTGCCGTGCAGTATGTCTACGGAATCCTGGTCATGATCCTCAGCCTGTTTTCCACCACCTACATTGTCCGCACGATGATTGAAGAGAAGGCTTCCCGCCTGATCGAGACGCTGCTTCTGTCCGTGAAGCCGCTGGCCCTCATCTTTGGAAAGATCCTGGCGGTGATGACCTATGTGGTGATGGTGATCGTCATCTCGGGCGTGGGGATGTTCCTGTCCGGAAAGATCACGCCGCTGATAACCGGAAAGGAAGCGGCCAATCCGCTGGGGCTTTTCATCGGCGGGCAGATGGATCTGATGAATATTCACGCGTCCACCTTCCTGATTTTGATTGTCTCCCTGCTTTTGGGCTACCTGACCTTCGCCATGATCGGGGCGATCGCCGGCAGTTCCTGCGCGGAGATGGAGGATGTGGAGCAGGCCAACCTGGCTGCCACCTGGATCGTGCTGATCGGATATTTAGGCGCAACCATCTCGTCCTCGTTTGACGGACGTTCTATGGGAATGGTGTTCTCGCTGATTCCCATTGTTTCCATCTTTACCGCGCCGGTGCAGTACGTGCTGGGGAATATTTCCCTTCCGATCCTTCTTCTGGCCTGGGCCTTACAGGCGGTGCTCATTGTGATTCTGACCTTCTTCTGCGCGCGGGTGTATAAAGGCCTGATCCTGTATCGCGGAGGCAGAATGAAGTTCCGGGATCTGATTAAGATCGCCGGAAACAGCGGGGAAGGAGGAAAGAAGGCATGAAGAAAATGATCGAACAGATCCGTCAGGTTTTCTCGTTTAGTTTCCATCGCCATGTGGAGATGAAAGGCTACCGCACTTTGACGGTTGTGGGCATGATCCTGTGCCTGCTTGTTCCGGCTGTCATCATGGGCCTCATCGCCTGGGGAAGCGAACAGGAGCAAGAGCCGACGCAGGTGGAAACCATTCCGATCCGGCAGGTGGTCGTGGTGGATACCACCGAGCCCAAGGTTGACTATTCGCTGATGAACGAGATGGCGGCGCAGATGTCCGGGATTTCCGGCATGATAGAGGAAGGCGAGCTGAATGAAGCGTTGGAATCCACCGGGCTTACGTCTGAGATGGAAGAGGCGGCCTGGCTGATCGAATCGCTGGGAAACGCGGAATTCGCCAACCTGGAATACGTGACGGCGAATGATATGGAGGAGGCGAAGCTTCTGTGCGCGGATAAGACTGACAGCGTCATCCTGTACGTGACGGAGGCCGGAAACGGCGCGCTTTCCGCGTATGTTCTGCTTCCGGATGACAGTTCCATCCTTTGGGAGACGGCCTGGGCCTATCAGGACTTCTTAAGCACGGCGCTGTCCACGATCCAGGGGCAGAAGGCCAATTTGACTACACTCCAGTCCCTGGGCGTTATGAAGGCCATGGTAAAGCTGGTGGCGGAGAGCGGCCTGGGCGAGCAGATGGGCATCAACCTGGATCCCTCGATGATCAACATCCCCGGAAGCGTTCCGGGCGGTGCAGAGGAAACAACCGAGCCCGGGGCAGAAGGCGTTATCGGGCCTTTAGGGGAAGAAAATGGGGCTTCGAGAGAAGACGACATGGAGCCTGCGGGAGAGCAAGAGGGTCTTGCGGCAGAGGAGCCTACCCCGGAAGAGGAAGGAATGCCTTCCTGGCTGGAAGAAGAGCAGGGCGAGGATGGCATTATCAAGCTGCTTCTGTCGTTTGTGCTTCCGTATATCACCATCATGCTGCTGTACTTCATGATCCTGTTCTACGGGCAGGGCATCGCCCAGAGCCTGATCCTGGAGAAAACCTCCAAGCTGGTGGACCAGGTGCTTTTAACTATCCACCCGACCTCCATGGTGCTTGGAAAACTTCTGGCCATCTGTGCGGCAGGGCTGATGCAACTGCTTCTCTGGCTGGTCTCTCTGGCGATCGGTTTTGGCGGCGGCGCATTCATCGCCGGCCGGATTTCGCCTCAGATGGGTGAGGACCTCGCGGTCATCTGGAACAATGTCATCCGCGCGTCTGGCATGTTCACGCCGGGCGGCGTCATCCTGGCGCTCCTGATCCTGTTTGCCGGCTTTATCCTGTACGGATCCCTGGCGGCGTTAGGCGGCGCCATGGCAAGCAAGCCGGAAGACTTAAACAACACCAACGTCATCTTCACGATGTGCCTGGTGGTCAGTATGATGGCCTGCATGTTCGGCGGCCTGTTGGGAAGCCTTGACACCGGCTTTGACAGCAGCATGTGGCAGCTCTACGTTCCGTTTACGGCTGCCATGATGTCGCCCAGCGCCGTACTGTTGGGCCAGATGTCCATCGGACAGGGCTTGCTGGTTCTGGCGATTATCATCGCATCGGTGGTGCTGTTCTGCGTGATCGCCGGTCGTATCTACCGTGCGCTGTTGTACTATCGCGGGAAGCCGCTGTCACCGATTAAGGTGGTGCAGTCGGTTCTGAAAAAATAAAAAACCTGGCTGCCGCGCAAATCGGGAGATAAAAAAGGCGTCAGGAAATATGAAAGGCAGAGTTATATCGCTTGCAGTCGTTGCATGACTGCTAACTGATATAAACTCTGCCTTTTTAGATTTCCTGACGCCTGCTAGAATGTCTGGTTTTGGGCGGCGGCCAGCGTTTTTGGGTTGCGTTAGAATTCGGGTTTGTTTAGCTCGTAGAGGATTTTCATGCCCTTGAAAGCAAGATCTGCGTCGTAGACATGAATCATGTCGGTTTCCTGCGCGATCACGCGGCCGAGGCCGCCCGTGGCGATAACGGTGAAATCCGTCTGAAGTTCCTCGCGGACTTTCTTGATGATGTATTCAACCGAGCCGATGTATCCGTATACAATACCGGACTGCATACCGGTCACCGTGTTATAGCCAAGCACGCTGGCCGGTTTTTGAATTTCCACTTCCGGGAGCTTGGCGGCCATGGTAAAAAGTGCCTGCGCGCTGATTTCCAGACCCGGTTGGATGATCGTGTAGGAAAAGTTGCCGTCGGCATCTACGTAGTCGTAGGTTGTGGCGGTTCCAAAATCCAGTACCAGGCAGTTCTGCCCGGGGTACAGGTGGTGGGCAGCAGCCGTGTTCACGATGCGGTCCGCGCCAACACTCCTGGGGTTATCCGTGTGCAGATGAATACCGGTTTTGATATCCGGGCCGACAATCAAAGGTTCGATCTCCCAGGTCTTGCGGATGGCGTTGCGCAGACTGTGCATGATTTTCGGCACAACGCTGGAGATGATGATCGCGTCCACCCGCCCCGGATCTAAGCGCCTTGTGAGCAGAAGCTGGGAGATGGTGAGCCCCAGTTCATCGGAGGTGCGCTGCATCTTGGTCGTCATGCGAAAGCTGGCGGCCAGGCTGTCCTTATCATAAACGCCCAGGGTGATATTGGTATTTCCTACATCAATGGTTAAAAGCATAAACGAAAACCGTCCTTTTAAAAAAGTGGAAAGCGGTGGATCTTAACTGCTTTCTGCTATAAGATAATCGAAAGAGAGAGATTTTGCAACAAAAAAAGTCTTGCCGACGCAAGACTGTCATTATAGTAGCCAGTAGGGGAATCGAACCCCTGTTTCCGCCGTGAGAGGGCGGCGTCTTAGCCGCTTGACCAACTGGCCGTATGAAGTTGTTGCGGCTTCTTAGAAGCCAGGATAAAATAAAATCCGCAGGAAAAAGCTTGCGGATTTCGTAGCCAGTAGGGGAATCGAACCCCTGTTTCCGCCGTGAGAGGGCGGCGTCTTAGCCGCTTGACCAACTGGCCATATAAAGTCGAGGTGACAAGATTCGAACTTGCGGCCTCCGCGTCCCGAACACGGCGCTCTACCAAACTGAGCCACACCTCGATACCTTTGGCATTCTACTCCCTTTAAAGGATTTTGTCAACTCTTTTTTTGTTCTTTTATAAATCCAAAATTCGCCTGGCAAGTGAGGCCTCAATCATGGCGTTGGAGGCAGCGTTATATCGTTTGCAGTCTAAGTTCCCTCGGCCAGAATCACTATCGCTCAAAATAATGGGAAACTACAGGCATAGGTAAAGCTTGTTTTTGCTGCTTTGCCTGCGCTTTTTCAAGCTTCCTAAAAGTGCTCCGGCGTAGGCAAGACTTGCTTTTGCTGCTTTGCCTGCGCTTTTTCAAGCTTCTTGAAGAGGCGTTGGCGTAGGCAAGACTTGATTATGAAGCTTTGCCTGTGCTTTTTCAAGCTTCTTGAAGAGGCGTTGGCGTAGGCAAGATTTGCTTATGAAGCTTTACCTGCGCTTTTTTAAGCTTCTTGAAGAGGCGTTGGCGTAGGCAAGATTTGCTTATGAAGCTTTGCCTGCGCTTTTTCAAGCTTCCTAAAAGTACTTCGGCATAGGCAATTCTAGCTTATGAAGCTTTGCCTACGCTTTCACGATCTCCCAAGGGGAATTTTGGCGTAGGCAAGGCGAGCTTTTGTTTCTTTGCCTTTGCTTTCTCAAGTTCCCTAAGGGATATCAGGCATAAGCTTTGGGCCAATTGGGCGCTTTGCCTAAGAACTTCCTCAAAAAAGCTAGTATGGGATACCTATACCATGCCCCACGCCTCCGGAAGATTTTCAAATACATGGGGTTTGGCACAAAAAGGCAAGATCCCCATGCACCCTAGCCTTTGGAAGCTTCTGACATGCATGGGAATTGGCGCAAAAAGGGAATTTCCCCATGTAATGTAGCCATCGGAAGCTTAATAAATGCATGGGGATTGGCACAAAAAGGCAAGATCCCCATGCACTCTAGCCATCGGAAGCTTCAAATATGCATGGGGAATGGCGGAAAAAGGCAAGATCCCCATGCACTCTAGCCATCGGAAGCTTCAAATATGCATGGGGAATGGCGGAAAAAGGCAAGTTTCCCATGCAATGTAGCCTTCGGAAGCTTCATGCTTGGATGGGGACCGGTGCAAAAAGGCAAGAACTTCAAATAGCTCTCGGGCAGAACATTACGTAAGTCAACAAGAGTGCCGGAGGCAGAGATTATATCCATTTGCGGTCATGTGGAGAAGGCCTTAGAACCACTGCTCGAAAAAAATCTGCTTTAGGAGCAAAAAGCTCCATGTTTGCACCGGGCACTATGCTTCAACGTTCGTCTGACGACTCCGTTTCAGCAAGTGCCCGGTGGGGCACGCACGTAAGCGTCAGTCATCGCCGTTGGCTCGACTGACGCTAAGTGCTCCGCTCCACCGAAGCGAGTTAGAAGATTTTTGCTCATGCTCTTTGCCAATTTTCTGAGCGGTAGTGGTTCTGACCGACGGAAGTTAGACCGCAAAGGATATATCTCTGCTTCCGGCACTCTTGTTGACGACCTCAATCACAACAACATGTCACTTCAAAGGCAGGAAGATCTTACGGATGATCCACAATAGCATTCCAACTGCAATAATCAATCAGGTCCTCGCAGTCCGCAAAGGCAGGTGTAAAGCTCTGCCAGAAATCAGGCTTCTCCTCCATCGCCTGCAGGACAAAGGCGATCTCAGCGGCCGCGCCGTAGATCATGGCGTTCTCGTCGATGTCGAATTCCGGCGTGTGGTGGCCGGAACCGGAGCCAAGTTCCTCGTTCTGGATGCCGACGAAGGCAAACACGCTGGGGTACTGAGCCATCATGGATCCGAAACTTTCGGAAGCCATCCAGGGTTCGCAGTCGGCCAGGACATCTTCGCCCAGGTAGTGCGAGACCGCGCGGCGGGCCAGGGCGGTTGTGTCCTTGCGGTTGGCAACGGGCAGATAGATCGGGATCTCTTTCAGTTCGTAGGGCATGCCGTAGTAACCGCACTCGGTGTCCAGGAGCTTCTTGAAGTTCTCACGATAGGTTTGGCCGGTGGGAAGGTCAAAGTAGCGGTAGGTTCCCTGGAAGAAGCACTCGGCAGGGATCACGTTCACGCGGTTTCCGCAGGAGACTTCGCAGACGGAGAAGGTGAGGGGCGTGAAAGGATTGGTCTTGCGCAGGCGGATGTTGTTCATGCCGGAGTAGATGGCGCAGAAGCAATCGAGCGGGTTGTTGGCCTGGTCGGGGCGGGCGCCGTGTCCGTGCGCGCCTTTGATGGTGACGCGGAAGGAGCCGACGCCGGACATGAGGTTCCCCTCCTGTACGCAAACTTTGCCAACGGGAAGATTCCAGTGGGTGTGGCAGGAGTAGCAGACGGAGATCGGAAGCTCGTCTTTATGGGCCTGCAGATAGCGGAAGAGGAAGGCGACGTTGCCGGTTCCTTCTTCGCCGCGCTCAAACATCAGAACGACGGAGCCGGGAAGGTCTTCCTTCATCTCGTTTAATACGAGGGCGGCTTCCAGGAGCATGGCCATGTGCGAGTCGTGTCCGCAGGTGTGGCTGACGCCGGGAACCTTGGAGACGCAGGCTTTCGGGCCTGCCAGGTTGTTGGGGCTTTCCTCGATTTCCAAGGCGTCCACGTCGGAGCGGAGAAGAACGCAGGGACCTTCTTTTCCTTTATTAATGAAGCCGAACAGGCCGCCGTTTTCTACGATCTCGTAGGGAATGCCGGCTTCCTTCAGGCGCGCGGCGACATAGTCGATGGTGGCCAGTTCCTTGTTGGAGGATTCCGGGTGCTCGTGCAGGTAGCGCCGGCAGGAGACCATATAGTCAAAATTGCTTTTTACTTTTTCAATTATGTTCATGTTAAACTCCCTTTCTGGATAATTGTAAAATGAAAAGTAACGATTCAGCACGGATATGCAGAAACTGTAGGGAAACGGCTGCTTGCAGCCTGTTTTCTATTTTTAAGCGCAGATGTGCTGTAATGTCTCATTAGGTCACATTATCGAACTTTTCCGGCTCATTGTAAAGGGAAAAATCGAAAGATTTTTGAAAACTGGCGTGATAAAACCATTTTTTTCGGAATGTTCACGAAAAAATGCTGAAACAGGAAAAAATATTCGAGAAAGTACTTTCTTTTTTGGCGCACTTGTGGTTAAATGGTGGGAAGTAATAGAGCGCTGCGTTGAAGCAGAAATGCGTTACAGAAACAAGGGAGGGTTCCCCTTGAAAGAAAGATCGAAGAGGTGAGGAAGATGACGGTTAAAGAGCTGGCAGAGAAATACGAAGGTTACGTCATCGAAAAGAGAAGACATTTTCATCAGTATCCGGAACTCAGCTTTGAGGAGAAGGAGACAACCGCTACGATTGTAGAGGAACTGAAAAATCTGGGCGTGGATGAGATCATCACCTTCCCTGATTATACCGGTTGCGTGGCAGTGATCCGCGGCGCGAAGCCCGGAAAAACCGTGATGCTGCGGGCGGATATCGATGCCCTTCCTGTCACCGAGGCGACTGGCCTGCCGTTTGCTTCCAAGCACCCCGGCGTGATGCACGCCTGTGGCCATGATAATCACATCGCGATGCTGTTAGGAGCGACGCGTGTTTTACTCGAAAAGAGAGACGAGATCGAAGGCACGGTCAAGTGCATCTTCCAGGCGGCGGAGGAAAGCTGCTACGGATCGCGCTACTACGTGCAGCATGGCGTTTTGGACGGTGTGGATGCGGTGTTTGGCATGCACATCTGGAACGATGCCCCGTCGCCGTATGTGAACTTTGAGGCCGGCAAGCGCATGGCTTCCTGCGACAACTTCAAGATTACCGTGAACGGTGTCTCTTCCCATGGCTCCGCTCCCCAGGGCGGCCGGGATGCCATCGTTGCCGCAGCTTCCATCATCATGAACCTGCAGACGTTTGAAAGCCGTCGCAACGCGCCGTTAAACCCGCTGGTTATCACGATCGGCACCATCAAGGGCGGCGAGCGCTTCAACATTCTGGCCAACAAGGTGGAAATGGAAGGAACCATCCGCACTTATGACCGCGAGCTCCTTTCGCATCTGGCCGAAGACCTTCGTGTCATCATCGAAGGAACGGCGCAGGCCCTTGGCTGCACGGCGGAGCTTGAGTACGACCACTATCTGCAGCCGGTGATCAACGATCACGAGGATCTGCTGCGGATTGCACAGCAAGCAGTCGTGAAGAACTACGGCGATGAGGGCTTATGCCCGATGCCGACGCTGATGGGCAGCGAAGACTTTGCCAACTTCATGGAAGTGGTTCCTGGCGTATTTGGCTTCCTTGGCAGCCATAACGAAGAAAAGGGCACCATCTACGGAAACCATAACAACCACTACAATGTGGATGAGGATGCCTTAAAGAGAGGCGTTTGCGTCTATGCGCAGTTTGCCCTGGATTTCCTGAAGGAGAAAGCAGGAGAGTAAAGAAGATATGCCGGATTGCGAAAGCAGCGATGCTGCCGGGCAATTTTGACAGGATTGCGGGCAAAGGATTATTTGCCGGCAGTTTAATAGAGAGACAAATAGGAGATTCTTAAAATGACAATCAAAGAGTTAGGTGAGAAGTACGCAGATTATTGTGTTTCGATGAGAAGATATTTCCATCAGCATCCGGAACTGAGCCGCCAGGAAGTGGAAACTTCCAAGAGAGTGAAGGAAGAACTGGACAAGATGGGCCTTGCCTGGAGAGCCATCGCGGACAATGGCGTTCTTTGCGACATCGGTGGAAAGAAGCCTGGCAAGTGCATCCTGCTGCGCGCCGATATGGACGCTCTTCAGGTGCAGGAAGAAACCGGCTTTGAGTTTGCCTCCGAGGTTCCGGGCGTGATGCATGCCTGCGGTCACGACAGCCACATCGCCATGCTTCTTACCTGCGCGCAGATCCTGAAGGACATTCAGGACGAAATTAACGGTACGGTTCGTCTGTGCTTCCAGCCCGCGGAAGAGGTTGCCTGGGGCTGCATCACGTGTGTGGAACAGGGTGCCTTAGACGGTGTGGATGCGGTTTTCGCCATCCATTCCTGGGCGGATGTAGATGCAGGAAAGGCTACCTGCCAGCCTGGTCCGCGCATGGCCGGTGCCGATATGTTTGATGTTAAAATTCACGGTAAGGGCGGTCACGGTGCCATGCCTCACCAGGGCATCGATGCCATCACCACCACCTGCGAGCTGGTCAGCGCTCTGCAGACGGTCATCAGCCGTGAGACCAGCCCGATGGAACCCGCCGTCTTAACCGTCGGTACCATCCAGGGCGGAACCCGCTGGAACGTGCTTCCGGAGTATGCCTCCATTTCCGGCACCACGCGTTTCTACTCGGATGAACTGCGCGAGAATATCCCGATTCAGATGGAAAGAGTAGCGAAGAACGTCTGCGCTGCTCACAACTGCGAGTGCGAGTTTATCAACACCCGTATCGTCCGCCCGACGATCAACGATCCGGAGATCGCCGAAATCGCTACCGGTTCCATCAAGAAGATCTTTGGCGAAAACGGCAATCAGAACTTTGGCCTCGTGACCGGCGGAGAAGACTTCTCCGAGATGCTGTCCCGCCGTCCCGGCGCTGTGGCGTTTGTCGGTATGAGAAACGAAGCGACCGGTGGCACTTATCCGAACCATCACGGAAAGTTCAAGATCGATGAGCCGTCTATGTGCAAGGGCGCCGCTCTGTACGCACAGGTGGCCATGGACTACCTGAACAAGTAAAGACTTCAGCCAGGCTGCCTGTTTGAAGAACTTATAAATGAATTAGTATAAACAAACCCAAGGGGCTGGAATACAGCCTCTTGGGTTTGTTGCATAAATATTCCTTAATCTGGCCGCTTCACGATTAATCGGCCTAAATTTTTAATATCCGGACAGAAATATTTTATAATATTCATAGACTGTTCTTGACAATCGTTAAACCCGGTGGTATTATCACTCTGTGCATATGGGAGACGCCAGGGAGGTAAGCGTCTTCAGGAACTAAAAAAAAATCAAGGAGGTTACACTATGTACAATTTTGCATTGGCTTTTGTCATTTGCTGCGTTGCCTATCTGATTGGCGAAATCGTGTCTAACCTGACCAAGGCATGGATCCCGTCCGTATTCGTAACGGCGGCTGTTTTGCTGGTTGGCTTCTGGACCATCATTCCGAAAGAAGTCGTTGGCGATTCCAAGCTGATCCCGTTTGGCTCCACGATCGGTATCTATCTGCTGCTGGTACACATGGGTACCATCATTTCCCTGAAGCAGCTGGCTGAACAGTGGAAAACGGTTGTACTCTGTCTGGCAGGTCTGGCAGGCATGTGCTTATTCTGCTGGCTGATCTGCATTCCGATTATCGGACGTGATTTTGTTATCGCAGGTCTTCCTCCGCTGACTGGCGGTATCATCGCTGCTACCGAGATGCAGAAGGCTGCAAAGGCAGCCGGCTTGGAAGAGGCTGCACTGTTTGCCATTGCAATGTACTGTGTACAGGGCTTTGCCGGCTATCCGCTGACGGCTGTCTGCCTGCAGCTTGAAGGCAAGAAGCTTCTGAAGGATTTCCGCGCCAATGGTGGAAAGACCAACGCGGACGCTGTTGCGGAAGCAAACAAGCTGGAAGCCGGCACTGCAAACGCTGGTTCCAAAAAGCTCCTTCCTCCGCTTCCCGAGAAGTGGAACGGCCCTGTCATGATCTTCCTGAAGATGGGTATTGTTGCATGGCTCGCTACTCAGCTTGGCACCGTTAAGATCCCTGTCATCGATTTCGCGATCTCCGGCGCTATCTGGGCTCTGATCCTTGGCGTTATCTTCACCACGATCGGCTTCCTGGATGTCAGCTCCTTAAATAAGGCCAATTCCTATGGCATCATCATGTTCGCCCTGATGATGTTCGTATTCGATGGTCTGAAGGATGCTACCCCTGAAATGCTGGCAGATGTTATCGGCCCGATGATCCTCCTCATTGTTGTTGGTGTAGCTGGCATGGCTCTCTTTATTTTCATCGCGACGAAGCTCCTCAAGGTTGACTTTGCGTTAGGTCTTGCCAACGGCCTGACCGCTCTGTACGGCTTCCCTCCGAATGCCATCATCACCGAGAATACCTGCAAGGCTCTGGGTGAGAATCAGGAGGAAGTGGATTACCTCATGAGCGAGATGTACCCCAGCATGATCGTTGGCGGTTTCACCACCGTTACGATTACCTCCGTTATCATCGCTGGTATCTTCTCCGGCTTGTTCTAAGCTTTAGAAGAAAAGTGTGTGGCGAAGCTTGTAAAAGGCTCACGCCGTTCACAATTGCATAGCTAAGATGAAAGAAGCCCCCTGTGCCGATTGTTTCGGTATAGGGGGTTTTCTCTTGTATGGTGCAAAGTGAGAACGAGGAGAGAAGAACAAGAGCAGTGCGCTCAGGCGAACTTCTACGTGGCAGTGTGGATAAGGGCTTGACGCAGAAACCAACAGGAATTATAATTCAAAGTATAAATAAACTGTTCGATTTGTGCAAATGAGACAAAAATCTGAATGCTCATGTTTATATCCGCAAATCAGACAGGAATCCCTGTATCAACGAAGGAGAAAAGATCCTATGAGCAGTTTTGAAAACTTACGCGTTGTAGACAACTTTTACCAGACTTCGCTGTTTTTCCCGATGCCCACGGTGGTGATCAGCACACTTTGCGAAGATGGTTCCACCTCGCTGGGACCGTATTCTTTGGTGCAGCCGTACTATGTGGCCGGTAAAGACTATTATGCCATGCTTCTTTCCTGCCGGAATTCGTCCAACACGGCGCAGCACATCTTGCGGAACGGAAAATGCGCGATCAACTTCATCTCCGATGATCCGAAGATGTTTAAGGAGTGCGTGAAGCTTTCCTGGCCGGGAGACAAGCCGGAGGAGAAGATGCCGAACTGCAAGTTCCGGCTGGAGAAGAGCCAGATCATGGAGGAGAACCCGGAGGATGTACGGCCGCAGGTTCTCACCGATGCCATTCAGGTGATCGAGTGCACCTGGATGCGGGATCTGGACGGCGCTGTGAACGACAAGCCCGGCGAGTTAAACGGGTATGAGCCGCCGTATCACGATTTCAACGGCATCACCAGCAAGTTTGGCGCGCACTTTATTCTGCGCGTTGATCGCATTCTGATGAAGAAGAAGTACGCCGATGCCATCATAAACGGTGTGAAGGCTGGGGACTTCCCGCATCTGCCGGTGGACTACGGATATCGTGACAGTAAGAACTTCTGGTTCCACAAGGCGCGCCGGATGCATGCGGAGCTCCTTCCTATCAGAAAGGCTTCCCTCGCAAGTGTGCGCTACGCGGCGGATCGGGCCGACGACAAGGTGAAGTTTACGGATGACGCGCTGGAAACCATTTTAAATGTGCCGCGTGTGTTCCTGCCGCTGGTGCTGAAAGGATGCGTGGAATGGGGCCGCGAGAATCACGTGGATCTGATTACGGCCGAGCATATGAAAATCATCAACGACAAGCGGTCGAAGGAAAAAAAGGACAAAAAGTAAACAGGTAAAAATGCCAGAGCGCTTTCCCTGTCAGGGAAAAGTCGCTGGGAATGAAGAATGAAAAATCAGGAGGAAGGGTATGAAAGTAGTATTAGCCGGAGCCTACGGCAATTTAGGCTGTGACGTGTTTAAGGAGCTTTTAAAGCAGGGACATGAGGTGGTAGCCGCCGACATGATCGAGAAGGATCTGGGAGTAAAAGGCAATTTCACCTTCCGCAAGATTGATATCACAAAGCCGTCGGATCTGACCGGACTTTGCGACGGCGCGGACTGTGTGATTACGACCGTTGGCCTTACCAAGGGATCCGCCACGGTATCCAACTATGACATTGACTATCAGGGAAACTTGAATCTCTTAAACGAGGCGAAGAAGGCCGGCGTGAAGCACTTTGCCTACATCTCCGTCATCAAAGCGGACATGGCGCCGAAGGTGCCGATGCTGCACGCCAAATATCTGTTTGAGCAGGAGCTGAAGAAGAGCGGCCTGACCTGGTGCATTTACCGCCCGACCGGGTATTTCTACGATATCGTCAAGGTCTTCAAGCCGATGGTCGAAAAGGGCGAGGTAACGCTGCTCGGCAACAAGCCGGTTCACGCCAATGTCATCTCCACGGAGGATTTCGCCGAGTTTATCGTGGCGCACATGTGCGATGACAACAAGACCTACGATGTGGGCGGCAAGGAAACCTACAGCTACGAGGAAATCGCCAGAATGTGCTTCGAGGCAGCCGGAAAGGAGCCGGTCATCAAGCGGGCTCCGGCCGTGATCTTTGATATCCTGGCCTTCATCAATAAGGTAAAGAAGACCGGCAAGGAGAGCGTCATTCGCTTCTCGAAGTGGACTCTCAGCGAAGAGATGGTCGGCAGCACGAAGTATGGCGACATGAGCTTCAAGGAATACATTAAGAAGTCTTTCTAGAATGAAAAGCTCGCAGACAATTTGTTAAAGAGAGAAAGGCTTTTGAAAGAAAAGCTTGTGAAGAAAGGGTAAGGAAAAGATTATGGGTTGGCAATATTTGCTCGTTTTATTTATTGTTTCGCTGGTGTTGTGCTCGGTGGGCTTTAAGAAATTCGTGTACTTTCTGTCGGTAGGCTATGGCTTTGCCATCGCCGGCGGCGGCATCACGGTTCTGATTCTGGCCCTCATGAACGGCTGGACGGAAGGCATCGCATGGCTGACGGTTCTGCAGTGCCTGCTGTTTATCGCGTACGGCGCCCGTCTCTCCGGGTTCCTGATCTACCGGGAGATGAAAAACAAAGCCTATCAGAAGGTATTAAATGAAGATGCAGGCGGCGATAAGAAGATGCCCATCTTTGTGCTGGTTGCGATCTGGGTATTTGTGTCCGCCCTTTATACGGCGCAGGTCTCCCCGATGCTGTACCGTTACATGAACGGCTGCAAGGATTTCGTCGTGCCGGTGATCGGTATCATCATCTCCATCTGCGGTCTGTGCCTGGAGTCCCTGGGCGATAAACAGAAAGGCGAACAGAAGAAAAAGAATCCGAACATGGTCGCCATGGAAGGCCTTTACAAGATCGTGCGCTGCCCGAACTACCTGGGCGAGATCATCTTCTGGACCGGCGTGTTCATCAGCGGTACCACGGCCTACCAGGGCGCAGGCCAGTGGATTCTGGCCATCATCGCGTTCGTGTGCATCGTCTTTATCATGTTCAACGGAGCGCAGCGCCTGGAAAAGCGCCAGATGGGCCGCTACGGCAAGGATCCGGTATACCGTGCCTACGCCGATAAGACGCCGATTATTCTGCCGTTTGTTCCGTTATATCATTTGAATAAGCAGGATTAGGAAGTGTGACGGGCCTGTGTGTGACAGGGGACGGGCCTGTGTCACATTTCCCAATGTGACACCGGCCCGTCCCCTGTCACACAACCACAAATGAAAGGAGCAGAAAATGAACGAGTATTCCACGCTCATGGGTTTGATTGATTTCTTACCAGTGCTGTTATTCCTGATCGCAGCGGTCATCTTGCAGCGCAGTCTGTATGACTATATGAGCAAAGGGGCCTTCGCCTTGTTTGCAGCCGGCACGATTGATATCGTGATGGCCGGTTTCTTAAAGGCTTTATATAAGCTTCTGTATACCATGGAGATCTGCGATTTTGAACGCTTAAACCAGATGTTTTTCCCGGTGCAGGCCCTCGGGTTTCTGCTGGCGGGCCTTGGCGTCTTTGCGATGGTGAGCTTCCCGCAAAAGACCGGAAAGAAGCTGTACGCGGTGGGAGCGCCGGCTGTGTTTTCCGGAACCTTCGTCTTTGTCGGCATGATGGTGCTTGGCGCGGCCTTCTTAAACTTTGGGCTGGCATCTGTTGCTTTTAAAAAGAGAAAGAAACTGACCGGTTTCCTCTTTGTGCTGACCTTCTTTGCCGAGCTAGCCATGGGATACCTGTCTTCGCGCGATTTTACGACTGCCTCCGCCAACTGGACGGCGCAGATCGTAAACTCCGTCGGCCAGGGCCTCTTCATGCTGGCGGCCTTTGGGCTCTCCCGCGGCGTCAAGGCGAAGTCGAAACAATAGATACGTAACACTATATTTTTAAACTACGTAACGCGCGGAGGCAGCGGGAATATCAAAAGGCAGTCATGTGGAGGAGGCCATAGAACCACTTGCGCTCCCGCAAGGCGCGTTATGAACAAAAAGCTGCATGTTTGAGCGCGTAGCGCGAGTTGCAGCTTTTTGTGAATGCTTTTAGCGACTTGAGGGAGTGATAGTGGTTCTGGCCGACGGAACTTAGACTGCCGTTGATATTCCCGCTGCCTCCGCACATAATGTTAAAGCAATCCTGTTTGCAACTTTTTTGAAAAGAGGGCTTGCATTTTGTTTGAAACCGTGCTAGGATAGCCGGGTAATAAGGATGACGGTAGAGTGGGCTTGCAAAAGTCCACTCTTTCCTTTGTAGAGTCAGAAGGGATTCGAATGGCAAAACGAGAAGAAATTGAGAAAATGGCCGAAGAATTGGTACTGCCCATTCTGGAGGCAAACAAGTGCGAGCTGGTGGACGTGGAATACGTCAAGGAAGCCGGCACCTGGTATCTGCGCGTGTATGCGGATAAGGAAAACGGAATCACGGTGGACGACTGTGAAGTGATCAGCCGCGCGTTCAGCGATCTGCTGGATGAAAAGGATTTCATCGAAGACAGCTACATTCTGGAGGTGAGCTCCCCCGGACTTGGCCGGGCCTTAAAGAAGGAAAAGGACTTTGCCAGAAGCATCGGGCAGGAGGTGGATGTTCACCTGTTTAAACCTCTGAATAAGGAAAAAGAGTTTACCGGCGTTTTGAAAAGCTACGACGAAGACACATTGACGATTGAAACAGAAGACGGGGAAGAAATGAAGTTCTCTAGAAAAGAGATCGCCCTGGTCCGGCTCAGCTTTACATTTTAAAGCAATTGAAACAGGAGGATACGAGAAAAACAATGAACAAGGATTTAAAGGAGGCCCTTGAGACACTGGAGAAGGAGAAAGACATCAAGCAGGAAACCCTGCTTCAGGCGATCGAAAATTCCCTTCTCATTGCCTGCAAGACTCATTTCGAAAAGGTATACAACGTCAAGTCTGTAGAGAATGTCAGAGCTGTGGTAGACCGGGATACCTACGAGTTTCAGGTATTTGTCGACAAGGAGACTGTGGAGGAAGTGGAAGATCCGCTGACTCAGATCAGCCTGGCGGACGCCCGGGCCATCAAGGCATCCTACGGAATTGGGGACATTGTTCCGGTTCAGATACACTCCCGTGAATTCAGCCGTATTGCGACACAGAATGCCAAGAACGTGATTCTGCAGAAAATCCGTGAGGAAGAGCGCCGCATTCTGTTCGATCAGTATTATGCCAAGGAAAACGAAGTGGTTACCGGCATCGTGCAGCGGAGCTTAAATAAACCGGGCTCCCGCGCAAACAGCAAGAGCATCAGCATCAACCTCGGCAAGGTGGACGCCGTATTAAACGAAAACGAGCAGATCAAGGGAGAAACCTTTGAGGCAACGGAACGCGTGAAGGTGTACATCCTGGAGGTGAAGGACTCCACGAAGGGCCCGCGCATCACCGTATCCCGGACGCACCCCAATCTGGTCCAGCGCCTGTTTGAATCGGAAGTGACAGAAATCAAGGACGGCATCGTGGAGATCAAGAGCATCTCCCGCGAGGCCGGAAGCCGTACCAAGATGGCGGTCTGGTCTAACGACCCGAACGTCGACGCGATCGGCGCCTGCGTAGGTGTTAACGGCGCGCGTGTCAATGCCATCGTGAAGGAGCTGCACGGGGAAAAGATTGATATCATCCCCTGGAGCGACAATTCGGCCAGCCTGATTGAGAACGCGCTTAGCCCGGCCAAGGTCATCGCGGTTATCGCGGATGACGATGAGCACAAGGCAGACGTGATTGTTCCGGATTATCAGCTGTCCTTAGCCATCGGCAAGGAAGGACAGAATGCCCGCTTAGCGGCCCGCCTGACCGGCTTTAAGATTGATATCAAGAGCGAGACGCAGGCCCGCGAATCCGGCTTCCTGGAAAAGATCGGCTATTACGATCAGGGTGAGGGTGTTTACGAGGAATACGAGCAGTACCCGGAGGAAGAGGAAGAGTACTCCGAGAACGGCGAGACAGAGGAATATACTGAGACTGAAGGCCTGGAAGAGCCCGTCGCGCAGGCTGACGAGGCGAATTCGGACGAAATGTAAGGAGGCATAAGGCCAATGGCAGGAGTGCGCAAAATACCGATGAGGCAGTGCACCGGATGCGGAGAAATGAAAGAAAAGCGCACGATGATCCGGGTTCTGAAGAGCGAAGAGGGACAAATCCTGATTGACGCCACCGGACGGAAGAACGGACGGGGAGCCTACATCTGCCGCTGTGCCGCATGCTTGGAGAAGGCATTAAAAACCAAGGGACTGGAAAGATCACTCAAGTGTGAAATTCCGGAGAGCGTCCGGGATGAATTACGGAAGGAGATGGCGGAACTTGAATAAGACGAAGTTTCTGCGGCTCCTTGGAATGGCCAGGCGGGCCAGTAAGGTAGAAAGCGGAAGCTTTCTTACGGAGCGCGCTGTCAGGGCCGGAAAAGCGGCGCTTGTCGTGATTGCGGAGGATGCCTCCGATAACACGAAGAAAGATCTGGAAAATGTTTGCAGATATTACAAAGTCCCTTTTTATATAGAGTTTTCCAAGGCGGAGCTGGCCGGCGCCATCGGCGAGGAAGAACGCGTTTCGGTGGCTGTGACGGACCCGGGCTTCGCGGCGGAATTGGGATTAATACTATGTAAATAATAAGGATTATTGGGATAGAAACCAGGAGGATACGACTACGGAAGACAAGAATTTAACCAACGGAGCGGATAGTGAAAAGGATAAATCCGGGGATGGAGCACCCCAGAAGAAACGTATAACGGCCGTGTTCCGACCTCAGAATATAGCGTCAGGCACGCAGCGCCGCCAGAGCAGCGGACAGGCGCGTCCGTCCGGACAGAGCCGGCCTGCCCAGACTTCCGGAAGCGGACAGGCGAAGAAAAGCAGTGGGACTGGTTCCTCCGGCAGCCGTACCTCCTCTTCATCCAGAAACGGGAACGCCGGCCGGGCACAGGCACCTGCTCCTGCGCCGCGCAGACCCATTACGGAGAAGGCTCCCGGACAGATCATCGACCGGGCATCCAGACATAATGCGGAAAAGATCGATCAGATGCTGGCTGAGCGCATGAAGCAGGAAGCGGAAGAAAAGCGTCTGAGAGAAGAAGCGGCGGCCCGCGCAGCGGAAGAAGCCGCGCGTGCGGAAAAAGAGGCGCAGGAAAGAGCGGCGGCGGAAGCGGCTGCAGCCAAGGAAGCGGCTAAGCGCGCAGCGGAAGAAGCGGCGGCTCGCGCAGCGGAAGAGGCTGCCAAAGCGGCTCAGAAGGAAGAGGCAGCGGCTGTCCAGGAGCAGTCTGCCCATGCGCAGGGGGAGAAGAAACCCGCTGCTGCCAGAGGCGCAGAAGGCCGTGGCCAGGGAGAGCGCGCGTCTCAGCCCCGCACGGAAGGCAGAGGCCAGGGAGATCGCGGCCAGGGCGGCCGCGGCGGCGAAGGCAGAGGCCAGGGAGACCGCACCGGCGGCCGCAGTAGCGAAGGCAGAGGCCAGGGAGACCGTTCCTTTGGCGGCCGCACTGGTGAAGGCAGAGGCCAGGGAGACCGTCCGTTTGGCGGTCGCACCGGAGAAGGCAGAGGCCAGGGAGACCGCTCCTTTGGTGGCCGTACCGGTGAAGGCAGAGGCCAGGGAGATCGTCCGTTTGGCGGTCGCACCGGCGAAGGCAGAAGCCAGGGAGATCGCTCCTTTGGCGGCCGCGGCGCGGCAGGCCAGGGTACCGGACGCAGCCAGGGCGGATTTGCCGGAAAAGGCGCGTCGTCCTTTGGCGGCGGCTTTAACAAGGATAAGGATGAGCGGGAGACAAGACCCGGACAGAACAACCGTCGCAACTACAGCAAGAGTTCCGGCGCAGGACAGTCCGAAGGCCTTCAGAAGCCGTCCAGCACCAGAAAGGCCAAACCGGCTCCGAAGGCGAACGATCGCTATGAGAAGCAGCGCCAGGAAGAGGAAGATTTCAAGGGATTAAATCGCAAGGGCGCCTTCCACATGCCGCAGCCGAAGCAGGAGACGGTATCGGATGAAATCAAGACCCTTGTTCTTCCCGAAATGCTGACCTTAAAGGAACTGGCTGACAAGATGAAGATTCAGCCTTCCATGATCATCAAGAAGCTCTTTATGCAGGGCAAAGTGGTGACGGTAAACCAGGAACTGGATTATTCCCAGGCGGAAGAGATCGCGATGGAGTACGACATCCTGTGCGAGCCGGAAGTCAAGCTGAACGTCCTGGAAGAACTCTTAAAGGATACCGAGGATCCGGAAGATCAGATGGTTCCTCGTCCGCCGGTTGTCTGCGTCATGGGTCACGTTGACCATGGTAAGACTTCCCTCCTGGATGCCATCCGGGAGACCAATGTCACCTCCCGCGAGGCTGGCGGCATTACGCAGCACATCGGTGCTTATCAGGTGGAAATTAACGGACGCGAGATCACCTTCCTTGATACGCCCGGTCATGAGGCTTTCACGGCCATGCGTATGAGAGGCGCGCAGTCCACCGATATCGCGGTGCTGGTGGTAGCGGCGGATGACGGCGTGATGCCGCAGACCGTGGAAGCCATCAACCATGCGAAGGCTGCGAACGTAGAGATTATTGTCGCGATCAACAAGATCGATAAACCGAATGCCAACATCGACCGCGTCAAGCAGGAACTGACCGAGCACGGCCTGATCCCCGAAGACTGGGGCGGCACGACGATCTGTGCGCCTGTCTCGGCTCATACCAAGGAAGGTATCGATAACCTTCTGGAGATGATCCTTCTGACGGCCGACTTAAAGGAACTGAAGGCCAACCCGAACCGCAAGGCAAGAGGCCTTATCATCGAGGCCAAGCTGGATAAGGGCAAGGGCCCGGTGGCTACCGTTCTGATCCAGAAGGGTACGCTGCATGTGGGCGATTCCATCGCCGCCGGTTCGTGCTTTGGCAAGGTCCGTGCCATGATGGACGACAAGGGACGGCGCGTCAAAGAGGCGACACCCTCCACGCCCGTGGAAATCCTGGGCTTTAACGATGTGCCCGGCGCCGGCGAAATCTGCATCGCGATGGATGGAGAGAAGGAAGCGAGAGCGTTCGCGGAAACCTTTATCTCCGAAGGCCGCGAGCAGCTGATCAAGGACACCCGCACAAAGATGTCCTTGGACGACCTGTTCTCGCAGATCAAGGCCGGCAACTTAAAGGAACTGAACCTGATCGTCAAGGCCGACGTGCAGGGTTCCGTTGAAGCGGTTCAGCAGAGCCTCTTAAAGCTCTCCAACGAAGAGGTGGTCGTCAAGATCATTCACAGCGGCGCCGGTGCCATCAACGAATCCGATGTCACGCTGGCTTCCGCCTCCAACGCGATCATCATCGGCTTCAACGTGAAGCCGGATCCGACCGCCAAGTCCATCGCCGAGACGGAGAAGGTGGATATCCGCACCTACAGCGTCATCTACCAGGCGATCGAGGATGTGGAAGCAGCCATGAAGGGCATGCTGGATCCGGTTTACGAGGAACAGGTCATTGGCCATGCCATGGTGCGCCAGCTCTTCAAGGCTTCCGGCGTGGGAACCATCGCCGGTTCTTACGTGCTGGACGGCAAGTTCACCAGAGGCTGCAAGGTTCGCATCAGCCGCGAAGGCAAGCAGATCTTCGAAGGCAACCTGGCCTCCTTAAAGCGTTTTAAGGACGACGTCAGGGAAGTGGCCAAGGGCTACGAGTGCGGTCTTGTCATTGATGGATTTAATGAGGTTGCGGTGGACGATACCATCGAAGCCTACATCATGGTGGAAGTACCGAGATAAAGCGAATAGAAGGCAGGGGAAGAAACACACGACTCTGCCTGTGTAAATAAGAAGGCCGCTGCTGCCGGTTCGGCCGGTATACAGCGGCTTTCCTGATTTTTATGAAAGTGGAGTGCGAAGCAACGCGGTTGCTTTCATGGCATGTGTAGCGGCGCGTCGCGCTGCAAGTGTGTTTTTTTATTGGCGGCGATCTTTTTGCCGTGGAAAGGATAAGAAATTTGAGAAAAAACAGCCATAAGAATCTTCGGATCAACAGCGAGGTACAAAAGGAACTGAGCCAGATTATTCGAAGTGAAATCAAGGATCCGCGGGTCCACCCCATGACGTCCGTGACGGAAGTGGAGGTTACGCCGGATCTCAAATACTGCACAGCTTATATCAGCGTGCTGGGAAGTGATGAGGAAGCGAAGGAGACGATGGAGGGCTTAAAGAAGGCAGTCGGCTTTATGCGAAAGCGCCTGGCGGCCACCGTCAACCTGCGCAATACGCCCGAGCTGCGACTGGTCTTAAACCAGTCCATCGCCTATGGCGTCAGCATGTCCAAGCGTCTGGAGGATCTGGTGAAGTCGGACGAGGAAAAGCATAAAGACGATGTGGACGGCGAAGAGACGGTAAGCGAAGAAGAGGCGGAAGAGAGCGAAGACGCGGATCTCGAAGAAGAGGAAGAAGAGAGAGAAGACACGGATCTCGAAGAAGAGGAATAATGCTGGCTGGCAGAAAGGAAGCATATGGCAGAGGAATACGGAACAACATCTTGCACAGAGAATACAGCGGGCGAGACGGCAGGGATCATCTACCGGGAGACGGATGTCATTCCGGACCGCATTCATTTTATCGATAACCGGGTGAAGGACGCCTCCTCCATCCTGATCCTTGGCCATGTGCGCCCGGATGGGGACGCCGTGGGCAGCACGCTGGGGCTTTACAATTATCTGAAGGACAACTATCCGGATAAGAAGCTGACGATCTGCCTGGGAAATTATTCGGCGGATTTCAAGATGCTTTCCTGTGAGGACCAGGTACTTCACGAGCTTCCAAAGAATGCCAGCTTTGATATGGCGATCGCCTGCGACACAAGCTCGCGGGATCGGCTGGGAGATTTTGCGGATGCCTATTTTCAGGCACCCAGACGAATCTGCGTCGATCACCACGTGACAAACCCCGGCTACGCCCAGGAAAGTGTGGTGGAGGCGGAGGCCTCTTCCGCGTCGGAGGTGCTCTACACGCTGCTCGATCCGGAACGGATCAGCCTTCGCACGGCGGAATGCTTATACCTCGGGATCGTGCACGATACCGGCGTCTTCAAGCATTCCACGACGCATAAGAGCACGATGGAAATCGCCGGAATCCTGCTGGAAAAAGGGGTTTCCTCCTCCCAGATCATTGACGGAACGTTCTATCACAAGACCTACAACCAGAACCAGATTCTGGGGCAGGCTTTGATCAATGCCACCCTGGAACTGGATGGCAAGGTGATTGTCAGCCTTTTAAGCCGCGAGGAGATGGATCGTTACCATGCGACCAGCGTGGATTTGGATGGAATCATCGACCAGCTGCGGGTGACCGAAGGGTGCGAGATAGCCGTCCTTATCAATGAGAGCATGTACGGCGACTGCAAGGTCAGCATGCGCTCCTCCTCCACGGCAAATGTCAGTGCCGTCGCGTCCCAGTTTGGCGGGGGCGGGCATGTGAAAGCCGCCGGCTGTACGGTGCATGGGAAGGCGGAAGAGGTGAAGAAAAAGCTTCTTCCGGTGATTGCGACGGCTCTGTAACATGGATCCGCGAAATACGCCGCTTGCAGCGGGGTGCAAGCGGCTGTGCTGAGTAGATACAATTGCTCTCATAATTCAAAATGGTTTGTCAGGAGCGAGGGAGGAATATGGACGGCATCATCAATATTTACAAGGAAAAAGGCTTCACCTCGCACGATGTGGTGGCTAAGCTTCGCGGGATCTGTGGGCAGAAAAAGATCGGTCATACGGGCACCCTGGATCCGGACGCGGTGGGCGTTCTCCCGGTGTGCCTGGGGAAGGCGACACGCGTGGCGGAGCTTCTGACCGAGAAGGACAAGGAGTACGAGGCGGTTTTGCGTCTGGGGGTCAAGACGGATACGCTGGATATCACGGGTCAGGTGCTGGAAGAACGCCCGGTGAGCGTGTCGGAGGAAGACATCCGGGAAGCCGTAGGGGCGTTTGTCGGGACCATCCGCCAGGTACCGCCCATGTATTCGGCCCTGAAGGTAAACGGAAAAAAACTGTATGAGCTGGCGCGCGCGGGCAAGGAAGTGGAACGGGAGGCACGGGAGGTGACGATCCATGCCCTGGAAATCCTTTCGGTTTCGCTTCCGCTTGTCACCCTTCGGGTCCATTGCTCCCGGGGAACCTACATCCGGAGCCTTTGCGATGATCTCGGAGAGCGCCTGGGCTGTGGAGGGTGCATGGAAAGCCTGAAAAGGACGCGCTCCGGCGTCTTTTCTCTATCTGACGCGGTGCCTCTGTCGGAGGTGCAAAGGCGGAAAGAAGAGGGCACGATCGAGGAGCTTCTGCTCCCGGTGGATGTGTTGTTCGCCGGATGCAAGGCCTACCGTTGCCCGGAGGATTTAGATAAGAGACTCAAAAACGGCAATCCGTTACCGTTTAAGGCGCTTGGGCCATATGCCGGGGCGGCTGATGCCGGTTTAGAAGGACAGATCCAGAATGTTTCCAGGGATCTCGTCCGAGTTTATGATTTCGAAGGGCATTTTGCCGGTCTGTACCGAATAGATGAGGGGCTGGTCAGACCGGAGAAGGTCTTTTTCTGATAAGAATGAAAACAAGCCTGTAGCCACAGAAAAACAGGCAGGGACGGAAGGGTTATCTAAAGCAAAGAACCCATGTATCGGCTTTCCTGTTATATACGGCTCAGTTAAGGGATAGGGTATTATGGAATATATCAGGGGAACGGAATTTGAAATTCCGGGTTTTTCAGCGGTCACGCTCGGGAAGTTCGATGGCATGCATCTGGGCCATCAGGAGCTTCTTGCCAATATGGAACGGTTCCGGGCGGACGGCGCGAAGATGGTGGTGTTTACCTTTGGAACATCGCCGTATGAGCTCTTAAAGGGACATACGCCTCTCCTCATGACCAACGAAGAGAGAAGAAATTACTGTGAGCGGGCCGGGGTGGACTATCTGATCGAGTTTCCGTTTACGGACGAGGTCTGCCATATGTCCGCGGAGACCTTCATCCAGAAGGTCATCTGCAAGCAACTCCACGCCCGGTATGTGGTCGTGGGAACCGACTTCGGCTTCGGCTACAAACGGCAGGGCAACGTAGCGCTGCTGAAAAGCCTGGAGGAACGCTTTGGATATAAGACTTTTCCGATAGAGAAAAAGCGGGACGAGACAGGGCGTGAGATCAGCAGTACCTACATCCGGGAAGAGCTGACGGCCGGCCATATGGAGAAAGCGGCCGCGTTGGCGGGGACACCCTACTATTTAAGCGGGGAAATCGTGCACGGGAAACAGTTTGGGCGGACCTACGGGATTCCGACCATCAACATGATCCCGCAGGAAGGAAAGCTTCTGCCGCCGTTCGGGGTGTATGTGAGCCGGGTGACACTGGAAAAGAAGACCTACCGGGGCGTCACCAATATCGGTGTCCGCCCGACGGTCAGCGAAACAGGAAACGTCAACATGGAAACCTTCCTGTTTGATTTTGACGGGGATGTGTACGGCGATGAGGCTGTGCTGGAGCTGCTGCATTACATCCGGCCGGAGAAAAAATTTTCCTCCTTGGAGGAGCTTGAGACGCAGATAAAGGCGGATGCGAACACCGCCGTGAACTGGAAAGAGAGGTAAGAGAAGCCTATGCTTCTTTTGTGCGACCATGTAAGTAAGAGCTTCGGGGAAACCGTCATCTTTCAGGATGCCGTATTTACGCTGGAAGAGCGCGAGAAGGCGGCCATCGTCGGGCCGAACGGAGCCGGCAAATCCACGTTAATTAAGACCTTTACCGGGGAAGAAGAGGCGGATTCCGGCCAGTTTGTCCTGGCAAAGGGCAAGACCGTGGGATACCTGGCGCAAAACCCCGTGTTCGAGACCGATCAGACCATCTACGAGACGCTTTTGGATGTCAAGAAGGACCTGGTTTTCATGGAAAAGAAAATCCGGGACCTGGAGCACGCCATGAGCGAGCTTTCGGGGGAGGATCTGGCAGAGTGCATGGCGCAGTATGATCGCGTATCCCATGAGTTTGAACGCGCCGGAGGTTTTGTGTACCGGAGCGAGATGACCGGCGTCTTAAAGGGCCTTGGCTTCACCGAAGCGGAGTTTGACAAGCCGGTTTCCCAGCTCTCGGGAGGGCAGAGAACCCGCGTGTTCTTAGGCCGTCTTCTCCTTACCAAGCCGGACCTGCTGCTCCTTGACGAGCCG
>JAFVBO010000034.1 GCA_017479935.1 Lachnospiraceae bacterium
ACGGAGACGCGCCTGTTCAGAAAATGGCTTTTGACCCGGTGGACTGCGATGACCCCGGAAATTTCTTCGAACATGAGACGATGCAGGGCGTGTCCTGCCGGTATTCGGAGGATTGTCTGAATCTGAATATCTGGGCGCCTGTAGGTGCCGAAAACGCCCCTGTCCTGATATCTATTTTCGGCGGAGGAGAAATCACGGGACGAACGCACGAACTTCCCTATGACGGAACCGCACTGGCTAAAAAAGGCGTCATTGTTGTTTTTATCAGTTATCGTCTGAACATTTTCGGCTTTCTGGCTTTGAAAGCGCTGGCTGTTAATGTGGCCTGGCCACATTATTCGAATTACAGCATTTTCGAAATCTCCATATCATATTCTTCGTAATAATCTGCCGGATGGGGCGGGATAATGTTCAGCATCTTCTCCCTGGCTTTCTTCGCCTTCTCCGCATCTCCGTTTACAATGCTGTCGTAGATTAATCCGTGAGAATACTCCTTCATAAGCTTCTTCCCTACATCCCGATGAGAACGGGTATAGACCAGGTAGCGGATGTGACTGGTGATCATGCTCTTCATCATCTTGTAAACATCCATGTACAGACGGTTTCCGCTCATGCAGATGATTTCATAATGAAACGCGAAATCCGCCTCCACCACTTCGCTTAAAAGATCCATGTTATCAACGTCCTGATTGTAGAGCGTTTCCAGTTCCGTATACGCATCCAGTTTCTGCTTCAGCCCTTCTTTCTGTTCCTCCGTGGCAAACTGAATGGCGATGTTCATGCACTCGCCTTCCAGAAGATTCCGAAGCTGTTCCACATCCTTCCGTCGCTCCATGGTCTGATAAATCGGGGCAATTTCCTCCATAAACGGCTGCAGAGAAAAATCCGCCACGTAGGAGCCTTCTCCCACCTTGGTTTCGATCAGCCCCAGCGTGTTCAGCTTCTGAAGTGCCATGCGGACGCTCAGGCGATTGACGCCAAAATAATCCGCCAGCTCCCCTTCAGACGGGATTTTATCGCCCACGGCCCACACGTGATCCAGGATATCGCTTTTGATCGCTTCATATACCTGATCCACCACAGACTTCCGCTGTATTTTGTTTTTTGGCTGTCTTAACGTTTCCCCTGCCATATGCATCCTTCTTTTGCTGTTCCTTTTTTGTACGGACTTTCCGAGTTGTCTATCGCGGATGAAGCGCTTCTCTGTTTATTGTATGCAAAGTGCTGTATCCCATTTCTCGTCCGTGAATCAGTCTACTACTCCCTTTCTGATTTGTCAAGAGTCCTTTCCGCGTTGCCGGCAGACAACAACTGCTTGTTACCAGGATCAACTCGCCCTGCTCGCATGCGCGGGCCGCCCGCCACCGAAAGGTGGCAGTATCCTTTGGGCGGCCCTGTGCAAAAAAGGGCAGAGAAAAGGCCTTGCCCGCTCTCTGCCCTCTCATAAGGGCCGCCCTCTTAGGAACGGTTACAGAAAAAACCTGAATCATACGCGCAGATGATTTCAGAACCGTTCCTTACAAAGAGCGTCATATTCTATGCTTACTCTACCAGTGCCTTTCCACCCGCGGCAATGACAACCTTCTTCGCTCCGGCGATATACGCATCGCTCATCTCCTGGCCGATGCCCGGGAGCTCCGGAACCGTGTAGTAGCCGTTCACAGGCGCATAGTAGTACTTGCCGCCCTTTACGAAGGTGGACTTTAAGTTGGCGTTGTGCTCTTCATGGATCGTGAAGTTCGGGATCACCGCTTCTACCTGAAGGGCTGCTGCCGTCGCGATCGGGCCGCCGCATACATGGATCTGAACACCCATGTCGTAAACCTGAGCCATGTCGCAGATCTTCTTCACTTCAGTGATGCCGCCGGTGTTGGCCAGGTCAGGCTGAATCACGTCGAGGGTACGATCCTCGAAGAACTGACGGAATCCCCAACGGGTGTAGCTGCGCTCACCGGTAGCAAGCGGCAGGCTGCATTTGCTCTTGATGTGGGCAAACATAGCCGGATTGCAAGGCATGGTGGGCTCTTCATAGTACATGATGTGCAGGGGCTCTAAAGCCTTGCCCAGTTCAGCCGCGGTATTGGCATCCAGCAGGCTGTGGATCTCCACGATGATATCCAGATCATCGCCGCCGGCTTCACGTGCCGCCGCGATACGCTCTACGGAACGCTTCAGGTCATGCATACGATAGCAGCCACGGTGATGGGTGCCCTGCGTCATGAAGATTTCTCCCAGCGGCTTCGGCTCGGTCGGCGCGAAGACAGGGTCGATCTTAACGGCATCATAGCCTTCCTTCATGGCATCCTTGACAACATCATAGTAATCCTTCGGATCATACAGAAGGGTCAGGTTGTCCTTCTCCTCGATCAGAGTACGCCAGCCAAACTGCAGCTGAGACGCGTACGC
This sequence comes from Lachnospiraceae bacterium, assembly GCA_017479935.1. Lineage (GTDB taxonomy): Bacteria > Bacillota > Clostridia > Lachnospirales > Lachnospiraceae > RGIG5021. The sequence continues at coordinate 2,407 of JAFVBO010000034.1, forward strand.
GCGCAGCTTATCGTTGGTCTTGCCGCCAAGCAGCTTGTAAACCGGAACGCCAAGAGCCTTGCCCTTGATATCCCAGCAGGCGATATCGATGGCAGCCATCGCGGAGGTGATAACGACGCCGCCGCCCATGCCCCAGAAGGTATGGCGATGCAGGTGCTCCCAAATCTTCTCGGTGTCAAACGGATCCATGCCGATGATCAGCTTCGCGAAATCCTGGCACTGTCCAAAAGCAGCCTCAAAGCTGTTGCCATAAGCAAGGCCGGCTTCGCCCCATCCATAGATCCCTTCATCGGTGTTAACCTTAATGGTGACAAACTGGTTCAAATAGCATTCTACACTTGTAATTTTCATATAACCAATCTCCTTTGTTTGATAGGATTCGCAGACAGTTCATGCCTGCTATGTTTGTTTTTTTACTGTTCCGGTTCCGGATCTTCCGCCCATACGGAGGTATGGATCTCGATGTTGCCGCTCTTGGAGCGCAGATAGCCAAGGATGGAGAAGCCCACGATCATAACCACGTTGATGATGGCCAGAGGCAGATCCATGGACAGCAGGGACTTCCAAAGCACTACCAGGAAGAAGAACAGGGACACGATGCAGATGCAGTAATACAGTCCGTCCGGAACATGGAAACGGGCTTTCTTCCAGGCTTCCGGATACTTCTTGGGCATCTTCATTTCAGCCGTGAAGTTCAGGATTGCAAAAGCGGAGGTAAACAGCTGCACCATGTTGGTGATGGTGGTGATGGACAGACCGAAGAGGATCGGGATGATGCCCAGCACGTACATGAAGGTAAGGATCCAGGGACGGGCGCCGGCTTTGTTCTTCTCACCGAACTTCTTCGGCAGCCAGCCGTCATCGCAGCTCTGGCCGATGGTGATGGCGTTGTAAGCAAAGCTGGAGTTCAAGGTGGACAGCAGGGCCATGATGGGGCCGCCAATGATGAACGCATAGAACAGCCAGGTCGGGAAGATCTTCTGCGCTGCGAACACCAGGGTGGTGGACTGGCCATACTCTTCGACGCTCATGCAGCCGACACCGGCAATGGCAACGCCTACATACAGAACGCAAAGGGTAGGAACGCACATTAACAGAACCCAGGGGATATCCTTGCGGGCATTGTAGGAGTCACGGCCATAGGCAGTGGTCATGTAATAGCCCTGCGTGGAGTAAACAAACAGCAGAACGGCGCCGATGAAACCGCCGCTGATCACGCCATCGGTGAAGGTGATTCCAGGGCCGTTGATCATGAAGTTCGGATCCGAGAAATCAAAGATCGGCAGGTGCATCTTCGTGATACCAACAATGGCAAACAGCAGCAGGGCGGCAATCAGGAGCCATGTCATCAGCTTCTGAGCCTTGGCCATGATGTCGATACCCATCAGGTTCACTACGAAGAAGAAGGTCAGTAAGGCTACGCCTACGATAATTCTCGGTACCTGACCGCCTAAGGCCGGAATAACGTCGCCTAAGTAAGCAGCGGCAGAAGCGCCGAACAGGGACAGGGACAGACACTGGGTCAGATACATGAAGGCGAACACGCCGGCTACGGTAGGGCCGGAAATGTCGCAAAGCAGAGAGTAGTTGCCGCCGCCAAGCCGTAACGTGGAGGAAATGAACACAAACGGCAGGATCATGATGAAGCCCATGATGATAGCTACGAAATACGCAAGCCATGCGGAGTAACCCGTCATCTTGATGGCAGGCACGATCAGCGTGATAACGCCGGCGCCGATAACCTGACCGATCGCGAGAGCAAACAGCTCGGGGCGTTTGAGTGTACCCGGCTTCGGGGCCGGCTCGTTAATAACTTTGATTCCCATAATTTTTCTCCTTCTTTGTTTTGGTTGTATTGGTGAACGTTCAGTTTCACTCTTTTAAAGGGGGGGATCCTGCCTTTTTGTTTACCTGGGAGTATCCACCATCTTGTACAAATAAGCACGATCAATGGCTTCGCGCAGGAATTCATTTCCGTGTCCGGGCAGATCCGGTACGGTTAAGTATCCATTCTCAGGCTGCAGGTTGTACTTGCAAAGGTTCAGGCTGGTGTCCATGCGGTTGCAGGTGTGATGCTCGTGGATCTGGAAATTCGGCAGAGCGCATTCCAGCTGGATGGCCGCGCTGGTGGTCAGAGGGCTGCCCGCACAGTGTACCTGCACGCCGCAGTCGAAGGTATGGCACATGTCGGCAATCTTCTTCACTTCGGTATAACCGCCGCAGTTGCAAAGATCGGGCTGGGCCAGCTGAAGCAAGTTCTCCTTCAGGTATGCCGCGTACTGCCAACGGCTGAAAAGACGCTCACCGTTCGCGATCGGCACGCTAGAATACTTGGCAATGTACTCAACCGTCTGAACCGTAGGGGTGTTCGGCTCCTCGAACGCCATGATGTTGTATTTCTCGGCCAGCTTGGCAAGCTGTACGGCACCGCGGGCATCCGGGCTTGAGTGGTTCTCCATGATGATGTCCACGTCGTCGCCGGCAGCTTCGCGGGAAGCTTTCATACGGGCTTCCACCATGTGGAGCTGCTTCGGGGTCAGGATACCGGTCATATCCAGGAAGGAAAGCGGCTTGCCTTCTTCATCACGATCAAAGTAGTCAATCTTGATAGCGTCATAGCCTTCCGCGAGGGCCAGTTTTACATTATGCGCATAATCTTCGGGGGTGACGGCCCACAGATGTTCGGAGACGCCTACCTGGCCCCAGCCAAACTGCAGCTGGCTTGCGTAAGCACGAAGCTTATCACGCACTTTGCCGCCCAGCAGCTGGTAAATCGGGACGTTGAAGTATTTGCCCTTGATATCCCACAGAGCGATATCGATGGCAGCAATGCCCGCGAAGATGATCGGGCCGCCGTTCTGTCCCCAGAACGTCTTCTTGTACATGGTTTCCCAGATCAGCTCCGTCTGGAGGGGATCCATTCCGATGACCAGTTCCGCCAGGTCGCAGACCATCCCGAACGCCGCGGATCCGCCAACGCCATAGGCAATCCCTGCTTCGCCGTCGCCCGTCAGGCCTGTATCCGTATAAACACGGCAGCCAATAGGGCTGTTCTGCTTGCTGTTGGCAGTAGGTAACCGGAAAACTTCCACTTTTGTGATCTTCATTGAGACCTCCTTTTTTTGCTCCCGCGAAAACGGACAGCGGGTTGTTTGATCGATGATTCGCTCTTTCGTCTTTCGTTTGTTCGGTTGTTCGCTAGGTTGCATTATAGGCAACCCTGCCATAACTGTCAATAAGATTAAGCCATTTTAATGTCGTGATGGCCCTGCCATTTCTCTCTTCAGCAAATAGACAGGCGGGAAGTGGGTTAACGGGTCTAACCCGCAATTCTTAGAATAGAGCTGATCTATCTCAGGCCAGCTCTATTTTAGAATTCTTTTTTACTTTTTTCACCTTCTCTCTCTTAATGGGGCCTGGCCACATTATTCATAATTACTGCTGACCGTTTAGGTGGCCTGGCCGCATTATCTGCTTTACACGCAGCGTCTCGGCCGCTATAATTTTGATCAAAAGGAGGTTGTGTTCCAAATGTAAAACATCAGAATTCAATGTCCCTGCGGCGAGCTTGAAGGGGAAATGGAAGACGGCGTCTGCCGGTTTCTCGGAATTCGATATGCTGTGGCCGAACGGTTTTCGTATCCGGAAGAAGTGACATGCTGGGATGGCCTGTATA
>JAFVBO010000003.1 GCA_017479935.1 Lachnospiraceae bacterium
GCCCCTGCGTTGTCACGGCTGAGTGTTTAGACCCCAACAATCTGGCCATCCAAAGCCGCGTAAACGGCGAAATCCGCCAGAACTCCAACACCTCGGATATGATTTTCCCGGTACAGGAGCTGATCTCCGATCTTTCCCATCACCTGACCCTGCTGCCCGGCGATGTCATCTTCACCGGCACCCCGCAGGGCGTTATGCACGGCTACCCCGCCGACAAGAAGAACTGGTTAAAACCCGGCGACACCGTGGAGATTGAGATTGAAGGAATCGGGACGCTGACCAACACGCTGGCAGCAAAATAGCTGATTTTCCAGCACTAAATAGGAAAGAGCCGTCCCTAAAGGAGGCGCTTCATAAGAATGTTGCTTTGGGATTGAAATTACCGACTCAAAAAGACATAAAACTGGCGTGACCACGATGACCACGCCAGTTTTTTGTTTTGTTTGGATTTTGGGGTGCAAAATCCGATGCTCGTTTTCCCTGTGGACTTGTGTTGTGCGACAGAATCGCATTATGCCATGGCAAGCAACCGTGCCTTTTCCTTTTTTGCGACCGTCACGGAGGAGTCCGTCTCTTCGGTCAGTCCCCACTCGTTTTCCAGCAGGTCGATGATCCGGTCATAGGTCTTCGCAGCATTGGCATAGTCGCCCATGATCTCATAGATATCTGCAATCCCCATTAGTGCGTCCTGGAATCTGGGACGTCGGGTATCTGCGGCAAAGGCTCGTTCATAGGTGTCGATGGCTTTTTTGTAGTCAGCCTTGGCGGCATAGTACTGAGCGGTCTCAAAGAGCACAGCGTCGTTTTCCGGCTGCTGGGCCAGAAGCGCCTCCATGATCCCATCCGCCGTGGGCTCGTCAAAGCGGGCCAGGGCAATATAGGCCCGATAGACCTGCTTCATGACGGGGTGCGCCTTCTCCAGCGTGCAATAGCGGTCCAGCCAGCGCTCCGCCTCGTCGGCCCGGTGGTCGGCGATGAGGTTGTCCAGCAGGTACATATACGGCAGCGCGACATCGGGGTTCGCCTCCGCCAGTTCGCGGTAAAAGGCGATGGCCCGGGTGTGGTTGGCCATATTCCAGTCCCAGACGGCGTGGTTTTCCGTCTTGCTCAGAATCCACTGGCACCCCTTTTCGCCCGGCGCGCGGGTGATCGCCTCCTTCGCATAGCGCGACGCCTTCTGTGCCTCCGCGTTCATACGGTGCCAGTAGAGATAGGCGAGCAACTCAGTTGCACGCTTCTGATACTTCGTGCCATTCAGTTCGGCCTGCAGGAAGCTCTCAAACTCCCGAAAAATATCTGCCGGCAGCTCCTCCTCCGCGTCCATTCGGTTCTCGATTCGGTTAAGGCGTTGCTCCGTTGTCAGGTCGAACAGGTCATCGATCGAGACACCGAAGATCTCGGCCAAAAGAGGAAGAGTGGTGATGTCAGGCATTGCCACTGCGTTTTCCCATTTGGACACGGACTGTGCCCCGATCCCCAGTTTTTCTGCCAGCTGCTCCTGCGTCAGTCCCGCCTTAAAGCGCAGCTGTTTGATTCTCTTTCCAAGTTCCATCATGTTTACCTCCTCAAAGAGTGCTGTTTTTTTGATTGCAGCTTCATGATACATTGTCGATCCGCGGAATACAATAACGCAGGATGCAAGTTCTCTCGCCTGTTGGTTGAGTTAATCGAGTAGGGAGGATATCAATCCACCCTACTCGTATGCGCGGGCCGCCCGCCACCGACAGGTGGCAGTAACCTTTGGGCGGCCCTGTGCATAAAAAGCCCGAAGGCGGCTTTTTCATTTTCTCTATTGACAATCTCGAATATCGAGATTATAATGCGCTTGTAACTCGATATTCGAGAAAGGAGGCATCACCGAATGCCAAGGCCAAAGTTTCAAACACTGACCGAGCAGATGTTTTACATTTTGCTTTGTCTGAAAACGGAGTGCTACGGGATCGATCTGTTTGATCGAATTGCAGAGAAGACAAATAGAAGAGTTACCGTCGGCTCCGGGACGTTGTATAACCTTCTGGAACAGTTTCTGGACGCGGGCATGATCCGCGAAGTGAAAGTGGAAGGCCGCAGACGCAGCTATATCCTCACGGACATGGGAAAAGACGTGCTCGCAAAAGAATACCAAAGGCTTCTGTTACAGGCGGCAGATTATTCCGCTGTTTTTGGAGGTGAAGACTAGCATGAACGAATTGAAACACAGACTGGAATTCTTTTCCTTTTATGACCATTCCGGGATCGAAAAACATCTGGGGGAGATGGCAGAAAAAGGCTGGCTTCTGAAAGAAATCAAACGCGTTACATGGGTTTATCGCCGCATTAAGCCGAAAAAACTTCATTTTGCCGTTACCTATTATCCGAACGCCTCGGATTTTGATCCGGAGCCGCAGGAAGGACAGATGATCTACCGGGATTACAGCGAATACGCCGGATGGAAGTTTGTCTGCCAATCCGCCCAGATGCAGATCTTCTACAACGAGGAAGAGGAACCGATTCCTCTGGAAACCGACCCGGTCGTGGAAGTGCAGACCATTCATAAAGCGGCAAAGAAAAGTTTTTTGCTGCCCCATTTTATCATTTTGGGGTTGTCTATCCTACAGGCAGCCCTGTTTATCTCCCGGCTTTTGGATGATCCGATCGGGCTTCTTTCCAGCACAACCAATCTTTCAACCGGATTTTGCTGGGTACTGTTGTTTCTGCTTTGTGTGATTGAATTGTGCGGATACTATCGCTGGCACAATAAGGCGGTCAAAGCGGCTGAAAACGGCGAGTTTCTCGAAACGCACAGCCATACGCTTTTCCACAGGATGATTCTGGCAGCTTCCGTTTTTCTGCTGGTCTATCAGTTAATCAATATGCTTTCCACTGGTAAACGCATGATGCTCACGATCTACGTGCTGCTGATCGGCTATATGATCACGCTCATTGCGGTTGTCAACGCAGTGACGCAGTTCCTGAAGCGAAAGAAAGTCTCCCGTGGCGCAAATCTTGCGGTCACGCTGATCGTTGATTTCGCGCTTGCCTTTGCAATGATAGCAGCGATCACCTTTGGAACACTCAGGGCGTCCCAGAGCGGCCTGTTCCATCCGGAAGAAGACACCTATGAGTATGGAGGTATGACGTTTATTCTCTATCAGGATGAAATCCCGCTGTCTGTCGGGGATTTGCAGGATATTGATTTTGATGGCTATATCCGCGAGAGCCGTGAGAGCGAATCCATATTTCTCGGCCAGCGGGTTGTTCATCAATGGCCGAGGCATGACACCTCTCCCACTGTAAAGGTGCCGAGCCTTAGCTATACACTGACAATCATCAAAGAACCCGCGCTGTATGATTGGTGCAAGGACGGTCTCCTGAAAAAGCGAACGGATAAAGCTGAAGAAGATGGCGTTGTCTTTAGCCGTTATTACAAAGAAATTGATGCGACACCGTGGTTAGCGAAGGAAGCATATCAGTATCATTTCGGCGAAGGCATCCTGAACCAGTACCTTCTCTGCTATGAGGATCGCATCATTGAGATTGACTTTAACTGGGAACCGACAGAAGAACAGATGCGGATTGTGGCGGAGAAATTAGCCAGGTGATCTGACTTTTCCCTATAGTTTGTATCGAGTAGGAAGGTTGTCAATCCGCCCTACTCGCATGCGCGGGCCGCCCGCCACCGACAGGTGGCAGTAACCTTTGGGCAGCCCTGTGCATAAAAAACAGGGGATGTTTCTGTGTCATCTTTGAAAATCGACACAGAAACGTCCCCTGTCTTCGTTTTACAGAAACGGTATCCCCCGGCTGACAAGATAGCTCCGCAATTGCTGATATTTGTTCCGGCTCACCGGAAGCCATGCGGGGTACTGCAATGTACCGCGCATGGCCTGTATCATTCTTTTACTTCTCAGCCTGAAGTCCTGTCAACGGCTCAACCGTATAAGCCGCAACTCTTTCATCGCTGATCACTCCGGACCAGTTCAGACCATAGCCAAAATCATAGGTATGACCTTCGCTGTCCACATAGCACTCGGCATCGCGAGGAATGTCTTCCAGCTGGGCTTCTACCGCATCCATGCTTGCAGGCATCTGGATCGGCAGCAGGCCGGAGGGTTCCACTTCGCCCATGACTACGGGAATGAAATTCGTCGCGTCGATGGAGAAGCCCATCAGAATGGCATCCACATCTTCCTCAAACTCGGCAAAGATCATCGGATATGTCGCGTTGACCGCCACGATCACCTTTGCGTCTTCCTTCATATTGGCCACAGTATTCTTGATCAGATCCAGTTCGTAACCGTTGGTTACGCGGGCTGTCGCGCCGAAGTAAGAACGGTCTTCTTTGGTAAGCGTGGTGATGGCTCCGTAAGGAGAACCCACTTCGCTTTCCGTAAGATTGCCGGAGATCGACTCATAACGGACGTTATCGCCGTCTGCCACATATTCTCCATACTGCAGGGAAATCGGGAAGTATTCGCCGGTGTAATAATCATGGCCAAAGCCGGTGGATTCCGCTCCTTCGTTAATCGGCTGAGACACAATGAGCAGAGCCATATCACAGGCAGCCACATCTTCCGCGGATGCGCGGATGATATCGTTTGTCGTAAACGTTCCGTTTTCTCCGGAAGGTTCCCCTACGGTATCCGTAACAATCGTGAAGTACTTAGAAGCAGTCTTTTCATTGACCGGAAGTCCCCAGGAAGCAACCGTACCGCGTCCGGCAGGGGTAAACTTCATGGGAATGTACACCGTCAGTTTCTCATTGGTTGCTTTTTCCTGAATGGTGTTGTCCTTATTCTTCAGCATGACTACGGAGTTTGCCTGTACTTCCGCCTTGGTGGTGTCGAATTTGCGGCCTCCCACGATTTCTCTTGCCGCGTCAGCCTCCACGTAAGGATTTTCAAACAGACCGATCGCGAAGAGAGGCTTTAAGATACGTCTGGCGGAGTCCTGTACTCTTGCTAAAGCGGCTTCCTCGCCAAGATCATCCACTAAGATTGCATAGGTTTCCATCAAAGGCGCTTCGTTCACGCCGCCAACCTGATCCAGTCCGGCTTCGATCGCAGCCGCGAAACGCTCCGCCGTGGTTTTGTCTTCCATGCCCCAAGGGGTTGCCAGTTTTCCGCTGCCTGCCACATAGTCATCCAGGATGAACCAGTCGCTGCAGATCAGACCATCGTAGTTAAAGCGGTTGCGCAGAATATCCAGCTTGTACTGGCTGAATGCGGTGCCGACCAGATCTCCGTATTCCTCATCTTCGGAATAGGCAATGGAATAGGATGTCATCACAGCCGCACTCTGCTCTGTCTTGCTGTCCAGGTTCAGACCGCCGTCGATGAACGGGATCAGGGAAATCTCAAATCCGTCTCCGGGATATACCGCATATTTTCCGGACTCAGAGTGGGACTCACGTCCGCTTTCTCCGGTGCCGTCTCCGGGGAAGTGCTTGATCATGGCAATGACAGAATCCTTACCCCATCCGAGATCGTTTCCTTCTTCATCAAATGTGGACTGAAGTCCGCTGACAGAGGCATTGATCATATCTCTGATCAGTGCCGGGTCTTCGCCGAAGGTACCGGGAATACGGTTCCAACGGGGTTCCGAGCTCATGTCGGCCTGCGGCCCCAGGAGAGTCGTCACACCGATGGCACGATACATTTTCGCATATTCGGCAAAGCTTTCCTTTACCAGTTCCGGATCAAACGTTGCTGCCAGCGCAAGGGCTTCGCTGTACTGCAGAGAGGGATTGGCCGAAATGTTTACCGGAATGCCCATCGGGAGTTCTTCCGCAAGGGCCTGTACATTGTTGATCCACTTGGCAAAAATTCTGGCATCAATGGAACCAACGCCTCGGTTTAACGCGCTGCGCATACCGCTCTTTACAAGATCAGAAAACTTGAAATCTTTTCCGCGAATACCGGCATCGCTGCTGTCCGCCTCAACGTTGCTCAGGTCGCCATGAAGCATCAGCGGCATGATTGTTTCCGCATCCAGTTTGGAAGCCAGATCCGCTGCACGTGTTTCAACATCCAGACGCCAGTCTTCGTACAGATCCAGCTCACCGTCTTTATCCAGATCCTTAAATACGTACCCGTCTGCCTCAATCAGTTTCGTTCCTTCCGAATAACCCAGCGTTGCTCCGCCATCCTGCAGCACCTGGATCCACCCGTCTTTTGTCTGTGTTTCGGTGTATTTCTGCGCATCCCCGTTCGATGCGGCATCCGCGCCAAACAAGTCATTTACCCACTCAACAAACGTTCCCGTGGATGCTCCTTCTTTTTCTCCGCCGTGGGTCATCGCCCATACGAGATGATAATCTACGTCTACGCCCTCGTTATAAGATGCGGCAAGAGCCATATTGTAGCCGATGGAGAACGATGTGTGCTGATCCGCCGTTCCGCTGCGGATACGCCATTTCTGAGCGATATCGGAGGTTTCTTCTCCCCTGGCGACGTTCAGCATGATGTGGGTTGCGTTCATCAGATAGGTCTGCTCCTGAATGGCTTCCGCATTTTCTCCGGTCAGAGCGTCTTCGATATACTGATCTACTTCTTCCTTATTAAAGCCTTCCAGAGCGGAATACTTTTCATAATTCTCCTGAAGCACTTTGGCAACGGATGCGGAATAGTGAACGGCATTCTGCTCCGCATTGCCAAATGCGTTGTTTTCCGCGCCAAGATTGAACGTATCAAAGCCGGGGATGTTCTTGTTTCGCTTGAAAATCTGACCAATCGTGGATTCATCGCCTTCGTTGCCGGCATTCTGAATAAAACCGTCCAGATCCGTAATCGTGTACACTCCATCCTCGGAACAGGTCAGCCAGGTCAGCTCTTCCGTGTTGGTGGCCATCAGCTTTTCCGCGTAGGCTGCCGTGTCCTTTTCCGGCTTATCTGCCAGGAAAGCATTCAGAGCGTCGGACATGTTGGCGAGAATCCGGTCATAGAAGGAGCCTTCCCGAAGGCCATCCAAAACCAGCGGTTCACCATTCTCATCCACCAGCTCCAGGCTGTTTAAATAATCGACATACGCTTCTGCCTCATCCTGCTGCAGGGCAAACTGGAATTCCGTGAAAACCGCTTTCTGCATGCCGGTTACTTCAACCTCTTCCGTATTGCAGCGAAGCCATGCATAGGCGATGTCGGCGTTCTCGATATCGGCGATCGGATAATACGCCATGCACGCGTACACATCGTCGTTGATGGTGCTGGTGTAACTATCGCTCTTTTCATCGTAGGTAATACCGGCTGCACCGATTTCATACAGGTAAGGGAAATATTCTTCCATGTTGCCGGTCGCGCCAACCAGACTGCTCATCTCACCGGCGCCGGAACCTCCGACGGAGACGATCCGGTCATAGTCTCCCGGAAGCTCATCCGCATGTGCCCGCAGATAGCGGATCGCCGCTTTCAGATCTACAATCGGGGCAGGTGCCTTTCCGACATTTCCTTCCAGACCGCGGCTTCGCGCTCCGCTCACTACGTAGATAAAGCCATTCTCCATGTAGTCTTTGAAGCCGTTCGCCGTCTCACGCATATTCTCCGGATTGCTGGACATCCATCCGGCACAGTTATTGCGGAAAATGACAGGAGCCGTATCGACCGTAAACCCGTTGATAACCGCTTCCTTATCATAGCCGGTGACATTGCCTTCTGCGTCCTTCAGCACGTATCCGACAGGGATATACATGTTCAGGTACTGCAGCTCACTGACCGGATTGTCGCAAAAGACAAGACCCTTCAGTTCATAATAGTCACCATACGTTTCATCCTGATACAAAACCGGCGTCTCAGGAATTGCCTGCTCTGCTGCCAGAGCTGTTCCATGACTGAGCATCATGGACGCTGCCAGAAGTATCGACAGCCATTTCTTTCTGTTTCTCATACTTTCCTCCTTTTTTGGGTGATGGGTGAACGAATGTCTCTTTCTGCCGGGGATTATATCCAACCCTCAAAAAAAAGCAGGAAATTAACGTATTTGGACCGTTTTTCACGTAAATGGACGATTTTGAACCATGCGCTTTTGAGGAATATGAGTTATAATTCCAATCGTCGTTATTGTTTTTAACTCTTCTTTTTAAGGTGCCGTCGTTATGAAAAGAAACATTGCCATGGTGGAAGACAGTGAAAAAGACGCGAAAGTCATTCTTTCGCATATTCGTCGTTTTTCAAAAGAGAAACAGGAAGAATTGGAAGTGACCTGGTACCGGACAGGTGGTGAATTCTTATCCGGGTACCGGCATACGTTTGATATTGTCCTGATGGATATTCAGCTTACGCAATTGTCCGGCATGGATATTGCCCGGATGCTGCGCGAAATAGACAACCATGTGATTTTGATTTTTATCACAAGTCTCGCACAGTATGCGGTAGAAGGATATGAAGTGTCCGCTCTGGACTTTATGGTAAAACCGGTTGCTTATCCCTTATTCCAGAAAAAAATGAGCCGAGCGCTCTCCTGCTGCTCCCCCTCCGATGAAAAAAGCATCCTGCTAAAACTACGGGAGGGGCTGGAATACCGCACGGTTCCGTCACGGATTCGCTATCTTGAGATCCAGAGCCACGATATCATCATTCACACCACCACAGAAGACCTGGTGGCCTACGGAAATTTAAAGCAGCTGGAGGATATCCTGGATCCCAAATCATTTGTCCGCTGTCACAGAAGCTATCTCGTCAATCTCGCTTTTGTCACCGGAGTTCACAGCAGCTCTGTTCTGCTGGATAAGGATGAACTACCCATCGCCAAGCTCAAAAAAGCTGATTTTATGCAGGCTCTGAATGTCTATTTAAGAGAAAAAAGCTGAAAGGATTGATAAAATGCCTGAATTCATGCATGATCTATATAGAAGCGTTACCTTTGTCGTGGAGCTTTTGCTGGCATGCCAGCTGTTTCTTCATTCTTTTAAAAAGAAACCGGGATTCAATCTCCGATATGCCCTGTGCGTCTTCGCCATGATCCTGATGACAACGCTCCTGTTTCGGTGGACAGAAGGCACAGCCTTCAATCATATTCTGAGTTTTGCTTTTTCATTATTCTGTCTTTTCTTAACCCACCGGGTATGCTTTACGATTTCCTGGTCTGACGCCGCTTTTTGTGCAACCGCAGGGTATAACACGCAGTTTATCGCTTCTATTGCCAGTGAAATGATACAGCGACTGTTTTCTCTTCCCCGTATACCGGTCGATATTCCGATCCTTCTGATTGTTTACAGCCTGATTTACTATTTGGCCGGAAGAAGGATTCAACCGGGACAGAATCTTGCCTTAAAGAAGCTGAATATCTATACCCTGCTGGTCCTGGTGGTACTGATTGACATCATCGCCTGTGCCTCGCTTCGGCCTTACTGGATGAATCCTTCTGAACGCACTCTCATTATCTGCACGATGCTTCCCCTTCTGATCTGTGCCGTATTGTCTCTCACTCTGCAGTTTACATTGCTTACCAGAAACACGCTGACAAACGAATTGATTGTCGCGCGGCAGCTGATCCGAAAAGTGGAAACCAATTATCAGTTCAGCAAGGAAACCATCGACTCCATCAATCAGAAATGTCATGATATGCGCCATCAGATCCGAACCATCGGTTCCCAGGCTAACATGAGCCCGGAAGCCATCCGCGAGATGACAGAAAGCATCGATATTTATGAACAGCTTTACATAACCGGCAACCAAGCTTTAGATACCATCTTGACGGAAAAAGCCCTGTACTGCCAGCGAAACAATATCACCATCACCTGTATGGCAGACGGAAAAGCGATTCATTTTATGTCCGATACAGATATCTATTCACTGTTTGGCAATATTCTGGAAAACTCGATTCATGCCGTCTCCGGGCTTCCCGAAGAAGATCGCGACATTCTGCTTACCGTTTCCTGCAAAGGAAATCTGATTTCCATCCATTCCCAGAACGCTTACAGCGGAATAGTCGAGATGCAGGACGGCCTTCCGGTTACAACCAGTGATGACGCGCTGAATCACGGAATCGGAACACGCAGCATTCAGATGATCACCTCCCGGTATGACGGGTGTGTTTCTTTTGAACCCGGCGATGGTATCTTTTATGTCGATATTCTGATCCCGGTTCCGGAAGAATAAGGACAAAAACCCCCATGAGATGGCTCTCACCACCACATATGATATCGCCCTACGCACAGCTTCGTTGCTTCGCAACTCTCGCTGTGCTACAAAAACTCGCAACTCGCTCCGCTCAACATAGTTTCGCGTAGCTTTATTGCTCGTTTTTGTTAGCGTCTCTCGTGGATGGAAGAGGGCTTGCACAAGTGCACCCTCTTCCTCCACGGAGACCGGGCGATATCATAAAGTAAAAAAAGAAACCTCTCACAGCTTTATTTGTGAGAGGTTTCTTTTCAGTCATTATAGCAAAGCCACCGTACTAGTGTTCCCACTTTGTCGCTCCGCACTTACTGCATTTGTACTCATCAAAACCCTTGGTCCAGAAGATGAAGAACGGTTCTTCCTTATGGTTCCCGGTTTTGACCCATTCGTGCCTGCCATTTTCATAATCACCACCGCAATATTCCACATCCTGGTCCGTGATGTACTCCTCGCCCGGTCTGGATCCCCCGCCGGCTACCTTCGCCAATTCATCCTGCTTCATTTCTTTCTTGTTTTCTTCCATGATTTTGATCATCCTATCTTTCATGGTTTCCAACTCACCTATGATGGAAATAGGCATGTCTGGTGATTGTTCCCTTGCTATACCGTCACTCGAATTCCAAAGCAACGATTAGGACGGATTCCCCGCCAGCTGCAGCTCCTCTGCGTGGGCCTTCATGCCTTCGATCACGATGCCGGCCACCTCCTGCAGCTCCATGCCGAGCAGCTCGCAGCCCTTTAAGATAATCTCCCGGTTGCATCCGGCTGCAAATCTCTTGTCCTTCCACTTCTTCATGAAGCTCTTTAATTCCATATCCGAAATCCCGGTCGGGCGCATGCGGGCCGCCGCCTGCACGATGCCGGTCAGCTCATCCACCGCGAACAGGCTCTTTTCCATGTTGGTAAGAGGCTCCACATCCGAGCAGATCGTGTAGCCATGTGCCAGAATGGCACGGATATCCACCTCCGGAACACCCAACGCGTGCAGCTCGTTCTCCGTGTGCTGCAGATGTTCTTCCGGGTACTTTTCATAATCAAAGTCATGCAACCAGCCGACGGCCTCCCACTCTTCCTTGTCTTCGCCGAAGTGATCCGCCATCGCGCCCATCGCCGCGGACACGTTGGCCGCATGCAAAAGCAGGTGATCTTCCGTCACCATCATTGCATTGATTTCCTTTGCCTTCTCAAGTGTCAATTTTTCCATTCTTTCATTCCTTTCGGGGTTCAAATCCTGCCCCTCTTTCTTGTTGCGTCCTGCCTGCCAGTAAACGGTTACATCATGGCTTTCTGGCAGGCAGATATCGCGTTAAAAGGCCAGGCGGCCAGGAGATTTCCGGCAGCTATAGGATCTTCGGGGAGTGCCACTAATAGATGCAAAGCGTTGCACAAACGCCGGGGCACATACGGAACCCCGTCTGATGACGGTGTTCCTAGTACATCGATTTCTAATTAACTGGCCATAAAACTTGTCTGGATTTCCTGATAGCACAGGTCAAAAAGCCTCAGCGTAGCCCGCTACGCCTGCGTTTTTTGACCTGTACTCTCAGAAAACCATCCTGCGTTTTTTGGCCAGTTACTTAAGAAACGATGTACTAGAGTGCCCCTGAAATCGCGGTATGGGAAATACCGCGATTTCGCGTCAGTGCAGCCCTTCGCTGCCATAAGTGGTACTATTCCCCTTGCTCCCATGTAGCTGCCTGGAAATTCTCTTCCGCCGTCTTAGGCCTTTGATATCGCAGCGCTCATGAAACAACCCTGTTCGCGGGTCACTTCTCTCTTTCCATATCTCCCCGCATGTGTTAAAATACCCCGGAGACACAGTAATGCTCACCCATATAAAGGAGACGAAAATTTTATCATGAAACTTACCCAATTTTTGAAAAATGAAAAAGCCGCCCTCGGTCTGTGCACCGAAAACGGCATCATCGATGTGGCCGAGGAGGCGCGCCTTCGCGGCCTTGCCGCTCCTGCCACCATGCTGGAAGCCATCACCGGCGGAGAGGAAGCCAGGCAAGCACTGGAGGCTTTGGAAAGAGGCGCCACCTGCTTCGTAAAAGGTCCCGTTCTGGCTCCGGTTGTCACCGGCGGCGACAAGGTGCTCTGCATCGGCTTAAACTATCGCCAGCACGCCAAAGAATGCAACCTGGCCATCCCGGCCCGCCCGGTTCTGTTCAA
>JAFVBO010000035.1 GCA_017479935.1 Lachnospiraceae bacterium
AAAGCCCGCAGAGTTCAACCTGCCCGGGAGAACCTTCGGAAAAACACAAAAAAGGGCTTGCAAAGAGAAAAAAGATGTGATATGATATGCGTGTTGCCGGTAAAAATGCTGATGTAGCTAAGTAGGTAGAGCGCATCCTTGGTAAGGATGAGGTCGCCGGATCGAATCCGGCCATCAGCTCCATGTCTGCACCGTCATTTGGATACCATCAAATGGTGAATGACGGTGCTTCATTTATGCAGATTCACTTGATCTTGCCGTAGAAAGTGTAAATCTGCATTTCTTGTATATGGATGATGCAAAAACCTGTATCGGCGCTTGCCGGGAAGTATCACTATGGCGGTCGAGTTTGATACACTTTTGGCAGGAGAGCGCTTTACTGTTTATTTACATATACGCAACTCTGTAGACTTAGGACTACGGTTTTGATACGAAAATCAGCCGTTTTTGTATCAAAACCGTAGTTTTGGAAATCGCATCTCAAATGACCACGTTACGTGGATGTTAAACACGTCAGTGCCGGAAAAACCTCTGCAAATCCCACCACATCTGGTGAAAGTCGAATCTTGCTCCTCCGACAAATACCGCCAACCCGATAGACAGTGCGGCACTCGCGATTATCCAGATCAGTGCTATCCGGATCGCACCTCCGCCGGGATCTGTAAATACGGGATCCTCTGCCAGATGGAAATGCGTCGGGTCACTCACATCATAGAGAAGGTCCACTTCTTTTCCGACGGGATACTTCTCCCGGTTCATCATATTTCCATATTCCAGATGGAAGCTCTGCCCCTCTGCTGTAAACTCAATGACCGGTTTCCAATAGAAGTGTCCGCCGCTTCTGCCTGTTCGCATTTCGCCACGGACGTAATCAACGATGACGCCTGTAGTCCGCGTATATTCCTGCTCACTCCTGCGCCGCGAATCACGGCGCGTCCCAACGCCGGCAAACAGCAGAAACCAGGCGGGAAAAGATGCCGCGGCAAAGAAGAAAAGCATTTTGAGGATCATATCTTTCAACCCTTTTCGTCAGAAGGAAATGGCGTGAATTGTTGCCATCGCCACAATAGACGGATAAGGTGGCCAGGGTGTTCCGCCTTATAACAGAGAGGGAAAGAAGAGGTTACTCTTCTTCCTCCATCCGCTGATAATACAGCCGTGCGTTATACTTGGCTTGCGCTTCCTGGCTTTCCTTCCTCTCCCGCCACGTATCGATCTCTGCCTTGATGGCCAGCATTTCATCCACAAGCATCTCCTCGGTGCGAGGCCTTGCCTGGCGAACGTAGCTGGCCATTCTGTCAATTGCCTTTGGACTTCCCAATTCATGGGCCAGGAGATCAGCAAGTTCTGCAGAAAAGCCCAGGCCTGTCACAGCAGCTACAAGGCCATCGCGTGAGCGCGACCATAGGATTTGGTTGGGCGTCATGTTGTCTCCTCGTCTGCCGGCAGATCATCTGCGACTATCGTGTCCGCTTCGTCTTTTTTGCGATAGTACTCCGGATTGCATAGATTATAGCTCATAAGGTTTCTGCGGAGTTTCATACAGCACGGTCGGAACATGGCATAGGTCAGCCCGCCGGAAAGAAGGCTTCCCATAATCGGTATGGCAGAGGCAACAGAATCTGCAAAGATCTGCTTCGTCATTCGTATTCCGATTTTAGCAGCCACCTGCTTTACGATCGGGTATATCGTCCCTTTCGTCAAAGCCTGTTGAGAAAGCTTCTTCGCCACATGTGCCGCAACTGTGTTGGCCACTTTATTCAGTGTACTGGCAGCCCCCTGGAC
>JAFVBO010000036.1 GCA_017479935.1 Lachnospiraceae bacterium
AGTGGTGATCACAACAGCTGGTCCGAATACGATCAATGCTTCTTTGAATGGCACCCCGCTGAATTGCCAAAGAGTAACGGATACAAACGGAAACTATGTCTGGGAGATCACGGTTTATAATTCCACCGGTTACGAACTCCCTTCCACCGGCGGCCCCGGCACGAACCTGATCTACCTTCTTGGCATCGTGCTCACAGGATTTGCGGGAACCGGGCTGGCGCTGAGAAAGCGTAGAAGAACAGCATAATTTCAGACACACGGCACATGGGTTCGGAGACGATCATAGGCGCAGGCCAGGTGAAAGCGTCGCTGAAAAAGCGGCGCTTTTTTAAGTTGAGGGCTGATCTCCAGGAAACCGGGGATCAGCCTTTTCCGTTCTTGCATTTGCATTCCCTGACGGGTATAATCGACATGGATGAGAATGAATCTGCTCAGTTACTGAGTGGAAACAAGGGAAAGCGATAGTGGATCTTAAGAGGAGGCGACCTGAATGGGCATCTATTTGAATCCAGGAAATATGGGGTTTAAAAAGATTGTAGAAGAGGATTATATCGATAAAACCGGACTGATCGGGTTAATCAACAAGCGGATCGGAACGAACAAAAGCCTGATCTGTGTCAGTCGCCCGAGGAGATTCGGAAAATCGTATGCGGCCCAGATGCTGTGTGCCTATTATGATCACACGTGCGATTCTTCCGGGTTGTTTTCAAAATTCCAGATTGCCGGGGATGCAAGTTATCAAGAGAATCTGAACCAATATCATGTCATCAATCTCGACATAATGGGCTTTCTCTCGGAAGCAAAAAAGAACAATATGGAACTTAGGATGCTTCCGGCTTCCATCGATGCCGCTGTGATGGCAGAGGTAAGGACGCTGTTTCCGGATCTGCAGAGCGCGAACAGTTCCAACGAGTGTCTTTTGGAGATGGTGCACAGAACAAATAGACAAATTGTTTTTGTCATTGATGAATGGGATTCGGTGATAAGAGAGGCGAAGGATGATTCAAAAGCCCAGGACAGTTACTTAAACCTGCTCCGAGGGTGGTTCAAGAACAATAATTTTACTGCGGAAGCAGTGGCTGCTGCTTACATGACGGGTATTCTTCCTATAAAAAAAGACGAGTCGCAATCTGCTATTTCAGACTTTGAGGAGTATTCCATGCTGGATCCGCAAATGTTTGCGGAATATGTCGGATTCACCGAAGAAGAAGTTAAAAGGGAATGTGAGAAGCGTGGCGCCAGCTTTGAAAATATGAAAAAATGGTATGACGGCTATACGGCAGGAGATTGTTCTTCGGTCTACAACCCGTATTCTGTCATGCAGGCGTTAGGATCCGGAAAATTCAAGTCTTATTGGAAGAAAACTTCCGCAGCAGAAACGCTCATGACGTACATTGATATGAATCAGGATGGACTGCAGGGCGATATAGCAAGGCTGATCGCAGGAGAGAGTATTGTTGTGGATACGGATTCTTTCCAGAATGACGTGGAAACGTTCACCTGTAAAGATGATATTCTGACGCTGCTTGTTCATCTTGGATATTTGACCTATGAGGAAGTTTCCGATTCCTACGGGGAAGAGGATGGGCTGATGGCAGGACTGGTGCGCATTCCCAATGAAGAAGTTCGAAAAGAATTTGAGAACATTCTTCGAAAGGCAAAACACACGAAGTTGGTAGATTTGGTAAAGAAGTCAGATCAATTGCTGGAGGACACAATTGCAGGAAATGAAGACGCTGTGGCGAAAAGAATACAGGAGGTTCATGACAGCGAATACGCCCCCACGTTTTACAATAATGAGCAAAGCCTGCGATATGTCGTGAAAATGGCCTATATATCCAGTGTCGATCAGTATGCCAAAATAGAAGAACTGCCATCAGGACACGGGATTGCGGATATCGTGTTTGTGCCAAAGAGAAGGTCTGTCCTTCCAGCAATAATTGTGGAACTAAAATGGAACCGTAACGCGAAAGGGGCATTAGAGCAGATCCTCGACAAAGGCTATCCCAAGGTATTGGGCGATTATGGCGGCGATTTGATTTTGGTGGGAATCAGCTATGATAGTAAAACGAAGAAGCATGTCTGCCAAATTCAAAAAATGGCTGGTCCTAAGTAAAGCGAGCGGAAACCCCATGCATCCTCATCATAGCCCGAGTTTATGTTTCACTACAACAAACAGGAAAGGAGCCATAGCATGAGACACTATCGGAAATTTTTCTTGCTTTTTCTGACATTCCAATTGCTTTTTAGCTGCGTAAGCGCGACTCCCATAACCCTGGGAGGCGACTGCGAAGACGGAGTCTGCCCCATCCCTACTGTGAACGAGGAGAACCAGCCGGTGTACGCCATCGTTTCTCCGGTGGGGTATCATGCTGGATACGGCAGAGCGCTCCTATTCCCCCAAGCGGCTGAAGCAGTCGATGCTGGAATACAAGTTGCTTGGCAGCATCGGAAAGCCGAAGTCCTTCGACCGCTTCCGGATACAGGCGGCTTCCTGCCTGACCCACGACACGTACGATCTGCTGGATCAGATTTCGTGCCAGACGCTGGTGATCGGCGGAAAAGAAGATCAGATTGTCACCGGGCAGGCATCAGTGGAAATCGCCGGGAAAATACCGAATTGCCAGCTGTTCCTCTACGAGGGCCTGGGGCACGGCCTGTATGAGGAAGCCCCGGATTTCCTGAAGCGGGTGTCGGAGTTCTGCAGTGAGTGATCCCAATGCATGGGAAAAGAGCAAAAGAGAGGAATCCCCATGCAAATTTCATCTGGGACCAGAGCTAAATGCATTTGGAAAGAGCAAAAAGAGAGGAAAACCTATGCAAATGAAGAAAAAACGTTTACCCTGGTGGGCGGTCATCCTGATCGTACTTGCATCCATTGTTGTCGTGTTTGTCGCGGTGTCGCTCATTACAATCCGCGCATTCGTAGGCGATTCCCTGACGCTCAACGGAACGATGGCCATGATGTCCTACGGCGGGTTCGAGCTGCCGGACTGGTATAAGTCGCTGACGCTGAATGTGGACCGCAGCTACCCGGGGCTTCCGGAGCTCCCGGTCGATCCGGCCGCGCGGGAGGACATGCTCTCAGCCTATGAAACCTATATGTATGGCCATACCCCGGCGGAAGGGTTTGACACAGCCTTTCAGGTGAAAGAGACGAGCGATGTATATGGCGGCAAAGCGGAGAAGCGGGTTGTGACCATCACGGTTTCCAGCGAAAAGGGAAGCTTTGAAACCGAAATGATCGTGCTGCTTCCCAAGGGAAAAGACCAGGTGCCGGTCTTTATCGGGGAGAATTTCTCCGGCAATGAGAATGCATGGGAAAACAACGAATGGCCGTTTGAAACGATCATAGACCGCGGTTTTGCCGTGGCTACCATGGGCTATACTGATTGGGCCGCGGACGACACCGCGACGTACCGCGAGGGCGTGCTGCGCCTGTTCGAGGATCCCAATCTATCCGCCTTCTCTGCGTGGGCCTTCGGGATCAGCCGCGGGATTGACTATCTCGAAACGCTGCCGGAGGTGGACCAAAGCCGGATTGCCTCCGTTGGGCACTCGCGGTTGGCGCGCGTCTCGCTGTGGGCCGGCGCGTGCGATGAACGGATCGACCTTGTCACGGGCTCCTGCGGCGGCGGCTTGCTGCGCAGCCCGGTCATGGGGCGGATCACAACCGACGGCACCTCTAATCACTGGTATACGCCGGCGTATCTGACTTTCGAAAACCGTGACAACGAGCTGCCCGTGGATATGCATACGCTTTTTGCGCTGGCAGCAGGACGCCGCCTGTTCGTCTCCATCGGGGAGAACGACCTGGCATCCGATCCCGTGTCCATGTACGATGCCCTGCAGTACGCCAAGAGTGTCTGGCGCGACGGTTACGGTATGGAGGTGATCCCGGACGGCAGCTACGCAGACGTGCCGTATGACACGCCGATCATGAGCGAAGCCATAGGCGTCAACGTTCACTTTGGCGGGCACATGTTTGACCTGAAGGACTGGACCGCCTATATGGATTACATGGACCGGTATATGGATAAGTAGCGCGTTGCCATTGACCCGTGAATGGTAACCAATAATAGCAGAGGGCACATAACTTGAAAAGAAAGAAACTGGCGCAAATATGTAAAATGTGGTAACATGGAGGAGAAAAGGAAGGAGCCTATGACGATGAAAAGAAATGTTCTTTTTAATGTCCTGTGTATGATATCCTTTGCACTTCTCCTCTGCGATGATACCATTCCTGCGATCGCGCTCTCTGTCAGTGGCGGGATAGCGATCGCGGTCTTGTTGTCACGGCACAAAGACAGCTACGCGTTTTCCTTACAGAAAAACAATGTTCCCACGGATTTAGTCTTCTGTCTGACATCGGTTTTTGCTTTTGCCAACCGGTGGAGTGAATCGAGCAAGATTAAGGCCGTCGCCGCCAGGCTGGGAATGTCCAACACGCTGCTGCTCATATTAGGAGCAGCAGCTTTGTGTGTCTTTAGCATCTTTGTTTTTGATGGGGTGGTCACGGCTCCGAAAAAGATATTGGGCTATCCGTTTCGAAATGTGAAACAGGAGAGAAAGGACCGGATGATATGGGTCGTGATGACAACGCTTGTCATCCTCTTTGCCTTTTTTGCGGTGCAGTACAGCTGCCTGAATGCAGTATATGAACCATTTCCGACCCCGGGAACAGTAATTCTGGCCAATATCCTGATGGCTGTTGCGGCTATTTCGGTACTTGCCGTCTTTTTAGGAAGGAAGATTTCCTTTTTCTTCTTCCTTTTGATTCTCTGGGTCTGGAGCGTAGCCAACCACTATACAATCCTGTTCCACGGAAGTCCGCTGTACATCAGTGAACTGGCCAGCGCCAAAACGGCCATGGAGGTGCTGGATGGATATCATATCCCGATTGATCAGGTGGCGATCCTTTTGACATTGCTCTCCTGGCTTTTGATGGCACAGGTGGTGACGCTTCCGGTCAAAAAGCGAAATGGCTCGGGGATTAAACGGTTCCTTTTACGAACGGCGGCAGCCTGCCTGATGATGATGATGGCTGTCCGGGCCTACCAATCCGTGATCAAACAATATGAGATCTGGGCACCCTGGGAGCGCACGGTTGCCCGCTGCGGATATTACGTTTGCCTGGTCAAGGATGTGGAACGCAGACAAAATCCTGTCATTTTGCCGGATGGCTATGATGTGGAAAAGATCCGCTCTGCTAAGCAGACGGAAGTGGAGCAAGGGACAGAAGATCCAAACCTGCGCCGTCCGGATGTGATCTTTATTCTGAACGAGACGTTTTGCGACCTGACGTTCCTGGCCAATCTGGAAACGGATGTGGATGCGTTCGGGGATTATTACGGAATCGACGGCGCCGTATACGGCTTTGCCGTGACTCCGAACACGGGCGGCGGAACGAATAATGCGGAGTTTGAACTTCTGACATCCAAATCCATGCATCTACTGGCGCAGGAAGCGCCCTTTACATTTCTTGGGAGGGAACAGCTGCAGGATCGGAGTATCGTCGGCTATCTGAAAAACCTGGGATACGTAACGAGCGGGATGCACTGTGAAGCAGCGGAAAACTACAAGCGTAACGTGGTATATCCGGAGATTGGTTTCGATCATGTGTACCTGGGAATTTATCAGTTTACACGAAACCGGTATGGAAACCGCTCCTGGCTGGACAAGGACAACTATCAGGATATGCTTTCCTTCTACGAAAGCAATTTGAGCGAAGCGCCCCAGCTGTTGTATTTATTGACTTTCCAGAATCATGGAGGCTACGAGCAGAACGGGGAAGAACTCGATACGATCCATGTGACCGGCGATTACTGGGATTTGACGGACGATCTGAATGAATACTTAAGCAGCGTCAGGCTTTCGTCGGAAGCATTTCGTTGGCTGACCGAGTACCTGTCGGGAGCCAGCCGGGATGTCATCGTGTGCATGGTGGGAGATCACGCACCGCCATTTATCTCAGCACTTCCCGTTCGAAGTGACCTGGCGATCCAGGATGCTTCCATCGCCAGAAGGATCGTTCCTTACGTGATCTGGTCCAATTTTGACGCGGACTTTTCCTTCTATACGGACTATGCAAGCATGACAGATCTGGTGCCGATGACACTGTGCGCGGCGGGATTGCCGTTATCGCCCTTTTATCGGGAGGTGCTGGACTTGCATGAAAAGTATCCCGTAAGAACCAGAGAAGGGGACGGCGTCGATACTGATTTGACCATCAAACGATACGAGGAAGACGAGACTTACAAGGAATTGCTGGATCACTATTACTATATGGAATACAATTCTCTTTTAGAGAACGGGGAATATCTCGAAGAATTGTTTATTCCCTGAGAACAAGTGCAAATCTTTTGACGCCAGGATTGGCTTTGAGGCAAATAGATGGACAGGATTGCGGTTTTAATACCTTGCTATAATGAGAGTCAGACAATCGGGAAAGTCGTGCGGGACTGGAAAGAGATGTTGCCAGAGGCGGTTGTCTACGTATATGATAACAATTCGAAAGACGGAACGGACAGGATTGCCGTCGAAGCAGGGGCTGTGGTGCGCTATGAACCATTACAGGGAAAGGGAAATGTAATCCGCCGTATGTTTCGGGAGGTTGACGCGGAGTGCTACTTGATGGTCGATGGAGATGATACCTATCCTGCGCAGGCTGGCCCTTCCATGGTAACGGAGGTGCTTGAGCATCAGGCAGATATGGTGGTCGGGGATCGACTGTCGTCTACCTATTTCAGTGAAAACAAAAAGGTTCTCCATCATGTGGGAAATAATCTGACCCGGTTCTTTATCAATCGGATCTTTCAGACGGATATTAAAGATATTATGACCGGGCTGCGCGCGGTCAGCTATCGCTTTGTGAAAACGTTTCCGGCCTTATCCCGTGGCTTTGAAATTGAGACCGAGATGACCATTCATGCGGTCGATAAGAATATGGTGATCCGGAATCAGGTGATTCAGTATCGGGAGAGGCCGGAAGGCAGTGAATCCAAAGTGAATACCATTCCGGACGGCTGTAAGGTGCTTCTTACGATTTTAAATCTGTATAAGAATTACAGGCCGTTCAGCTTTTTCGGGATCATTTCGCTTTCGGAATTGATAGTGGCTGCGCTTTTCTTCTTCCCGGTATTTCTGGAATTCTTAGAGACCGGCCTGGTGCGGAGATTTCCTACCTTGATTGTTTGCGGCTTTGTTGTTATGGGGGCTTTTCTTACGTTTACAGCGGGAACCATTCTTGAAACGCTGGTACAGAAAGACAGGCAGGAGTTTGAGTTTCGGCTGCAGCTGGTAGAGCATTTTTATAAGCGGGAGAAGGCGGATAACTAAAAGGGAGAAGGGTTTGGAATGATTTTAAAAATGAAATCGGTTCTTCACAATATTCGTGATAATTGGAAAATTCGCTCAGGGATCGTCTTAATTGTGGCAATGGCATGGCTGAGTATCCTTTTCGGGGCGGATTCATTTTTCACCCCTTACCTGCTGGTTGCGATGCTTGGGCTGATGGCCTGCGTAAGGGATACGGATAGCGAAGCTGTTCCGAGACGGGAATGGCTATATCGCATCCTTTTTGCCGCTTTCTTTTCCCTGACTGTAGTCCTGGCCAACTATAAGCTGATCAGTCCGGTACGGGATCATGTGCCGGAAGGGTTAGTTCTTTTGGGAGGGGGCCTTCTGATTGGCTGGCTGGTCCTGAAACTGGCGCTGGAAATGGAAATCCGTAGCTGTCATCCAACACCTGCAGGAAAAAAGGCGGCGGGGTGTTTTTGGCTCTTGTTTCTGCTTTTTTCGCTGGTTTATCTGTCGGCACTGGTGTTCTGTTACCGGCCGGGAATTCTGTCGCCGGACAGCGTCTCCCAGATCTGGCAGAATGTGAATAAAATCTATTCGAATCATCACCCATACTGGCACACCATGATCATCAAGGCATGTATGGATCTGGGCATGTCCGTGTTCCATGATATCAATCAGGCGGTTATGGTCTATAGCGTTTTTCAGGCAATTGGCATGTCTGCCATATTTGCTTTTCTGGGCATGACGGTTTACGAGGCTGGGGCTCCCGGGATTATCATGGCCATGACCGCAGCATTCTATGCGTTTCTTCCTTATCACATTCTGTATAGCATAACCATGTGGAAGGATATTCTCTTTGCGGGATCGGTGGCGTTGTTTATATGTGCCATGTACCGCATATTAAAGGGGATTGACAGTAAAATAGTGAATACCATTACGCTGACGGCAGGCGGGTTGGGATGCTGCCTGCTTCGAAGCAATGGCATGGCAGCATTTGTATTTACGTTTCTTGTCTTTCTTATATTTCTTTGGAAAGAGAAGAAAAAGGTGCTGTTCCTTCTACTGTTTGTCATTGCCGCATCCTATGTGTTGAAACACCCGGTTCTTGAAAAGAGGGGAGTCATCCAACCAGATACGGTTGAGTTTCTGTCTATCCCGGTGCAGCAGGTTGCCAGGGTTATTGTGGAAGGGGAGGAACTGGAAGAAGACGAGCGCGAGCTGATTGGTCAGATTATGGAGATCGAAGCAGTAAAAGAAAAGTACACAGCTTACATTTCGGATCCGATCAAAAATCTGATACGCGATACAAATCCGGATTATCTGGATGCACATAAGCAAGAGTATCTGATGCTATGGATACGCTTGGGCTTGAAGCATCCCGCTCTTTATGTGAAAGCCTGGATTGATCAGACAAGAGGGTTCTGGAACGGCGGCTACAGGAACTACGTCGTGAAGCCCATTGTGGAAGAAAATGAGTATGGGATATACATGACGGATCAGAAGAATATCGTAGCCAGAGCTATGACGAAATGGGTGTATGTGTTCTTTAATCACCCCGCCTTCGAGGTGTTTCGGAGTATCGGGCTGCATGTGTGGGGATTAATCCTGTGTGTGATCGTTCTTCTTATACGAAAGAGAAAAGAAGCGCTACTCTTTGTCCTGCCGATCGCAATCATTTTGACGTTGTTTATTTCCACGCCTGTGTATGCGGAATTTCGGTATTCCTACGCCATCTTTACGCCGATCCCGCTGTTGTTGTACGCAGCCTTCGAAGAACACCATGTGCCATCATGATATTATTCTCATGGAAAAACATAATATGAAGACAAGAAAACCGCTCCCACGGGAGCGGTTTTTTGCTTAATTCTTCTTCGCTTCTTTTTCTTCCTTCTTGAGGTTCTCTCTCGTCTTGTTGATCCAGTTCGTCAGTTTGGCGCGGATGCCCTGCTTCTCAGGGATCTGCTTCAGCGCAGCGCCGCGGATGCTTAAAACCTTGGTGATGTAGATGCCGCTGATGACAACCTTGGCTTCCTTCTTTAAAACCAGCTGCTCAAACGGAACTTCATCTGCCAGCAGAACCAGGATGCGGTTCTGGATCTTGGCCTTGACGACGTTCACCTTCATGCGCTTGGCGTACCAGGGCGTCTGCTCCTTGGCCTGTGCGGGAAGATCAGCGTCCTTTAAGGGCATCTTCTTCTTATCGATGACCAGGATGGAGACGGTCTGTTTCATCTGCTCCAAAAGAGCCTGCTGTTCGGCCTGCTGCGCCTGCATCTTGTTTCCCCAGAAGTAGAGGATGACAAGGGCTACGGCCACGATGGCCAGGATGACGAGAATGACAGTTAATACGGGTGACATAGGCACGTACCTCCGGTTATGATCTGGGCGGAGGCACTGTAAGGTAGAGCCGTTTAAAAAGCCGCCCGATTGTCTGGTGCCGAGGAAAAAGAAGTAGGAGCCCCCCTTTTTAAATCTTTAAAAAGGAAGCAAGGCAGATCTGCACGCTGTTCTTGTAACCTTGGCAATATTGCTGAATATTGTACCACTATGGCACCATTCTTTCAAGCGCAAACTTGAAAAAAGTGATTGACAGAAAAAGGGGAAGATGTTATCATGCTAGGTGCACTATTGTCGAGAAGTGGCTTTAACTGCGCCTTTTGGGCGCGGCCTTGTTGTCGTGCAAAAAAGAAACAAGGCGTCAGGCATTTTATCTTTAAACAGGGGTGAATTGTTTATGGAAAAAAACAGAATCCGACCGGTAACGGCCGGAAAAAACATGCGCATGAGTTATTCAAGACAGAATGAAGTTCTTGAAATGCCAAACCTCATCGAAATCCAGAAGAACTCCTACGATTGGTTTTTAACGGATGGACTTCGGGAAGTCTTTGACGACATCTCTCCGATTACGGACTTTGGCGGACATTTAAGTCTGGAGTTTGTGGACTTCCAGCTCTGCCGTAACGAAGTGAAGTACACCATCGAGGAATGCAAGGAAAGAGACGCGACCTACGCGGCTCCCTTAAAGGTAAAGGTTCGCCTTATTAATAAGGAAACGGATGAGATCAATGAGCATGAGATCTTTATGGGAGATCTGCCCCTGATGACGGACACCGGCTCCTTTGTGATCAATGGCGCGGAGCGTGTCATTGTCAGCCAGCTGGTTCGTTCCCCCGGTATCTACTACGGAATTGCTCACGATAAGATTGGTAAGGAACTGTATTCCTGCCAGGTAATCCCGAACCGCGGCGCGTGGCTGGAGTACGAAACGGATTCCAACGACGTGTTCTACGTCCGCGTGGACCGTACCCGCAAGGTACCGGTTTCCGTGCTGCTTCGTTCCTTAGGTCTTGGTACCAACCAGGAAATCCTGGACACCTTCGGCGAGGAGCCGAAGCTGTACGCCAGCTTTGACAAGGATGTGTCAGACAGCTACGAGACGGGTCTGATCGAGCTCTACAAGAAGATCCGCCCGGGCGAGCCGCTTTCCGTGGACAGCGCGGAGAGCTTACTCACCAGCATGTTCTTCGATCCCCGTCGCTATGACTTGGCGAAGGTAGGCCGTTATAAATTTAATAAGAAACTTCACTTTAAGAACCGCTTAAACGGTCAGACGCTGGCCGAGGATGTCATCGCCCCCGAAACCGGCGAGATCCTGGCGGAGGCCGGAACCACCGTCACGAAGGCGTTGGCGACCCAGATTCAGGACGCGGCGGTGCCCTTCGTATTCGTGCAGGGCGCGCAGCGCAAGGTCAAGGTTCTGTCCAACCTGATGGTAGACATGGCTAAGTATGTTTCCTTCGATCCGAAGGAGTACGGCATCAAGGAAGATGTCTATTATCCGGAGTTAAAGAAGCTGATGGAAGAGTTCCCGGACGAGGAGGACTTAAAGGCTGTCCTTCACAAGCGCCTGGGCGACATCATCCCGAAGCACATCACGAAGGAAGATATCTTCGCTTCCGTGAACTACAACATGCATCTGGAAGAGGGCGTCGGCAACAAGGATGATATCGACCATCTGGGCAACCGTCGTATCCGCGCCGTGGGCGAACTCTTACAGAATCAGTACCGCATCGGTATGTCCCGTATGGAGCGTGTCGTGCGTGAGCGCATGAGCACCCAGGACATGGAGGGTGTATCTCCCCAGTCCTTAATCAATATCAAGCCCGTTACCGCGACCGTGAAGGAGTTCTTCGGAAGCTCTCAGCTGTCGCAGTTCATGGACCAGAATAACCCCTTGTCGGAGCTGACGCACAAGCGTCGTCTGTCCGCCTTGGGTCCCGGCGGTTTGTCCCGTGACCGTGCCGGTTTCGAGGTCCGAGATGTTCACTATACGCACTACGGTCGTATGTGCCCCATTGAGACCCCCGAAGGTCCCAACATCGGTCTGATCAACTCCCTGGCCAGCTATGCCCGCGTGAACGAGTACGGCTTTGTGGAAACCCCTTACCGCGTGGTGGATAAGACGGAGGATCCCTCCAATCCGCGCGTCACGGACGAGGTGGTTTACTTAACGGCTGATGAGGAAGATAACTACACGGTCGCGCAGGCCAACGAACCTCTGGATGAGGAAGGTCACTTTGTCAAGACCAAGGTTTCCGGCCGTTTCCGCGATCAGACAACGGAATTTGCCCGCAAGGACGTAGACCTGATGGACGTATCGCCTCGAATGGTCTTCTCCGTTGCAACGGCCATGATTCCGTTCCTGCAGAACGACGATGCTAACCGAGCCCTGATGGGTTCCAACATGCAGCGTCAGGCTGTACCGCTTCTGATGACCGAGGCCCCGGCTGTGGGTACCGGTATCGAGGCGAAGGCCGCCGTGGACTCTGGTGTCTGCGTGCTGGCAAAGCGCGATGGCGTGGTGGAGCGTTCCTCCTCCAACGAGATCATCATCCGCGCGGATGAGGATGGCGCCCGCGATGTATACCGCCTGATCAAGTTCATGCGCTCCAACCAGTCCAACTGCTACAACCAGAAGCCGATCGTCTACCGCGGCGACCATGTGAAGGCGGGCGAGGTTATCGCCGATGGTCCTTCCACAAACGGCGGTGAAATCGCGCTTGGAAAGAACCCTCTGATCGGTTTCATGACCTGGGAGGGATACAACTACGAGGACGCCGTTCTTTTAAGCGAGCGTCTGGTGCGCGATGACGTTTACACCTCCATCCACATCGAGGAGTACGAATCCGAATCCCGCGATACCAAGCTGGGACCGGAGGAGATCACCCGCGACGTGCCCGGCGTAGGCGACGACGCGTTAAAGGATCTGAACGATCAGGGTATCATCCGCATCGGTGCCGAGGTTCGCGCCGGGGATATCCTTGTCGGCAAGGTCACCCCGAAGGGCGAGACCGAGCTGACGGCGGAAGAGCGCCTGCTGCGTGCCATCTTCGGTGAGAAGGCCCGCGAGGTGCGTGATACCTCCTTAAAGGTGCCGCACGGCGCCTACGGTATCGTGGTGGACGCGAAGGTGTTCAGCCGTGAAAACGGCGATGAGCTGCCTCCGGGCGTCAACCAGTCGGTCCGCATTTACATTGCTCAGAAGAGAAAGATCTCCGTGGGTGATAAGATGGCCGGTCGTCACGGTAACAAGGGTGTTGTCTCCCGCGTGCTTCCGATCGAGGATATGCCGTTCCTGCCAAATGGCCGTCCACTTGACATCGTTCTGAACCCCTTAGGCGTGCCTTCCCGTATGAATATCGGACAGGTACTGGAGATTCACTTGAGCCTGGCTGCCATGGCCCTTGGTTTTAACGTTTCCACCCCCGTCTTCGACGGCGCGAAGGAAATTGATATACAGGATACCCTGGAACTCGCCAACGACTACGTGAATACGGAGTGGGATGAGTTCAAGGCGAAATATGAGGATGTGCTTCTTCCGGAGGTTATGGATTATCTGGGAAGCCATCTGGAGCACCGCGCGCTGTGGAAGGGCGTTCCGATCCGGCGCGACGGCAAAGTGCAGCTGCGCGATGGCCGCACGGGCGAGCCGTTTGACAGCCCGGTTACCATCGGACACATGCACTACTTAAAGCTGCACCATCTGGTCGACGATAAGATCCACGCGCGTTCCACGGGTCCTTACTCCCTGGTTACGCAGCAGCCCCTGGGCGGCAAGGCTCAGTTCGGCGGACAGCGTTTCGGCGAGATGGAAGTGTGGGCCCTGGAGGCCTACGGCGCGGCTTACACCCTGCAGGAAATCCTGACGGCCAAGTCCGATGATATCGTTGGCCGTGTGAAGACCTACGAGGCTATCATCAAGGGTGAGAACATCCCGGATCCGGGCATCCCGGAATCCTTCAAGGTTATGCTGAAGGAACTGCAGGCGCTGGGTCTGGATATCCGTCTTCTGAAGAATGACAATACAGAGGTGGAGCTCCGTGAAATGAGCGAATACGAAACCACCAGCTTAAACGACATCATCAACGAGCGCGGCTACAATAACAACTATCGGGAGTCTTATGCTGCCTATGGTTACCAGACGCAGGAGTTCAACAAGGATGGCGAGCTGGAAGCGGTTTCGGAGGAACCGGCGGAAGACGCGGCCGATTCCTATGATGGAGAAGAATAGAAGGGAGAGCCTTACATGCCTCAAAATGCAAATGAAACGTATGAGCCATTAACCTTCGATGCCATCCGGATCGGACTGGCATCGCCGGAACGGATTTTAGAGTGGTCGCACGGCGAGGTGAAAAAGCCGGAAACCATCAACTATCGTACTTTGAAACCGGAGAAGGATGGCCTTTACTGCGAGCGCATTTTCGGACCCAGCAAGGACTGGGAATGCCATTGCGGTAAATATAAGAAGATTCGCTATAAGGGCGTGATCTGCGACAGGTGCGGCGTGGAAGTAACCAAAGCCAGCGTCCGCCGTGAGCGTATGGGTCATGTCAAGCTGTCAGCTCCCGTCTCCCATATCTGGTATTTCAAAGGCATCCCCAGCCGCATGGGTCTGATCCTGGATCTGTCCCCCCGTGTGCTGGAAAAGGTATTGTACTTTGCCTCCTACATCGTGCTGGATCCCGGCACGACTGACCTGCAGAAGAAGCAGGTTCTGTCCGAGAAAGAGTACCGTGACAACTGTGATAAATGGGGCTATGGAAGTTTCCGCGTCGGCATGGGCGCGGAGGCCATCCAGGAGCTTTTAAAGGAAATCGACCTCGAGAAGGATTCCGAGGAACTGATGGATGAACTGCACAAGGCCACCGGCCAGAAGCGCTCGCGTATCGTGAAGCGCCTCGAAGTGGTGGAAGCCTTCCGCAATTCCGGAAACCGTCCTGAGTGGATGGTGATGGACGTCATCCCGGTTCTGCCTCCGGACCTTCGCCCGATGGTACAGCTTGATGGCGGCCGTTTCGCCACGTCCGACTTAAACGATCTGTATCGTCGTATCATCAACCGTAACAACCGTCTGGCGCGTCTTCTTGACCTGGGCGCCCCGGACATTATCGTTCGCAACGAGAAGCGTATGCTGCAGGAGGCGGTGGACGCCCTGATCGATAACGGCCGCCGTGGTCGTCCCGTGACGGGTCCCGGAAACCGTTCCTTAAAGTCTCTGTCCGATATGTTAAAGGGTAAGCAGGGACGTTTCCGTCAGAACCTGTTAGGCAAGCGTGTTGACTATTCCGGCCGTTCCGTTATCGTTGTCGGTCCGGAGCTGAAGATTTATCAGTGCGGTCTGCCGAAGGAAATGGCCATCGAGCTGTTCAAGCCCTTCGTCATGAAGGAGCTGGTGGAGCGTTCCATCGCCCACAACATCAAGAGCGCCAAGAAGATGGTAGAGCGCATGCAGACGGAAGTCTGGGATATCTTAGAGGATGTCATCAAGGAGCACCCGGTTATGTTAAACCGTGCCCCTACCCTGCACCGTCTGGGTATTCAGGCGTTCGAGCCCATCCTGGTAGAAGGTAAGGCCATCAAGCTTCACCCGCTTGTATGTACCGCTTTCAACGCCGACTTCGATGGCGACCAGATGGCTGTTCACCTGCCGCTTTCCGTGGAAGCACAGGCCGAGTGCCGGTTCCTGATGCTCTCCCCCAACAACCTGCTTAAGCCTTCGGATGGCGGTCCCGTGGCCGTTCCTTCGCAGGATATGGTTTTGGGTATCTATTATCTTACCCAGGAGCGCCCCGGAAGCAAGGGCGAGG
This sequence comes from Lachnospiraceae bacterium, assembly GCA_017479935.1. GTDB lineage: Bacteria > Bacillota > Clostridia > Lachnospirales > Lachnospiraceae > RGIG5021. The sequence continues at coordinate 15,450 of JAFVBO010000036.1, forward strand.
GCAAGGTCTTCAAGAGCTTAAACGAAGCCCTGCTGGCTTTCGAAAACAAGGAGCTGACGCTTCACTCCCGCATTAAGTGCCAGAGACACGGTGTGGATCAGGATGGCAACGAGGTCACGCAGCTGGTGGAATCCACGCTGGGCCGTTTCCTCTTCAACGAGATCCTGCCGCAGGATCTGGGCTATGTGGATCGCACGAAGCCCGAGAACGCGCTGGTTCTGGAAGTCGACTTCCACGTCGGTAAAAAGCAGTTAAAGAAGATCCTGGAGAAGGTCATCGAGCGCCACGGTTCCTTTAAGACCGCGGAAGTTTTGGACGATGTCAAGGCGATGGGTTACAAGTACTCCACGCTGGCAGCCATGACCGTTTCCGTTTCCGATATGACCATCCCGGCCACCAAGGCGCAGATCATCAAGGAAGCGCAGGCCAAGGTAGACACCACGGCCAAGCAGTTCCGCAGAGGTTTACTGAAGGAAGACGAGCGGTATCGCCAGGTGCTGACCATCTGGAACGAGGCCGATGAACATCTGACCAAGGACCTGTTAAATGGCCTGGATAAGTATAATAACATTTACATGATGGCAGACTCCGGTGCCCGTGGTTCCAACCAGCAGATCAAGCAGCTGGCTGGTATGCGAGGCCTGATGGCCGATACGACCGGTCGAACCATCGAATTGCCCATCACGTCCAACTTCCGTGAAGGTCTGGACGTTCTGGAGTATTTCATCTCCGCGCACGGCGCCCGCAAGGGTCTGTCCGATACGGCTCTTCGTACCGCTGACTCTGGTTACTTAACCCGCCGTCTGGTCGATGTTTCGCAGGATCTGATCATCCGCGAGGACGACTGTTCCGTGGGCCGCGACATTCCGTACATGGAAGTCAAGGACCTGAAGATCGTTGCCCGTGACATGCAGACCGGCGAGAAGAAGACCCAGGAGATGGTAGAAGAGCTGCAGGAGCGTATTACCGGCCGCTTCCTTGCCGAAGACATCGTAGATCCGGATACCGGCGAAGTTGTCGTGGCCGCGAACGAGATGTGCACGGCCAGAAAGAGCGGCGAGGTGATGAAGGTGCTTGAGAAGCTTGGACGCGACAGCGTGAAGATCCGTACGGTCTTAACCTGCCGTTCTCACCTGGGTGTCTGCGCGAAATGCTACGGCGCGAACATGGCTACGACCCGTCCGGTACAGGTGGGTGAAGCGGTTGGTATCATCGCCGCCCAGTCCATCGGCGAGCCCGGTACCCAGCTGACCATGCGTAACTTCCACTCCGGCGGTATCGCGTCGAGCAGTGATATCACCCGTGGTCTTCCCCGTGTAGAGGAACTTTTCGAGGCCAGAAAGCCGAAGGGACTTGCGATTATCGCCGAGTTCGGCGGCGTGGTTTCCATCCGCGACACCAAGAAGAAGCGCGAAGTAGTGATCACCAATAACGAAGAGAACAAGACCAAAGCATACCTGATCCCGTACGGATCACGCTTGCAGGTGCAGGAGGGCGATGTCCTTGAGGCCGGCGATGAGCTGACCGAAGGTAGCGTGAACCCTCACGATATCCTGAAGATTAAGGGCGTCCGCGCGGTTCAGGACTATATGATCCGCGAAGTGCAGCGTGTATACCGTCTGCAGGGCGTGGAAATCAACGATAAGCACGTAGAGGTAATCGTTCGTCAGATGCTGAAGAAGATCCGTGTGGAGAGCGCCGGTGACAGCCCCGCGCTGCCTGGTACGAACATGGATGTTCTGGAGTTCAACGACATGAACGAACAGCTCGTCGCGGAAGGCAAGGAGCCGGCGGAAGGCAAGCAGATCATGCTTGGTATCACGAAGGCTTCCCTGGCCACCAACTCCTTCCTGTCGGCTGCCTCCTTCCAGGAGACCACGAAGGTCTTAACCGAAGCCGCCATCAACGGCAAGGTTGACCCGCTGCTGGGCCTGAAGGAAAACGTTATCATTGGTAAGCTGATCCCGGCCGGTACCGGCATGAAGCGTTATCGCAACGTGAAGCTGGACATCGACGAGGAAGTGGAAAGACAGAAGGCCGAGCGCCTGGCTGCCGCCGCTGCCCGCCGTGCCGCGGAGGAAGAGGAACGCCGCAAGGCTGCCTTAAACGCCAAGAACAACAAGAATGCCGGTGCGGATGGTGAGAGCGATCTTTACGCCGGCGCGGACTTAGAACCCGAAACAGAGACCGAAGATGCCTTTGTGGATGATGAATACACCGCGGAAAGCGCAGCCGATTCCCTGCTGTCTTCTCTCTTAAAGAAGATGGAAGAGGCCAGCGAGGAAATGACCGAGGAGAAAGTATTCGGCCAGGAAGACAAGGAGGAAGCCCCCGACGTGATGGATGAAAATCCGGCGGAAGAGGCGGCCGAGGAAATTCCGGCGGGTGAGTCTCTGGCAGAGGAAGCGGTAGCGAACGAAGTGGTCGCGGACGAAGAGAAAGCGGCTGCGGAGACGGCTGTTGCGGATGAGGTTAATCCGGATACCGAAGGCTAAAACGGCTTCTTGTACTTTGAACTATCAATCGAATTTTTAACAAGAACCGCCTGAACCGAGTGAACGGTTCGGGCGGTTCTTGCCATATAGAAAAAACACCCGTGCAGCGTTTAGATGCTGCGCCACACCCCACGAAAGCAGGCAGAGAGGAGAAGACAATGAGGGAATTCACCAAATCGAGAAAACTAGATTATGTTTGCTATGACATCCGAGGTCCGGTTCTGGATGAAGCCAACCGTATGGAAGCGGAAGGACAGAAGATCCTGAAGCTGAATATCGGAAATCCGGCGCCCTTTGATTTCGACGCGCCGCAGGAAATCATCGACGATATGGCCTATCATCTTCGCAAGGCCCAGGGATACTCGGATTCCAAGGGTATTTTTGCCGCCCGCAAGGCCATCATGCAGTACTGCCAGATCAAAAAGATCCCGAACGTTGGCATCAACGACATCTATATCGGCAATGGCGTCAGCGAGATGATCGTCATGTGTATGCAGGGCCTTCTGGATAACGGCGATGAGATCCTGGTTCCGTCCCCGGATTATCCGCTGTGGACGGCGGCGGTTACGCTGGCCGGCGGCACGGCCGTGCATTACATCTGCGATGAGCAGGCGGACTGGTATCCGGACATGGACGACATCCGCAGCAAGGTGACCGACCGCACGAAGGGAATCGTGGTGATCAACCCCAACAACCCCACCGGTGCCCTGTATCCGAAGGAAGTGCTGGAGGAAATCGTGGAGATCGCCCGCCAGAACCATCTGATCATCTTCGCGGACGAGATTTATGACCGTCTGCTGATGGATGGCCTGGTTCACACAGCCATCGCCTCCCTGGCCCCGGATCTGTTTACCGTGTCTTTAAACGGCCTGTCGAAGTCGCACCGCGTGGCGGGCTTCCGCGTGGGCTGGATGTGCCTGGGCGGCCCGAAGGAAGGCGCGAAGGGATACATCGAAGGCCTCAACATGCTCTCCTCCATGCGTCTGTGCTCGAACGTGCCGGCGCAGTACATCATCCAGACGGCCCTGGGCGGTTACCAGAGCGTGGATGAGCTGCTTCTTCCGGGCGGCCGGATTTATGATCAGCGCGAATTCATCTACAAGGCGCTGAACGATATCCCGGGCATCAGCGCCAAGAAGCCGAAGGCGGCCTTCTATATCTTCCCGAAGATTGACACGGAGCGTTACGGTATCCATGATGACGAGCAATTCGCGCTGGATCTCCTTCGCGAGAAGAAAATCCTGATCGTGCAGGGCAGCGGCTTCCACTGGGAGCACCCGGATCACTTCCGCGTCGTATACCTGCCGAACGTTCTGGATCTGGAGCGCGCGATGGAGGGGCTGGCGGACTTCCTGTCGACGTATCATCAGGCGTAAAGCAATTCACAGCCCGGTTGCCACATAGGTAGTTTTTCGCAGGCGTCAGGAAATTTATTATTTCCTGACGCCTGCGAAATGTTTGAGTGTGTGCGGTGGATACAATCTTGTGCATTGATGAAAAGCGCCTGATGGGCTACAATAGAGTGGATATCAGGGGTGGAAAAGAAAAACCCTGTGTTAATGCAATATTCGTTTATGAAAGCGGGGAATTTAGTATATGATACGGGATATGGATTTAGATTCCGAATCCAGGCAGGATTTGCCGGAGGCGGAAGAATATGAAAAGGAAGCGGTAGAAGAAGTTCGCGAGCCTGTGCGGAACGAAGAGCCTGCCAGGGAACCTGCTTCCCGCGAAGAGAGCCCGGCGCAGATCCGCCGCCGGATGCAGAAGAGAAGAGCGGAACAGGCAAGCGCAGAGGAGGCAGGAGTCAAGCGGACATATCGCTCCGGTTCCCGCGCAGAGACCGCTGCGGTTGTGCGCCATACAGCCGCGGAGATGGACGAAGAGGACGATTACTATGATGAAGCGCCGCGCCGCCGGGCCAGCGCAGGCTCCGGCCGTCGTTCCTCCCGCTATGAGGAGGATGAGCGGAGAAGCTCCAGAACGTCGCGGTCAGCTGACGGGCGCGTGAGGAGAAGCTCCGATGGTACTCGTTCTGAAAGCGCCAGGAGAAGTTCCCGCTATGAGGAGGACGATGTTCGCAGAACCTCCGGCAGATCCCGCTCCGGGGAACGCTCCCGCTATCAGGAAAGAGACCGTTATGCGGATGCGCGTGGAAGAGACCGGCGCTATCGGGATTACGATCCCTATGACGACGATGATCTGTACGAGGATGAGTATGAGGACGGAAAGAAGAAAACCAGCTGGCCGATCTGGGTGGCTCTGATCTTCTTTATCGCGCTGTTTATCTTTGCTCTGTATCAGCTGATCAGCATCTTCTTAGAGTACCGCAACGGCGAGGCGGAGTACAACCGGCTTCGGAACGAAGCGCAGGAACTCCTGAATGATGCGGAAAAGAACACGGAACCGGATGTTCAGCCTACGGATGAGAACGGAAATCCGCTGGAAACACTTCCCAACCGTAAGCGGAATGAAGAGTGGTTTAAGCAGCTGGAGTACGTGTACGACGGCATCGTCGCCTGGATCACGATCGATGGCACCAGCGTGGACTATCCGGTCATGTATTCCGGCGATAACACCTATTATCTGACGCACACGAGCGTAGGAACCATCAACAGCGCCGGCGCCATTTTCCTGGAAGAGCAGAACAAGGATGATCTGTCGGATACGCATGTGATCATTTATGGTCACAACATGAAGAACGGCGCCATGTTTGCTCCGGTCATCGATTACGTAAACGGCGGATACGATTTCTTCAATGAGCATCGCTTCATCACGCTGGATACGCGGGAAGGCACCATGAAGTACGAGATCTTCTCAGTTCAGGAGACGGATTCGTCCAGCAACGTATACACCGTTGGCTTCTGGCCGGGCGAGAACTTCAACAACTTCCTGCAGGGAATCAAGAACGCTTCGAGCTACGACACGGGTGTATCCGTGAACGGAAACGACCAGGTGATTTCCCTTTCCACCTGCACGAACGTGGGAGAGGGCCGTGTGCTGCTGCATGCGAAGAGAGTGGAATAAGTTTAATGAACACGTAAAAAGCCTGCGGGGTTTCAAATCCCGCAGGCTTTTCAAATTTAGTAAAAAGGACGGGCCTTTGAAAAACTGCAAAAGGCCCGTCCTTCTTTGTTTTTAACTGATCAAATGCGGATGCTTTTTACACCACGCCCTGCGCCATCATCGCTTCCGCAACCTTCTCGAAACCGGCAATGTTGGCACCGGCCACGAAGTTGTCGGGCATACCGTAGCGCTTGGAAGCTTCGTCGATCTTCTTGTAGATGCCTACCATGATCTGCTGCAGCTTCGCGTCAACTTCTTCGAAAGTCCAGGACAGACGCTGGCTGTTCTGGCTCATTTCCAGAGCGGAGGTCGCTACGCCGCCGGCGTTGGAAGCCTTGCCGGGCAGGAAGTAGATGCCGTTTTCCTGGATGTACTTGGTAGCGTCAGCCGTGGTGGGCATGTTGGCGCCTTCGCAGACAGCGATGCAGCCGTTTGCCTTCAGGGCCTTGGCATCGTCCAGGTTCAGCTCGTTCTGGGTTGCGCAAGGAAGAGCGATATCGCACTTGATGGTCCATACGCCCTTGCCTTCGGTGTAGACGGCGCTGGATACGCGCTCAGCGTACTCTTTGATGCGGCCGCGCTTCACTTCCTTGATATCCTTTACGATGTCAAGCTGGATGCCATTGGGATCGTAGACATAGCCGTTGGAGTCGCTCATGGAGACAACCTTGGCGCCAAGGGCCTGAGCCTTCTCAACCGCGTAGATTGCTACGTTACCGGAACCGGATACGCAGACAGTCTTGCCGGCCAGATCCATGCCGTGAGCCTTCAGCATTTCCTCGGTGATGTAAACAAGGCCGTATCCGGTAGCCTGGGTACGGGCTAAGGAACCGCCGTAGGTTAAGCCCTTGCCGGTTAAAACGCCTTCGTACAGGCCGGTGATTCTCTTGTACTGACCATACAGGAAGCCGATTTCGCGGCCGCCTACGCCGATGTCGCCGGCGGGAACGTCTACGTCAGCGCCGATGTGGCGATACAGCTCGGTCATGAAGCTCTGGCAGAAGGCCATGACTTCGCGATCGGATTTGCCCTTGGGATCGAAATCGGAACCGCCCTTGCCGCCGCCGATCGGAAGACCGGTGAGGGAGTTCTTGAAGATCTGCTCAAAGCCAAGGAACTTGATGATGCCGGAGTAAACCGAAGGATGGAAACGAAGGCCGCCCTTGTACGGTCCGATGGCGCTGTTGAACTGATAGCGGTATCCGCGGTTAACCTGAACCTGACCGTTGTCATCTACCCACGGAACACGGAAGGTGATTCCTCTTTCGGGCTCGACCAGACGCTCTAAGAGAGCAGCCTTGCGGTACTTTTCTTCATTTCTTTCGATGACGGGGGCGATGGATTCCAGAACCTCTTCGACAGCCTGAATGAATTCGGGCTCAGCCGGATATTTGGCCTTGACGAGATCGACTACTTCACTTGCGTAAGACATACGTTTTTTCTCCTCATGAATGCCGGATCTTTTGGTCCGGTTTGGTAGGTGGGGGAGGAAAGTTTTTGTAAAAGCCCTCCCAACATGACGTGTTACGTTCGCAGGAGAAACATCTGGGGCGTCCTCTTGGAACGTTCCACTTCACCTTCTGCATGTATCATAGGGTATCACCGAAAAAATATTTCGTCAAGCACAAATTTCAGGACATCGAGCGAAAGAAATTGTCGGAAATCACAAAACGCGAAAAATAATTCGAAAAATTCCTCGAAAAAAAGAAATGATGCGGAAGAGACAGATACTTATATCCTTCTTGACTTTCAAGTGTTAAAGTGGTACAATCCACTCAACAATCGTCCGCATTTACATACTGCAACCGGTCCTTCCCCTCTAGCGGACGGGAAAACAGGAGGAAATTATGAATAAGAAGCTGATGACCCCAGAAATGAATGAACTCTTTTCGGCTATTTTATCGCTCCAGTCTACGGAGGAGTGCGCCGCCTTTTTTGAGGACGTATGCACGATCAAGGAACTGCTGGCCATGTCCCAGCGCTTTGAAGTGGCCAAGATGCTGAGACAGGGGCACACCTATCTGGACATCGCCAACAAGACCAGTGCCTCCACGGCTACGATCAGCCGTGTCAACCGGTCGTTAAACTACGGATGCGATGGGTACGATATGGTGTTCGGGCGCTTAAATAACGCTCCCGTCAAGATAAAAGAAGAGGAATAAAAAACAGGCTCCGGAAAAGGACAACAGCAAATGCCCTTTCCGGAGCCGATTTTGTTTCAGATTTCAAAGAAGGCCAACAAGGCGGGCTTTTGCGCATAAAACCTTAGCTTTTCTTGTCCGAGGCCATTTCATCCACCATGGATTCAATCAGAATGCGCTTTAAATAGACATCGTAGCTGATCAGGCAGATAAAGGCGAACCGCCGCAGCATCTCCTTGTCATCGCGCTCCGAAAAGAGGCCGGAAACCATGTCCCAGGCCTTGTGCAGGCTCTCGGAAAGCTCTTCGATGGCGCTGTCCTGGATGGAAGTGATTTCCTTATAAATATCCTCCAGCCCGGATTTGCTGCCGAGCTGAAAATGGTTCTCCGTGAGCGGCTCTAAGAGCGTCCGGATGTCTCCGATCGAGAGCATGTTTTTAAAATAGTAGATGAACAGGAGCAGGATCATGTGATCCTTGGAGTATTTTTTCTTGTCAGGAGAGGGCAGGACGTTATTTTTGGCATAGTTGTTGATCATGGTTTTGGTCAGCACCTTGTCGCCATCGTCCTTTTTGGTGTGCTCCAAATGTTCGTTGATAAAGGTGAGCACCTGATCCATGTAGAGCGGGATATTGGGGATCTCCTGCGCGTCGATCATCTGACTTTTGCTGATCTGTCTCAGATATTCCAGAATAAAAAGATTATCCGGTTCCATAGATTTCCATCCTTTGTCTTTCATTTGTGGAGTTCTCTCCTACATTATATAGTATCCAAAACCACATGTCAAGGCGAACTGCCTTTAGGCAAAAGCGAAAAAATCTGCTTGCATATTTGAAAAAATGTGATAGAATAGCTTTTGTTCGGGGGCGTAGCTCAGTTGGGAGAGCGTTCGGTTCGCATCCGAGAGGTCGAGGGTTCGAATCCCTTCGTCTCCATAGTAGTACAATCAAAAGAAGCCACGGGCAGATTTGTCCGTGGCTCTTTTCGTTCACAGGGCTGCCGCAAGAAAATACCTGGCAGCACAGGAGTTTACGTATATGAAAATATTGGTTGTTGGCGCCGGCAAGGTGGGCTATACCATCGCCTCGGTGCTTTCCAAAGAAAAACACGATGTCACGCTGTTAGATACGGAGGCAAGCAAGCTGAAAACTGCGTCCGACCGCCTGGATGTACAGTGTGTCCAGGGCAGCGGGACCAGTATCCAGTCCCTTCTGGAAGCGGGCGTGGAGGAGGCGGATCTTCTGATCGCCGTCACGGACCGGGATGAGGTGAACATGCTTTGCTGCCTGACCGGCAAGCGGAAAGGGGCAAGACACACCATTGCGCGGATCCGCGATCTGGAGTATACCCAGGAATCCGGAAAGCTGCAGAGCGAACTGGGGCTGGACATGGTGATCAATCCAGAGCATCAGACGGCCATGGAAATCTCGCGCATCTTGCGGTTCCCGGCTGCCATCTCCATCGATCCGTTTGTGGGCGGCCGCATTGAACTGGTGGCCTACCGGATTTTAAAGGATGATCCGCTGATTGGCGTGCAGTTGAAAAACGCCATGGTGCGCACGTCCGAGCAAGTGCTGTTCTGCTTTGTGGAGCGCGGTGGCGAGCTGATGATCCCGGGCGGCAATACGGCGTTGGAAGAGGGCGACCTGGCGTATATTATCGGGCAGGGCTCGCAGATTTCCTCGTTTTTCCATTCGATCGGCCGGAAGACCCATGGGGTGAAAAACACGATGATCATCGGCGGCGGCCGCATCTGCAGGTACCTGGCGGAGAACGCCTCCCGCAGCGGGATTCGCGTGAAGATCATCGAAAAAGACGAGAATAAGTGCCGTCAGCTGAACGAGGAGTTAGATGATTGCTTTATCGTAAACGGAGACGGAACCGATATCAATCTGCTTGAGTCGGAAAACCTGCAGGACTGCGAGTCGGCGGTTTTCGTGACCGGAAACGATGAGGAGAATGCCATCACGGCCCTGTATGCCCGCCATGTGGGCGTGCAGAAGGTGGTGGTGAAGATGAGCCGGGACGAGTACATTCCTTTGTTAAAAGGACTGGAAGTGGACACGGTGGTCATCCCCAAGAACATCACGGCGGTGCAGATTGTCCGCTACGTGCGCGCAATGGAGAATTCCCGGGAAGAGGGAAGCGTGGAAATGCTCTATTCTCTGGCCGGCGGCAAGGGCGAGGCATTACAGTTTACCGTGGATGCGGGAACGAGGAATCTGGACATCCCGTTCATGCAGATTGCGTTTAAGCCGGATGTGCTGGTGGCGGCGATCCACCGGGGCTCCCGCGTGTTGGTGCCTTCCGGCCGCGACTGCCTGAAGGAAGGGGATAAGGTGATTGTGGTATCATTAAACCGCAAGTTCCTGCACTTAAATGAAATCTTCGCATAAGGTTACCTGTATAAAAGTGACCGCATAATATGAGTATCTAAAGGGGGAGCGTACGTGAACGGAAAGCTGATCACCGGGCTGGTGGGAAGAGTCCTTCGAACGGAAGGAATCCTGCTGTTTCTACCTGGTATCGTAGGACTGATCTATCAGGAATGGAGGAGCGCCCTGATTTTTGGAGTGCTCGCGGTATGCCTGATCCTTTTATCCATTCCGCTTGTCCGGATCGGTGCCAAAAATGAGCGCAAAAGGATGCAGATGAAGGAAGGCTTTGTGATTGTGGCCATGTCCTGGATCCTGGCCTCATTCTTCGGCTGTCTGCCGTTCTTTTTCAGCGGCTCGTTTGACGGTCTGATCGACAGTTTCTTTGAGGCGGTTTCCGGCTTTACCACCACCGGATCCACCATTTTGCGGAATGTAGAAACGCTGGATAAGAGCATGCTGTTCTGGCGCAGCTTTACGCACTGGATCGGCGGCATGGGAATTCTGGTGTTTATCTTAGGACTGATGCCCAACCTTGGAGGATCGAGCGTCCAGCTCATGAAGGCCGAGAGCCCGGGCGTGGCTCCGGGAAAGCTGGTGCCGCGTCTGTCGGAGTCTTCCCGCATTCTGTACGGGATTTATATGGTGCTGACGGTCGTGCTGATCCTGCTGCTTCTTCTGACCGGCATGCCCCTGTTCGATTCGATCGTCCACGCCATGGGCACGGCGGGAACCGGCGGTTTCAGCATCAAAAACGCCAGCATCGGCGCGTATCACAGCGTCTCGGCAGAAGTGATCATCGCCGTATTCATGCTGCTGTTTGGCGTGAACTTTAACATCTATTATTATCTGCTGAAAAAACAGTGGGATGATGTGAAAGGAAACGGAGAGCTGAAAGTATACGGGGCCATCGTCCTGATCTCGGTGATCCTGATCGTCGTGGACATCATGCCCCAGGTGGGTTCATTCTGGGAGTCTGTCCGGCTGGCGTTCTTTAACGTTTCCACCATCATCACGACCACGGGCTATGGGACCGCGGACTTCAATCTCTGGCCCACGTTCAGCAAGCTGATCCTGGTGGGACTCATGCTGGTTGGCGCCTGCGGCGGGTCCACGGGCGGCGGCATGAAGGTAGGCCGTATCATCATCCTCTGCCGGGCAGCCGGCCGGGAGGCGTCCCAGATCGTACATCCCAACATGGTGAGGAGCATCAAGACCGACGGTCGTGTGATCGAAGACAAGACGGTGCGCGAAGTGCTGGTGTTCTTTTTCATCTACATGCTGATCATCGTGGGGGCGGCGCTTCTGGTTTCCCTGGATGGGTTTGATGCGGAAAGCTCCGTCACGGCTGTCATCGCCGCGATCAGCAACATCGGCCCCGGCCTTGGTGTGGTCGGTCCCGCCGGCAATTTCGCCGACTTTTCGGGCATCTCCAAGCTGATCCTAAGCTTTTGCATGCTGGCCGGCCGTTTGGAGCTGTTCCCGATGTTGGTGCTGATGAGCCCGTCATCTTGGAAAAAAGACTTTTAGAAAAGCAAAGTGAGGATGCAGTGCACGTGAGGAGAACTGGTTCTCCTCACGTGCCCATGCATCCGAGCGCGCAACATAATGAGCAAGTAGGCCCTGCGACGTAAGGAGCGGGGCTGGATTGCGAATTATGTTGCAGCGATGCGAGAGCTGCGAAGCAGCGAAGCATCGCGGTGCTTTTCTTGCATCGTGGTGCTTTTCGTGTAACGCGGTGCTTTTTTGCGATAGAATTTGACAGGCGATGCCTTGTTTTGTATAATGATACCAGTTCATGGAACCCCGAACAAAAAGGGAAACGTGCATGTCCGCATGCATGGCGTAAAGGAGACAATATGGGAATTTTAAAACGTTTTGCTGATATTATGTCCGCCAATTTCAATGCCCTCCTTGACAGGGCGGAAGACCCCTCCAAGATGATCGACGAGTACATCCGGGATCTGAATGAGGATCTGGCCAAAGTCAAGACCGAAACCGCGACCATCATGGCGGAGGAAGCCCGCTGCAAGCGCGCGGTGGATGAGTGCAGCGCGGAGATCTCGAAGATGCAGACCTATGCCGAGAAGGCGATCCTGGCCGGCAACGATGAGGATGCGAAGCAGTTCCTCAACAAGAAGGCCACGCTCATGGAGAAGCAGACCGGTCTGATGCAGGCGTACACCCTGGCAGCGGACAACGCGGCCAAGATGAAGCAGATGCATGACAAGCTTTGCAAGGATATCGCCGATCTGGCGGCCCGCCGCGAGACCATCAAGGCCAAGGTACAGGTAGCCAAGACGCAGGAGCGCGTCAACAAGATGCGGGACACCATGAGCTCGATGGATCAGGCGAAGGCCCGCATGTCCAAGATTGATGAGATGGAAGCCAAGGCGAACCGTATGTTGGATGAGGCCAACGCGGTTGCGGAGCTTCAGATGCGCGATACCACGGGCGACATGGACAGCTTGATGAAGAAGTACGAAGATACGCCTACGATGGCAGTGGAAGATGAGCTGGCCGCCTTAAAGGCACGCCTGGGAAGAGCGTAAAATTGGAAAAAATGGTACCTGCTTAAACGGCACGGGTCCCGGGGCATCCGCCTCACGGATCACCGCGGTCTAAACAGGGATGAACAGATGGAATCAGGCCGCTTACTTCGAGGTTGTTGCGTTTTGCAACCTCCCGACAGGGCGGCCTGTTCGTCATTGTAACTGCTAAGAGCAGTTAAGACGGAGTAAATACTCGTCATTTCCATAGAAAGGATATTAGGGAATGGGTTTAACAGATGCTTTAAACGACAGACAGAAGGAAGCGGTGCTGACGACGGAAGGACCGGTTCTGGTGCTGGCAGGGGCCGGCTCCGGAAAGACTCGGGCGCTTACGTACCGGATCGCGTATCTGATCGGGGAAAAGAAGGTGGATCCCTGGAATATTCTGGCTATCACCTTTACCAACAAGGCGGCGGCGGAGATGAAAACCAGGGTGAACGATCTGGTAGCCTTCGGGGCGGAGAGCATCTGGGTGTCCACCTTCCACTCGATGTGCGTGCGGATGCTGCGGCGCTATGCGGATCGCATCGGCTTCGATACGTCCTTCACCATCTACGATGCGGATGATTCCAAAACGCTGATGCATCAGCTGATCAAGTCGCTGGATATGGATCCGAAGCAGTATAAGGAGAAGGGCGTTCTGGCCGATATTTCCTCCGCGAAGAATGAACTGATCACTCCGGAAGAGTTTGCCAGACAGAACGCCGGGGATTACCGTAAGATGCAGATCGGCGAGCTGTACACGGCCTATCAGGATCAGATGAAAAAGAATAACGCCATGGATTTCGACGACCTGATCGGTCACACGGTGCATCTTCTGGAGACAGACCGGGAGGTGCGGGAGTACTATCAGGAAAAGTTCCGCTACATTCTGGTGGATGAGTATCAGGACACGAATACCGCGCAGTTCCGGCTGATCGAGCTTCTCGCCGGCAAGTACAAAAATCTGTGCGTTGTGGGCGATGATGACCAGTCGATCTATAAGTTCCGCGGGGCCAACATCTACAACATCTTAAACTTCGAGCGGGAATACCCCGGTGCGAAGGTGATCCGGCTGGAGCAGAACTATCGCTCCACCCAGAACATCTTAGACGCAGCCAACGGGGTGATCGCGCATAACGAGGGCCGGAAGGAAAAGCATCTGTGGACGCAGGAGGGCGCCGGAAGCCGCGTGCGCTTTTGCGTGTATGACACCGGCCGGGATGAGGCCGAAGCGGTGGTGAAGGACATCGAAAAGGCCGTGCAGGAGGGAACCCCGCGCAAGGAGTGCGCGGTGCTGTACCGCACGAACGCCCAGTCCCGTGCCATTGAGGAAGCCTGCGTGGCGCACGACCTTCCGTACCGCCTGGTGGGCGGCGTCAACTTCTATCAGCGCATGGAGATCAAGGATATCCTGGCGTATTTAAAGACCATCGACAACGCCGTGGACGATCTGGCCGTGCAGCGGATCATCAACGTGCCCAAGCGCGGCATCGGGCAGACCACGATCAATAAGCTGGTCGTGTTTGGCAGCGCGAACGACATGAGCTTTTACGATGCCTGCCGGCACGCCACTTACATCCCCGGCATGGGGAAGGCGGCCGCAAAGGTGGAGCAGTTCGTGGAGGAGATGGAAAAGTACCGCCAGATGGCGGACGAAGAGCCGCTGGAAGACCTGATCCGTGCGATTTTAAAGGAGACCGGGTATCAGGCCGAGCTGGAGGCGGAGGGCACCGTGGAAGCGGAGTCGCGCCTGCAGAACCTGGAGGAACTGATCTCCAAGGCCGTGGACTTTGAGAAGAACAAGGCCGAAGACGTGAGCCTGAAGGATTTCCTGGAGCAGGTGGCGCTGGTGGCGGACATCGACACGGTGGACCCGGACGCGGACCGTGTTTTCCTCATGACGCTGCACAGCGCCAAGGGCCTGGAGTTTGAGCACGTCTACATGGTAGGCATGGACGACGGCCTTTTCCCGAGCTACCGCTCGATCGTGGATGATGACCGGGACGAAGTGGAAGAGGAGCGGCGTCTTTGCTACGTGGGCATCACCCGCGCCAAGCGCGAGCTTCTGATGACGAGCGCGAGAAGCCGCGTGATTAACGGCGAGACCCGCTACAATAAGCCGTCGCGCTTTGTGGAGGAGATCCCGGACAGCGTGCTGACACGGAACGATGAGTCCTACGGCTCGTACGGGAGCTCCTTTAGGAGCGGGGATTCTTACGACGGCTCGTACGGAAACTCTTGGAAAAGCGGGAATTCCTTTGGAAGATCACGCGGAGACGGAGAGGATTCTTATGGGGACGGCTATAGCTCCTGGGGCAGAAGCCGCGGCGGATCCTCTTACGGGGACAGCTATGGAAGCGGCCGCGGCGGGGCCTCTTACGGGGACAGCTATGGGAGCAGTCGTGGCGGGCAGCAGGCGGGAAGCTCTTTCGGGCATGGCCACTATGGGTCTGTGGCGTATCTGGAGCGGCAGGAAGGCTTGTCCCAGGATGTGTTCGACAAGAAGAAGCCGGCGAAAAAGAAGACCGAGAACGTGTACGTGACCGGAAAGCAGCTGGCCGCATCGGGCAAGAAGCAGCTGGATTTTCAGGTGGGCGACCGGGTGAAGCACGTGAAGTTCGGCGTGGGTACCGTCGCGGAGATCAAGGAACAGCCGACGGACTTCCAGGTCACCGTGGATTTCGATGAGGCGGGCACCAAGAAAATGTACGCGCAGTACACGAAGCTGGAAAAGCAGTGAGCGAAGTAGGGAGAAACTATGAAAAAAGGACAGATGGTGGAAACCGTCATCGAGAAAATAGGCTTTCCGAATAAAGGCGTGGGCCTGGTTGACGGCGAAAAGTTTGTCGTGAAAAATGCCCTCCCCGGGCAGAAGGTTCAGGCGGTCTGCACAAAGCTCCACAAGGGAAAGGGAGAAGGGCGCCTTGTGTCGGTGCTGGAGAAAGCACCGTGTGAAAAGGAATCCGATTGCCCGCACTTTGGCATCTGCGGGAGCTGCCTGTATCGCACGCTTCCCTATGAGGAGCAGCTGCGCATCAAGGAGCAGCAGGTCAAAGATCTTTTGTTTGCGGCGGCGGGAGAGTTTCCGTTTGAGGGCATCAAGGGAAGTCCTGTGGAGACAGGCTATCGCAACAAGATGGAGTTCTCCTTTGGGGATGAGTACAAAGATGGGCCGCTGACCCTGGGCATGCACAAACGCGGCAGCTTTTACGATGTCGTGTTTACGGAAGGCTGCCAGATCGTGGATGCGGACTACCGCCGGATCCTTCGCGCGGTTTGCCTGTACTTCCGCGAAAAACAGATCCCGTACTATCACAAGACCCACGTAGGATTCCTGCGCCATCTGCTGGTCCGCAAAGCCGCGAAAACCGGGGAAATCCTGGTAGACCTGGTGACCAGCTCCCAGACCCCGGATGCCTGGAATCCGCAGGAGTTTGCCCGCCTCTTAACCGAGCTATCCTACGAAGGAGAACTGGTCGGTGTGTTGCACACGACAAACGACAGCGTGGCGGACGTCATTCTGAACGAGAAAACAGACATCCTGTATGGCCGGGATTTCTTTCTGGAAGAGCTCCTTGGCCTCTCCTTCAAAATCACGCCCTTCTCCTTCTTCCAGACAAACTCCCTCGGCGCGGAGGTCCTGTACGACACCGTCCGCGGCTACGTGCGGGAAGCCATGAAAAACCTGACAGGGAACGGTTCTCTGTCAGAAAATGTGACAGGGGACGGACCTGGGGATGTGACAGGGGACGGGCCTGTGTCACATTTTGCAAAATGTGAC
>JAFVBO010000037.1 GCA_017479935.1 Lachnospiraceae bacterium
GTTATTATTCATTGCATGATACCTCTCGTATTCTTGGATTTTACCAACTTTACCGGGTCAGTAATTATCCAACTTTACTTGAGGTATCATTTTTAGTCAAGGGGTTTCTTGCTACTGGTTATAGTATACAGGAAGCTGTCATCTCTTTGCATTTATCTAGTAGACATGCACAAGAGAAGGCGCTATAATAGGGGCAGCTACCAGCAATATGCAGAGAACAATTCTGCAAGGCCCAAACATGAAAGGGGGAAAAGTATGAAGAAACAGACTAACAAAGGCGTATCCAGACGTTCGTTCCTGAAAGGCGCTGCTGCCGTGGCAGCCGCAACCGCAGCCAGTGGCGTGATGGCCATGGCGGACGGCGAGGATGTGGCGCCGGTCGCGGAAGAACCTGTGGATGAAGGTCCGGCCTGGCTTGGAAAGGCCCCTGGCATCACCGATGAGATGTGCACCGAGACCGTCGATGCGGACGTGGTCATCGTAGGCGCAGGCGCATCCGGCATTGCCGCCGCCAGAGCGGCTTCCGAGATCGAAGGTGTCAAGGTTGTCGTCATCGAGAGAATGCCCGAGCCCACCATCCGCGGTCTGGTGTTTGGCTGCCTGGATTCCCAGCTTCACAAGGACTTAGGTGCCGAGTACGACAAGCAGGAAGTGGTCAACGAAATCTGCAAGGCGCAGGGCAACCGCGTAAACGCAGCGCTCTGGACCAAGTGGGCCAACGAGAGCGGCGCTGCCTTCGACTGGTTCGCCTCCATCCTGGACGACAGCTTCACCTATTTCCTGGAGATGTGGCCGAACCCGGATGCGTATGACAACAGCACCGAGCTGCGCAAGCAGTACTGCACCGGTATCGAGTTTGTTGACTGGATCGGCGCGGTGACGAAGCAGTACGAAAAATCCGTCGAGCAGGGCGCTGAGTACCTGTTCAACACCATGGCCTTAGAGCTTTGCAAGGAAGACGGCGTTGTCACCGGTGTCTACTGCCAGAAGGAAGACGGAAGCTACTTAAAGGTCAACGCGAAGAACGGCGTGTCCTTAAATACCGGCGACTACAGCTACAATGAAGAAATGGTCAAGGCTCTCTGCCCTGAATTCTATCTGGCTACCGGCGGCAAGGTCGGCACCGTTCCCACCTCCATCGGCTACGGCTACAAGATGGGCATCTGGGCCGGCGCCATGATGGAGCCGGGTCCCCACGCGCACATGAGCCACTCCTTCGTCGGTATGATGGGTCTGTCCAACACCGCTACCCTGAACCTGAACTTGAAGGGCAAGAGATACATGAACGAAGACTGCGACGGCCAGTCCTTCACCAACCAGATCATCCGCCAGCCCGGCCGCACCGGTGTCCAGATCTGGGACAGCAACTGGCAGGATATGATCTATCATCAGGCGATCAGCCACGGCGCCCCCGATCCGCACAAGTACGATTTTGAAGCCAAACAGAAAGCTTTAGACGCCGCTGTGGAGAATCCCAGCCCGTTCTTAGTCGGCGCAAACACGCTTGAGGAGCTGTTCGAGAAGATGGGCCTGCCCGTGGAAACCGCCGTTGCCAGCGTGGAGCGCTACAATGAGCTTTGCCACGGCGGCAAGGATCTCGACTTCGGCAAGCGTATGGACAGAATGTATCCGATCGAAACGCCTCCGTTCTTTGCCACCCGCAGCTTTACCGCGGCCTGCATCGTCACGGCCGGCCTTGTGGTGGACGAGAACCTGCACGTCTTAGATGAAAACTACGATCCGATCCCTCATCTGTGGGCAGCCGGCAACGTCGCCGGCGGACGCTATGCCGCCGAGTACCCCGTCGCCCCCGTGGTCGCCACCTCTCACGGCACTGCCTTCACCTTCGGCCGCTCCATCGGATATCAGATGGCTGCCGGCGACAAGAAGGAAGAATAACGAAACAGCCGTGATGGCCAACGCGCTTGCCTCGCACAGTTAACGCATACACTCGTATCAGGATTGCGCTGCGCTACCGCTTGTGCTTGTCAAGTGTTCGCAGCTCCTACAATTGCTAACATAATTCGCATTTCATAAATAAAGGACGGCTCTGTTTGAACGCACACAGAGCCGTCCTTTTTATGTACTTCGGGGAAATTTAGGTGTATACTTAAAAAGCGTAGCTGCAAGCAGCGTGCAAGGAGGATTTCCCATGAAAAAACTGCAGGAGCTAAATTCCAGCCTGGCCTTTCATATCATCGGATCCATGATCGGGCTTCTGATTCTTTTCGGGCTGATCGTAAGTACCATCGGTTACATCAGCTTTGCCAGGTCCTTTCGCAGCGAGTATACCACTACCACCTATCATATGGCGAATACGGCTGCCGCGCTGGTAAACGGCGATCATCTGGACAATTACCTTGCCGGCGAAGAAGAGGAAGAATTTGAACAGACCAAGGAAGCGCTAGATATCTACTGCCATAAGATGAACGTTTCCCTGATCTACGTCATTTCCGTGGATACCAGTGATTACGGACGCTTTGTGTCCGTTTTTAACCCGGTAAACAACAGCGTGGATAACTCGTCTTATACCTCATGGGAACTGGGCTACAAAAGAGACACCACCAACGAAGAATACCGCGAGAAATATCGGATCCTCTATGAACAGCAGTCTGCTTACGAGACCGTGTTCCGCCCTCGGACAAGCGGCAGCCAGCATTCGCATATCACAACGCTGGTTCCCCTGAAAAAGTCGGATGGCAGCGTGGCCGGACTTCTCTGCATCGAGCGCCCCATGCGGGAGATCCGCGATGCCACCCGGCCGTACCTGATCATCATTGCCCTCACCACGACAGCAGTGGCGCTGATCGCCTCCCTGTCCGCGGGCATTCTGCTCCGCAAGCAGGTGATCCTTCCGCTGCAAAAAGTTTCGGAGGAAGCCACACGCTTTGCGAAGGAAAACACCAAAGGCGAGGATCTGGGGACGATCAGCCGCTTCAAAGAGCTCTCGAATCTCTCCCGCTCCATCGACACCATGGAGAAGGATATGGTCCGCTACATGGAAAAGCTGACGGCGATCACCGCGGAAAAGGAGCGCATCGGGGTGGAACTTAACCTGGCGCGGGCTATTCAGGGAGCCGCCATTCCCAGCGTATTCCCGGCCTTTCCGGATCGCCCTGAATTTGACCTCTTCGCCTCCATGGACCCTGCCAGACAGGTGGGCGGAGACTTTTACAACTTCGACCTTTTAGATGAGGACCATTTGGGCCTGGTGATCGGCGACGTGTCCGGAAAAGGCATCCCCGCCGCTCTGTTCATGATGGTATCCAACATTCTGATCATGGAGCGCGCCCGGATGGGCGGAACGCCGGCCGAGATCCTGAACTTCGTGAACCAGGAACTGTGCGCCCACAACACCGCACAAATGTTTGTGACCGTCTACCTGGGCATCCTGGAACTCTCCACCGGGAAGCTGACCGCTGTAAACGCCGGCCATGAATATCCTGTCGTGCAAGCGCCCGGCGGCGGGTTTGAGCTGATCGAGGATGTGCACGGCTGCATGGCAGGCATCCTGGATGACGCAGTTTACGAAGAATACGAGATGCAGCTCGCCCCAGGCTCCAAACTGTTCATTTATACCGACGGGGTTCCGGAGGCAACGGATATGAGTCGCAAAATGTTCGGCAACGAACGGATGCTGGCGGCCTTAAACAGCCAGCCGGACGCCTCTCCCGAAAAGCTTCTGAAAAACGTGCGGGGAGCCGTGGATGCGTTTGTGCAGGAGGCAGAGCAGTTTGATGATTTGACTATGTTGTGTCTGGAGTATAAAGGGTGAAGGTGACAGGGGAGAAGGTGACAGGGGACGGGCCTGTGTCA
>JAFVBO010000038.1 GCA_017479935.1 Lachnospiraceae bacterium
ACTTTGACGGAACGGTCATAGAAATGGAAACGGACAAGGATCACATCCATATGCTTATAGAATTGCCACCGAGATATTCGATATCCGAGGTGGTCAATGTCTTAAAGGGCGTTTCTGCCAGAATTACGCGTCGGGATTACCTGCCCGAGATACAGAAACAGCTTTCCGAAGACGCGTTTTGGAGTCCGAGTTACTATGCGGCCACGGTAGGTGGCGTCACATTAGAAACACTGAAGCAGTATGTACAAGACCAGAAAAATCCGAAGCACCGAAAACGATAGAGGGCCGCTTATATCCCCTCCCAAACTCCACAAGGAATCCATTCGCCCTGTATGTGAAGGGCGAAATCGCTTGGGAGGGGTCTTACGCGGCTTTCGATAAAATCACTGGCCAAGAGTGCCCTCAGGTTTTTTGTCAGGGTCCCTCCATCCGAGATGCCGAGTCTTTCCGTGATTTCTCCTCTCGTAAAGCCAGCATTCCTGGTGTACAGCAGCCGTACGATCGACTTAATTGCTTCCGGATTCGTAAAGACAGACTCGAAGAGGCGATCGTACTCATTTTTCAGGACAGCATTCCGGGCAAAGAAAAGATTATCCACGTTTTGGGCAAGACTTAGTTCCTTGTCCATGTAGCCAAGATAGTAAGGAATTCCGCCAAAGATCATATAGCTCTGCGTAATATCATACCGCGAGAGCTGCACATTCCGGCTGCGGTAGAATTCTTCGCATTCGCGCAAGGTAAACGGAGACAGCTTGATTTCATAGGTCACCCGTCCATAAAGCCCGCCATGATTATTGATCAGCTTGTCCAATACCCATGAGTTTGCACTTCCGCATACGATAACCATCAGGTTTTTGCGGTGGCACCCCCATGTGTTCCAAAAACCTTCAAACGCTCTTAAAAAGCCTGATCTGGGGCTGTCGAGCCAGGGCAGTTCGTCAAGAAAGATAAGCTGTCTGGATCCGTTATCGATCTTCTGCAGGAATTTTTCCAATAGCAAGAACGCATCCAGCCAGTTTTCCGGTTTCTCACATGCTTCCATGCCATGCAAAATCAAAGAATTATAAAAATGCTGCAGCTGAGCTTTCAGAAGCCCGGTTGGCTCTTCATCTGCCAGAGAAAGACCTGCATGTTTGAAGGTAATACGGCCCTCAAAAGTCTCATCCACCAGATAGGTCTTGCCGATGCGGCAGCGTCCATAGATAGCAACAAGTTCCGCACGTCCGCTTTCATACAGCCTGTTTAATTCTTTTGTTTCACGCTTTCTGCCGATCATTGGATTTCGCCTCTTTTATCCAGCGGCGAAGCGTGATTTTTGTCGTTCGCCGCTGATTTAATTTTGAGGACATCATAGCGTGCTTTTATTCAGCGGTCAACGCATCTTTTTCCCGTTCGCCGCTGAATAAATTTTTCATCGCTACTATTCACGGGTCGGGTGGCAACCAAGAGGTGCTTTGCTTCATCCTCGGAGCCGTTCATATTGAAAGAAACCCGGCTACAAGAGCCGGGTTCTTTCTTATAAGGAAGGATGTTTATCTATGATCAAGGGCGTAGTACCTTTGTGGCACTGCCCGTTAGGTGCGCGATTCCTGCGCTGGTTTGTTTGGGTGACTGATGCATG
Organism: Lachnospiraceae bacterium; assembly: GCA_017479935.1. Classification (GTDB taxonomy): domain Bacteria; phylum Bacillota; class Clostridia; order Lachnospirales; family Lachnospiraceae; genus RGIG5021. The sequence continues at coordinate 1,622 of JAFVBO010000038.1, forward strand.
GCTTACCGGCGTCCGCCCATGCCGCCCATCTGGCCGCCCATGCCGCCCATCATGCCTCCCATGCCACCCATCATCTGGTTTGTGATGGTGTTGGTCACGGTGCCGTTGACGATAATGGTGCCGCCATTATACTGGGCGCCCATGTCGTAGTCAAATGCGGACTGTCCTGTGATGTCCAGCGTGCCGCCGTTGACGTAGATGTAGCCGTTGGCGTCCACGGCGTCGGTGTCGCCCTGGCCCATGGCGATGGTGATATATCCGCCGTTTACTTCGATGGTAGCAGTGTAGGCAGAGGACTTCCGGGCGCCGTTGATGCCATCGTCGGTGGCGCTGATGGTCACATCGCCGCCGTTTACCTGTACGTAGGTGCCTTCTAAACCTTCTGCCGCGCTGACGGTGATGTCGCCGTCATCGATCTGGAGGACTGTTTCGGCGTGGATGCCGTCGTCCTTGGCGTTCACGTTCAGGGTGCCGCCGCAGATGTACACGTAGCCTACGGTGTCGTCTTCGTCATTTTCGCAGTGCAGGCCGTCCTTCTTGGAGGAGATGTTGATGGTGCCGTCTGCGATCCGGATGGAGTCGTTGGCTTCCATGGCGTCGGAGGCGCAGGTGATGTTCCAGGTGCCTCCGGTCACCTTCAGGTCGTCCTTGCAGGTGATGCCGTTGTCGGTGGAGCTGATGTTTACGGTGCCGAGGCCATTTAACACCAGGTCGTCCTTGGAGAAGATGACCGCGTCGGTGTTGGTGTCGCCGTCCGCCGTGAAGTTTCCGGTGACGGTGAGGTTGTTTTCGCTTTCCGTGGTCGTGATGAAGACTTTATCGGCGCTCTTCACGTAGATGCACGGGGTGCTGTCGTTTGTGATGGTGAGGCCGTCGAGGACCAGCTGCACCTTGTCTTCATCGCCTGCTTCGACGATAATCTGCGCGTTTTCGGCGCTGCCGGTGAGGACGTAGACACCTTCAGCCGTGATGGTGATGGTCTGGCCGTCCGTTATGGTGTAATAGGTGGCTTCGGACAGGTCCGCCGTCTGCCTTAAGTCGCGCTTGGAGAAGAAATCAGTCGCGTCCAGGGCGCCGGTGGAGGTGACGTTTGCCGTGGTGGTGATTTCTGCGGTGGTGCTCGTGGAGGTTGTGGTGCCGGAGGTTGCCGTCTTTGCGGAAGATCCGGTGGTGCTTGTTTCTTCGGAGTCACTGCCTCCGAAGAGGCTTTCAAAGAGGCTGCTCGAAACGCCGCTTGCTATGCTGCTTGCGTTGCTGTTTTCAGAGGCTGCGTTTACGACAAGGACGCTGCCCGTGTTTGCGGAGGCCGTGCTCTCCGCCTGGTTTCCGATGCATCCTGCCAGGGTAAGTCCCATGGTCATGGCCAGTGCTGCTGCTACATACATTCTATTCTTCTTCATATTTTTCACCTTTGGTTATCCTTTCTTGTTGGGGGGCTCCTTTAGGTTGGCGGAGCTATTTCTTCATGGTCATCAAAAGATTTTTTGTCCTGGCTCCGGTTCGGAGCGGTTGTTGCTTTTGTTGTTGTTTTCTTTTGATGGCCTTATCATACAAGGGCTACCTAAAGGGAAACTTAAAGGTTGAAAATATTTTCAAAATTCTTTTTCCGGATTGGGAAATGCGTAGGCGGGAGGCACTTTCTTGCTTTTGACTGCACCCGGGAGAGATTGAGTTTGATTGAAAAGCGTAGGCAGGAGGTGCTTTCTTGCTTTTGACTACGCCTTTGAGAGATTGAGCTTGATGGAAAGGCGTAGGCAGGAGGCACTTTCTTGCTTTTGACTGCGCCTTTGAGAGATTGAGCTTGATGGAAAGGCGTAGGCAGGAGGCGCTTTCTTGCTTTTGACTGCGCCTTTGTGAGATTGGAATTGATGGAAAGGCGTAGGCAGGAAGGGCTTTCTTGCTTTTGACTGCGCCTTTGTGAGATTGGGATTGATGGAAAAGCGCAGGCAGGAGGGGCTTTCTTGCTTTTGCCTACGCCTAGGAGAGAAGACTCCTGGGACACTACGGGGAAATTCTTGCTTTTCTTGTTTGTTCCCCGCGGCGCGCCAATGATTTCCGCGAAGCTTACGGGGAAATCATTGCTTTTCTTGCTTTTTCCCCGCGGCGCGATAATGATTTCTGTGAAGCTTACGGGGAAATCATTGCTTTTCTTGCTTTTCCCCCGCTGTTTGACAATGATCTCCGAAAATTTTACATGGAAATTCTTGTTTTTCTTGCTTTTCCCCCGCTGCGCGCCAAAAATTTACGTGAATTCTGCGGGGAAGTTCTTGATTTTCTTGCTTTTTCCCTGCCGCGCGCCAAAGATTTCTGGAAATCCTACGGGGGAATTCTTGCTTTTCTTGCTTTTTCCCTGCCGCACGCCAAAGATTCCTGGAAATCCTACGGGGAAATCCTTGCTTTTCTTGCTTTTTCCCTGACGCGCTCCAATGATTTCCGCGAAGCTTACGGGGAAATCCTTGCTTTTCTTGCTTTTTCCCTGACGCGCTCCAAAAATTCCTGGAAATCCTACGGGGGAATTCTTGTTTTTCTTGCTTTTTTCCTGCCGCGCGCCAAAAAGCAAGAAGGGCCGGCCCTTTTTGCAAGTCTGCAAAATGGGCCGGCCTTGATAGAGGTACCTATTGCGGGCTTCGCCCCCGCAAGCTTTGTTTTATCTTCCTCTCCCAGCCAGCTGCCAAAACGCCACAGCGGAGGCAGCCGCCACGTTCAGGGAGTCTACCCCTTCTGTCATGGGGATCTTGACAGTGTAGTCGCAGGAAGCGATGGTTTCCGGCAGGAGGCCGTCGCCTTCCGCGCCGAGGAAGATGGCAAGCTTCTCCTCTGCCATGAGGGCAGGGTCGTCGATGCGCACGGTGTCGTCCCGCAACGCCATGGCGGCGGTTTTGAAGCCGAGGCGTTTCAGGAAGGGGACATAGCTGTCCAGCTTGAGCGAAGCGTTCTTCAAGAGGCCGGAAGCGTACTCTCCCGCCGCTGTCGCTTGTGCAGTTTCCTCCTGCCCAGTGGATGTCCCACCTGACAGAATGGCTTTCCCCTCCCCCGCCGCCAGCGTCTCTTCTCTTATATATAGGTAGGTCCACGGAACCTGGAAGACGCAGCCCATGGAGACGCGGCTGGCGCGGCGGTAGTAGGGGTCGGCGCAGGCGTCGTTCAGGAGCACGGCGTCGATCCCCAGCGCGGCGGCGGACCGGAAGATGGCGCCTACGTTGGTGGGGTTGGTGACGTTTTCCAGCACCGCGACGCGGCGCGCGTTCTGCAAGAGGCTTTCCACGGTGGGGAGCGGGTTGCGTTTCAGGCAGCAGAGCATGCCGCGGTTCATGGGGATGCCGGAGACTTCCCGCAGCATGCCAAGGGTGCAGACATAGATGGGGACGTCGCCCATGCGGGCCAGCACCCGCCGGCATTCTTCCGTGTTGTCTTTTTCATCCATGAGGACGGATACCGGCTCGTGCCCAGCGTTCATGGCGCGCTCGGTGACCTTGGGGCTCTCCGCGATGAAGAGGCCGCCGTTTGGCTCGTAATAGTGGCGGAGCTGCGTTTCGTTCAGGCGTCCGTACACGTCCAAGCGGGGATCCAGTGTATTGGTTACTTTGATTTCGTTCATTTTTCTGCTCCTATGGCAGGTCTTTATTCGATGGAGGCAATTGGGGATGCGCAAAGTGCATTGCCTATGGCTTCAGAGCTGCTCAGGTACTGAGCAGTTACGCTCTTTTAGCTCATAGTTTGTTGCTTTTTAGCATCTTGCTCACTTCAGCTTCAGGCTCTTCAGCACATCCATCGCTTCCTTCACGGGCGTGATCTCCAGCTTCTGCTTCACTTCCTCCGCCACGTCGCGCAGGCCGTCCACGTTATCGGCGGGGATGAAGACGTGCGTCGCGCCGGCGCGCTCGGCCGCCATCAGCTTCTCCGGCAGGCCGCCGATGGCGCCTACGTGGCCCTGGAGCGAGATTTCGCCGGTCATGGCCACCTTGGGGTCCACCGGGACGCCGGTGACCAGGGAGGCCAGCGCGGTTGTCATCGTAATGCCGGCGGAGGGGCCGTCCTTCGGGGTGGCGCCGTCCGGCACGTGGATGTGCAGGTCGTTGTCTTCGAACTGGTAGGCTTTGTCCGGGTAGAGGGATTTTACGAGGCTGACGGCGATCTGCGCGGACTCTTTCATCACATCGCCCAACTTCCCGGTAAGGATCAGTTTACCGTTTCCTTTCGTAAACAGAGTTTCAATGCAGAGTATTTCTCCGCCCACCTGCGTCCAGGCGAGGCCGGTCACGATGCCGGGGCCCGCTGATGCTTTGACGCGGCCGTGGCGCATGGCGTGCATGTCGAGGTAGTCACGCAAATTTTCTTTCGTGACGGTCACTTTCTGCTCGCCGTTCTTGACAAATTCAACCGCTGCGATGCGGCAGAGGGTGTCGAGGCGCTTCTTTAAGCCGCGCACGCCGCCTTCGCGCGTGTAGTCGGCGATGATGGTTTCGATGACATCGTCCCCGATTTCCAGGTTTTCTTCGCGGATGCCTACCGCCTTGCAGGCCTTCGGGAGAAGGTGCCGGCGGCCGATCTGCAGCTTTTCGATCGGCGTGTAGCCCTGGAACTGGATCACCTCCATGCGGTTTAAGAGCGGCTCGGGGATGGTCTCCGTCGTGTTCGCCGTGCAGATGAAGAGCACGTCGGACAGGTCGTAGGGGACGTTCATATAGTGATCGGTAAAGGTGTTATTCTGCTCCGGGTCAAGTACCTCCAGCAGGGCGCTGGCGGGGTCGCCGTTGTAGGACGCGGAGAGCTTGTCCACCTCGTCGAGGACCACCACAGGGTTGCTGACGCCGCTTTTGGAGATGCCGTCCATGATCCGGCCGGGCCTGGCGCCGATGTAGGTGCGGCGATGGCCGCGGATGTCGGCTTCGTCGCGGACGCCGCCGAGGCTGACGCGCACGTATTCGCGGTGCAGGGCCTGCGCGATCGAGCGGCCGATGCTGGTTTTGCCGGTGCCGGGAGCGCCGACGAACAGCAGGATGGAGCCGGACTGCTGCTGCTTCAGGTTCATGACGGCGATCTGCTGGATGATGCGGTCTTTGACCTTGGCGAGGCCGAAGTGGTCTTCGTCGAGCACTTTTTCAGCTTCGGTTAAGTCAATCGTTTTGGCCTTTTCCTTTTTCCAGGACAGGCCGGTCACGAAATCGAGGTAGTCGTAGAGCATGCCGGCTTCGGCGCTGTTCTGGCCTTCCTGTTTCAGGCGATTCAGGACTTTTTTCGCTTCCTTTTTGGCGGTTTCGTTCATCCCGATCTCTTCGATTTTCAGCTCGAACTTGCGGATATCGGTGATGTTTTCCGGGTGCATCGCGTCGAGTTCCTTCTGCAGGTACTCGATCTGCTTTTTGATGGCGGACTCGCGGTAGATTTTCTGGTAGTCTTCCTCCTGCGCGGAGCGAGCTTCGTTGTTCACGCGGAACATTTCGAGGTTTTCGTAGAGCATGCGCTCGAGCATCTCCGTGCGCTTCGCGACCGAGTCTTCGGCCAGAAGGGTGTAGCGCTCTTCGTTGCTGTTCATCATCCAGGGGGACATCATACCGCCCACTTCATTCATGCTGTCCAGCTGGTTTACATAGACCCGGGACATCTGGCCCCACTGCATGCCGCTTGAGACATCGATCATGGTTCTTTTGATGCTGTCTAAGCGCTTGCGTTCCTCCTCTGAGCTCAAGTCTTCCACATCGGGGCGTTTCACCATGGACAGCTCGATGGTGTGGTCGCCGTACACGGTCACTTCCTGCAGGTTGACGCGGTTTTTGGTCCGGATGACCAGGAAGCCGTTTTCGTTGACTTCCACGATGGTGCCGGTCACGCCGATCGGGTAGAAGCTGTCGTCCGTCATGTCTTCCCGCAGCTGTTTTTCGCGCAGCATCAGGAGGACCAGCTTTTCGTCAACCACCGGGGCCTTGCCGGTGGCCTGTGTGTATTGGTCGTTTTTGAAGTAAAGATTGGTTTCGGGCAGTAAAAGTACATTATATAAAGGCACTACAGTCATGTTGGGTTCCTCCTCTCATGTTTCTGTTTTGGAAATTGGTGCGCTGTATGATATCGCCCTTACGCACAGCGTCGCTGATGCATATGGGCTTCTTTGCGTGCAAGCACGCAAGAAGCCCTATGCACCGCGACCGGGCGATATCATTCATATTTTCCGTTTACAAGAAGGCCAGTGGGAAACCCCACTGGCCTTCAGATAAAGAGAGTGGAAGGTATAGGACTCGAACCTACGACCGTCCGCACGTCAAGCGGATGCTCTCCCAGCTGAGCTAACCTTCCATTCACAAGACAAGATTATATCACAGTTTTCGGTTTTGTAAAGCAGTTTATTGTTTTTTTACAAAAGCAAAGTGAGGATGCGGGAAATGAGGGAAGAGCTTGCTCTTCCCCTCATGGCCTGCATCCGAACGCGCAACAAAATGAGCATGTAAGCTACGCGAGCAAAGTGAGCGAAGCTGAAATGCGAATTTTGTTAGCGATGCGGGAGTTGCCGCAGGCAACGAAGCAGCGCGTTGGCTTTCGTAAAAAAAGCAACCTTAAAAATTAGGGGCCGGCAAGGGACGATTTTCTGAAAGGGTACGGAAAAAAGAGAGGCTTGGACGGGGGATTTCTTCTGTTTTCGGAAATTTCCCAGTATGCGGGCTTGGAAAAATGTGCTTCGTTCGGGGGAATCTTGTGTTTTTGCTGTTTTTCCCCGCATGAAAGCTTAAAAATGAGCTCCGTGCGGGGAAAATCATTTATTCTTGCTATTTTTCTCCGCATGAAAGCTTGGAAAAATGAGCTTTGTACGGTGAATTTCATCTGTTCTTGCTATTTTCCATGTATGGCAGCTTGAAAAGAGAGATTTTGTACGGTGAATTTTATCTGTCCTTGCTGTTTTCCATGTATGGCAGCTTGAAAAGAGAGATTTTGTACGGTGAATTTTATCTGTCCTTGCTGTTTTCCATGTATGGCAGCTTGAAAAGTGAGATTTTGTACGGTAAATTTCATCTGTTCTTGCTATTTTCCATGTATGGCAGTCTTGAAAACAGGCTCAGGCGCAGGTGTTGATTAGTTTGTGGCGCATGCCTGCGCTTTCCTTTCGCCCCAAAGAGACTTCAGGCGCAGGCATTGATAAGTTTGAAGCGCTTGCCTACGCTTCCCTAATCTTCAAAGCTGACTTCGGGCGTAGGCATTGATAAGTTTGTGGTTCCTGCCTACGCTTCCCTGAGCTTCAAGGGTGAAGCACGGCAGCCTGAGACATACCCCAGTCGATAAAAAAGCAAAAATGGTATGGCAGGGGAACTTATGGGTTGGGGATCCATGAATAGTAACTCTCTGTCATAATTCCTGACAGAGAACCGTCCCTTGTCAGGAAGCTGTCAGACTGAAACGATTTTCTGTTGGAAAACTCCATCTCCTTTGCTATAATATGCATCACAGTCTGCAAACACATAGGGAATCTGGCTGGACTTAGGCATCTCTCCTTTTTTTGCAGAAAGGATTTCAAACGAATAGGCAGGTACAAATATACATGGCTACGATGGACGACTATTTAGAATGGAGAGGCGATTTGCCGCTCACGGTCGACCCTTTTAACGAGGTCGACAATCTGATTCTGGTGCAGATGGCTTACATCGATTTTGACGGCGTGGTTTGCGCCCCCGGAGAAAATTCTCCCCTCACGCTGACGCAGGTCAACGCTGCTTACTGGCAGCTTCATACGGAAGAAGAAGTGCTTGCCCGGAAAACGTTTGTCAGCTCTGCGCCGTTTCTGATGAGCAAAGTGGCGCAGACGGATCGTTTCAGTTCCATTCTGCTGACGGATTACGTGAATATAGTCAGCGTAGAAAAGCAGGAGCAGATGGCTGTTCTCACCTATCTTCTGCCGGACGGCACGAGTTTCGTGGCTTTCCGGGGAACGGATGACACCGTGATCGGGTGGAAAGAGGACTTTAACTTAAGTTATATGGAGGAAACGCTGGGACAGAAACATGCCGTGGAATACATGAACCAGTGCTTTCAGAATAATACCCGTCCGCTTCGCGTGGGCGGCCATTCCAAGGGTGGAAACTTTGCTGTGTATGCGTCCGCTTTTGCAGATCCTTCCATCCAGAAGCAGATCATCGAGGTTTACTCCAACGATGGCCCCGGGCTTTTGGACCGGCTGACGCAGGCGGAGGGATACCAGGCGATCCTGCCCCTCATCAACAGTATTGTGCCGGAGGATTCCATCGTGGGCATGCTGATGGCAAGCGGTGCCAGCCATCACGTGGTGAAAAGCAGCGCTCAGGGAATCCTGCAGCACGATGCCACCACCTGGCTCGTGCGCGGAAAGCATTTTGAAGAGAGCGAGACCCGGTCTGCCTTAAGCCTGTTTTTCGAAAAAACGCTGCACGGCTGGATCGATAACATTGGCGAGGAACACCGAAAGGAATTCGTTGACACCCTCTTCTCCTTCCTTCTCGGCACGGGTGCCTCCACCATCACGGACGTGAACCGGGATCTTTTGGGTTCCCTTCAAAGCATGTTCAAAACCTACGGAAACCTCTCCGAGGCAGACCGGAATGTGTTTAACGATGTGGTGGGCCGGCTCGTCAAAAGCGGAAGCGACACCCTGCAGGAAGGAGTTTCCCAAGAAGCAAAGTCGTTGCAGGAAGAATTCGTCTCGGGCGCAAAGGCCTTCTTACAGGAAAGCATTGTTTCCGGGACAAAAGCCTTCTTGCAGGAAGGCCTGGCCTCCGGCACAAAAGCGTTGAAGGAGGGAATAGCCGCGGGCACGAAGGCCAGCCAGAGCGGAACCTCCTCCGGCACAAAGACCAGCCAGGACGGAACCTCCTTGGGCGCGAAGACCAGTCAGGAGGAATTCCCTTCTTGACTCCTCAAGGAGATGCCCTATACTATATCCAGGAGGTATACTCATGGCGAATATGGAAGAATATCTGAAGTGGCGTGGCGATCTGACCTTCGCAGCAGATCCCTTTAACGATGTGGACAACCTGATCCTGGCGCAGATGGCCTACGTCGATTTTGACGGTGTGGTGTCGGTTCCCGGTGAAAAAACGTTTCTTACGCTTGCGCAGGTGAACGAAGCCTACCGGAAGCTTCACACCGAGGAAGAACTGCGCAGCCGGAAAACCTTCTTCAGCACAGCCCCGTTTCTGATGGAAAAAGCGGCACAGACGGTCCGCTTCGGTTCCATCCTTCTGACCGATTACGTGAATGTCATCAGCGTGGAAAAGCAGGAGCAGATGGCTGTCCTCACCTATCTTCTTCCGGACGGCACGAGCTATGTGGCATTCCGGGGAACGGATGACACCGTCATCGGCTGGAAAGAAGACTTTAACTTAAGTTATATGGAGGAAACTCTGGGGCAAAAACACGCCGTGGAATACATGAACCTGTGCTTTCAGGGCAACTCCCGCCCCTTACGCGTAGGTGGTCACTCCAAAGGTGGAAACTTCGCCGTCTACGCGTCCGCCTTTGCCGATCCTTCCATTCAGCAGCAGATCATCGAGGTCTACTCCAACGATGGTCCCGGGCTTTTGGACCGCCTGACAGAGGAGGATGGATATCAGGCGATTCTTCCCCTCATCACCAGCATCATCCCGGAGGATTCCATCATCGGCATGCTGCTGGCAAGCGGCGCCGGGCATCACGTAGTGAAAAGCTCAGCCCAGGGAATTATGCAGCACGATGCCATGACCTGGCAGGTAGAGGGGAAAGGCTTTCTGGAAGCTGACTCCCGCTCCCCGTTAAGTCTCTTCGTCGAAAAGACCCTGCACGACTGGATTTTCAGTGTAGGCGAGACGCGCCGAAAAGAATTCGTTGATACGCTTTTCTCATTCCTAAGTGATACGGGAGCAGTCACCTTGACTGATTTAAATCGCAATCTTCTCAAATCATTGCAAAGCATGCTGATGTCTTACGGAAGTCTTTCTCCCGAGGAACGGGACATGTTCAACGATGTCGTCGGCAGGCTTTTAAAAAGTGGAAGCGACACCCTGCAGGAGGGGATTCTCTTCGGCACAAAAGCCTTGCAGGAGGATATGGAAGCGCGGCAGAAATCTGTCCAGGAAGAAATCGCCAACCGGCAGAAAGCTGTTCAGGATGAGATCGCCAACCGACAGAAAGCTGTTCAGGATGAGATCGCCAACCGGCAGAAAACAATTCAGGAAAAGATTGAGGCACGGCTGAAGGACCTGGAGGAGCGCCGGAAATTCTGACAAAGGGCCGTCCCCTGTCACACCCTGTCACAAAGATACCGATGTGGATAGAAACAAAGAAAGGATTTGCATGAAACTGATCGACAAAATTGCCCTTCTCTATCTGAAGGAAGGCCGTATCTTAAGCACCCGTTCACGTGGAAAAGACGTTTACTATATCCCCGGCGGCAAGCGGGAAGAAGGTGAAAGCGATTTACAGACCCTGGTGCGTGAGATCCAAGAAGAGCTTTGCGTAGACATCCGGGAAGACACCGTACACTACTACGGAACCTTCGAGGCCCAAGCTCATGGCCATGCAGAGGGAATCCTGGTCCGCATGACCTGTTATACGGCTGAATTTACCGGCACACCCCGCCCGGATCATGAAATCGCGGAAATCGTGTGGCTGACTACTGAGGATATGGATAGAATATCGCCGGTAGATAAGCTGATTTTCCAAGACTTAAAAGAGAAGGGATGGATTATTTAGATTAAATAAATGCTCTCTTTTAGTTACATAATGGAAGCAATACAGGGGATGTCTAAAGCAGCCATCCCCTGTTATTTCTCTGTTTGCAGTGGGAACTTTCTTTCTACCCACTTGTTGAAACATTGTGTCAGGGTTCAAGCCATCTGCAACCCCAGTGAATCTTTCACATACTTTTCGGCCACTTCCCGCTTTAATCCAAAATCCGCCATAATCCGAGTGATGATTTCAGGCAACACTACGCCCATTCTTTTATATGTTTTCACCGTTCCCTTAATCTCACCACTGGTTTCTGCTGCTTCCCGCTCCTGCCTCAGCCTGCCTTCTGCTGCTTCCCGCTCATACTTCAGTTTTTCCTGAACTTTTTTCTCGACTTCTTCAGCTATAATATCCTTCATCAGATCTTTCATTGCTTCACACATCGCAGGATCCTCCTGTAGCAATCTATCATACTTTTCTCTATTTAGCGATATACTTACTTGGAATATCCCATCAATACTCTTCTGGTATTCTGCGTCATCCTCATGCTGTAATGCCATTTGCCTGAAACGTAGAATATCCTCATCACTGGCATCTGGCGTTTGTACCCGAAACATCGCATACTTTTCCGGATCCAACTGCCGCCCCACCAGAATCTGAACAGAAAATGGGGCCATATGTTGCACGCAATACACACCAGGGTTTTTTTCTTCTATGATCGCCCCATACCTCTCCAGCTGTTTAAAAACATTTCTTGGATATGTATGCCGATAAATTGTTGCAGTGATTTCATCGTATCGGATATGTTTCCGGGAAGCTCCCATGGCCTTATACAAATGGGCATACGCCATGACTTTTGCGAAAGTATTCATGTTCAGATTGTCATCTGGTTGTTTATACTCCACAATGTTATACTTCCGAAAGATCCGGCAAATATCTAAATCAATCTTCGCTGCCGCATCCTTCTTTTTAATCAGCACATCTATGCGCAGTCCTTCCTTGCTAAGCCATTTTTCTTCTTCTAAGTCTAACAGGAACCTGTTTTCCCATAAAATCACTTTCAATCCGTTTACAAAGCCCGAATGATATTTGGTATTCACAGGAGCATTTTGTTCTGGCACCGTTCCTCTGATTGTTACATTTGCAGATTCGTTCAAAATTGATTCTTGACCTTTCTATTCTAGCATAAAACGCTACGGCAAGCCATTGAAAGCAAAAAATACGTGCAGATTTTTCCGTTACTATTTACAAAACCCCCTTTCCAACCGCAATCTGCCATATTTTTTGAATTGACTTACCTTCCCTGCCAACGCTCCATAAGCAGGTGCAGCACTGCCAGAAATTCATGGTTAGAATCTCTCCACGGTCTAATTTACAACGTGCTTGCCAAAAAGTCAACTGTTTTATTTTTATTAGTGTAATTCCATAATTTGATTCACTATTCAAATAGCTTCATCCTTCCTTTGAATACAATACCTGCAGGGGCTAATTCCTCCCAAGAATGTGTGAAATATCTGTGTCTTTTCTTTTCCTTTATCCGCATTTATGCTATGCTTCCGATATCGTTGCGAGGCAAAAGCCTTTCACCCAGACATTTTCGCTATAATAAAGGAGCATTTACTATGGGCTTCACACATTTGATCTCTTCGTTCCTGGATTTTTTTGATGGGAATGAAACAACCGCCAAAGACACAGATCTGGACAGTGATCTGGCAGAACAGACAGACTTCCTGCAGGGGTTGGCCGAACTGGAAACGCTTGAAAAAGAAGTGGCGAATTACACGGAGCCGGAGCAGACCGTAAGCGACAAGGCTTTCTGCGATGCCTGTGGCGCTCCGTTATCCCTGATTAACGGCTGCTGCGCCTACTGTGGAACCCGCTATGGCGCTTCTGCGGCATCTTCTCTTCCGGCTTCTTCGCTGGAGCGTGAGCTTTTGGTTCGTCAGAAGGCCTCTGAAGTCTATGATTTGTACGAGGAGTACGCACTTTCCAAACAAAATAGCAGTGACAATAGCACATCCGGTGGCATTTTATCCGATCTTCTGTCTACCCTTTTAGGAGCCGACACCGAAGACGCTGCCGATCTGATTCGTATGTCCGAAACAGATCTGGTCAAGGGAGCCGCGCACTATGGAGTTTCTCTTTCTGCTTATATCAGCGGCATCGCCAAAGGCACAATGAAAACCACGGGCATGCTGGAGCTGGAAGAACAGCAGACTTTGTTAAGCGGACAGTCTCTGACCACCGCGCAGCAACAGAGCTCTCTGTATACCTGGTGGAAGAGGCGTCAGGCAGAAAAGCAGCGGGAACGGGAGCAGCAAATGCACAACCGGCCGCCTGCCTATGGAGCCCCTGTTTACTCTGCCGGACGCCCGGACTATCATCGCCCCGGACAGACTAATTCTCCTGGCTTCCACTCCACCTCTCGCCCTAGCGCGATGAGACCTTCCACCAATCGCCCGGACGGCCCCGGAGGTAATTCCGGTACTTTTTCCGGCAATCGACCCGGCATCCCCACTGGAAATTCCGGCAATCGTCCTGACAGACGGAACGGTCATTCAGGCGGTCCCGACGGACGTTCGGGCTTTGGCGGCGGCAGAACAGGCGGCGGCCCTGGCGGACGCAGTTAAGAATCAGAAAAGCCCCCTCACAGTACTTAGCTACTGTAAGGGAGCTTTTTTAATAGGATTGCAGGATACTGCAAACAGCTTTCATAAGGATTGTGGCATCAAATCTCATCCAAAGAACACACCACAGGAGCGCCATCCAATCTCACCCAAAGATCGCGCACCAGATAATCGGCACCAGAAGCGCCGGCAGGCAATTCAGCGTATGGAAGTTCTTCACCTTCATGATGGACAAACCCGACATGGCAATGAGAAAACCGCCGACGATCGAGATCTCTACCATCATCACATCCGTGATGAAGCTTCCGAGCAGCAACGTCAGGAAATAGATGGATCCCTGCCAGATGAGAAGGACGATGGCGGCCAGAGCCATTCCCACGCCGTAGGTCGTGCCAAGAACCATGGAGGTCACAAAATCCAGCGACGCATTCGTAAACAGATAGGTATGGTCACCGTAGAGCGCGCTTTGAACCGGACCCAGAATGGAAAGCGTACCGATGCAGAAAATGAGGCACCCGGTTACAATGCCCTGCCCCAGATTGCCGCTTTCATCCTTCTTTTCGGTCAGTGCGGACACCCGCTCGTCCAGTTTCAAAACTGTCCCGATCAGGCAGCCGATGGCCAGACTGACGATAAACAGCACCGGAAATTTACTCTTGGGCATGTTCTGCACGACGGCATTGATTCCTAACCCAAAGGCCGCAAGTCCCATGACATTCATGAGATTCCCGCTGAGTTTCTCGTCCATCACCTTGCGAAACACGCCTCCGATGAGGCTGCCCGCCACGATGGCTCCTACATTGACAAAAGTTCCAATCATAAAAAACCCCCATGCAGCGCCCGCGCGCTGCTACACGATCCTTCACAAGCAAATCGATTACTGTTCTGATGTCTTTGTTTAAGCCCCTGAACCGCTACGAAGTCTTACTCTTCCCGCTTTCCAGTCAGTCTTTTTTTCAGTTCTTCCAGCACAGCGCCGTAATCCCGGCTTTTCATCTCTGGGAAGGAGCGCAGGATACGCCCTCCGTCAAAGAAGCCTTTGCCGGACAAGGCATTTTTAATCGCCTCAGCCCGTTTCTCCAGTTCCTTGCGGTATTCGGCGGTCATTTCCTGCTGCGCGCGCGAAAACTCTTTTTTCTTCATCTCCAGATTTTCCCTGGAAGCCGCTACGGCATCTTTCATCTCCGCCTTCGCCAGATGGGCCTGCAGCCTGCCTTCTTCCCAGGCAGCCGCCGCCTTCATGGTGTTTTCTCCGATCACCTGGCTCATCTTATCGGACGATTTTCTGAGCCTTGCCTGAATCTCATCCAGCTCTTTCAGGCGCTTATTCAGGCCATTGGCCTGCGCGATGGAAACGCCGAAGTCAATGAGCAGCGTCAGGTAGAAGATCGCCAGAATGGGCCAGCCGATCTTGGAAGGGATCCGCTCCACCGCAGCGATCTGCAGGGTCGGCTGGATCACCTTGACGACAATCAGCACAACAAAGCCCCAGATCAGGGAGAATTCCAGACAGATATACCCGTGCAGGTTAAACGGCTTGTCGCTGTAATCCCACCACCTGGCGTGGAAAGCCAGATCCAGGATCCATCCGGCCAGAAATTCCACACAGGTCACTAAAATGGCGCCCCCGACATACACGATCAGGCCATCCGTATCCTCCATGCTTCCGCCTGGGAGCAAATGGAGCATCATGAATACGAGGAGCGCGGAAAACCCATATACAGGACACACGGGCCCGTTTAAAAATCCTCGGTTGATGACCTTTCCCACAGCCACCGCATGGTAAGCTACTTCGGTCACCCAGCCAAGAAAAGCATACAAGATAAAATACCAGGCAATTTCGTACCAGGTCATTCCGAGAATCATACAACCTCCTGCCAAATCTCACCAGGCTTTCGCCCGCATACAGCCACCTGCCAAAACGTTTACTGCAACATCCGCAGCACCGTCTCCAGAAGCGTTACTGCAGCATCCGCAGCACCGTCTCCAGAAGCGTTACTGCAGCATCCGCAGCACCGTCTCCAGAAGCGTTACCGCAGGCGCCACCATGGCCTCGCCGTTGTCCAGCAGCAGGGCGGCGGCATTCACATAGCCGGTAGCCGCCTGTCCGTCCTCTCCGATCAGGAGAGCTGCGCTGGTCAGAAGCGCCTTGGCGGATACGGCGTTTGCGGCGTCAGCCTTTAAGAGATCCTGTGCCTGCTTGAGCAACGTGACCACCGCGTCGGCATTTGCAATCTCGATCTTCTGGACTGTCTCCGCAGGAGTTCCTTCATGAGGCTCCGCTTCCGCCGGGCTCACGGTTTCCGGTTCCACCGGGGCGCCTTCCGCCGGCTTTGTCTCCGCCTCCGCCGGATTCACAGTCTCCGGTTCGGCCGGAGCTTCCGTCTCATCCTTCGGATCTTTGGAAGGTCCGAATAAGCCTTCAAAGAAGCTGTTGCCGCCTTCCTTGTCTGCCGCGGTTGTCTCGGTGGCAGCCGCCTCTTCGCCAGACTGCTCCGGATTCTTCTCTTCCTTATTCATGTTGGCGGGATAAGACAGCTCGTATAAAACCTTGCTGTTTCCATCTTCCGCATCATCCAGGAAGTAACGGCCATCCATCGTCAGCGCGACACTACTGTACGTGCTCCGAAGCTGGTGTACGATATTTCCGTGCCAGTCGCGAATAGTATAGTCATCGGGACAGCGATAGTAGAAACCGCTTGCGTTGTCCAAAGCAAACAGATACTTGCATTCAATGGTCGTCTCCACGCCATCGGCCGCTACCAGCGTCTTGCCGTTCTTTTCGTCAATCATCATGGTCGCGCCATAATACGGATAGTCGATATCGTTCCGGACATAGCCCGTGTTAAACTCCTCGCCGGTGGCAAGGTTTACAAAGACATACACATCGTCCTTCGTGGTCTTGACGTAACCGCCTGCGATATACGCATTATAGCTGCTGTAATAGCGCACCGCATGCGCGGGATCCGCCGCCGCAAGCGTGTTACGAACGATGGACAGATAGTCGCAGGGAAGCAGTTCCTTGCCGCTTACCGTATCATACAGACCATAGCGGGAGTTGGCATATACCATGGCAACGCCTTCGTACACATTTTCGTCGATGCGGCTGTAATCATACGGCACCAGCTGATTGTCCTGCGCGTCGAACAGACCCTGGCGGCCGTTGTCCCGTTTGATGATGAAGGCTGCCTTCATCAGGCTGTAGTCGCTCAGCTTTTCCACATTTCCCACAGCGGTAAGGGTTGCATCGTACGTTGTGATCACGCCAGAGGTACGGTCCTTGATGTTGATACCGCACAGATCGCTTCTGTAGGATGCATAGTTGCCTGTCTCCGCCTCGATAAAGTGGCTGCGCTCCAGCGTCAGCGTGGTCTTTCCCGCATCCGGCAGGTAATAGACGGTGACCGTGTCGATCAGGTAGTACTTGTCCCCGCGGTTGCTCTCAAAATCGAACTGATTGGCATCCGCGTCTTTCAGCGTATAGCCGATGGCAAAGTATTTGCTCAGGATGCTGACCTTGCCGTATTCAAAAGGCACCACCACCTGGCCTTTCTGATCCAGAACGCCATTGCAGTTGATGGTTGCGCTCTGCGCTAACGCCGCGCCAATGTATCCGTACTGAACATCAAAGTTGCTTGCATAAATCGCTTCAGTGATCAGCTGACCATCGAGGTCTGCCAGGCCGTAGCCGGTATCCGTGCCGATGGTCATCATCATGGTTCCCTGCAGGATTTTGGCATTTCTATGGATGCCTTCCTTCACCATCGTCGCGCTTCCGGTAAAACCATCCGCCGATTCCATCTCCGTTTCCGCCATGACGGCGGTGCCTGCCTGCAACGCCAGAAACGCCGCCAGGACAAGCGAAAGTACTTTTTTCATCATACTCTCTTCCTCCTTGTATAGGTATATTTCCGTCTCCAAAGATGCAGCAAAAGTACAAGGGGCCCTCCCCCTCTTTCTGCCCGTATAACCGTATCCTCCGGGGCGGCAACAAAATTCGCATTCCACCAGGGTTCTTCTGTCCCACGGAATGCGAATTTGTAAATCAAAAATTATTTTTTGCACGGTTCTGCTTAAACACATAGAAAAATGGCTGCTTGCAGCCACTTTCCCTTGTTTTTGCAGTAAACGAGATGGTATGCGCACCATGACAGCCCCAGGCTATCAGCCTTCGCCCTCCAGATAGGCAATGCCCATCGTCTCAAGTGCTTCGCGGACGCTGTCGTAGGTTCCCTTGATCGCGTGGTTTTCTTTCAGTACAAAGCGAGAACCGGTTTCGGCCGTCTGCAGCATATCCTTCATCTGCTCGATCGTGACCAGCTGGTCGTTAACATAAATTTCCGATTCGCGCACTTCGATGGTCCAGAAGAGCACTCCCGGCGCGGCCGTCACCTTTTCAGGCACTTCCTCAGCCTCCTGCTGCACATCCGTCGATTCCTGAGATTCATTCACAGGCTGACCAGACGCCCTGCTCCGATCTCCGGACGATCCGGTACCAATTCCGATCCCGCCCATGCCGCCGCGGAACAGAAGGGCTAAAATTGCCAGGATGGCTACCGTTGGGCCAACCACCCCACCCCGTCTGACCTTCTTCACCTTGACCGGTTGTTGCTGTGCATTAGACACATTATTCTGTTCGCTTGCCATTTTCATTCCCTCCTCGCATGCAGGTAGTGCTTCTCTATTTCTCTTCCCGGTACTGCAGGTAGACATTCTTATAGTCCATCTGTACATACCGCATCGCCCGCTCGATCATCGTGTAATCGCTCTGATAGATTTTATTGCTGTCATACGTAAATACGATGAACACAGGATTGTCCTCGTTCACCGTCAGGACATACTTTTCGAGTGTATCCCCCAGGTAAATAAACGCTTCGTTGGTGCTGTCCCAGTCGAAGGCGCTGCTCTGCGTCTGCGCTCCGCTTTGCACCACCACCTGGCGGTTTCCGTCTTCCTTCATTTCCAGGCTGACCCGGAGGATGATGGCATCTTCCAGAAGGGTTTCAAATTCCGCCACTTCCGCTTCCGCCAGAAACTGGAGCCGCTGCGCCTCAGCGACGGCAGCTTCCTTTTCCGCCTGCGCCTGCGCGACCATCTCCTCGGCCTTCTCCGTGTCCAGCCGAGCCTCCTCCAGCTTTTCGTTGCTCATCTTGACGTTTCGGACCATCACCAGAAAAAGGATGATAAAAATGACATCCAAAAGCGGTGTCATGTCCGACACGATTCCACCCCGGCGCTTCATTTTTTCCATCCTCCCCGCTTCTGGGCGTTTAAAGCGCTGTCTGCAGAGGAGGTTCCGTACCGCTCAGACGGAGCCGGTATACGGTTTGCCTGTGAGCTCTGTCCATAGGTTCTGCGGGCCTGGGGTCTTTCCGCATAATCGAAATCCTCCAGATCCACGGAATCCTCGGCGGCACGGTTCTTGGAACTGTCCGTCTTCATCCCTGCGGCGGCCTCTTTCTCCAGCTGCGGCTCCTTCTTATCTTCATACTCCCGCATCTGCACCAGCTCGGAAATGCGCTCGCCAAGGTCGAGATCAAAGGAGATCGCCGTATCCAGCACCTTAAAGATAATGGTGAAAATGATACCCCACATGGTGGAGGTTAGGGCGCCTAAGAACTCCATGTTGATGTCCGCCGTGCTGTCCACCAGATGGATCAGCGACAGAACCGTTCCCAGAATACCAAGCAGCGTAAAAATGCTGGTCAGGTTGCAGAAGAGATTGTAGGAAAACTCCGCCTTCTGCCACTTTTCGTACAGGCTGTAATAGCTGCTGCCCTCCTTGGCCTGCCGGATGGCTTCATCCGCGTTCCCGCTGGATACGTTGATGCGCGGTGCCACGCTTTCCACCAGCTTTCGCGCCCGGCGCATGGCCACAAAAAAGACGATCAGGTTCACCGCTCCCAGCGCAAAGATGATCCAGTCATAGGTATAGAAATTTGAAAGCAAAAGATCCAAGGGAAGCCCTCCTGTGCATTTACGTAACTACTCAGCAACACAGGTTCCAGGCCATCCGCCTGTGGCGTATGCCGCGCTGAGTAGTTACTTATTTACTCATAATCTTTTATATTGTACTTGAAATATAGGAAGAATACAAGTGAAAAGATTCACAGAGAATCGCCTGCTTTTTCCTTCATTGTAAGCGCCAACACATAGAAAAGCTGGCAAAAGCTGCCCTCGTTCGCGGTCGAAACCACTTGTGGAAACAGCTCTGCCAGCTCACCTGAATTTTTTATACCCAGAACATTGGGAAAACGTTATCGTTAAACCACTGATAGCCAAAGTCCATCATCGGGATGACTTTCGCATACATAAGGATGTTTAAGACAATCCACACCAGCACCAGGATTACGACAAACAGAAGGATGGAGAAGAGAACGTTGGAGGCGGTGCTTCCTTTCTCCGCCAGTTTTTGTTCCTGCTCCTTTTCCTCCTTCGGTTCGGGCGTTTCTGCCTTCTTTGCAGTCTCCGCGCCAGCCGCGCTCTTCTTCTGGGCTCTTCTTACCACGGCAGGCTCTTTTCCTTCCCGCAGCGCTTTGAGCTGAGCTGCGCGCTCTTTGTCAAACTCCAGGCCGCTCATGACAGAGATTTCCTTCTCATCCTCCGGCGCCTCAGTCTCCTCGTAGATCGCCTCCTTAACGGGAGCCGCCTTCGCGGAGGCACTTTCTTCTGTCCAATCTGCCTCGATCTCCGCCGCCTCATCTGCGGCAGCGGTCACTTCTTCGTTATCCATTCTCTCATCCGCCATGGCAGACTTCTCTTCCTCCGTCATTTCCGTCTCGGCAGCCGTTTCTTCTGCCTTCTCCGTTTCCTCCGAAGCGGCATTGCTGTCATCCGCAGCCGTTTCTTCTGAAGCAGCATTGCTGTCATCCGCAGCAGCTCCCTCAGGCTGTGCTCCAGCTTCGCTATCTTCCTGCGCGGTAGTTTCCATTTCCGCGGTCTGCGGCGCTTCTGCGGAGGCGGGCGCGTCGGCTGATTCCTGTTCCTCTTGAGGCACCGCCTGGCTCTCCTCCGCTGCTGATGGGAAATCCGACTGCGCGTCAGCGGCCGTCTCTGCGGCTTCGGGCGCTGCCTGTGCAGGCTCTTCCGCTGCCTTCCCGGCTTCAAAGTTGTTCAGCCGTGTCACGGCTTCATCCCACGCGCTGTTTTCCGCCTGCTCCTTCTTCTCTTCCTGCTTGTCCGGAAGCTTGCCGGCATTCGAATCGATCAGCGCGGCATGGGCTTCCCAGCGGCTCTTCCGATCCGCCTCGTCCATGGCCTTCTGATCCTCCAAGCGCAGCCAGATGCCATCCAGCTCATTTCTCAGACGGAGCATCTCACGGATCCGGAACTTCACGTTCCGCTCCAGGTAATCGGGCATCTCCAGATCCGTGATCCCCATGCGCTCCGCATCGGCAAAGACCTGGAAGACAAGCTCGCGGGACATGGCCGTATCGCGCAGCTCGGAGAAAGCTTCCCGGTAGAGATTATACGCATACCGATCGTACGTTTCTTTTGTCATAATCGTTTCCTCTTTTCTATATATTAGGTGGGCTAAACGCCCTGATCAGCTATGGTTATGAAAGCGATTGCGGAAGCTGCGAAGCAATTGCGTTTGGCTTTCATGGCATGTGCAGCAACACATACGCGCTGCATGGGAATTCATTTGCCGCCGCATCAGGCGTGCTTTTTCAGCCAGCGCATGGCGGTGTCCGCGTAGACGGCTGCTCCGGTCGCAAAGACCCGTTCATCGAACAGAACGTGGTTGGAATGCTGGCCGAAGACCTTCGAATCATCCTCCACTCTGGCTCCCAGCGACACGAAGACGGACGGAACCGCCTGCGAAACGTTGGCAAAGTCTTCGCTTCCCATGGAGGCGGGATTCTGGAGCACCTTCTCCTCGCCCAAAAACTCCCGGATGCCGCCGATGATCTCTTCCTGAAGCGCCGGATCGTTTTCGTTCGGGCTGACGCCAAACGGCCATTCCACCGTACATTCGCAGCGGTACGCCGCCGCGATGCCCACGCAGATTTCCTCCATGCGCTTCTTCATGTATTCGCGCACCTTCCCGCTGTAGGCGCGGGTGGTTCCCTCCATGAAGGCCGTCTCCGGGATGATGTTTTCCTTCTCCCCGGATTCCATGTGACACACGGTGATCACGGCCAGGTCCTTGCCGGAGATCTCCCGGCCCAGAATTTCCTGCAGCGCCACGTTGATATAGCAGGCGCAAAGCAGCGGATCCACCGCGTTTTCGGGCATGGCACCGTGACCGCCGCGCCCTTTGATCCGGATGATGAATTTATCCGCCGAGGCGTTCACATAGCGGTCCGCGTAGACGATCTTGTCGCAGGGGAGCTCCGACATGATGTGCATGCCAAAGGCCGCGTCGACTTTCGGGTTTTCCAGAATTCCGCTGTTTAACATGTCCGCGGACCCGGCCAGGATCTCCTCCGCCGGCTGGAACATGAATTTGACGCACCCCGCCAGCTCGCTCTCATGCGCTTTTAAGAGCTTCGCCGCCCCTAACAGCATGGCCACGTGCGTGTCGTGCCCGCAGCTGTGCATCCAGTCATTCTTCGATGAAAACGGCAGGCCTGTCTCTTCCTTCATCGGCAGCGCGTCCATATCCGCGCGCAGAAGGATGGTTTTGCCGGGTTTGCCCAACGAGGCCGTGATGCCGGCCCTTCCGCACTCCTGCGGCTCATAGCCCATCTCCGTCAGTTTTTCCCACACAAGTGCCTTCGTCTTAGGCAGTTCAAATCCAAGCTCCGGCCATTCGTGCAACTGTCGGCGGATGGCTGTCATTTCGTCCTGAAGCGCCTTCGCTTCCTCATAAAGTCCCATACGATGTGCCTCTCTTTGTTACCGTGAATCGTGATCTCTCTTTGCAAACTTCATTGCCTCCAGATCTTTTTATCTTACCGCACTTGCTGTGTTTTTTCAAGGGGATGCTTTCCTCACTTTTTAAGGATCCGCGTTTTCGCGTTGCTATTCTCGGGTCGCCAATTCATCAGGGCCAAGGTCCTGCTCTTTTTGTCATTTTTGACTCTTGACACAACAGTGAAGCTATGCTACCGTACAGGGCGTTAAATACTTTCGGCCCGCTGACGGAAAACAGATACAGTTCACTCTTTCTATGAGCTGCATCCGATGTGGAGTACCACAGGGCAGCCGGAAGAATACCGTGCCGACCGTCTGGGCAGTATGTAGCTTTTTTCAGGCTTACGTACTGCCTTTTCTAATGATTGACGGCAAGGAACTATCGTCCTTTGTGACAGGCAAAAGCAAGGAAAACGCATTCCTTATTTTCATCCCCCAAGGAGGTTTTATGAAAACAGATATTCAGATCGCACAGGAAACCGTACTGGAAAACGCATACAAGATCGCGGAAAAAGCCGGTATCCCCGAAGACTATCTTGAGCCGTACGGACGTTACAAGGCCAAGATCGACACCCGTCTTTTAAAGGACGACCCGACCCCGGACGGCAAACTGATCCTGGTCACGGCCATCAACCCGACGCCGGCCGGCGAAGGAAAAACCACCACCACCATCGGTCTGGCGGACGCTTTGACGAGACTTGGCAAGAAGACGGTCGTTGCCCTGCGTGAGCCCTCCTTAGGACCGGTCTTCGGTGTCAAGGGCGGCGCGGCCGGCGGCGGCTATGCGCAGGTAGCCCCCATGGAGGACATCAACCTGCACTTCACGGGCGACTTCCACGCCATCGGCGCTGCCAACAACCTGCTGGCCGCCATGATCGACAACCACATCTATCAGGGCAACCAGCTGAACATCGATCCCCGCAAGATCACCTGGAAGCGCTGCGTGGACATGAACGACCGTCAGCTGCGCTTTGTCACCGACGGCCTGGGCGGCCGCGTAAACGGCACCCCTCGCGAAGACGGATTTGACATCACCGTGGCCACTGAGGTCATGGCCGTCTTCTGCCTGGCCAAGGACATCACCGATCTGAAGGAGCGCCTCGCCCGCATGGTCATCGGCTACACCTATGGCAGCCCCGCGGAGGAGAAGCCCGTCACCGCCGGCGATCTGCACGCGGAAGGCGCTATGGCAGCCCTGTTAAAGGACGCCTTAAAGCCCAACCTGGTTCAGACCCTGGAGCACACGCCCGCCATCGTACACGGCGGTCCCTTCGCAAACATCGCCCACGGCTGCAACTCCGTCACCGCCACCCGCATGGCCTTAAAGCTGGGTGACTACGCCGTCACCGAAGCCGGCTTCGGCGCGGACCTTGGCGCGGAGAAGTTCCTGGACATCAAGTGCCGCTTCACCGGCATGAAGCCGAACGCGGTTGTCATCGTTGCCACCGTGCGCGCCTTAAAGTACAACGGCGGCGTACCGAAGGCAGACTTAAACCAGGAGAATTTAGAGGCACTGGAGAAGGGTCTTCCCAACCTGCTGCGCCACGTGTCCAACATCACGAACGTCTATCACCTGCCCTGCGTCGTGGCCATCAACCGCTTCCCGGCCGATACCGAAGCTGAGCTGGCCCTCGTGGAGGCGAAGTGCAAGGAGCTGGGCGTGAACGTGGCCCTGTCCGAGGTTTGGGGCAAGGGAAGCGAAGGCGGCATCGCGCTGGCTGAGCAGGTTCTGCGCCTGACCGAGCAGGACAACTCCGGCTTTACCTATTCTTATGACTTAAACGATACCATCGAGAAGAAGCTGAACGACATCGTCACCCGCATCTACGGCGGACGCAAGGCCGTTCTGACGCCGGCCGCCGAGAAGCAGGCCGCGAAGCTCACCTCCCTTGGCTACGGCAATCTCCCGATCTGCGTGGCCAAGACGCAGTACAGCTTGACGGACGATCCCACCAAGCTGGGCGCTCCGGAAGATTTCGACGTCACCGTCCGGAACATCAAGGTTTCCGCCGGCGCCGGCTTCCTTGTCGCTCTGACCGGCGAGATCATGACCATGCCGGGCCTTCCGAAGGCTCCCGCCGCGCTGCAGATCGATGTGGATGAGAATGGCGTGATTAGCGGGCTATTCTAAAACATGAAACTGATTACTTTGGATTATTATGATGCGTTTGCCTGCCTGGCAGACGCCTGTAAGCACAGCTGCTGTGTCGACTGGGAAATCGACATCGACGAGGACAGCTGGGATTATTACGATACCGTGGACGGTCCCTTCGGGGACCGTCTTCGCGCCTGCCGGCAGACAGGCGAGGACCGCTCTTTCATCCTGCGGCCGGACGGGCGCTGCCCGTTTTTAAACGACAATGGCCTGTGCGATTTGATCACGGAGCTGGGGGAGGAATCCCTCTGCGAAGTGTGCACGGAATATCCGCGCTTTACCGTGGAGTATCGGGATGTACGTGAAAAAAGCCTGTCCGTTTCCTGCGAGGAGGCCGGAAGGCTGCTGTTTGAGCATCAGGAGCCGGTGCGGATGGTGGCGCAAGAATTTGAAGAGTATCTTTCGTATGAGGAAGAGGATTGGGGAACAGATGAGGAAGAAGAAGGCTATGAGCTTTCCGACGATGTGCCGGAGGAGGATGAGGAACCCTCTGAGGAGCTGTGCGAATTCCTTCAGATGGCTCGCCAGAATGTGATTACGCTTTTGCAGGATCGTCGGTATATCGTTGCTGATCGCTTGTCTGCCGCGCTGATTTATGCCAGACAGGTACAGGATGTCTTGAATAACTGGCAGGGGGAAGCTGCTCCGAAGCTGGGAAACGATGACATTCCGATGCTTTTGCGGCATGTTTCCAAGGTTTCGGAGATGAAAAAGGCAGTCTCGAAGACAGATGGCACGCAATTGAAATCCCTGGATGAGTCACCTGCTTCTCTCCTGCAGGCTTTCCAGCTGCGCTGCGATGTGTATGCCGCCATGGAGCTTCTGGACGAAGAATGGGAACAGGTTTTTGCCGATACCAAGGCGCTCCTAGGCTCCATGACAGACGCGGACTATGCAAAGACCATCCAGGCGCTGACAACCAGTTCTCCCAACGTGGGAATCTGGTACGAGCATTTCCTGGTCTATGTGGTTTTCCGTTATGCCATCAAATCGGTCTATGACACGGAATTTTTTGATCGCATCCGTTTGGCGGCTGCTTTCTATTTGATGCTGCGCGATGTGGACGCAACTTTCTATCTAAAAACAGGACACTTCACGCTCTCCGACCGCATCGATCTGGCCCGCGTTTTCTCCCGCCAGGTGGAACATTCTGAGGAGAATGTGGAGAGTTTGATGGAGAGTTTTCTTTTTGATGCAGTGTGGGAGTTGCCGTACTTAATCGAGCAGATACAACTTTCATAGCGACCCCATTTTTCTCCATTTAGCTTGCGTATATATAAACAGAAGCGACAAACACAGCGCTTTACACAAGTCAAGTGTGACAGGGGACGGGCCTGAAGTGTGACAGGGGACGGGCCTGTCACACTTGTACAATATGCTGAGAGCTTAGGTTTTCAACTTTTTTCATTGCTCGGTTGCTGACTCCAACCCCACTTTTTTCTCGCCTCCATTCGTATACTTGATCAGAGAAAGGGATTTACCTACTGTCCATCATGGCTTTCTCCTTTTCCCTTACAGGTTATCACGGTTGGCCAACCGATTAACCGTTCTTTTTTACCATTCAACAACAGGAGGATTTAAAATTATGAAAAAGTGGAACTTATACGCAATTGGTTTATCCGTCATGCTCGGTATGGCAGCCTGCGCTCCGGATGCGCGAGTTGGAAGCTCTGTCTCCGAATCTGAGAACATTGTGATAACGGAAGGCACAGACAGCCAGCTGTCTGCGAATTCCGAGGAATCATTTGTTCTCCCTACTGTCACCTACGACACCTCTGCACAGTACGCTGCAACCATCCTGCAGGACGGCGATGCGTTAACCGGCGGCACCTACACAGCGACAGGCACGGATGAAAGTGTCCTGGAGGCTTCGGGAAACGTGACGGCGACCGTGACCGGATCGGTGTTAAACAAGGCAGACGGCAGCGCCTCCAGCGCAGATGCCTCCAGCTTCCGGGGCGTCAACGCAGGCGTTCGCGTTTACGGAAATGCTAACGTTACGCTGAAGGATTGCGCTATCACGGCTTCCGCTGCCAACGCAACCGGCGTGTTTGCTTACGAAAACGGTGTAGTCACCCTTCACGACTGCACCGTGGATGTCACCGGAGGCGGCGCGGGCGGTGTGCAAGTGGCCGGAGGCGGCACACTCTACGGATATGATTTAACCGTAAATAGCGCCTCCAAGGCAGCTATCCGCTCCGACCGGGGTGGCGGCACAATGGTGATTGATGGCGGCACCTATACTTCCACCGGCAAGAATGGCTGCCCTGCTATCTATTCTACCGCAGACATCACCGTGAAAAACGCAACCTGCGTTTCTGAAAACTCTCGTGCCGTCATCATTGAAGGTAAGAACAGCGTCACCTTGGAAAACTGCGTGCTCTCCGGAAACGACCAGTCCACCAAGGAAGGCAGTGTCAAGGCCAATGTGCTGCTGTACCAGAGCGCGTCCGGCGACGCAAGCGTCGGCACCAGCGTCTTTAGCATGAAAGGAGGCAGCATCAAGGCAAACACCGGTGCCATGTTCTATTGCACCAATACCGCCAGCGTGGTCAACCTGGAGGGTGCCGAACTGGAATTATCTTCCGATGGAACCCTCCTGATCGTCTCCGCCGGCCGCTGGGGCAAGGATGGAAAGAACGGGGGAAACTGCACGTTTAACGCGGTCAAGCAGAAACTGGAAGGAACGATCACGGTAGACCCCATCTCGTCTCTGTCCCTGAACCTCACGGACGGATCCAGCTTCACCGGCGTCATCGCGGGTGACGGCCAGGTTGCTCTGACGCTGGATCAGACTTCTACCTGGACTCTGACAGGAGATTCTTCCATATCATCTTTCACCGGTGATCCTTCTTGCATCATCACGAATGGCTATACCCTGTATGTGAATGGAAGCACGCTGACCGGAACCAGGTAAGAAGCTTTATAAGAGTAAATCAGACCGTGAAAGCGCAGGCAAAGTGTCAAACTCCACCGATGCCTGCGCTTATAATCTCCTTGGAATATCTAAAAAGCGCAGGCAATGCGCCAGAACAAACTGATGCCTGCGCCTTTACTCTCTTTCGAACTTCTAGAAAGCGCAGGCAAAGTGTCAAACCCCACCGATGCCTGCGCTTATAATCTCCTTGGAACATCTAAAAAGCGCAGGCAATGCGCCAGAACACACTGATGCCTGCGCCTTTACTCTCTTTCGAACTTCTAGAAAGCGCAGGCAAGATGACAAAACCTACCTATGCCTGCGTCTTTACCCTCTTTCGAACTTCTAGAAAGCGCAGGCAAGATGGCAAAACCCACTGATGCCTGCGCCTGAAACTGTCTTTCAAAGCTGCCGTGCAGGAAAATAAGAAAGAATAGAAAGAATTCCCCGTCTAGAACTCACTTTTCAAAACTGTCATGCGGGGGAAATAGCGAGATTTGGAAGAAATTCCCCGTACAGCACTCACTTTTTGGGGCTGTCATGCGGGGGAAAGAGCGAGATTAGAAAGATTTCCCCGTACAGCACTCACTTTTTCTGCTGACAAGGAACGGATATGTGTCACAATTTCTGACAGGAGACGGGTCTGAGGGTGACAGGGGACGGGCCTGTGTCACATTTTTTTGAAAAATGTGACACAGGCCCGTCCCCAGACACCCTAAGGCCCGTCCCCTATCACCTGATACCCTTCCTCATACGCCTCATACCACTTCAGACAGGAGTTTGTCCAGGCCTCAAGAAGCCCTGGCACGTCCGGATCCAA
>JAFVBO010000039.1 GCA_017479935.1 Lachnospiraceae bacterium
CCGCACCCGGCCGCCGTTTCTCTTTGCGTGGCCATGCTCTAAGAGGTGCGCCAGCATATATCTGGTCGGAGAATAGACCGTTACCTCCAGCTGCGTGGAAGTTTCCTTCGTATTCTTTGTCCGCCAGCTCTTTGCATAACGCCCGGTCTTAACAGGAGCGGTATCCCGAATCGTATTCTTTACGGAATTGCCCGCCTTGGTCACAGCCGCCTTTACGGTCTGCGCCGCGAGGTCGCTATATTCCTCCAGCTGCTCATTCACGGCATCGGCCAGCTGGTCGATTTTTATTTTCTGGTTTCCCATACCGTCTCCTTATCGCACTGTGCGTGTGGCCTTAAAACGGATGACCTGATTCTGATAATTCATCATGTCCACGGATTCAATGTTGTAGGTTTCTCCGCGAAACACAATCCGGTACTTATCAGAGGCCACCTCTGCCAGTTCCGAACAGAACCGCACCTCAAAAGTGACGGATTTCTGTTCAGTTGTAATGGCGCTCTCCGTCTCTTCCTTCTGCCAGGTACTGACATAGGCATGGCAGGAATAGTAATCCGACCAGGTGTTTTTGTGGTTTCCGTACTTATCCACGGTTACCGCATTCTTCTGAAATTCGATCCTCTGCGAGAACCGTGCGATCCTTCGCTCCATCACAGCACCCCTTCCCGTATGGCAAAGAGGAGGCTGCGCAGGGTCAGGGTCAGATCGTGGTGATCCGCCTCCTCCCTGTGTTCATACAGATATCCAAGGGCATACAAAATCGCAACACGGAGTGTCTCGCGCATGGCGGAGAGTTCTTCCATGGTATAAGTGCCAGTATCATCCGCCGCATCCTCCGTCATAACAAGCTCCCGCTTATCATCGGCAAGCCTTGCGACATCCGCACATAGCTGCTGGGCCGATACAAGCAGCATACTGATCAGATCATCCTCATCCGAGGAATCCAAGCGGAGGTATATCTTTGCTTCTTCCAGCGTTATCAGCGCCATGCGATCCTCCTCTCATAAATTGGAGCAGAGGATGTTGCCCCTCTGCCCCGTTATTCTATGACCGGATCAGATCACGCGCCGGTGCTGCCGCTTCCGGATGCCGCCTTCGTACCCTTCATCTTCAGATACTTCACAGTCTCCGGAAGGATCAGCTTTCCATCCACTCTCTGGGTGGTAAGGAAGCCGACCTGATCCGTCGCAGCGTACAGCTCGTTGAGTCTGCGGAAGGTACGGTTGCTTCTGTCAGCGACCCAGTAATAACTGTAGTCACCAAAGCAGATCGCCTTCTCGCCCTTCGCAGGCGCCGGCATATAGCTGGAGGTGTAAATCGGGCGGCCCAGAATGGTATCGGGCTTTGCGATGTCCAGGGACGGCTTCCAGATATAGTTGCCGTTATTATCCTTCAGCGTCATCAGCTGCAGGAGCACCGCCTCGTTGCAAAGGAAGGCCGCCTTTCTGCGATACGGAGCCTTCAGGCTGTAGTACAACTGGAAGATCTCATCGAAGGTCAGTGCGGTCTCGGATGCCGCTGTCACGCCCAGCTCTGCCCCGTTGGTATCGTGCAGGAGGCCGGTCGGCTGCTTCTCACCGGTACCAGTAATGAACGCCTTCTCCTCCGCATTGCCCATGGTCACACCGAAGCGGTCTGCGATATAGGCTGCAATATCGAATGCGGAATCATGCAGAAGCTCATTGCTGACCTTGATCATCGTTCCCAGCTTATATGCGGACAGCGTGGTCTGCGCGAACTTCGTGTTGGTTTCCGGGATCGCCTCGCCCTCATCGATCCAGCTGGCCTCCATCACATCGTTGGCAATCGGAATCTTACGGGTGCCGGACGCGGTGCGGATGACATGCGCCATGCGACGGAAGATGTTATTCTCCTCCAGGCCGTGGATCAGCTGACGCTCAAACTCATCCGGAACGGTAAAGCCGCCATCGGTATCCACACCGACAGACAGTGCGTTACGCACATCCGGTGTTACAGAGCCGCGCATCATATCCCAGAACGCGCCAGAGTACTCATCACTCGCAGTGGGAGTTCCGGCCACTTTCTTGGGCGTATCGGCAACGGGTGCGCCCATCACAGGACGGGAGGTCGGCTTGGCAAGCTCCGCCTCAAACGCCATCTGGTTTTCCAGACGCTCGATCTCTGCGCCGAGGGCATGCACATCCGCAGCCATCTTGTCGTATTGCTCCACCGCTTCCTTCGGGACAAGGCCGTTCTCGTCGCGATGCTCCTCCAGAAAGTTCTTCGTCTGCTCCCAGAGGGTGTTTCTCTTATTTCTCAGTTCCATGATCTTAGACATATGGATCCTCTTTCTCCGGCAAAAGCGTGCCGGTCGCATTTGTTTTTGGCATGAAAAAAGCCGGCTCCTTATCTCAGGTAAGCCAGCTGTTTTTCTAAAATGAGATAGGGGACGCTGCCGTCCGATGTCGTTCCGTCCAGGCCGATCACAATGTCCGCTGCATCCCCGGGACTATCCGTTAAACCGTCAGGAGTAACAGGTGAGATTGCCCCATCTTCACCGGGATCGTTTACCGCACGATCTCCAATGTCATCGGCTGCAGTTGCACTTTCCACGGCTGCATCAGCACCGCCGCTATCGCCAATATTGCCCATATCGTAATACCCCAGCCTGTTGAGGATGGTCTCGCTCATAAGCCTTGAAGAATAGAGCGTTGCCTCCTGCTCCCAGGCACCGGTCACATCCTCGGATGTGGCTACCTTTCCGGTATCGCCGCCATTTGTATCCTCGGTATCCGCATTCTCCTGTTCCGGGCTTTTCTGGTCCGAAAACAGGATGGCATCGGCAAAGCCAAGTTCTACTGCCTTTCTTGCATTTAGCCAGGTTTCATCACTCATCAGCTTGCTGATACGGTTTCTGGTAAGCCCGGTCTTGGCCACATAGGCGTTGATGATGGACTCTTTGATCTCATTGAGTGTGCTGATTGCCTTTTCCATGTCCTTGGCATTTCCCATGGCGATGGTGGCCGGATCGTGGATCATCAGCATGGAGACAGGACTCATGAGCACCGTATCTCCTGCCATGGCGATCACGGATGCGGCGGATGCTGCAATCGCATCGATCTTCACCGTTACCGCTCCGGGATATTCTCCGAGCATCGTGTAGATCTCAGCCGCTGCAAAGACATTTCCACCGGGCGAGTTGATATACACGGTAATATCCCCCGTCTCCGCATTTAATTCCTCCCGGAATGCTCTGGGCGTTACTTCGTCTCCCCAGAAGGATTCCGAGTCTATCGGCCCTTCCAGGCGAAGTACCCTCTCGCCTGCATCATTCCGGATCCAGTTCCAGAATTTCTTCATCTGCTGTCCTTTCCGGGGTCTTTGCCCCTGCGCGAATCTCTGCGCTGTTTGTGGCGTTTTGCATGATCATTATCTTTGGACGGCTCGGTCGCAACCGAGTCGGATTCATCCGAGTGTTCCGGAGCATCATCCGAAGAAGGCCGTTCATCCCCTTTGGAATCTTCATCCGGCTTTCCCGCCTCCTTTTTCTCACGCATCGCTTCCGCATTCTGCCCGTATCCGATACCGGCATCCCGAAGTTTCACATAACTGCCGTTCAGATAATAATCATCGCCGCCTTCCTCTGCCGGGATCAGATCCATGTTCTCCAACCGACGGATATCGTTCGGTGAAAGAAAACCGTTGGAAAACCCGACTGCATACCCGTTCATGCGGCTCTGGTAATCCCCGCGCAAAAGTCCGTCCACATTGAATTTCGGGAAGTATTCATCCTGCTCCTCTCCCACCAGCACATCCTTAATGATGGCCTGTTCGATCCTGGTCAGCCACGGCATCAGCGTATGCTGGACAAAATCAATTGACTGGTGCTCGATATTGGAGAAGGTCGCTCTTTTCAGGTCCTGCACCATATGTGGCGGTACCCTGAAAATGCGGCATATCTCCTCCACCCCGAACTCTCTGGTGGAAAGGAACTGTGAATCCTCCGGCGGCAGACTGATCGGTTTGTAGTGCATGTTTTCTTCCAGCACCGCAACCTTATGCGCGTTGTTTGCGCCGCCGTAGACCGCCGCCCAGTTATCCCGGATCTTCTGCGGATCCTTGAGCACGCCCGGGTGCTCTAAAACACCGCTTGGCTGTGCGCCGTTGCGAAAGAAGGAACTGCCATACTTTTCAACGGCAAGGGTGGTTCCCAGGGTATTTTTCATCATCGCTATCGGTGAAAAACCGACGAGCCCGTTAAAACCAAGCCCCGGGATATGCAGGATCTCTTCCCGTTTGAAATAGATATCCCTGTTATTCTCTCCCGGCGTCTCATCCGTATAGGCATGGTAGATGTAATAGATCTCCCCGGCATCATTCCTGTCCACTTCCACATTTTCGGGAAGCAGCGGATAGAGACCCAGAATGCCGTTTTTCCCATCCCGGATGATTTGGGAATACGAGTTCCCCCATAGCAATAGATGCATCATGGCCGCTTCCCGCCAGGAAAAGCTCGTCATATCCGGGTTCGTCTGACGATACAAAAGCTTATACAACGGATGATCCGTTGCGCGTTCCTTTCCGGATCCGCTCTCGGTAAATCGGTAAAGATGCAGCGGCAGTGACGCCACCGATTCCGCCAAAAGCCTCACGCAAGCATAGACGGTTGCAATCTGGAGCGCCGAGCGTTCATCCACATTTTCGCCTGCATTGCTCATGCCGAATACGAACACCCCACCGGAGTCACGCACATTGTCGGTGATCTCAGGCAACGCCTTTTTAGGGGCATCCCTTGGGCTTCCAATGCCCAACCATTCTCGAATACTCATTAATAGAATTCCTCCATCATATTTAAAGCTTCCCGAATGACCAGGAAGCCAATCAGAATCAGTGTTATCATGTTGCTCTCTTGCCTCCATTGAGCCGAATAAATCCCATTTCTGGTTCAGTTTTTTCTTCTTCTGTGGTAAGCTAAAAATGTGGGATTGTACAATTAATCCATAACGCCAAGCAAAGGAGGTGCCATCATGACAATGGTTACCCAGAAGGCCATTCAGCAGGGTTTTGAAAAGATGCAGAAGCTTCCGCATGACAAACTGAAGCTGCTTCTTAGCATCATTGACCAGTTCTCCTCTGACACATCTACTGCTTCCACCGTTACTCTTGGGCTTGCAGAAGGGAAATACCATATCCCAGAGGATTTCAATCAGTACGATGATGAAATCGCAGCGATGTTTGAAGCCAAACCATAAAGACTTTGATACACACTCATTGTACTTTTCTTAAAATACGAGCAGGCCGCGATCCGGTTTGTCATACACACTGCTCGTCTCCTCGTGGCGAATGCAGCGATCCAGCGCCATAATCGCGGCGACGATGCCATCGATCTTTTCCGGTGATTTTGCCTTGGTAGGCTTGATGTTTTCGGCAGGATCTCTGTCTACCACGACATTCCCCGCCATCCATCTCATCACCGGATTACCGCCATGAATGATCTTTCCTTCCATAAGGAGCTTATAGAATTCTTTCGTCGGCGGACTCATATCCTTATAACCCTGTCCAAAGGGCACAACGGTAAATCCCATACCCTCCAGATCCTGTACCATTTGGGTGGCTCCCCAGCGGTCAAATGCGATCTCCAGGATGTGATATTCCTTGCCAAGTTCCTCTATGAATTTCTCGATGAATCCGTAGTGGATGACATTTCCTTCCGTTGCCATCATATATCCCTGCTGCTGCCAGACATCATACGGGACGGATGCTCTACGCACCCGCAAAGGGATCGTATCTTCCGGGATCCAGAAGAAGGGCAACAGGATATATTTCTCTTCCGGCGTGCGCGGTGGGAACATCAGCACAAAAGCGGTGATGTCTCCGGTGCTGGATAGATCAAGACCGCCATAACAGTCCCGCCCCCGCAGTGCATCCATATCAATCGGTATATCGCCAAGATCATAGATCTGCTCCGGTATGAACCGTGTCAGGCTTGATACCCACATGTTCAGGCGCAGCTGCTTAAACACATTCTCTTCTGCCGGATTATCAATCGCTTCCCGGAACATATCCCGCACGCGGTCGATCTGGATCGTCTGTCCCAGCGACGGGTTTGCTTTATACCAGTTGGCTTCATCCGTCCAGTCATCCTCATCGGACAGCCCGTAAACCACCGGATAGAAGGTGGGATCGATCTTTCGTCCGGACAGGATATCCAGGGCTTTCTGATGCAGCTCATAGCAGATCGATTCCTTATCGGTACCGGCTGTTGTGATCAGAAAGTAAAGCGGCTGCTCTCTGGCATCACCAGAGCCTTTGGTCAGGACATCATAGAGTTTTCTGTTGGGCTGGGCGTGTACTTCATCCAGCACCAGTCCTGATACATTCAGGCCGTGTTTTGTACCGACTTCCGCCGACAGCACCTGATAAAATCCGGCATTCTTATAATTCACAATGCGCTTTGTTGCCGCCATGATCTTTGACCTCTTTAGGAGCGCCGGGGCAATATCCACCATCTGTTTGGCGACATCAAAGACGATGGATGCCTGCTGCCGATCTGCCGCCGCGCCGTACACTTCCGCTGAGGGCTCGTTGTCGGCATACAGAAGATAGAGGGCAACCGCCGCTGCCAGCTCTGACTTCCCGTTCTTCTTTCCGATCTCCACATAGGCCGTGCGAAACTGGCGGTTCCCTTTCTCATCCACGATACCGAAGATGTCCCGGATGATCTGTTCCTGCCAGGGAAGCAGCCAGAACCTTTTTCCTGCCCACTTGCCCTTGGTGTGGCGGAGCATTTCGATAAACTTCACCGCGCGGTCAGCCTTTTGCGAATCATAATGCGATGTCGGCAGCATGAACTTTGTCGGCCGGTAATCCTTTAGTTTCGGGTACTTCGCCGGTCTTCGTTCTCCTCCTGCCATGCATCAGTCCTCCAGTAGTTCTTCCATCTCATCGCGATTCATGTTGTCGCCTCCCGCGATCAGTCGGCTGCGCGCGGCCGGTGTCAGCCCCAACTCCTGCGCGTATTTGTACATGAGTCTCGAATAGTTCTGTGCGATGGCCACCTGCGGAAACTGCTGCGGATACCCGGACGGGGTGATATAAAAGAGTCCGCGCTCATTTAAGAAATCCGTCGCTTCCTTCCATCTGGCATAGGCGTCGCAGTACTGTTCAAAAATGCGCATATCCCAGTTGGTAAGCACACCGGCTTGCTCCATTTCCTTACAGAGCCGCCGCCATTCCTTCTTACCTTCTTTGCTTAAATCCTTCGGGCAGGCAGGGGCTTTTCTGGTCGGCTGGGGCTCGTATTCATTCAGGGGCCGATGTCCTGGATTCCCCTCCAGCTTCTTTAGCGCCGTCGGTTTCGGCGTTCTTCCTCTTGTCGCCATGATCTTCACCACCTTTCTCTTTCATCGGACCAAGCCAGCTTTCATCCGGTACGAATGCGTCGTAAGGAAGCATCCGCCTGTCTACTGCAAATCGTTTCATTTATCGATTTCACATCCTTCCGAGCATTAAAAAAAGAGCCAATGGCTCCGCTTCATTCTTACGAGAGAAAGCCCATCCGGGCCTCTCTGTCAGTTCTATTGGGCATTCGGTTACAGAAGGTTATCCGCTTCCAGATCGTCCCAGGTTACTTCCAGCACTTTTTCCAGCTCCTCCCAGGAATCGAGGATCCATCTCGGCGCTCCAAATGGTGCTTCGTGGGTCCCGTCCCCATGGGCAGTCAGGTAAAGGCTCTCATCCGTTACCACCAGGCAGCCTTTGTATTCGAAGAGGTAGGCCGCTCCTGAAAAGTATTCCCAGCAGGTCTTCGCCTTTTTGGAAAAAGCCCTCGGCAGAGAATACTCGACTGCCATGTTCTGGCTTTGGGGGTCGTTTCTGTCAATGGGTGCCTGGTCGTTGTAGATCAAAATGTCAGCCCTTGCAAACTTCATCGTGCCGTCCTCCTTCTTTACTGGCCCAGCGCCCAGGCAACCGCGTGCCCTTCGTCAAGGAATTCCACATCGCTTACCGCTTTAAGCCCAATCGCGCCTTCGCAGCTTTTATCCTCATCGAGGTGTTCGTAAACCGCTGCGAAATAACTGGGTTTCTTTGCTCCGTTGTAGTAATATCCCGCAAGCAGTACTCTGTCGCCGTAGTTTAGCACATGGCTCCAGCGGCATCCGAGGTCCTCTGCTGTGGTGGGGTTCGGCAGTCTGTAAGTTCTTTCGGCTTCTTTGATCGTCATGGTTGCATCCTCCTGTGTTTTGGTGTTTTCCCTTTTGGTAGTAAGCATATTACCGTCAGGTGGGCCAGGAGCCAAGTCATTTCTGCTTCATAATCTGCACAAATATGCTCATTATAGTAAGTGGCACAGTTGTGTACATTATGAACCGGAAATCACCACGAGAAACACAGCCTGTCGGCTGCATTCCCGGCCATACCCTATGGCTCAGATCTCAAAGCGGATGCCCTGTACCTCGTAGGCTTCTTCATCTCCCCAGCGGTTTTCCTTGCGGGTGATGGTGCAAAGACCGGTGAGGCGGCAGCCAAGCGCGGCAAAGGCGTGAATGTTCTCCATGACCGCCGTAGAAGTGTTACTGTAAACCATCGAGGGGATGCCGGCCTTTCTCAGGGTCTTAATGAAATCCTCGACCTCGTTGTCGAAAAGGAAATCATCCATCTCCAGCTCGTCCTGCCCTCTTTGGATGCTCTGGGCGAAAGCGCGGTAGGCTTTGTTTTCGCCGGCGCTGAAGGGGAATTTGTTGGCTTCCTTTTCTTCGTACCAGGCTTTGAGCTCCTCGGAATCCCACCCGTAGGCGTCAATGATCCCCTGCTTCTTTGCCTGGTGCGCGGCCCTGCGCTCTTCCCAGTCGTGGCCGATTCTCTTCATCTCTTCAAAGGTGGCGTTCTGCTTGTTCATCATGGTCTTGTCCTCCTGTTTTGTGGTGTTTTCCCTTTCGGTATGAGCATATTACCGTCAGGTGGCCCAGGAGCCAAGTCAATTCTGAGAAATATGACGCACAAATATTCTGCCGACACGGGGCGGTGTATTTGTGTACATTACCACGACCAAAAGAGCCGTCACCGGCTCCTCTGGCGGGGGATACCTACTCCCCGGTCAGGATGAAATGCACGTACTCTTTCGGATGCTCTTCAAGAAAGATCACGAGGTCATAGAATTCGCGGTCGTAAGCCATCCGCATCACCACCGGCAGGTCAAACATGTTGGTCTCGCCGGTGGCCCGGATCTCAAGGATCTGCTCTTTTACGATCTCAGGCATTTCCATCACCGACCTTCCGCACCTGGTCGACTCCGTAGATCACGTTAAGCCCCGATCCGTTGTCCCAGTTCATGAGGAGGCTTCCGGTATCGTCCACCCCGAGGACCGTTCCGAGGGTGCCAATGGGCGGCGCCTGCATATCGTTCATCTGAAGAAGTTCCACCCGTGTGCCGGCGGGGTACTCTCGCCGGATGCGCTCGACCGTTTCCTTACGCGGGAATCTCATCGCTGGCCACCTCCTGTTCCTGCGCAGTCTCTTCTGCGCTCTCTTTTTTCAGCATCTCGATCATGGCGGCCTTCGCCGCATCCCGCTTGGCCTTCTGCTTGTCTGCAAAAGCCTGGGCATCGGCGGCATTCTTAAAGGCTGCGGTGCCGGAGAGGTTTGCCATCAGGATCGCGCGGTCGTTCTTGTACTCCGCGCCGATGAATCAGAGGCGCAAAAGCCAGGTGCGGAAGGCGTATTTTTCTGAATAGACCTCCCGGTCCACAGCCGTCACC
>JAFVBO010000040.1 GCA_017479935.1 Lachnospiraceae bacterium
AAAAATACAGTTGCCTGATTTACCCAAACAAAAGTAACCCTGTAACAAGGACTAGGGGGCGTGAGTGACCGTCCCGTAAGGCGCCACATCGTGGCCTTATAGAAGCC
This sequence comes from Lachnospiraceae bacterium, assembly GCA_017479935.1. Lineage (GTDB taxonomy): Bacteria > Bacillota > Clostridia > Lachnospirales > Lachnospiraceae > RGIG5021. The sequence goes on from JAFVBO010000040.1 coordinate 108, forward strand.
CCGATCGAGCTCCGCTCGCTCGGTGGTAGATCACTGGCTGGATTCACGAAAAAAAGGGATCCTGTATTCCCTTTATTTCGCCGATGGATGTGCAGCTCGACATGGATGATAAAACGATGGTGGAGCCAGATGTTATGATAGTCTGCGATCCAAGTAAGATAAAAAGACGATGCATTTATGGCGCTCCGGATTTTCTCATGGAAGTAGTCTCTCCCTGGTCAAAGAAGCGGGATTACGTGATCAAGCAGGCGAAGTATGCCTTGGCTGGAGTGAGGGAATACTGGATCATAGATCCGGATAAGAAAATTCTCATTCAATATGATTTTGAGGGGGAAGGCATCCCCACAATCCTTCCGCTGGAAGGGGAGGCAGGGCTGAACATTTATGGCGGGGAATGTAAAATCAACCTCAGTGAAATGGCAGAATGGATCGATCGCTTTTCAGAAGAGTGATATGGTTGACCTTAATTTAGTTGACTTTGTGCCAATTCTGGCGTAAGCTTTCACTTAATGTCTAAAAAAGCCCAATGCAGCGCCGTGCGCTGCCGGACTACCTATGAAAGCTGACGCGCTTGCTCTGCTGCTTTGCAGCTCCCGCAATCGCTTTCATATGAGATGGGAACGGAGGAAACAAGAGAATGGTAACACTGGATAAAATCTATCACGCCGCCTATGTGCTGAAGAACGTGGCTCGAAAAACAGATCTGATTGCAGCTTCTAATCTGTCGGAGAACGGGAATCTGTATCTGAAGACCGAAAACCTGCAAATCACCGGCAGTTTTAAGGTTCGCGGAGCGTACTACAAGATCAGCCAGCTGAGCGAAGAGGAAAAGGCGAAGGGAATCATTGCCTGCAGTGCCGGAAACCATGCGCAGGGCGTGGCCCTGGCTGCCACGAAGAATGGCATCAAAAGCATCATCTGTATGCCGGAGAATGCCCCGATTATGAAGGTGGAAAACACCAAGAAGTTTGGGGCGGAGGTATGCCTGGGTCCCGGGCTGTACGATGATGCCCATGACAAGGCCGTGGAGCTTCAGAAGGAAACGGGCGCTACCTTCATCCATCCCTATGACGACGAGGACGTGATTGCCGGGCAGGGAACGATCGGTCTGGAAATCCTGGATCAGATTGACGATGTGGAGGCTGTGATTGTGCCGGTTGGCGGCGGCGGTCTGATTTCCGGTGTGGCCTTTGCGATCAAGAGCCTGCGCCCCTCCTGCAAGGTGTATGGGGTTCAGATGGAAGGTGCCCCTAGCATGGCCAACAGCTTCCGGGATGGAAAACTGGAGACCCTGGCAAGCGCCGCGACCTTTGCCGATGGCATCGCGGTGAAGACGCCTGGCGATATCACCTTTGAGATGGTTCGCAAGTATGTGGACGCGGTTGTCACGGTTTCAGAGGATGAAGTGGCAGCAGCCATCCTGGCCCTCATGGAAAAGCAGAAGCTGGTGGCGGAAGGAGCCGGAGCGGCCAGCGTAGCAGCTGCCCTGTTTGGAAAGCTCCCGATCCAGAACAAGAAGACGGTCTGCCTGATTTCCGGCGGCAATATCGATGTGAATATTTTAAGCCGCGTGATCACCCGCGGCCTGGTTATGAGTGGGCGCAACACCATGATGACGGTATCCTTGGATGACCGCCCGGGCCAGTTGAAGCGGGTCACGAGCATCATCTCTGACTGCGGAGCCAATATTCTGAAGGTTCATCATGACCGCGGAGAGGCCGGCATGGCGATCACCAAGTGTTTCCTGAAAGTAGAGCTGGAAACGCGCGATCAGTCTCAGATCGAAGAGATCAAGGAAACCTTGACCAGGGAAGGCTTCAGCCTGATCAAGGAACGGGGATAAGGTGACAGGGGACGGGTCTGTGTCACCTTCAACGGTCAGCATATGTGACACAGGCCCGTCCCCTGTCACCTTTTAAGCCACCTTTCCTTAGGCAGTGAGTTCCCGGATCAGATATTGCAGAAAATCGTCCACAGCCGCAGAGCGCGTATCGTGATACAAGAGCCCATACGGAAGCGGTGGCTGGGATACCAGAGGAATGCGGACAAACCCAGCCTTTACTTCCTGGTATTTGGCCGGGTAGACGCCAAATCCGGCGCGATCGGCGATGGCGTAAATCAGTTGATTCATATCGTTTAAAAGGCCGACTTCTATGCCGGCCTTTTTCAGTTCCTCCAGAGAGGGAACCTGAAACCGTGACAGCTTATACTCCTCCAGAGTGAGGAGCTTTAGACCCTGCAGATCCGAAAGAGTCAGCGAGGCGCGCTTCGCAAGCGGCGAGGCTTCGCTGACCAGAACGTAATACGGACAGGACCCGAGAGGCGTGTACGAAAACCCGGGAAGTTTCATAAAATCCTGATCATTGTACACATAGTGAAGGATGATATCATAATGATCCACCTGGGCCGAAGAGGAATCAGAGGCAATCAGGCCCTGCTCCACATCGATCACCGTGTCCGGGTGATCGGTCCGATACCGGTTGATGGCCGAGAAGATGTCGTAGTTGTCCGGCGGTCTGGTAAAACCGACGCGTATAACGGCGTCTGTCAGTGAGAGCGCATGGCGGAAGTGCTCCAGGGCATGATGATATTCCGCCAGGATTCCACGCGCATCGTCGTAGAAGACCTGGCCGGCTCTGGTCGCTTCCACGCCGCGTTTCGTGCGCGAAAACAGCTTTTCTTCCAGCTCTTCTTCCAGGTTATTCATTTGATAGGTGATGGTGGGCTGCGTCACATGCATGGCAGCAGCCACTTCCGCGAAGCTCTTTTTCTCCACGGCCATGACAAAGCACTCTAACTGAAAAAAGTTCATAGTTCCCTCATCTGGCATCCGGTTGGATGTTATTCATAGAATATTTCTATCACCAGGAATAAAATTGTTTGAATTGCCCGTTTTTGATTGCGAAGGTACAATGAGTGTAACACATTAAGCTTGCTATTTGCAAGAAAAAGAAAAGGAGAATGATTATGAAGAACGTATCCCGCCGTACCTTTTTAAAGGGAAGCGCCGCCGCGATTGGCGCGACCATGTTAGCTCCCGCTATGGGTGTCTTTGCTGAGGAAGAGGAAGCGCTTCAGACCGAAGCCGCCGAAATTCCGGATCATCCGGTGGATGGCCGCTATGTGACCCGCGCGATTGGCCATGAGAGCTGGGTTTATGTATCCACGACTTTTAAGGAAGGAAAGATCGTTGCCTGTGACGTCGTGCGCAATAACGAGACCATCGGTGTCGGTAACTATGCCTGCGGGCGCATTCCGAAGATGATTGTGGAGCATCAGAGTGTGAACGTTCCGAACGTCCGCGGCTGCTCCATCACTTCCATGGCCATCAAGAGAGCTGTCGAAGAAGCGATCCAGAAAGCCGGCTACAATCTTGACGACTTTAGTGCCGAGATCGAGCGCGAGATGACGAATGAGACGATCGAGCGCGAGTGCGACGTCATCGTCTGCGGCGCCGGCACGGCTGGTCTGTTTACCGCTGCCCGCCTGGCGGAAAAAGGTCTGAACGTCATCGTAGTAGAGAAGCGGGACATCCCCGGCGGTTCCATGGCTATGACCTATTCGGGCATTCTGTCCACTGGCTCCCGCCGTCAGAAAGCCTATGACGTGAAGGGCGCTCTGGAAGGAACGGCTTCCGGTGATCTGGAAGTGCAGATCGAGGCGCTGAAGAAGCAGGTGATCAATCCGGATCGTTTCACCGAAGAGATGCCTTTCTGCCGCATCCTGTACAAGGATTCCACCGAGATGTCCGACTGGCTGAGCGACATCGGTGTCGGCTTCCGCACCTTCGGCGTGTTCGAGGGCGACAGCTCCTGGGGCACCGGCCTTTCCCTGGCTCCCGGCATGTACATGGGCGGCGCCGGCTACTGCATGATGCTGCTGGCAGACCGCGTGGGTCAGTTTGAGAATTCTGAGATTCTGTATGCGACCTCTGTCACCGACCTGATCAAGGAGGACGGCAAGATTGTCGGCGTCCACGCAGAAGGCGAGAACGGAAATCATTACACGCTGAAGGCAAAGGCTGTCTGCCTGACAACCGGCGGATTTGCCCGCAACCCCGAGATGATCGCGCAGTACAACCCGGAGCATGTTGGCCAGTTCTTCAACTGCGCTTCCGCCTCCACGGGCGATGGCATCCGCATGGGCCTGGAGGCCGGCAGCGTCATGGACGTAATCGACACCGAGCTGCCCGCATACCTTTCCAGCAAGAAGAGACTGTTTGAGCTGGCCTTCCTGGGCGCGATCAATGGTTTCGGCAACACCGGCCTCGTGTATGTCAACACCAACGGCGACAACCTGGGCAGCTGCGTCAGCCATGTGAACTGCTCGGATTCCAAGCTGAACCCTGACAACGGCGATCGTTTCTTCTGTGTGTTCGACTCCACCTGCGCGGAAGCCATGAAGAAGAGCAAACCGATGGGCTTCACCACCTACGATGCTATGTTCGAGTGCGGCGATGCCGTTCACTACGATAGCGTGGAAGCAGCAGCGGAAGAGCTGAATCTGCCGAACCTGCAGGCAACCATTGACGCCTTCAACCAGACCGGTCTTTTAGAGACCCGCGATGGTGTGTGGGCGCTGGAAGTCACCCCTACCTTCTACATCACCACCTCCGGCCTGAAGTGCGACAAGGATTGCCATATCCTGGACGCGGACGGCAACTGGATCAGCGGCCTGTACGGCGCCGGCGATGTCATCGGCTCGGTTGAGAAGCACGATGGCCTGCGCTACAGCTATGGCTTTGACTCCGCGGCAGCTTTTGGCTATCATATGGCTGATGTTGTGGAAGCAGAAATGTAAAAGAAAAGCGAAGGGGACGGGCCTGTGTCACAAAAGCTGACAAGGTGACAGGGGACGGGTCTGTGTCACAAAAGCTGACAAGTGCAACGGTACACTTGTCAAGTACTGATTTATAACACCCCTCCCCTTCGGTAGACAATGCCAACGGGGTAGCAGAAATGATGATCTCCCAGAGGAGCCTAATGATGGACTCCCTGGGAGATTTTCTTTCTCTGAGATTGAT
>JAFVBO010000041.1 GCA_017479935.1 Lachnospiraceae bacterium
CTCGTGGAGGTAGGTCTCTTTGTTGGCCTCATTGGTGAGGCGTGCGTTCAGGATGATGGATTCTTCATCGGTGTATGGGTCCCGGAGGATAAAGCCCCGGCACTTCAGGTGCAGGTCATAAAGATAAGTCACCATAGTGGAAAACTCCTTTAGGATTATTTACGGTCGACTAAGCGCTTGGCCATATCAATAATAACTTTCATGTCTTCCGGAGAAAGATCGCGTTTGGCGTCAAGCAGAAGGCGCATGTCCGGATCGGTCGCCGCTTCCTGGGCAAGCCGCGCCGTTTCCGGATCAAGGTAATACTGCTGTTCTCCCGAATAATTGTCGCTAAAATATTCTACAGAAACCCCCAACACTTTCGCTATAGCAATAAGAACATCAATATCTACTTTTGTATTATCCCGTTCAATTATGCTATACAAAGTAGTTGGTTTAACGTTAGCTCGATTTGCTAAAGCATTAACATTTGTATTCTTTTCCTCTATTAGCTTTTTCAGCTTTGAACCAATACCCATTTAAATCACCTCTTAACAAGATTTTATGCAAATGCCGATAATTTGTCAACGGATTTTCAGCGTTTGCATAAATTTTTGTTGACAATATACGCAAATGCGTTATAATTAAAAATGTAAATACACGCAAACGCGTATATGTACGAGCGGATGCGTAGGGAGGAGGGCGAGAGATGGCACTTCGAAATCTGAAAAAAGAGATGGCTGGCGCCGATATTACCGTTGAAGCTGTTGCTGATGCACTTAAAGTCCACAGAAACACTGTTGCCAATAAAATTGATGGCTCCAGCAAATTCACTGTTGACGAAGCGTTCCGCATCCGGGACAGGTTCTTCCCGACGCTGGGGCTGGAGTACCTGTTCCAGAATGATGCGTAACTTTGAAAAGGTGAGGTGAGAGAAATGAAAATTACCATCGAGGTCGAGGCTAAAGAAATAGCCGGGCTTCTATTAGCATTAGAAACCCGACCGGAGGTTAGCCGGGATCCGGATATAGAGATAGGGGCAGGGAGAAAATATCTCGTTTTGTTAAGAGAAGCACAAGGGTTAACGCAACAGCAGGCTGCTGCAAAACTGCGAATATCCCAGAATTACCTAAGCTTAATAGAATCCGGAGAGCGACAAGCAGATTTAAAACTTAGCACTCTCAAGAGCTTTGCCAAATTGTATAAGGTGCCTTTAGCTAAATTGATTGAAGAAGAGGCAAAATGCGTTAATTCAAGTAAGGATAAGGATCAAAGCGTTTCTGGCTCGGGACAGGTTCTTCCCGACGCTGGGGCTGGAGTACCTGTTCCAGAATGATGCGTAACTTTGAAAAAGTGAGGTGAGAGAAATGGAATTACGGCGTTTCCAAATGAAAAACGAAAACGCGGAAGACTTCTTTGCCTGGTGCGACAAAAAAGGCCTTTCGCGTAATGACCTGATCTACATTTTAAATTCGATTGAGCTTAACCCGGAAGCTTTCCGTACGGAAGAACTGGCCAGAGAACTGGCGTCGAGGCCGGGTGTGGAATCCGGAAATGCCGGGCCGTATCAGGGCTATGAGGTAAAAAGAAAATACAGCAACGACCGGTCCGAGATTACCGACGCTGCTGTAATCGTGATTCCTCATTTGGTTTTCTGATAAAATTCCCAGATTGCTTTGAACATTTCAAGATCTGCATGATGGAACACGAGGTAATCCTCTATCGTTTGGTAGTCTTCCGTGTCCGGAAAGTTTTTATCCCGGCCGATGTCGTAAGCAAAGTCGCCGATCGGGAGATCAACTTCCTTGAAATTTGCAATCCAGGTTTTGAAGGTCCAAGGAATTTCCGTCATAAGTTTTCACCTCCTTCCGTATGTAGTTTGGCGCACAAAAATTATATCACGGAAGCGGGGGAAAGAAAAATAAAAAGGCGAGGTGAGAAAGATGAAGATATCAGCGCCAGCAGCAGAGAAAATCGCTGCAAGACATTTCCTGCAGGACAGGCTTACTGCCGATCAGGTTTGGATTCTGTGTTGCTGCCTGAAGTACAACGTGCCGGTGGCCGTGTATGGCTATGGGTTAGGGAAAAGCACTCTGGTGGCCAGGCTGCGCAAGGCGGACTTCCAAAAGGTATATGCGCCTGAAGACTGCTCCGCCGCCTGTAGTGCGATGAGCGTGCCGGATGTCCTGGGTGCTGTGGCACTGCACGTGGACAAAGAAAAATCCCCCGGCGATGACGCGCTGGGAGATTCGTTTACAGATCAAGCTCTGTATGCGGTTATCGAGGACGCTTCAGAACATATACGTTGAATTCGTAGTTGGATTCCCTTCCACGGTCTTCACCGAGAAGCCGGGCCTTGAAGCCGCTCGCTTCCATGGCTTCCTTGAAGCATCGTGAAGTGATGTGCTCTTCCTTGGTGCCGGCCATGCGGTTAAACGTCTGCTTCATCCCGTAGGCAGAAACGGATTTATTGAACACTGGGCGCTTGCTGTATCGGGATGCGATATACTGCAGCAGTTTTTCCTGCATCGGCTTTGAAAGTTTGGAAAATTGGTAGACGTTAGCCAAAAGTTTTCACCTCCTTCCGGGAATAATAGGGCATAAAAATTATAGCACGGAAGCAGGGAAAAGAAAAAGTAAAAAGGCGGGGGTAGTTATGCTGATCTTCAATTCCAATGGAACAAAACTGGTAAACAGCGAGGCGGTTACGCATTATACACTTTCGGATAACCCGGACGCAGTTGTGATCATGGCGGGGATGAGCAATACGGGCAGCCCGCCGGTATCGCTGGAAAGGTACGGCACCTTAGCCGAAGCAAAGGAGGCGCTGGCAGAATTGGCTGCGGCCCTGTCGTCCGGGGGTGAGGTGTTTTATATGCCGATGAGTGTTCTGCGGAACCAGCAGGAACGGAAGCGCGACGCACGTGTGAAGCGCAGGGGAGGCAGCTGATGATTGAAGTCAGGGCGTATTTCAAATGGAAACCGGTCACACGGGAGCAGGCGTTGTCTTTTGCCCGGTGGCTGTTCCGGCAGATGACCTGCGTAAGGGGAGATGAAGCGCGCGTGGACAGGATCAACACACGGCACGTCCGGGGGATCCGTTTCACGCTGGAGGAACTGCGGCCATGAAGCCAGGCGGACTCGTAGTTGACAATCATCCGGACACGCCCCGCAAGCTGCAGGAGCTGGCGCGGCATGAAATGATAACAAGGCTGTATGTGGATATCCTGGCCGATATGGCTGTCTGCGATATCGAGGGCTGGGACCGGATGGAGTACATCCGGCAGCTGCAGGAGTGTTTGAACCGGTTCACATCGGAGAAAGGAAGATGAAACAGATCCGTTGTCAGAGGAACAGGTAGAAATTGTTTTCCACAACGCCTGGGGCAAGACGGTGAGTGTTACCGGAGACAGCGGGCTGACTATGATCCGGGACATCATGAATGCGATTTAAAGGAGGTCAAGCATGGCACTGAAATGGGTAAGAACCGAGCGCAGGGTATCGAAGAAAGGAACCGATAACGTCTACGAACCCCGAACGCCCGGAACCGGTTTTCAGATAGAAAGCCGGAAGCGGCATATCCCGCACGCCAACGGCAGGCCGGGCACATGGGATCACACCAGTTATTTTGTACTGCAATACGGAAAAGAACTGGTTGAAAAGCAGTCCTTGACGGACGCAAAAGAGTATGTGGAGGAATGCTACGGCAGCAGGAAACTGGCGGATCAGCTAAATCAGACTGGGTTTAAAGGCTTACAAGCCCGGTAAAAGAAATAGGTTAGGAGAGAAGCATGGAAGAAAAGACGCTTATCCGGTATCAGGACAGTCGCGGCTGGCTATATGAGATCAGGCAGACTTTAAACTATGACTACTGCGCGTTCTACCGTAAGCCCAGGAAAAACAAAGACTTGTCCATCGGTTGGAAACGCTGCCTGCAGTTTATGCCTGCACCGGATTACACAAAAGCCGCCGTGGATCTGGTAGAGTACGCGGTCAGGCACAACTGGGAGAGACTGGAGCCGCCAGATGAGGTTCCTTGGTAGGAGGTGCGAAGCATGGCACAGTACACACTGAAATATGACGGCAGCGGCGGCTACATTGGCAAGACCCCGATATACGAACAGGCGCTGGGAGCAGCCAGGGGCTACGCAAAAACCACGGGCCTGAGCGTGCTGGTAGCAGAAACCTGGCGGGGCCGCACGCGCGAAATCGTAGTCCATCCGGACGGGGATATCACCCAC
>JAFVBO010000042.1 GCA_017479935.1 Lachnospiraceae bacterium
TGCTTTGACTTTTTCCAGTTCCTCGCGTTGTTTAGCGGTCTGTTTAAGCTTGTCCTTAACCTGGTCCAGTTTTTCCTCCTGCTCCGAGATATAGTCAGATCGGAGTTCCTTAACAGACTTGATGGAGGCTGCCGCTTCCTGAGTGGCACTGTTGATGAAGTACGTGTTTGTGCCGAATCTGTTTTTCAGTTGCATATGGAAAGACGGGGCAAGCTTTTCTTTGAGTTCTTTATTGGCCTTTTTTCGAAGGTCAACACCCTCCGGTATTTCGGGCTTGCTACCGCGCAACTGTAGTCTGACAGAAGCCTGCTTCATGCGATTAAACAGAACCAGGTCCGCTGAGACATTTTTAGCGTCTTCCGATCTCATTTTGTCTTTGGGTATATGCCTTGAAAACAATGTTTTCTGCATTTGAATCTCTCCAGAGCGCATGGTTAAAACTAACTTGGTTACTGCTTGCATTATACCAAAAAAAGTGGTACTCTGTCAACAGAGATCCGCACATATGTTCGTGTAAAAAAAGGAATCCATTCGCCCTGTATGTGAAGGGCGAAATCGTTTGGGAGGGGTCTTACGCGGCTTTCGATAATCATTGCCTGAATCCTCATCGTGCAGGTACGAATACAGTCCTTCCATCATTTTCACATTGCGTCAGACATTCACAGACCGGACAGTCCTCACTGTTACAATCATGGTGCATTTCAACTATGGGATAAACCAACGCAAACAGCCTCCACCCGGTCTTAAAGACCAAATGAAGGCTGCTTACCATACCCTTGTATTGTGATAAGATTAAAGCAATCCCATCATTCCTATATCCCTAACGCACAAATTTGGATCCTGCAAACAGCGCAATCACAATGAAGAAAGCGACCATCATCATACCCATAACATTTTGCATGCCATTCCCCGTGTAACCGGTAGCCGGTGACTGCGGCACATCCGGTTCCGTAATCGGCTCAGGCTCCGTGATCGGCTCAGGCTCCGTGATCGGCTCAGGCTCCGTAATCGGCTCAGGCTCCGTAATCGGCTCAGGCTCCGTGATCGGCTCAGGCTCCGTAATCGGCTCAGGCTCCGTGATCGGCTCAGGCTCCGTAATCGGCTCAGGCTCAGTGATCGGCTCGGGCTCCGTAATCGGCTCAGGCTCCGTGATCGGCTCGGGCTCCGTAATCGGCTCAGGCTCCGTAATCGGCTCAGGCTCCGTGATCGGCTCGGGCTCCGTAATCGGCTCAGGCTCCGTGATCGGCTCGGTTTCCGGCTCTTCCACTACGAACACATACTCATCATAGCACTGATCCGCATCGCCGGCGCTTAAAACATGTTCGCCTGCTTCCAGGATAATGTCATAGCTTCCATGATCGCTGGCCATGGTAACCATGTTAGTACCATCGATATAAATCGTATAGAGCTCATGCCAATTTGCAACCGTCCAGGAAAGAAGACCTTCCTCATAAGAAGCGGCTACGATTTCCATCGGGTCTGTTTCTACAGGCTCATCGATTACATCGCCAAGCGTTAAGCTATAAGTAGCTTCACAGCCATCCGCATCTGCCACAACGATCGTGTGAACTCCATCCTCCAGAGCAATGTGGGTACTTCCCTCTGCATCTCTCATCGTGACAACATTCGTGCCATCCACGGAAATCGTGTACAGGTTATGAATCATACCCGTCAGAGACCAGGAAAGAATATCGCCCTCATATTCAACAGCGCCAAAGCTTAACGGAGCTTCGTCATCTGCCAATGCAGGGATGGAAAGAATCAGGGACATCACAAGCGCAAGCGCTAAAAATTTAAATTTCTTCATGTTCACCTCCAGATGAATCTCTGAGATTATTCGAACATAGCAAGACCGTAATCATTCGCGTTTGCTTCGGCTACGCCCTTGGACTCAAGGTCAAGATCATCACAAACAATGACACAGACAAAATCAAGAGTCGCTCCAAGAGGAGTGGAGGCGTTTCCAATACGAAAGGTTCCATTGCTGGAAGCTTCAAACGTCTTGGTAAAGCTAAAGTTCGTTCCATCTGCTAAGGTATAGGACCAAACTACGTAGACATAGGGCTCTTCCAGAGCTTCTGCGTTCTCATCCAGAGTAATGGAAACGATACTTCCATCCTTCTCGATGCTATAGTGCGTAGGCTCGGTGGGCTCAGCGGGAACATAGGCAACCTCTTCGGTCTTGGTCTCGCCGCAAACCGTGCAGGTATAGGTCTTCTCACCAGCCTGCTCGGCAGTTGCTTCACGGGTGATGACGCCTTCATCCCAAACGTGACCGGTAGCCGGAATCTCTTCGGGGGCAACCTTCACTTCGCCACAGAGTTCACACTTCTCACCGGCAGTCGCGCCAGCTTCGGTGCAGGTAGGGGCTACAGCGGGGATTTCAACGAACTTGTGACCAAGGGCAGGGATTTCTTCCTGGGCCTTCACGACTTCGCCGCAAACTTGGCACTTTTCGCCAGCGGTAAGACCAGCTTCGGTGCAGGTTGCATCCTTGCCTTCCACGGCAACAATCTTGTGGCCAAGAGCAGGGATCTCTTCCTGCGCAGCCAGGATTTCACCGCAGACAGAGCACTTGGAGCCTTCCGTCAGGCCTGCTTCGGTGCAGGTTGCGGCCTTACCGGGAAGTACTTCTGCTACATGCTCGTGAGCGTTTAATACCTGTGAGTACACAGGTGCGAAATTCTCATATACTTCAATCGTATACTCGCCTGCCGGTGCGGCAACCTGAATTCTGTCATTTCCGGCAATCTGTCCATTTACCCAAATTTCAACATATCCGTCTGATTCATAAGAGCCTACAATACGACCGTCCTGGTAGCTGAAAAGCTCGCCATCAGCCAATGCAGTCATAGAGAAGGTCAGAAGCATCAGTACGGAGAGAATGATGCTAAAAAATTTCTTCATACTTTCATACCTCCATTACGCCGATTATCTTCGGTGTAAGACATTTTTGCATAGGAAGCCGTTCCCGATTCCCTTCAGAGAGCCGGAAACGGCTGTTATTCAGGAATATTGCTTCAATACATTCTCTTATCTAAGAACCTGAGAAGCAACAACTTCAAATCCGCTCGGCTTCACATCGGCAGCCGCGTCATCCGTCAAGGTCACCTGAACCATGTTCAGCGTAGCACCGTAAGGAGCAGTAGGGCCAGCCATCTTGAAGGTATGGTTTCCATCCTTATCCTCTACAACGTCCTTAATGACGCAGTAGGAGAAGGTATCGCCATTGGCCAGCGTGTAATGCCAGGCAACACGGACGTACAGAGCCTTGTATTCCTTCTTGCCCATGGTAATCATACCGGTTCCGGCTGTTGTATCCGTCTTCGTTACCTTGGACAGATCAAGCTTGTAATCATCCTTGTGTGCAGCATCCGCTACATCTTCACCAGTCCACTCTTCATGTTCACCACAATCCAAGCACTGACGGAACCAGTAACCAGGAGTAGCCTCTCCAGCTGCATTACGCTCTACCCATTCGCTCCAGTTGTGTCCCTTTGCCTCGACCTCTCTGGTCTCAGTATGGGTCTTGTCAAGTTTGCAAACGCGGGTCTCAACTCCCGCTTCCGTGCAGGTTGCAGGAGTAGTAACCTTCCACTCTCCCCAAACGTGTCCCTTGGCATTCTCATAAGTCACTTCCTCTGTCTTCTCACCGCAGACAGAGCACACAGTGTACATCGTGCCTTCTTCAGCGCAGGTAGCCACCTTGGTAATTACAGTCTGGAACTTGTGTCCCAGCGGCTCAGTCGTAACGACTTCTTTTGCATTCGCATCAAAATCACCCGTGTGCCACTTGCAAAGGCGATAATTGGAACCCGGTTCCGTACAGGTGGGAGCGATTTCTTCCTGCCACTCACCGAACTCATGATTGTTCGGGTCTAACGGCATATCGCTCTTATTCTGCTTAATCTCACAGACAGAGCACTGATACTCCTGGGTACCCATAGTATGGCAGGTAGAAGCAGAGATAACCTTTCCCGTAGCAACCCACTGATGTCCAGGAGTCTTCTTGGTATAGCTATCGTTCTTTTCCAGCTCAGAAGCATCTACCAGTTCCTCTTTCAGCTTACCACATTCAACGCAGTAAACCTTGCCAACTTCATTGTGCGTGCAGTCCATCTCCTGAACGATCTTGTAATCGTCAAAAGCATCCGCCTCATCACTCCAGGTATGCGTGTGCTTCGGAACAGTAATTGTGACAGTCTCTTCGCAATCCACAACAGCGTGGAAAAGGCCCGTCTCTTCGTCACGATACACGCCATTCTCATCCACGTCGCCGTTCACAACAGTATTCATGCAAGCCAGGACAACATAGCCATCCTTTTCGCAGGTAGCCGGCTCTTCCTTTACGACAAAATCCGCATAGTCTGCGGGATTCTTCAAATATTCCGCAGCAGTAGGGAATGCATGCTTGCTCGGAACATGGACTACATATTCTTTGAATTCGCTGCCAGGAATAGTACCCGTATAATCCTCGCTATGGGCCGTACACAGGAAACGGATAATACCGCTTGTTCCACCGCATTCAGTGCTCCATTTCTTTACGATGGTATACTCTCCATCCAGATCAAAGGTATGTTCTGAGGACGCTTCAGCTTCAGCCGCAGCATCCGTGTTTTCGTCTGCCAGTACGGTTCCACAGATCATGGAAGCGCCCAGCAGTGCGCTTGCTAATAAAAGGATTCCTTTTTTCATAATACTTTCTCCCTTTTTGTATTTCATTCAAAGAGCTTTATTTGACGGCCACTGGGTTGCTTCCCCTGTAAAGGCATCCAGTTCTCCGTTCTAAATCTCCAGAAATGATCGTTTTGATACAACAGTTTGTGCTCTCGTTCAGAGCACTTTTCATTACAAGCTGACAGTCTTCTATAAACAATTCCATGCAGCCTAAGGAGTGGCTGCACCTTCTTACATGAAAACAAACGCGTCGCTGCGCGCTGCTACTCATGTTTTTTAAACCAGATGAGATCGTTCTGCGATATCGAAAGACTCATCCGGGCTCCTGGCACGCATCCAGGCACCCCTACCTGTAACGGTTGGTTCCCTTGCCTTTTGTTTTTTCTTTCTCTGTCGCATAATCATCCTCTTTCCTTCAGTAATAAAAGGCTGTACGCCTGTTCCCAGGTGGTCTCCAAGCTGTCTGTCCAGGCAGGAAATGCCCTTGGCATACCGGAGGCTGAGTGATTAGACTTCTATGCTGTCTTGCCATGTTTTTCTGTGAATTTCCTCCTTTTTGAAAAAGAAAAAACTATCGACAAAAACAGTCAAAACAGATATACTTTGTTGCTAGGGGATTTGCTTGCTGCTTTTTAAGAAACTCCACTCCATGTCAAAGAAAGCAGCCACTCCTAAGGAAGGCCTGCTATCGCATGTCATACACTCCTCGCAAAACAAGTGTAAGACATCTTTGCCCGCAGATATTGGGATCTGTCAATTCTTTGCCTTTTGAAAGATCCTTGGCCATCGAAACTCGCTTGCACTAGCCACACCATTTTCTAAATACGCATGGAGGTTCTAACGGTACTTAGTTAGATAATACACCAACGCAATTAGATTGTCAACCGTGTTGTCTAACATTTTTTCTTAAGTCTAACCGTGTTTTATCGTATGATTTTCTGTAAACGTTTCGAACAGCTTTGCGCCGAGAAGAATCTTCGGCCTCAATCAAAAGAAATTCTGGAAATGACCGGCGTTTCCTCGCCGGCTATCAGTAACTGGTTTCAAAAGGATATTCTACCGAAAGCAGAAGTTCTGGTGCGTATCGCCATGTACTTTCACGTGAGTACAGACTACCTCCTTGGTCTAACCGACGTTAGAATTCCAGGGGCTGCCACTGGGTTAGATAGCTCTTCGCGTTCTAACCCAAACGAGTATTCTAACTCCAATCCACTGCCTCTCTCTTCATCCAGCTCTTTGCCGTTTTCATCCGAGGACGACCTGACTGAGCAGGAAAAACTTCTTTTAAAAATGTTCCGTCAATCCGGAGCCGAAGGGCAGTTCCGTATCATCCATGCACTTATGTCAACCTGTCAGGATTTGAACACAACTTCTCACTCCACTCCGTAGGAAGATTGCGGATACCCAAAATCAAAAATCCACTTTCACGAGCCGTTGCATTCTGCCTGCAATAAAATGAAAAGCTGCGGGAAAGATTTTCCCACAGCTCATGGATTCAGCTGATGTAAAGGATGTAGCAAGGATTATAAAACCGCCTCATACAGGGTTTTATCACCCACATGAACCAGCTTCACGCCGGTTTCCTTATTTTTATTGAAATTGAAGCTCAGCATATAGCCAAAGGTCAGGCCAAAGTAATTCAGATATTCCGCGATCTGTTTTTCTCCCTCCGCATTGTAGCGCGGGCCGCGCCATATCTTAAGTTCTATGATGTATCGTTGACCCAGATAGTCAACAATCACATCCGTACGGGTCTGATCTCTGGTTTGTGCCTCGATGTAATAGTTCCCGGTGCCATTTATAATAGGCTTCAGATATAGAAGAAACTGCTCTCTGCCGTCCTTCTCCTTAAACTTCTCATCAAGTGGACCAAATACTTCTATATAGGTATCAATAAACTTCTGCAAGATGAGGCGCATATTCAACACGCCGTCCGTAACGAACTGGTTTCTGGCCAAGTCACCCGCTCGGGCGAAAACATTATTTTTCAGTTCTTCGTCAGAAAGAAACAGATTGTACAGCATCGTCTCAAAAATTCGGTTTGCGATGCGAACAGTACCCCTCTCATTTCTGATCAGTCCATACATCTGCATCTGAACAATTTCATCCTGCTGCGGATTATATGTAATCTTCGTGCCTTCCATCAGGATACTGCGGATGGATGCTTTTAGATCAGGATAATTATTCAGGTTCTTTGTCAAAGACTGGAACAACGTGTTGTTTTCAGAAAGAAGGAGCTTTACCGCTTCCTCTAACCCGATTCTGGTCCAGGCAGATGTAAGGCCTCTTCGCACACTCACTCTCTCATCCAAAAGCTGACAGATTCTGCTTACCAGAAAAGGATAGCCATTCGTATACTCGCGGATTTGCTTCGCGAGCATTTCAACATCCATCCCGGTATGATGATCCAGGTCATACTCTCTCAGCATTCCTGCTATCCCCTCTTCTGAGAGGCTCATGTCGATATTGAAATCCGCAGCAATGTTCCAGGGACTATTTTCTTTGTGCTTACCATCCGGGCGAATTCTCGCCTTCATGTGCTTTACATCTGTCACTCCGGCCAGAATGACGGACTGAAAAGCCGGTATTCCATCTGTATCTCTGCTGATATAACCGTCTCGTAACTGGGCCAAAAAATCGAGGAACACCTGATTGTTGGTCGCACTATCCACTTCATCGATCATCAAAACGATCGGAAGCTTTGATGCCCGGCACCATCTGCGCATGAGCCTCATCAGATCTTCCAGTTTACTATCCTTATTCTTTGCAGAGATAAACCCTTCCATTTGCTCTTCGACATCTTCCGGAACAGTGTTTTGCCTGTATTCGAGCTTCGTCAGTATCAGCTTGACAAACCCTCTGCAAAAACTTTCCTCTGTCCTGAACGAAGCGTTTCCTAATCCCTGAAAGTCGAGCCCGACTACTTCGTATTCGGATAAAAGGGCTCTTCGAAGAGCATTTAATGTGGTTGTCTTCCCATATTGTCTGCCCCGGTTAATCGTAAAATACTTACCAGCATCCACCAGTTTTTTGATCTCTTTGACTCTTTCCGAAAGATCGACCATATAATGCTTTTCCGGTATACAGACGGCTGTTGTATTGAATTCTTTCATTGGCTTTTAACCACTACCGCGGTGGTCTCCCGGCCAACTTTGCGGCCAGGAGACGTAAGAAGATGGCTGCCAAGCCATATTTTTTGTTTCATCATATCGATGAAGATTTCGGAATCTTTTACTTCATCGAGTTCGCGTGCTTCTGCACCTTGCCCTGCTTGAAGAAGCCGGAGATGATGCCGCCAAGGCCGCCCCAGAAGTGGCCGTTGACAAGCTTCACGATGTTGTCTACCATGCCCTGGCTGACAGCGCCGCCGGCCATCTTGCCGATCGCGCGGAAAGGCATGTTGTAGATGAACATGATGTTCAGGTCCGGTTTGCCCTTCTCCATGCTCTTGTTCAGCATGTTCGTCAGAACCTTGTAAGCCAGACGCGCCACGCCGCTCTTGGAGTAGTACAGCTGGCAGATGGCATCGTTGCGCTCCAGGCTGCCGGCCCAACTGCCGTCCGGAATGGCGTGACCAAGGAGCTTGGTCCACTCTTCGTCGGAGACGTTCAGGATATCGCCCTTCGCGTAGCTCGGCAGATCCGCCATCTGATAAGGAAGCTCCGCGTTCGTTCCGGCAACAGTCATCGGCTTGCAGAGGCGGATATCCTCAACGTTCGCGCCGATCATGATGTCGTACTCGCCGCCATCGATCTCGAACTTGCCGGTCTTGTCGTTCCAGTAACGGAAGGCCTTGTCATCCAGCTCGATGCAGGCATCCTTGCTCTCGCCGGCCTTTACGAAGACCTTGGTGAAGCCCTTCAGCTCCAGAGCCGGGCGATAGATGCTGGGGTTCTTTGCGGAAACATACAGCTGCGCGACTTCCGCGCCGTCCATCTTGCCGGTGTTGGTGATCGTGAAGGTCACCTTGTTACCATCGATCTTCATGTTGGTGTACTCGAAGGTCGTGTAGCTCATACCGAAGCCGAACGGGAACAGAACCGGCTTCTTCACGGTTTCGAAGTAACGATAGCCGATGTACAGGCCTTCGCGGTACTCCGCGTTGCGCTGCTTGGACGGGAAGTACGGCTTGGAAGGAACATCGTCATAGGAAATCGGGTAGGTCTCGGACAGCTTACCGGAAGGGTTCACCTGACCGGTGATGACCTTCAGGATGGCGCTAGCGCCGGCCTGGCCGCACAGATAACCATGGACCATGGCTTTGCACTTAGGCAGCCAAGGCATTTCCACAGCGGAACCGGCTGCCATCACAGCGATGACGTTCGGGTTCACGGCCGCGATCGCTTCCAATAAGTCGATCTGGCTCTGCGGCATCTTCATGTGGCTGCGGTCTAAGCCTTCGGACTCGGAGATTTCATCCAGACCGATGTACAGGAGGACGTAATCCGCCTTCTTCGCCAGCTCGACGGCTTCTGCCTGCATAGCCGCATCGCCCGCGCCTACTCTCGGATAGCCCTTTGCGAAACCGACAACGTTCAGATCGAAGTTGCCGATGACGCCCATGGCGGAATCCAGCTTGGTGGGGTTAACCACGGAGGAACCGGCACCCTGATAACGAGGGGTCTCCGCGAAATCGCCGATCACGGCTACCTTGGCACCTGCTGCCAGAGGAAGGATATTGCCGTCGTTCTTTAACAGAACGATGCTGCCTTCGCTGGCCTTCTCGGCCATCGCGTGATGTGCTTCCACGTCGAAGCTCTTGCCGGCCATCTTGTCCACAGCCGCGCGGGTCGGGAGGATGACATCCAGCAGCTCATCCAGACGCTGGTCGATCAGTTCCTCGCTGATGCGGCCATCCTTGACAGCCTGGATCAGCTCTTCATCGGAGTCGCCGCCGGTGGTGGGCATTTCCATGTGGGAACCGGCGCGCACACCTTCCACGTGATCGTTGGAAGCGCCCCAGTCGGATACGACGTAGCCGGAGAAGCCCCACTCATCGCGCAGGATTTCCTGCAGCAGGTGCGCGTTCTCGTTCGCGTACACACCGTTTACGCGGTTGTAGGCGGACATGATGCTCTTCGGATTGCCTTCCTTGACGGCAATTTCAAAGTTCGTCAGATAGATTTCGCGCAGCGTCCGCTCGTCCATGACGGAGTCGGAAGCCATACGGCGAAGCTCCTGGGAGTTCGCGGCAAAGTGCTTCGGGCAGGCGCTGATGCCGTAGCTCTGGATACCGCGGATGTACGCGGCGGCCATCTTACCGGCCAGGTACGGATCTTCCGAGAAGTACTCGAAGTTACGGCCGCAAAGAGGGCTTCTCTTTACGTTCATACCGGGTCCTAAAAGGACGCTGACGCTCTGCACCGCAGCTTCTTCTCCAAGGGCGGTTGCCATCTCTTCGCCAAGTTTCGTATCCCAGCTGTTTGCCATGGTGGCTGCAGTCGGATAGCAGGTAGCCGGAACGGAGCCGTTCAAACCCAGCTGATCTCCCGCGCCTTCCTGCTTACGGACTCCGTGAGGTCCGTCAGACATGATAATGCTAGGAACGCCGGCGCTTTCCACGCTTCTGGATGACCAGAAATCCTTTCCGGAGAACATGTAGCATTTCTGCTCAAGTGTCATCTTGCTGATAATATCCTGATGTTTCAATGCATTTTCCCTCTCTTTCACTGTTTTGATGCCTTTTCCCCATTACATTCCGCCCCTTTTGTTCCTCGGAAAAAGGATGCCCGGGGCAGACTTCCCATAGATGCTATTCATTTTACACTATTTTCACGGAAATTCCTAGTGATTTTCATGCGATTTTTTAAAAAATTCTTACTCTGACATCCCCCGCTGCTTTTCTTTCAGTCCCGGGGCATACCTTCGCTTGCTTTTTAAGCAAAAAGGTATGTCCCGGAGCGCTTTTTCCGCGCCACAAGACATACCTTTGCTATCAAATCATTGAAAAAGGTCGGTGCTACCCTCGCACAGCCTCAGACCTTACCGCACCTCAGACCCACTTACAACATCGCGGTCCAGCGAGATAACGGACAGGTTTTCTTCATCGTCTTCCGCCGCCAGGATCATGCCCTGGGACTCATAGCCGGCCAGTACTGCGGGCTTCAGGTTCGTGATGCAGACCACTTTCTTGCCCACCAGCTCTTCCGGTTTGTACCACTTGGCCAGGCCGGATACGATCTGGCGTACCTCACCGCCGATGCGAACCTGGTTGACCAGGAGCTTTTTGGACTTCTTTGCGGGTTCGGAAGCGATGATCTCGCCGATCTGCAGCTGCATTTTCGCAAAGTCATCGATCGAAACCTCAGGCTTCTTCTCCACCTGCGGATACTTCGGCTCGGCTTTTTCCTCCGCCTTTTCCTCTTCCTTTTCCCCGGTGCCCACGGCTGCGTGGCGCGCTTCTACCTGCGCGATCACATCCTCCAGCTTTAAGCGGGCAAACAGGATTTCGGGCGTCTCCGTCACCTTGTTGCCGGACGGGTACAGGCCAAAGCTGACCATGTCGTCCAGTGGACGCTTGACGGTATTCAGCTGAGCCAGGATCTTCTCCGCCGTTTCCGGCATGAAGGAATACAGCAGGCTGGCGCCGATGGTGATGGACTCGGTCAGGTTGTAGAGCACCTCCGCCAGGCGGGGCTTCTTCTCCTCATCCTTCGCAAGCGCCCAGGGCATCGTCTCGTCGATGTACTTGTTGCAGCGCTTAAACAGCGTAAAGATTTCGGTCAGGGCGTCCGCCACGCGCAGCTCGTCCATCTTGCCATCCACCTTGCGCACGGTGTCAAGCGCAACGGCCTTTAAGTCCGCGTCGATCTCCTCTTCCACTCCGGTACGCTTCACCACGCCATCAAAATACTTGTTGGTCATGGAGATGGTGCGGTTGACCAGGTTTCCGAGCACGTTGGCCAGGTCAGAGTTCATCCGCTCCACCAGAAGTTCCCAGGTGATGACGCCATCGTTTTCGAACGGCATCTCATGCAGCACGAATTAGCGCACTGCGTCCACTCCGAACATTTCCACCAGGTCGTCCGCGTAAATCACGTTGCCCTTGGACTTGCTCATCTTGCCATCGCCCTGTAAGAGCCAAGGATGACCAAACACCTGCTTCGGCAGCGGCACGTCTAACGCCATCAGGAAAATCGGCCAGTAAATCGTATGGAAGCGGATGATGTCCTTTCCGATCAGGTGCAGATCCGCCGGCCAGTACTTGTTGTACAGGTCGTCGTGGTTTCCGTCCGCGTCGTAGCCCAGGCCGGTGATATAGTTGGTCAGCGCGTCCAGCCACACGTATACGACATGCTTGTCGTCAAAATCCACCGGAATGCCCCACTTGAAAGAGGTGCGGGACACACACAGATCCTGCAGACCCGGGAGAAGGAAGTTGTTCATCATCTCGTTCTTGCGGGATTCGGGCTGGATGAACTCCGGATGCGTGTTGATGTGCTCAATCAGGCGATCCGCGTACTTGCTCATCTTAAAGAAATAGGCTTCCTCGCGCGCCGGGGAGACGGGGCGTCCGCAGTCCGGGCACTTTCCATCCACAAGCTGCGACTGGGTGAAGAAGGACTCGCAAGGCGTGCAGTACATGCCTTCGTAGTATCCTTTGTAAATGTCACCTTTCTCGTACAGCTTCTTGAAGATCTTCTGCACCTGCTTCTCATGGTAGGTGTCCGTCGTCCGGATAAACTTGTCGTAGGACGTGTTCATCAGATCCCAGATGCGTTTGATTTCGGCTGCCACTTCGTCCACAAATTCCTTCGGAGACTTGCCGGCATCGGCCGCCTTCAGCTCTATTTTCTGGCCATGCTCGTCGGTTCCGGTCTGGAAGCGGACGTCGTAGCCCTGTTCTCTTCTATATCGCGCGATTGCGTCTGCCAGCACGATCTCGTAGGTATTGCCGATGTGCGGCTTGCCCGAGGTATAGGCGATCGCGGTTGTCAGATAATACGGTCCTCTGTTCATGTTGCACCTCCTTGTAGGCATGTTCTCTTGATTTTACTACTCCCCACGCTCCTTGTCAAACAGGTTTTCACGCATGACCTGACGCATCATTGTTTCCAACAGGTAGATATCAAGTCAAATCGGAAACAATGATGCGTCAGGTCATTGGCGGTCGTTGCCCGTGCGGCAGATGTCTCTCAGGCAGCAGATTTCGCAGTGCGGGGTGGTGCGGGCGGTGCAGACCGCGCGGCCATGATCCACCAGACGGTGGCAGAAGTCGTTGCCTTCCTCAGGAGGGATCAGGGCCCAAAGGGCCTTTTCCACCTTGTAAGGGTCTTTCTCGTCATCTACCAGGCCAATGCGATTGCACAAGCGAATGCAATGCGTATCCGTTACAATGGCGGGCTTGCCGAATACATCTCCCATGATCAGGTTGGCACTCTTGCGGCCAACACCAGGAAGCGAGAGAAGCTCATCAATGTCACTTGGCACCTGCCCGTTATACTTTTCCTTCAGGATACGCATGCAGGCGCTGATGTCCCGGGCCTTGCTGTGTCCCAGGCCGCAGGGTTTCACAATCTCTTCAATCTCATCCGGCGTCGCAGCCGCCAGGGCATCCACATCCGGAAACTTCTCATAAAGTTTCTCCACCACCACATTCACTCGCGCATCCGTGCACTGCGCCGCGAGGCGGACGCTGACCAGAAGCTTCCAGGCATCATCATAGTCCAGCGTACACACCGTCTCCGGATACGCTTCCTTCAAGCGCTGGATTGCCAGCCGAGCACGCTCTTCTTTTGTGTAGGTTTCCTTGTCTTTCTTCTTAGCCATATCTTTCCTCATTTCCAGGCTTGTGGTATGCCTCTTTCCCTCTCACTTATCTCTTCAGGCATACCTTCCACCCCATTTTCGCGGCTTGTGGTATGCCAGCATCCCTTCGCAAAAGTTTCCTGCTGGTCTGCCCCTCCAGCAATGCAGCCCCTGCAGACGCTTCTCGTCTGCAGGGGCTGCTCTCATTCTCTGACAACTTATCCTAATAACCCTTCCGCCAGAATCCGCACGCCAATCAAAATCAGCACCGCGCCGCCTGCCAGCTCCGCCTTTCCTTCAAAGCGGTTTCCAAAGAGGCTTCCCATCTTCACGCCGGCGGCGGAACAAAGGAAAGTAATCAGGCCGATCATCAGGACGGCCGGAAACGGCTTCATCCCAAGGAGGGCAAAGGAAACGCCCACCGCCATCGCGTCGATTGAGGTGGCAACAGCTAAAAGCGCCATCGTGGGGGCCGCCATATCCGCCGTGTGTTCCTCTTCTTCCGGAGCAAACGATTCGCGGATCATGTTCCCGCCGATCAGGGCCAGGATCAGGAAGGCACCCCAGTGCCCGTATCTGGCCACCCGCTCCGCAAACAGCTCGCCCAAGGCGTACCCCAGGACGGGCATAAGCGCCTGAAACGCGCCGAACCAGCTCCCGGCAAGGGCCATATGAGACAGACGAACCTGTCGGATCTGTAAGCCTTTGCAGACAGAAACAGCGAACGCATCGGCAGACAGCCCCAGCCCCACCATAAGAACTTCCCAAAAACTCATAAATCTCTATACACTCCTGCAGGCATCGCGCAACTGCTGCCTACCTGTCGATCGATTTCCAATATATCACGCCGGCCTTCTCTCAACCCGTCACACCAGCAGCCTTCTGCCCCACCAGCTCATGGTAGTACGCGGCAGCTTCCTCGTAGGTCTCGGCATAGTGCTTGTCTCCGCGGCGATCCGGCAGGTCGTAGTGCTCCTTCAGATAGCCCGCCAGGAAGCGGGACACTTTCTGTGTTCCTTTGTCGTTTAAGTGATCGCCGCCGTCGCGCGAGTCGGTCTCCCAGTTGATCTGAAGCTCATCCACGTAGAGGTTTAAATCCAGGTAAGGAAGGTTGTTTTCGTCCGCCAGAATCTGCACCGTCTCATGCTTGGCATCGTTCCAGTTCTTGATGCTGGGGGTGGAAACCAAAAGCAGCGGCACATTCTTCTTTTTGCAGAAGGCGACGATATCCTGGAACGCGAGGCGGTTCCACGAAATGACAGGCTCTCCGTCCGAAACCGGCTGCATGTAGTCAAAATCCGCCGCCGGGCAGTTTTCCGTGGAGTAATAATATCCCTTCAGCTTCCGCGTTTTTTCAATTCGATCCTTGTCTTTGCCGGCCTTCTTCTTTTCGGCATCGGTAAGCAGCAGCTTGTCCCGGTAGGGTTCCTTCCAGCGGTCGTGGTTCCTGAGGATCGGGAAGAAATCGGCCACGCGGTGGATCATGTAATTCTCGCCGCGCACCTCCCACAAAAAGAGGGCATCCATATCCAGGATCACCAGCCTGGGAGACTGGGTCTCCATCGCCAGCTTCAGATATCCTTTCACCAGGTAGAAAAACTGGCCGACCGAGCCTAAGTTCAGGGAGGCAATTCCCTCCTCTTCCCACAGGGTGACCGGCGACACATGGGCCAGCATCTCGCTGTTGCCCATGAGCAGGATATCCGTGGTATTCTCCGGCGTCGTTAAAATCCGGGCATCCACCTCGTCCCGTATCATAGAAGGGTCGGACGTCACGCGCGGGCGGAAAATCTCACCCAGCGCAAGCAGGCACACCGACAGAATCAGGAGGAACGATACGACATAGACCACATATCGAATGTTTTTCTTCATTCGTCCTTCCTCCCCTTAGAAATTTGCGTAAATAGGCATCACCGGCTGATAATTTAAGCCATAGGCCCCAAACATGACAAGTACGAGAACCGCCGCCGTGCAGATCGCGATGCGCACGGGAGCCGGCGTTTCCATAATTTTACCGCGGACATCCACGCCGCGCTCTTTTAAGATGTCGACCACAAGGATCAGCAGAACGGCAATCGCCGCAATGACAAAATCCATCCGGTCCATTCCGAGCGTGAAAATACTTCCCGTGGTGATCCAGTCAAACGAGATGCTCGTAAAGAGCTGTTTAAACATCGCGATACCGGCCGATAAACCATGCGCCCGGAAGAACAGCTCGCCAACCACCACCAGGATAAACGTTCTGATGATCTGGAATGCCTTGTACGGCTTTCCCTGCCGGTTGATGTGGAGCTTGTCCGTGACGATGCGCGCCGGATATTCGATCAGGTTGCCGCACAGAATCAGCACAAAATGGTACATGCCAAAGAAGATGTACCGCCAGCCCGCGCCGTGCCAGAGGCCGTTGCAGAACCACACCGTAAACAGAGCGATCGCGCCGGCAACCAGCGGTCCGTAATGATTTCCCAGTTTCTTTCTGGCGCTCTTGGTCAGGTTCTTTAAGGGCTTGGAAAGCGACATCGGGTAGAAGATGTAATCCTTAAACCAGGTGCCGAGCGAGATATGCCATCTCGTCCAGAACTCGGAAATGCTCTTGGAGAAAAACGGCTGTTTGAAGTTCTCCGTGAGGGTGATCCCCATGATTTCCGCGCTGCCGATGACCACATCCAGGTTGCCTGAAAACTCACAGTAGAGCTGAATCATGTAAAACAACGTGGCAATCCAGTTCATGACCCCGTTGTTGTATTCCATGTAATGTAAAAACACCTGATCCAGGAGCGGGTTTAAGCGGTCCGCGATCATGACTTTCTTGAACAGACCGTAAAAAATCCGCATGGAGCCGCGAATGGCCCCTTCCCGGGTCATCTGTCCGCCGTCCCACAGATTCCTTGCCAGCGGCTCATAGCGGCTGATCGGGCCTTCCATCAGCTTCGGGAAGAAGCTTAAGAAAAGGAACAGCCGCAGGAAGTTTGTCTCCGGCTTGACCGTCTCCCGGTAGACATCCACCAGATAAGCAATCGCTTCCAGCGTATAAAACGACAGGCCGATCGGCACCAGGATCGTCGGCGGCGTCAGGAACGTTCCGGGAACCAGTTTCTCGAGAACCGCGTCCAGAATCTCCACGGCAAAGCCCGTATATTTCAGAACCAAAAGAAGTCCCAGGACAAACACAAGGGCCACCAGCATCAGGCCCTTCTGCTTCTTCCGGGACGCTTCCATAATCGTCTTCCTGTCCGCTTTTTCCGCCGTGGAAAGGGCTGCGTTTCTCTTCTCCTGCAGCATGCCGATACCAAAGCCCGCCAGGTAAATCACCACGGCGGTCCCGACGATATAGAGCACGCGGATGCCGCTGATCCACCAGAAAAAGATCAGGTTTCCGGCCAGCAGAACATACCGTTTCCCCTGCCCCGGCACAAAGCGGTACAAGAGCAGAAACGGTACCAGAAAAAGTAAAACGTAAACCAACGAGCAGTACGATTCCATTTAACTTACTCCTCCATACGTCTCGTGATCATGGCCCACAGAGCCTCTGCAGAATTGAAATTGGCCGGAATGATTTCGACCGCCGGAATGGTAATATCAAACTCATCCTCCAAATCCGCCACCAGCGATAAAATCGCCAGGGAATCCAGATGATGACCATCCACTAAGTCCGTCGCCGTTGCGACATCCGTTCCCGGAGCCAGATCTTCCAGCATTTCAAGCAGTTTTTCCATGTTGTTTGTCCCCCTGATAAATTCTTATATTTCATGCCTGCCAGGCAAAAGCGTCGGCATTTGCCCACAGGCGATTTTCACTATGTTCAGGCACCTGGCCGGCTACTTTGCCTCACAGATGCGCCGCTCCATTGATCCCGTCCGTCTCCTGTCTTTCCCGAAGACAGATCAGGTCCTCTCCGTCTTTTAAGTACACGGCCGGCAGTTCGCGGCTCAAAAACAGCGCCATTCCTTCGGTGACACTGTACGCCCCCGTCTTAAAGAAGGCAAATGTATCTCCCACTTGAAGGTTCTTTACCGGGAGCTGTTTTAACAGCACATCGTTGACCGTGCAGAGCGACCCGCACAGATTCCAGTTTTCTTCCGCGCCTTCCCGCTCCGGGAAATGTGCCAGATGCGGTCGTTTCATGGCCATCATCTGCCCGTAGTAAACCAGCTGATGGATGCCGCCGTCGCAGATCGCATACTTCTCGCCCCGGTTTTCCTTCACATCCACCACGCGCGCCAGGTAGGTTCCGCAGCAGGCCGCAAGGCCGCGCCCGGCTTCCACCGTCAGGTGCGTGTGCGGGAAGAATTCCGCAAAGAGGGCCGAAAGCTCCGCGTAGTACGCTTCCTCATCCAGGCTTTCCCCTTCAAAATAGGATACGGGAAGCCCGGGGCCGAATTCCAGGCGGTCCGGAAATGTCTCGTCGATTGCCCGCAGTTCCTGCATGAGCTCTTGGATGGCGGTCATCTCCCTGCGCAGACGCTTGACCGAGGTCTTCTGCGTTCCGGAGTAAAACTGCAGACCGCAAAAAACAAGCCCTGATGGATGTTCCTTCACCAGAACTTTGATATCCTCCGGATCCATTCCGAACTGATTGCCGCTTGTCATACGGATCAGCACAGGCAAACTTATCTTATAGCGTACCGCAATTGACGACAAAAGGCAAGCCTGATTTTTCGATTCGACCGTAAAAATTATGCCGGACGTGTCGGCATCCTTTGCCAGCTCCTCCATCACCTCGGGCGTCTTGTAAACGCCCGAGATGACAAGCTTTTCCTTCGGGACTCCCGCGCGAAGACAAATTCTCGCTTCCCCGGGGGAGCAGACCTCAAAGCAGTCCACTTCGTCACGAAGTGCCTCCGCCAGAAACGGGTTGGCCTTGATCGCAAAACAAAGTTTTGCGCCATTCGGCAGTTTTTCCCGCAAAAATGCTACCCGCTCTTTTAATTCCTGTCTGTCAAAAACATAGGCAGGTGTCACCGCCCGAAGGGCGGTGTCCTGCCATGTGGTATTACCCATTTCTCTTTCTTCCTTCCTCAATCGCCCGCTCAAGAAGCAGCTTGCGGTCGATCTTGCCGTTCTTCGTCTTCGGAAGCGTCTCTTCCTCGTACTTGAGCAGCTTGCCAGGAACCATGTAACCCGGCAGGTTCGCCTTTAAGTACTCGTGCACGGAAGCCACGTCCGCATTTCCGACAAACCAGCCGTACATCTTCTCTTTCTCCTGATCAAAGACAACGCAGGCTCTCATGACACCGTCTGCCTTCATCATGGCGCGCTCGATCTCTTCCAGCTCGATGCGGTGTCCCATGTATTTGATCTGGAAATCGCGGCGGCCGCGGAACATCAGATTTCCATCGCCCAGGTACGAACCCAGATCGCCCGTGCGGTAGATGCGCTCTTCATAGTGATGGATCAGCGGGTTCTGGCAGAAGTGCAGCGCAGTCTGCTCCGGATTGCGGTAGTAGCCTAAGGCTAACGCGGTACCGGCTACGCAGATTTCGCCGATCTGCCCGGGTTCGGTGATCTCCTGATTGGCTTCGCCCAGAAGGAACACTCTCTCGTTGGAGAATGCCTTGCCGATCGGGATACCCTGCGGGAATTCCATGTTGCGGGGCACCTTGAAGTACGTGCAGTTGCAGGTGATTTCCGTAGGTCCGTACAGGTTGATGAACTGCGCGTTCGGAAGCTTGCTCATCCACACCTTCAGATGCTTCATGGGCATCTGCTCGCCGGAGAAGGCCACCACACGCACCGTATCCGGCACGCGGTAGTCCAGACCGTGCGTCGCGGAAATCAGAACCAGACCGGAGACGGCCCAGGTCATGACCGTGATCTTCTGGTCGCACAGAACATCCACTAAGGATGCCGGCTGCAGGAACAGACGTCTGGCGCATACAACCAGCGTCGCACCGGTCTTCATCGCCGGGTAGATATCCTTAACCGATACGTCGAAATCGAACGGTGCCTGGTTGGCAATCCGGTCTTCCGGCTTTAAGTCGATCAGCTTCGTATACTCTTCGATAAAGTCGATGACGGACAGGTGGTTGACCAGAACTCCTTTCGGAACACCGGTAGAGCCGGAGGTAAAGAACGCGTACAGCGGATCCTTATCGATCATCTGCTCGCGGACGCGCGCTAACGCGGCGGTGTCTTCCTGAGCTTCCTCGTCCAGGAACTCTTCCATCAGAAGAACCGGGCGATCGGACAGGGTGTCGGCCAGATCGTAAAATTCCTTATCCGCCAAAACCACGTCTGCATCCAGGACATCCAGGATCTGCGCCAGGCGGGACGCCGGCAGCATCGGGTTTAACAGCGAGTAGAAGCAGCCGGCTTCCACAACGCCGAAGAAGGAAGCCAGACAGTGGCATCCTTTATGCATCAAAATCGGGATCGGACGACGCACGTCCGTGTATTTCATCAGACCGGTTCCGATCTTCCGGGCTGCCGCGTTCAATTCCGCAAATGTCATCTCTCCATCATCGGCGATGACCGCAGTCTTGTCGCCCATAATGGCCGCTGTGTTCTCAAGATATTCCAGTACGTTTTTCATACCTTCCATCCTCCTATTTATGGTTTGTTGACGCATAAGCCTCTGTAAGAGAGCCCTGCGCCCGCCTACCTTCGTTGTCTTACGGGAGACGGCCATGCAGGCCGTTATCCTGTCAAGTGTATTATAAGAGTACCGTATTTAGTGTATTCTGTCAATAACGTCTTCGGGTGCCTGACACCATTAAAATTCCATAAAGTATTACATACTTTATAAAAGTTTAGTGGTGTCAGGCACCCTGGTAGCATCACCGCTACTATTTCGTCAGCCCGTACTCTTCCGCCAGCGCCTTAAACGCCGGAAGGGCTCTTTCGATCTGCTCCGTCTGCACGCAGTAGGAAATGCGCACGTATCCGGGCGTTCCGAAGCCATCGCAAGGGACAAACAACAGCTCGTGCTTTTTGGCCTTCTCGCAGAACGCGTTCGCGTCCGGCTCCGGGGACTTCATGAACAGATAGAACGCGCCGTCCGGGCGCACGCAGGTGTAGCCGTACGCGGTCAGGTTCTCGTTCAACAGATCCCGGTTTCTCTTGTAAATGCTGATATCGGACACCTCGTCCACGCAGTCTCTCACCAGGAACTGGAAGAGGCTGGGTGCGCATACATAGCCCAGCGCGCGGCCGGCGCCACAGATCGCGGCGTACACCTTGCCCGCGTCCTTCATCTTCGGGCCGACAAGCGCGAAGCCGATGCGCTCGCCCGGAAGGGACAGCGCCTTGCTGTAGGAATAGCAGACCATCGAGTTGTCGTAGTAGTTGGTCACATACGGAACCTTCAGGCCATCATAGACCAGCTCGCGGTACGGCTCATCGGAGATCAGGTAGATCTCGTGCCCGTACTCCGCCTGCTTCTTTTCCAGGTAGGCCGCCAGGTTCCGGATCGTCTCCTCGGTGTAGATGACACCGCTGGGGTTGTTGGGGGAGTTGACGATCAGCGCCTGCACATGCGGATTCATGGCTTTGTCCAGCTTTTCCAGATCGATCTGGAAGTCCCCGTCCCGCGACTCCACCTGCACCAGCTTACCGCCGTTTGCATGCGTAAAGACGGTATACTCCGGGAAGAAGGGCGTAAACGCGATGATCTCATCCTCCGGGGAGGTGATAACAGCCTTTAAGCAGGAACTTAAGGCACCCGCCGCTCCGCAGGTCATGTAGATGCGGTCCGGCGTCACGCCGGCATTGTACTTCCGGTTGATGGAATCCGCGATGGCCTTTCTTGTGCCCGGATCGCCGACGGCTGAAGTATAGCCGTGCAGGAAGACCGGATCGCCTTCCGCCAGCAGCTTCTCCAAGGCTTTCGTCACCGTGTCCGGCGCCGGCACGCTGGGATTTCCGATGCTGAAATTAAACACGTTCTCCGCGCCGATTTCAGCGGCTCTCTTTTTTCCATATTCAAAAATTTCCCGGATTACGGAGGCTCTGCTGCCGTAATCGTACATTGTTTCGTTAACCATGTTTGCCCTCCTCACGATGATTGCCGCCAGCTTAAGAGGTCTGCAAAAGCCCTTGCGCTGTGCTATACTTTCCTTGATTATAGCGAATTGAAGCGTTAAAGTAAAGTGAAAAAAAGAGAACCTGGGGCGGTCGCGCAAATTCAGACATCGACAGCTCCAGGCTTTTATTCGTTAGGCGTTTACAGTGTTTTCTTCTTCCTCTGCCAGCGTCTCAAATGCCGCCAGTTCGGGGTGCTCGCGTTTTTCCTTGGTGTAGTTTTCATAAGGCGGCACGGAATGCTTCTCGCTGGCCCAGATTTCATCGGCCACCGGAGCCCACTCCGCCGCGTAGTTGTCGCACTTGGCGCACAGATGATCCACCGTTTCCTCGGATTCCTCGTTGGTGCCGTGCGCGCCGCTCTTCTTTACCATGTAGCGCAGAAGATCCGGGTTCTCCAGCATCGGGCAAGGACGCAGGTGGTTGCGGTTAAAAGGCTGACCCTCGTGATAGAGCTTAAACAGCGGGCTCTGCAGCATCTCCAGGATGGAGTTGTCGTGAATGTTCGTGTTCGAGAAATGGATGAACACGCACGGCTCCGCGTCGCCCCGGCTGTTGATGTGGAAGTAGTTTCTTCCGCCGGCGATGCAGCCGCCCACAAACTCGCCATCGTTCTGGAAATCCATCGGGTAGAACTCGATGTCGCACTTGTCGGAGCGCACCCAGCGGATCTTCTCGATGATCATCTTGCGCTGCTCCACGGTGGGCATCAGCTCCGGAACCGCGTTGTTGCCAACGGGCATCAGGTGGAAGTAGAAGCCAAAGCGCGCGCCCTTTTCCGCGATAAAACGCAGGAATTCCTCGCTCGTGACCGCCTCGATGTTGTCGCGGGTGTAGCAGATGGACGTTCCGAAGATGATGCCGTACTTCTTTAACAGATCCATTGCCTTGATGACGGCAGCGTAATGGCCGTTGCCGCGGCGGGCATCATTCGTCTCCGGCGTGCCTTCGATAGAAAGCATGAATGTCAGGTTTCCGAGTTTCTGCACCTTCTGGCACAGTTCTTCATCGATCAGGGTCGAGTTGGTGAACGCCGCAAAGAAGCAGTCGCTGTGCTTCTCGCAAAGCTTTAAGACATCCGCCTTGCGCACCATCGGCTCGCCGCCGGTCATGAGGTACAGGTGCGTGCCCAGCTCTTTTCCCTGGGTGACGATTTTATCCATATCCTCAAAGCTTAAGTTGTTCTTGTGTCCATAAGTGCCGGACCAGCATCCCACACAGTGCATGTTGCAGGCGCTGGTAGGATCGAACAGGATCAGCCACGGGATGTTGCAGTCATATTTTTCACGGGTGGCGCGAATGGTCTTCGTGCCGCGGAACATGGCCTCATATCCCATGTTCAGCATCATGGTCTTTAAGTAATGTGGATCCGCATCGTCCAAAACGTGGTTCAGCATCTTAACCCAGCGGTTTTCCGGATTGGAGAAGTAGGCTTTCGCAGCCTCCAGCGTTTCCGGTTTCACGCCTTTTCCGTAAAACTGGCCGGCGATATCGACAATTTTCATGTAGGTTGCCGTCCGGTCCTCTGCTTTATTTAAATGACCAATCAGACCGTCCAGCATCACTGACAAGGCCTGTCGTTCCGCTGCATGCTGAATGTTTTCAATCGCTGTTGCCATAATTCCATACCCTCCCTGCGCAAATGTACGATTGTCGCGTTTAATCGCTTTTAAGTCGTGGGATTATTATATTCAGACACGCGTCTAAAATCAAGAAATCACAGATATCCATTTCCTGACTTTTGTCAAAAAAATTATGAAATATTTATGAAAGCAGCGGCTTATTGGGGCGCGTCAGGAAATTCTAATCCGCAGTTTGCAGTCTTAAGAACCTGCGGCCAGGACCGCCAGGCTTCAAAAGATACTTGAATTTCATGCGTTTTCGCTGTATTCTATGAAAGTAAGCCCATCAAATCTGATCAATAAAAGGAGTCACATCCATGAAATTTGCAAACAGAATGAACCTCTTCGGAGAGGGAATCTTCTCCACCATGGCGCAGCTCAGAAAAAAGCGTCAGGACGCCGGCCTCCCGGTGCTGGATTTAAGCATCGGCGCCCCTAACATTCCCCCGGCGAGTCACATCATAAATGCCATCGCGGAAGGTGTCACAGACCGCAGCAACTACGTCTATGCCATCTCGGACCGCACAGAGCTTCATGAAGCGGTCGCCCGCTGGTACAAGCGCCGCTACGGCGTTACTCTGGATCCGGCCAAGCAGATCACCTCTCTTTTAGGCTCACAGGACGGCCTTGCGCACCTGGCGCTTGCGATCGCAGACCCCGGCGACATCGTCATGGTTCCGGACCCCTGCTATCCTATTTTCGCGGACGGCCCCCGTATTGCCGGCGCGGAAATCTACTTTATGGAGCAGAAGGCCGACAACCACTACCTGATCGACTTCTCCGACATCCCGGATGAGGTGGCGGATAAAGCCAAACTGATGGTGGTTTCCTACCCCAACAACCCCACCACGGTCATGGCCCCGGAAAGCTGGTATCACGAGCTGATCGCCTTCGCGAAAAAGCATGATATCATCGTTCTTCACGACAACGCCTACTCCGAGCTGGTCTTCGACGGCAAAACCACCGGAAGCTTCCTGCAGTATGACGGCGCCTTCGACGTAGGAATTGAGTTCAACTCTCTCTCTAAAACCTATGGCATGGCCGGCGCCCGCATCGGCTTCTGCGTTGGCAACACGGAAGTCGTGCAAAAGCTCGCCCTGCTGAAATCCAACATCGACTACGGCATGTTCCTGCCGCTGCAGAAAGGCGCAATCGCTGCCTTAGACGGCGACCAGTCCTGCGTCGCCGAAACACGCGATGCCTACGAACGCCGCCGCAACTGCCTCTGCGATGGACTCACGGAAATCGGCTGGAACGTGCCCCGCTGCGAATCCACCATGTTCGTGTGGGCGAAGATCCCTGCTCCCTACACCTCCAGCGTGGACTTCACGATGGACCTGCTCAATAAAGCCGGCTTTGTCGTCACCCCCGGCTCTGCCTTCGGCCCCCACGGCGAAGGATATGTGCGCATGGCTCTGGTGCAGGATGAGGAAGCCATGAAGGAAGGCATCAAGCGCGTAAAGGAAAGCGGGATTCTTGGGTAGGCGCTGCCACCCCGGCCCCTGGCAGGCTCCGGCATACCTTGAAGCTGGAAATGCAACAATTGGTATGTCTCATCTTGCTTTTTAGTGGCGCATGGACATACCATAACGCTTGATTCGAAACGTATGGTATGCCTCCTCTTGCTTTTTTACCTGCGCAGGACATACCCTGGCGCCGGAAATATAGCGTATGGTATGCCCCGCAACCTATAAAAAACAGGGGCATGAGGCAGGGAATTTCTTTGCGCAGGCAATTCACGAGCGCTTTTAGCGAAGATGAGATCCACTCCTTACGAAGACAAGAAACCCGCCTCCACGAGTCGTCGCCTTTGACTCGTGGAGGCGGGTTTTGCTGTCGTAGTTAGGAGTTAGCTCATCGGAGCGTTGCGAGGCCTGCGCAAAGAAATCCCTGCCTCCTGCCCCGTCCTGTCTCAGCATACTACGCTTTATTTAATGCTTCCTTGACAGCTTCCTGCCGCTCTTCGATAGCCTCCTTCAGGATCATATCCTTCACCTTCATCAGACGGATGGTCGTGTTTCGATCGTTCTCATCCAGTTTCATGGTGATGTATTTGATTTGCTCCTGCATCTGCGGAATCATCACGTATTCCAGCGCGTTTACGCGGCGTCTGGTCTTCTCGATTTCCTCCGCCAGAAGCTGGGAAGTCTTTTCAATTTGCGCCAGCTTCAGCATGTCCTGGAACACGCCTGACAGCGCGTCCACGGCGTCATCCAGCTCGCAGCTTGTGGTTGCGAAGCCGTAGGGATAGATCTCGCCGGGATCGGTCGTCTTTGTGTGGAAGGTATACTGGGGGACGTTGACGCTCATGATGTTCTTGAAGGTCATGTCCAGTTCCACGCTCTGCTTCGGATACAGGAGCGATGCCTCAAGCATCTCGGAAGACATGAGGGCGGAGGCCACGGTAAAAGAGCCGTGGGCCCGCATGAGGGCCTCCTCCACCTTCTTGCGCAGCGCGCGGTTTTCGCGGACGACATCCAGGAACTGCTTCATCAGCTCGTCCCGCTTGTCCTTTAAGAGCTTGTGTCCGCGGGTGGCCGTGCGGAGACGGTTCTTTAAGCGGGTCAGCTCCATACGGGTGGCATTTACGGTCGCAATCGCCATAAGTTACACCCCCTTAGTCTTTCTTCGGATAATACTTCTCGACCAGCTCTTCCTTGATTCTCTTCAGCTCGCTCTTCGGAAGGATCGAAAGCAGATCCCAGCCGATGGAAAGCGTTTCCTCGATGGAACGGTTCTCATCGTAGCCCTGGTTGACGTAGCGCTTCTCAAACTCCTCCGCGAACTTCGCGTAAAGAAGGTCGGTGGGGGACAGAGCCGCTTCGCCTAAGATGGACATCAGTTCCTTGGCTTCCTTGCCTGTCGCGTATGCGGCAAACAGCTGGTTCATGGTGCCAGCATGGTCCTCGCGGGTCTTGCCTGCGCCGATACCCTTATCCTTCAGACGGGACAGGGACGGAAGCACATCGACCGGCGGGTTGATGCCGCGACGGTACAGCTCGCGGGATAGAATGATCTGGCCCTCGGTGATGTATCCGGTCAGGTCGGGGATGGGGTGCGTCTTGTCGTCTTCCGGCATCGTCAGGATCGGGATCATGGTGATGGAGCCCGGGTGGCCAAGGCGGCGGCCGGCGCGCTCGTACATGGTCGCAAGGTCGGTGTACAGATAGCCCGGGTAACCGCGGCGGCCGGGAACTTCCTTCTTAGCGGCGGAAACCTCACGCAGGGCTTCGGCGTAGTTCGTGATATCCGTCAGGATGACCAGAACGTGCATATCCTTCTCGAACGCCAGATACTCGGCGGCGGTCAGGGCCATACGGGGCGTTGCGATACGCTCGACGGCCGGGTCGTTCGCCAGGTTGGTGAACAGAACGGTACGGTCGATGGCGCCGGTGCGGCGGAATTCCTGTACGAAGAATTCGGATTCCTCGAAGGTGATACCGATGGCCGCGAAGACAACGGCAAAGTTCGTGGCGTTGTCAAGCACCTTCGCCTGGCGGGCGATCTGGGCAGCAAGGTTCGCGTGCGGCAGACCGGAACCGGAGAAGATGGGGAGCTTCTGGCCACGGACCAGGGTGTTTAAGCCGTCGATGGTGGAGATACCGGTCTGGATGAACTCGTTCGGATAGTCGCGGGCGGCCGGGTTCATGGCCAGACCGTTGATATCCTTCATCGCTTCGGGCAGAATTTCGGGGCCCCCGTCAATCGGGACGCCCATGCCGTTAAAGACGCGGCCCAGCATGTCGCCGGAAACGCCCAGCTCCAGCGGGTGCCCTAAGAAGCGCACCTTGGACTGTGCCAGGTTGATACCGGTGGAGCTTTCAAACAGCTGAACGACGGCGCTGTCGCCGTTGACTTCCAGCACCTTGCAGCGACGGGTGGATCCATCGGGAAGTTCAATCTCCGCAAGCTCGTCGTAGGTAACGCCCTCAACGTTCTTGACTACCATAAGCGGGCCGGAGATTTCCTGTATGGTACGATATTCTCGGATCATTAGTCTTCAAGTCCTCCCTTCTCTACCAGCGCGGCAATCTGGGTTTCCATATCCGCCTCGATCTTCTCGTAAACCCGTGAGTACTCATCCGGGCTGACGGACTTTGCGCGGCCAATGCCGACGCGGGCATCAATCGCAAACAGATCCGCAGCGGATACGCCCTTGGCGATGGCTTCGCGGCACTGCGCGTCGTACTTTAAGATCAGGCTCATCAGCTTCGCCTGACGATCGTAGGTGGAGAAGCTGTCGATGTCCACGAACGCGTTCTGCTGCAGATAGTCCTCGCGCAGCATCTTCGCGACCTCCAGCGTCAGCTGATCCGCCGGGGACAAGGAATCCTTACCAACCAGCTGCACGATTTCGTTTAAGCTGGCTTCTTCCTGCAGAATGGACATGGCCTTCACGCGGTTCTTAAAGAAGCTGCCGCCTAAGTTCTCATCGTACCAGACCTTCAGGGAATCTAAGTACAGCGAGTAGGATCTCAGCCAGTTGATGGCCGGGAAGTGCCGGCGGTAGGCCAGCGAGGAATCCAGGGACCAGAATACCTTGACGATACGCATCGTCGCCTGGGAAACCGGCTCGGAAAGGTCGCCACCGGGCGGCGATACAGCGCCGACAGCCGTCAGCGAGCCGCGGCGTTCCTCTTCGGAACCAAGGCAGTTCACCCAGCCGGCTCTCTCGTAAAACTGAGCCAGACGGGAGGACAGGTACGCCGGATAGCCTTCTTCACCGGGCATCTCTTCCAGACGGCCGGACATCTCACGAAGGGCCTCGGCCCAGCGGGAGGTGGAGTCGGCGATGACGGCCACATCGTAGCCCATGTCGCGGAAGTACTCGGCGATCGTGATGCCGGTGTAGATGGACGCCTCACGGGCGGCCACGGGCATATCGGAGGTGTTGGCGATCAGAACGGTTCTCTTCATCAGGGTTTCGCCCGTGCGGGGGTCAATCAGCTCAGGGAACTCACGCAGAACGTCGGTCATCTCGTTGCCGCGCTCGCCGCAGCCGATGTAAACCACGATGTCCACGTCCGACCACTTGGCCAGCGCGTGCTGCACGACGGTCTTGCCGGAGCCGAACGGCCCGGGTACGGCAGCGGTGCCGCCCTTCGCCAGCGGGAACAGGGTATCGATGATACGCTGGCCCGTGCAGAGGGGCTTCGTCGGCGCATATTTTCTCTTGTAGGGGCGGCCGATACGAACCGGCCACTTCTGCATCATGGTCAGTTCCTTCTTCTCACCCTTGTCAGTCTTTAAAACAGCCACGGTATCCAAGACCGTAAAAGATCCTTCCTTGATCTCTTCGATCGTGCCGGACATGCCGACCGGGACCATGATCCGGTGTACAATGGAGGTCGTCTCCTGCACCGTACCGATGATGTCGCCGCCGGTGACCTTCGTTCCCGCCTTCACCTCGGGGACGAAATCCCACTTCTTTTCGCGGTTTAAGGCAGGGACCTCGACGCCGCGGGTGATGTTGGAGCCGGTCAGCTTCATGATTTCCTCCAGCGGACGCTGAATTCCATCGTAGATATTCTCAATCAGGCCGGGGCCGAGTTCCACGGAAAGGGGCGCGCCGGTGGTGACCACTTCCGCGCCGGGCCCTAAGCCGGACGTTTCCTCATAGACCTGAATGGAAGCGGAATCTCCGTTCATGTTCAGGATTTCTCCGATCAGATGCTGTTCGCCAACACGGACCACGTCGGCCATGTTCGCGTCCGACATGCCGGTTGCCACGACCAGCGGACCGGAAACTTTTACTATTTTGCCCATAGGTATTATCTCCCTTTGCTCATGTTCAAGATATACTACACTATAAAAGCAAACGCGTCGCTACGCTGCTGCGCAGCTCTCGCGCCGCTGCAACAACATTCGCATATCGCAGCGCTCTTTAAAGTCGCGCTGCTTTTATGCTCATGTTGTTGCGCGTTCGGATGCAAAAGAATGAGCCAAAGAGCAAGCTCTTTGCTCCTTCTTTGCATCCTCACTTTGCTTTTTACAGTATGTCCGCCCCCACGGCTCTTTCCACCGCCAGGGTGACATTCTCCATGCCGATGCCAAGCGAGCCTTCCTTCCCCGGTATGAGGATGATGGCGGGTTTCACCTCATCCTTATAGCGGGCGATCTCCGCCTGCAAAGGGGAGGCCAGCTGCTCCGTCAGGTAGATGACGGCCACGTCCTCCTTCGCCAGCTCATGGAGCTTCTTTCTGGCTTCTTCCGCCGTGGTGACCGGATAGACGTCCAGCCCCAGCGCCTTAAAGCCAAGCACGCTGTCCCGGTCTCCCAAAACTGCCACTTTATACATACGAATCACGCAGCCTTTCCCGGATGACGTCCGGATCCAGTCCGGCCAGACGCCCCGTCATGATAATGCGCACGGCTGTGAGCTCATTCTCCTTTGCGGCCAGGTAAGCCACCATCGGTGCCTCGCCAAACGCCTTGTATTTCGCCTTGGAAATGCAGGCTGTGACAGCATCGTCGCAGAGCTTTTCGAAGCGGGTTAAACCGCCGCCCTTAGCCGCGGCGTTTCCGGCCTCGGCCGCCTCTTTCAGATCCGAAATCGCGTACAGCTCATCCAAGCCGCCGCCCGACGCGATGGTGTTCACGATGCGGGATTTGTCGATGTTGCCGCCCGTAAACAGAACGCTCTCCAAAAACTCCGCATTCTTGCCCATCCGAAGGGTGCGCACGATACTCTTTAAGTTGGCCGCATCGATCAGCATGCGGACATAGCTCTCAAGGAAGTCCGAGCCGGTTTCGTTCGCCACCCGGAACATATCCTCAAAATACGCGCGGTCCAGGATAAAGTCGGCCAGCTGCGGATCCTTCGTGGTTCCCAGCACTTCCCGCGCTTTGACGATCGCGTCCTGTAAAAGCACGGGCATGCTGCGCAGATCCGAGGAGCGGACCGCTTCCTCCAGCTCCTTTGCGGGTACGCGCCCCGCTTCGATGAGGAGCCGTGCGGGATCCTGCCCCATCGCTTCCGACTTTAACAGCACCTTCGCGTTGTGATAGTCATACTTGATTTTAAACACATCGACCAGACGGCGATCCGGCGCGAACAGGTAGAAGTCTTTAAAGGTGGCTTCGCGCTCCTTTGCGAGCATTTCGTTGATCGAATCCACCGTCACTTCCTCTTCCGTCTCCGGATATCCGCGCTCTGCAAGAAGCCGCATAGCCTCCTGATTGGTGTGCGCTTCGAGCATCTGATCCATTCTCTCCCGGTCAAGGAGCCTTGTCTCCAAGGCGCGCACGCGGGTCGAAAGGAAAAGATAATCGGTATCTCTTATCGTTGCCAATTTCTACTCCTTTCCGCGAAAGAAATGCCGGCCCTCTTTAGGCAAACAGTCCCTTCGCTGCCTCTCCCGCGATCTCCTTTTTATTCAGGCGGATCAGCGTGTCATAGGAGCAGTTCACCTCTACGCTGTTCTCTTTTAAAATGACGCCGCCGTCGATTTCGGCCGTCTCTTTTGCCAGCGTGAGGCCGCCCTTTTTACCGGCCGCCTTTAAGGCAGCGTTCACGGCCTCCGTCAGTTTCTCGCCAAAGGCCGCTTTGTCGGCGGCATTTAAGATGATCTCTTCCGCGCCGCTCACCGAAGCTTTCTCAGCCAGGGCCTTGTAAATCTCCAGCTTCTTTGCGGGAGCAAGCTCCGCCAGGTTTTTCCTGGCAAGGGCAAAGGCCTCTTCCAAAACCTCCTGCTTGGCGGCAAGGATCATTTTCTTGGTTTCCATCTGGGCCAGGGAAATCAGACCCTCTTCCCGTTCCTTCGCCTTTACGGCACCTCGGTCCAGAATGGATTTTGTCACACGGTCCGCTTCTTTCTTAAAGGAATCCGCTATATCGGCGGTTTCCAGCTCCGCCTTGTGGCGGATGTCTTCTGCGGCGGCAAGGCCGTCGGCTTCGATGCGGGCCGTGATTTTTTCAATTCCGTTCATATCCGGTCCCATCCTTTCTTAAAAGGGGTGGTGCCCCTTGATTGCTGCTGTTTATCCTGGATGTTTCAGCACAGGTCCCAGGCCATCCGCCTGCGGCGTATGTCGCGCCTTTGGCGCTTATGCCTGGGACTGTCGTGGTGGGGGCCACCACGACTCATGCAGAAAGCCACGGAAAAGTGGCTGCCAGCAGCCATTTTCCTGTTCTTTCTGCATGGCTGTGCTGAATATTTTTAGATCAGAGAGTTCACCATCAGGAAGGTGGCAAGCAAGCAAAGGATGGCGTAGAACTCAACCATGATGGCCATGATGATGCCCTTGGACATCTCTTCCGGT
The DNA here is from genome assembly GCA_017479935.1 of Lachnospiraceae bacterium. Lineage (GTDB taxonomy): Bacteria > Bacillota > Clostridia > Lachnospirales > Lachnospiraceae > RGIG5021. The sequence goes on from JAFVBO010000042.1 coordinate 31,329, forward strand.
CTCTTCACGATCAGGGAGACAGCCGCAGCGGCGCAGCGGCCCTGGGCGATAGCGGACAGATAGCCGCCGATGCCGATGGGAAGGCAGGCAGCAAACAGGGACAGACCCTGAGGCGTGGTCAGCTCCATCAGGTTGCCGGCAAAGAAGCCCATCTTCATGCAGGTGAAGAACCAGGCTACCAGGCCGTACAGACCCTGGGTACCAGGGATGATCTGCAGAATCAGGACCTGCGCGAACTTGCCCGGATCCTCGGATAAGACGCCTGCGCCGGCCTCACCGACACAGCCAACGCCCTTGGCAGAACCGGAGCAGGCCAGACCTACAGCCAAAGATGCGCCGATAAACGCGATCGCTGTTCCTAATGTCATCATAATTGTTTTTCCTCCTTAAAAGCTGGTGCGGCACTTCTCGCCGCCATTCATTCTTCATGTATATCTGCTCAGCAAAGCATAGTGCCCCTCGCTGAAATAGCAACGTTTTAACTGCCCATCAGGCGTTTTCGTCCTCCACCACATCCACGTACTTCGTGTTGTAGGCCAGAGGTTTAAACGGCACGCCGCCGTCCTTGTAGAACTTCCCGAAGAACTCCAGGTACTGCAGACGGGCTGCGTGTACATAGGTGCCGATCAGGTTGATGCCCAGGTTGAAGATGTGCCCCACCACGAAAATTACGATGAAGGCAATGATGCTGCCGGGCAGGGTGGCCAGAATGTTGACGACGTTCGCGATAACCGTGGTCGCCAGCATCAGTGCCATCAGACGGGCATAGGAGAGAACGTCTCCCAGCCAGCTGGTGATATCATACAGCGAGGCCACGCCGCCGAAAATCTTTCCGGGGATGGTCGGATTGTGGCGTCCCTGCGTGCAGATGAGCGCCAGCGCGCCGATGATCACGGGGATCGGGGATCCGAAGGCAACCGTCAGGCCGATGCCGATGAACAGGATCCACCAGGGAACGACATCCAGGACCGCATCCAGTCCGTTTCCGTCCCGGAAGCCCATCCAGATCTTGATGCACTGGCCAAAGACCATCTGGATGATACCCAGGATAATGCCAAAGTAGAGCACCGTCATGGGATCCTTTAACGGATTGATGAGCGCCCAGAGTTCTCTGGTCTGTCCCATGAAGGTTTCCGAAATCACGGTGACGGCGTCTCCGAAGAAGGATCCGATGAAGAAGCCGCAGATCGTGGTGCTGATGCCAAGGAGAATTCCCAGGTTAAACATGTAACCCATGGTTCCCTTCGGCTTAAACTTCTTTGTAATAAACAGGCTCACCAGGAGGATAATCAGGCCGTAGCCCATATCCGCGAACATGAAGCCAAAATAGAAGACAAAGAACGGGAAGATGAGCGGGTTCGGATCCACGCCGTCGTAGGCCGGGAGCGAATACATCTCCGTGACCATGTGCATCGGCGTGACAAGCTTCGAGTTCTCGCACAAAACCGGAACGGTGTCGCCTTCCTGCGGATCCGCGTACTCGTAGGCGCAGGTAAACTTCTCCAGCTCCTTCGTCAGCTTTTCCATGCGGTTTTCCGGGAACCACCCTTCCGCGTAAAACACGCTGTCCCCCTTAAGGAACTTCTCGTGGGTGTATTCCTTGTCCACATCCGCCGTCAGACGGTCCATACAGATCTTCATCACCCCGTACTCATCCTTGTACGAAGCGATCTCCTGCTCCAGCTTCGCCCGCTCTTCTTTCAGCGCGGCCAGGCTGATGTCTAACTTCTGGATTTCCTCCGCCGCCGTGCCCGGCATGTCCTTAAAGTGGGCATGGGAGAACGCGAACGGCCGTAAAGCCTCGAGCACCGCCTCTGTCACGGATTTGTGGGTGATAATCATCAGGTACTTTAACTCCCGGTCCTCATGGATCCGGGCGATGGCCGCCTCGGGAGCAGCCGCCTCCACAGCAGCCGTCAGATCCTCCATCAGGTTCTTGACCGGGCAGGTTCCGAAGGTGATGTCCGTCGCGGCCGTGCTTTCCTGGTCCATCGGCCAGTCCGCGGCCTTCCAGGGAACCAGGCCGGCCCGAATTCCGGACAGACGGTTTTCCTTGGAATAGTTCTGGGCGATTTCCCGCACCAGATCGTTAATCTTGTCGGCGCTTTCCATTTCCTTCTGGTAGAGCGCCTCGTCAAAGAGGGCTTCCTCGCTGATCTCCGAGCGGATCTCAAAGAGGGCCGACTTGACGCCTCCGTACTTTTTCAGGGCTTCCATGGCCGATCCCAGAGCATTGATCCGGGCCCGGACGTCCAGAACCGACGCTTCGTCCTTTTTGACGAGCGCCGCCCATTCCGGATCCGTCAGCTTATCCTCGGCCTCCGAAACCTCCACGCAGCCCACGTGGAGCAGGCCGGCCAGCAGATCCTCCTTCTGGTCGTTCAGGGCGATCAGCCGAAGCCGTTTCATTTTCGCAATCGACATCAGCCACTCACTACCCTTTCCGCGATCAGCCTTGCCGCATCCGACAGATGCTTCCTGGCCTCCGCCTGAAGAGCCCGGCACTTCGCTTCGGTTTCCGCCTTCATCTCAGCCGCTTTCTTTTCGGCCGCCTTTTCCGCTTCCGCCATCAGCTCCTTTGCCTTCTGCTCTGCCTCCGCCCCGGCAGCCTTCACCAGGTTCGCGCCCGCGCGGTTTGCTTCGGCAATCCTCTTTCTGGCCTCGCCTTCCGCCTCCGCCTTCAGGGCCGCCGCCTTGCTCTCCGCCTCGGCCACTTTTTTCATCGCTTCCAAAGCCATAACTGTTTGCACCGCCTTTCGTTGGAAGTGTTACAGGTCCAGCGAAATCGTTCTTCCGCTGCTCCTGTACTGATAACACCGAACTCCTGCCGCATCGAACATCCGCCTGGATGCCCGGACGGAAGAAGTGCCGGCATATTTATCACTTAAGTAAATCACAGTCCGGATCCCGCACTGAATGATCGCCTTGGCGCACTCGTTGCAGGGGAACAATGTGACGTACAGCTTGGCGCCCTCCAGGCTTCCCCCGCGATAATTGAGGATCGCGTTCAGCTCGCCGTGCGCCGCGTAAAAATACTTGCTGTCGTAAGGGTCCTCCGAGTCGCGGTTCCAGGGGAACTCGTCGTCCGAACAGCCGATGGGCATCCCGTTGTACCCCATGGAGAGGATTTTGTTGTCCGCGCTCACGATGCAGGCACCTACCTGCGTATTCGGGTCCTTCGAGCGGTAGCCGGACAGCACGGCCACGCCCATGAAGTATTCATCCCAGGTAATGTAATCGGTTCTCTTTTCCGACATAGGTCCTCCCGCGTTTTCTCTTACAGAGCCGAGCCCGTCTCTTCGATCTTCCGGATCTGGGAGATGCGCCGCACATGGCGCTCCCCGCCGGTGAACGGCGTCTGAAGGAACGTCTCCGTAATCTTTACGGCAAGGCCTGCGCCCACGACGCGGCCGCCCATGCATAAAACGTTGGCATCGTTGTGTTCCCGGGTTGCCTCCGCGGTAAAGCAGTCCGTGCAGACCGCCGCCCGGATTCCCTTGAACTTGTTCGCCGCAATGCCGATCCCGATGCCGGTGCCGCACAACAGAATGCCTCTGTCGCACTCCCCGCTCTGGATCGCCTTCGCCACCTTTTCCGCATAAATCGGATAATCCACGGACGAAGCATCCTCGCATCCCATATCGATGAACGCGATATTCTGACTGGTCAGGTACTCCTTGATGGCTTTTTTCAGTTCAAAGCCGCCATGATCACAGGCTATAGCAATCATACTTTTCACATGTCCTTTCGAATAGATTTTTATGAAAGCCGAACGAGGATACAAAGCCCTCCGTGGAGAGTTTACTCTCCAACTCAAGCGATTGCGAGAGTCCGAAGGACGTAGCAATTGCGTTCGGCTTTCATGGTATGTGTAGCAGCGCGTAAGCGCTGCATAGGCTTTATATCCAGGCTCGTTTGAGGAGTCTAGGCAAACAGGATTTCCGCGATGGACCAGCACAGCTCCGACAGGTGCTTGCAGCACTCTTCGTAGCGCGAGGCCGGGCCGTAGGGGACGTCCATGTTACCCTGCTCGCCGGCAAATTCGCGGATGGTGTAGACAAAATTGGCATCCGGAAACTGGTCCAGAACCGTGCGCTTCTCGCTCTCCGTCATGGTCAGAATGAGCGTCGTCTGATTTAAGTCGCCGGGGACAAGCTCCCGGGACTGGCTTGACAAAGCCTTTAACCCCCGGGTCTTTAAGACAGCTTCCGCCTTGGCGTTCACCGGTTCCGGAAACAGGACCACCAGGCCCCTGGAATCGATCTCCACCGGCCTTTCCCCGCTTAGCTGCGAGAAAAGCGCCGCGGCCATCACGCTTAAGTCCGTGTTGGCTTCATCTACAAACAGAATTCTGGAAAAATTTGCCATGCCTCTTCTTTCCCTTACACGGTTATTTCTGCCGTAAAGAACCTCTTTCGGCCGCCTTACACCATAGGATACGTGCTATCCTTTCGCGAGTTTTATACTTCCAGAATCCGGTATCCCGCCGCCTTCCGCAGCCGGTTCATGATCGCGCGGGAAAGGCCCGTCTCCTCAAAGCATTCCGAGTAGATCACATCCGCCCCCATCTCATCGCAGCGGCGAAGGCTGTCGTACAGGTTGTGGGCCACGCTTGTCTCATCCGCGCGCCTTCCCACACAGATCACCTCTCCGAAGGAATACAGCGGAAGGGCTTCCTCGGTCGCTAAGACGACCACCTTTTTCCCCACCGCTTCGTCCGCCTTTGCCAGCGCGTTGATCCGCTCCGCCACCGCCTCCGGCTTGCCGTGGAATGCCGTCATCTCGGCCTTTGGCGCGTAGTGGCGGTACTTCATGCCTGGGGCTTTCGGGCGCTCGCCTTCCTTCGGCTTTTCCACGCTGGCACGGTCGATGCCCACATGCCCGCAGACGTCTTTTAACATTTCCTGCGAGATAAAGCCCGGCCGCAAAATCACGGGCTCGGCGCCTGTGCAGTCGATAATCGTCGATTCCAGGCCGATTCCCACCTGCCCGCCATCGATAATCATGTCGATCCGGCCGTTCATATCCTCCACGACATGTTCCGCCTTGGTCGGGCTTGGCCGCCCCGACACATTCGCGCTGGGCGCCGCGATCGGCACCCGCGCCTGCCGGATCATCTCCGCGGCGATGGGATCGGACGGCATGCGCACCGCCACCGTGTCAAGCCCGCCCGTCGTGCGGGAAGGCACCAGATCACTCTTCGGAAAAATCAGCGTCATAGGCCCCGGCCAGAAAGTTTTCATCAGCGGCACCGCCATCTGCGGCACACACTTCACTAACGGCGCCAGCTCTTCTTCCGACGCAATATGGACAATCAGCGGATTGTCCGACGGCCGTCCCTTGGCCGCATATATCTTCGTGGCCGCCTCCGCGTCCAGGGCATTCGCCCCCAGGCCGTACACCGTTTCCGTGGGGAACGCCACCAGGCCTCCCACCCGCAGAATTTCGCCGGCCTCCGCCAGATCCTCCGGCAGAAAGTGCTGCGGATCCAGCCGTAAAATCTTCGTTTTCATGGAACTTTTCTCTCTTCAACTTAGAATACCAAAGCAGTATAGCACAGGTTGGAAGTAAAAACTACTAAATTTTTATGAAGGCAAAGTGAGGATGCGAGGCATGAGCGAAGAACTTGTTCTTCGGCTCATGCCATTGCATCCGAACGAGGTGACAGGGGACGGGCCTGTGTCACAAACCCGACAGCTGTCGGTTTTGTGACACAGACCCGTCCCCTGTCACCTCGTCAGTTTTTGTGACACAGGCCCGTCCCCTGTCACCTCTTACCGTATCGTCTCCCGAATAACCTTCCACACAGTATCGTCCTGATAGCCCAGCCGCCAGAACGCGACTCCTGCAATGTCGTATTCGTTGATCAGGTTCAGCTTCTCCTGCAGGGAATTCTGTTCCTCCAGCCAGATGCGCACGGTGCTGCCGTTTTTCTCGTACTGGGCGTAGTACTGGCGTTCTTCCTCCAGCCACGTCTTTTTCGCGTTGTTGGCGTAAAGCAGGTTGGCGGCTTCTTCCATGCCGGCTGAATACGAGCTTAACGCGTAGCGACCATAGATGGAGTTCGGATCCGCATAGATGGTGGCGCCCGCCTCCGCCTTGCTCTCCGGCGTCTCGGTCCAGACTCTCGTGTAGAACGGGATGCCGTTTACCAGCTTTTCCTTGGGCACGCCGTCTTCCAGTGTGTCCACGATGCCGTTTTTCGACCAGTTGTAGGACGCCACCGAGCCGGCGGAAGATGAGCCACGGTAGTGCTCATCGTAGCTCATGACCATGTAATAGTCGACAAAGACGCCCTGTTCCTTGCGGTTCACCCAATCGCGGCCGCCCACCGGCACGTAGTTGTCCACCGACAAAATCAGGCCGTTTTCGTGGCAGGCCATCGAAAGCTCGCGTAAAAACTCTACAAAATGCACGCCGGTCTTCTCATACACATACTCGAAGTCGACGTTGATGCCGTCCGCATTCACTTCTTTCACGGCACGGATCGCCTTGCTGATCAGGTTGTCGCGATTTTCGTTGACGGACAGGACATCGTACAGATCAAAGCCCGGATCAAAATCGTCCAGCAGGATCCACACCTGCATGCCCAGCTTGTGCGCCTCTTCCACATAGAAGCGCTGCGCCTTCGAAGTGAAATTTCCCTGCCCGTCCGTGATCGAAAACCAGGTGGGACAGATGACGTTCACTCCCTCGGTGCCATCAAGAAGTCTCTTTTCGCCCCGGATTTCCTCATTGTCCGAGACAAGACCGATCTGGTGCCACACCAGGCGCACCGGGCCGTCCAGGGAGATGCCCGGATATTCCCAGGCGTCAAAGGGGGCCTCGCGCACGAAAGGCGCGTCGTTCCCTAAGCGCTTGGTCTGCACGTAGCCGATACAGCCATTGTAATAGACCTTTTTCCACTTGCCCTCTTCCCCGAGGACCTGCACCTCCGCGCCATTCGGCAGATCCGTCAGGATCAGGCTCTTGATGCCGGCCAGAATGCGCACCTGGGTGTCCGCGCGGGACTGCGTCTTCGTAAATTCTGTCGCAAAGTCGGTGAAGATGTACAGACGGCTGGGATCCTCAAACGACTCGCAGGTGATGCGGGACAGCTTTTTCATAAATTCCAGGGACAGATAGACGCCCGATGAACCCACCGTAAAGGCCGGATGCTGAAGCGACACGGTGTTTCCCTGCATCTTAAAGGAGGATGCCCCGGGCGATACCTTCACAATCTCCTCCGGCAGCACGTAGCGGATCATGCTGTCGCTGTCGTAATAATAGCGGCTGTCCACGTTTTTCAGCACGGACTCCAGCGGCAGGTAAATCTCGCCGTCCTTTACGATGCCGCGCTCACTCACGTGGTCCATGTCCACATACACATCCACCTGACCGTCCGTCAGGCTGTAATACTCGTATAAGTCTGCATAGTCCGTCCCCATGCTGTATTTGTTCCAGGCCCAGACAACCAAAAACGCGAGCAATAAAATTCCTACCACGCCGGCTGCCAGCAGCACCGGGGATGCGGGTTTGCGTCTCCTTCTTTTTCCTGATGCCATAATTCCCTCCGGTTTCTCATTTTGAAAGCTCTGCGGAACACTTCCAAAGCCCCTCGCTTTGGCGTATAAATCCTCCGCCGTCTTTCTCTACTTAGCCTGAAGTATAACACACCCCGGTCGCCTTGGAAAGATTTTTCCACCCCCGAAAGCCCGACCGGCGTAAGTTTTGCATCTTTAGATACATTGTGACGCATGGCCTGCATTCCTGAGACACGCCTTACCACGAGCCTCCCGCGCTCTCATGTCGTGAAAGCCGTTCTCATCCCACCCTGGCCGCACCCGGCATTTCACAAAAACTATCACGGCCCCTCCCTTTCGTGGTTTACCCATTTTCTTCTCCTTTCGGCTTTTCCTTACGGTTGCTCTCCCTGACCCGATCAAAGAACAGGCTTGGGCGGCCCTCCTCGTCCTCGCCAAACCGGCAGGTGTAATGCTCGTCCTTTTCGCCCATGGTTTGCACGGCCGCTTCCTCCGGCTGCCTTTTGATTTTTTCCACGTAAACGTTGAAGCCCGCGTCTTCCATGATCTTCAGCTCTCTGGCCAGCTCCCCCCAGATGGGCTCTGCAGGGTTATATTTCGTAGCCTGCTTTTTCTGTTCTCTCTCCTTGTCTCTATCTCTATCCCTTTCCTGGCGCTGCGGCTTTCTGCGGCCATAGGGCATGTATTTTTTATCCATTGCTCCTCCTAATTGGCATGAAAATTCGGGAGGACCACCTCCTTTGCCTGGTACACCACCGCCCGTTTCCGTCCGATGAAAGACGCATCCGGGCGGCCGCTTTGTACCGGGAAGCCGCGGCGGGCCGCTTGCAGACGGAGGTTATTTTTGTGATATATGAGCCGGCCCGTGCACGCCTTCCCTCGGAAAAAAGGTCCCTTAAAAAGGACTAATTCTCTCCCAAAAGCCCTTAAGCGAACCCTGCCTGGCAATCCCTGCTCCAAAGAGGGTGTTCGCCTTACGGTTCCTTCTCTCCGGTTTTTCATACCGTGTTACTTTGTTCTGTTTTTAACTCTTTTGTTCTTCTTTTTCGGCTTACATGTACGATGACCCCAACGCAGATCTGACTTTTTGCAAAGGGCCCCATAAGATCTGGATCTAAAAAGAATATAAAGGAACTTGAAGAGTGTAAGCGCTGTCTAAGTGAATAAAACGGTGCTCTTCTCCCCTCCTTTCCGCCTTCCGTCCGGCACACCGTATAATCGGATGATAGCATGGTGGAAAAACAATTTCAATATGATATATTACACTTTTTTCAAAAGTGTATGTTTGCATGAAGTTGTTTGGTACATCTGCCATCTTTACATTCCACCCCTTTTGCGATATACTTAGTGACTAACAAACAGGTAGTTGCACAAAAGGAAGTGATGAACGAATGAAAATAGAGAAAATCAATGACCGGCAAATCCGCTGCACCCTGACAAGGAATGACCTGGCCAGCCGTCAGATCGACCTGACGGAGCTTGCCTACGGAACGGAAAAGTCCCGGCAGCTGTTCCAGGAGATGATGGAGCAGGCCAATGAGGAAGTGGGTTTTGACGTGGAAGACTCCCCGCTCATCGTGGAAGCCATTCCCCTCTCCACCGATTCGTTGATGCTTGTCATCACCAAGGCAGACAACCCGGACGAGCTGGATCCCCGTTTTGCCAAGTTCGCGCCTGTCTCCGCCTCGGATGCCTTCAATCAGACGGCGTTCCCCACCATCGCTCCCTCTACCTTAGAGGAAGCCTCCCCCCAGGAAGCGGCATCGGGAAATGTAATCCGGATCTTCCGCTTTTCTTCGCTCGACGAGGTGACCGGGGCCGCCCGGATGCTGGAGGATGTCTATTTCGGTATCAACTCGCTCTACAAGGACCCGGACTACCACGATTACTACCTCGCGGTCAGTAAATCCGGCCACTCCCTGGACGAGTTTAACCGCACCTGCAACATCCTGTCGGAGTACGCTGTGCGCGTATCCGGCGAGATGGCCGTAGACGGTTTCATGAGTGAACATTTCGATGTCATCGTGGAAAACCAGGCGGTGCAGGTCATGTCACAGCTGTAAAACAAGGATAAAAGAGGAAATTCATATGACAGTCAATAAAGAAATGCTGATTGGCCAGCTCATCTACATGGACGAGGGCATCGCCCCGCTTCTCATGGCATCCGGCATGCACTGCATCGGATGCGCCTCCTCCGCAGGCGAAACCTTAGAGGAAGCCGCCATGGTGCACGGCATCGACTGCGACGCGCTGGTGGATATGTTAAACAACTATTTAGCGCTGAAGGCGTAAAAAAAGCCGCCCCTTTCACGGGGCGGTTTTCTTATGCCTTTTTTCTTACGCTGTACCCAAATGTCCCAAGCTTTTCGCCCAGGGAATAATACTCCCCGTGCGAATACGCCAGAAGTCCCATGCCTTCCATGGCCAGGCGCCCTTTCTCGTCTAAATAAGCAGCGTCCGCCTGCACGGCAACCACCTTCGCGAGGAACATGTCGTGCGATCCCAGTTCCTTGATTTCTGTGACCACACACTCCAGGTTGACAGGGCTTTCCGCCACCAAAGGGGCTTTCACCTTGCTGCCGGGATGTGCGGTCAGATGGCAGGCTGCGAACTTGTCCACGTCTCTTCCGCTCTTGACGCCGCAGTAATCTGTAGCGTACGCCAGCTTCTCGGTCGTCAGGTTGATGACAAACTCCCCGCTCTTTCGGATGATCCCGTTCGAGTACCGGTTCGGACGGATGGAAACGTACACCATGACCGGGTCCGAGCACACGGTTCCGGTCCAGGCCGCCGTCATCACGTTGGGCGTCCCGTCCTCATCCGCGCAGCTGACCAGCACCGCCGGCAGCGGATACAGCATGTTTCCGGGTCTCCAGATCTGTTTTTCCATCTTCTAATCCTCCGGGTTGTAGGCGCGTTGCTGCGCGTTCGCAAAGCGCGTCGTCTCAGGCAGCCAGACGAGGTTGACCGTGCCCGTGGGGCCGTTTCTCTGCTTTGCGATGATAATCTCCGCGATGCCCTTGTTCTCGCTGTCCTTGTTGTAATAATCGTCACGATAGATGAACATGACCACGTCGGCATCCTGCTCGATGGCGCCGGATTCACGAAGGTCTGACAGCATCGAGCGCTTATCGTTTCGGCTTTCCACCGCACGGGACAGCTGTGACAGCGAGACAACCGGGCAGTTCATCTCTCTGGCCAGCGCCTTTAAGGCGCGGGAGATATCCGAAATTTCCTGCTGCCGGTTATCGCTTCCGCTTCTGCGCCCGGAACTCATGAGCTGCAGGTAGTCCACGATGATCAGGTCCAGCCCGCCGCCTTCCAGCGCAAACTTACGACATTTGGAGCGCATCTCCGAGATGCTGATACCCGGGGTATCGTCGATCATCAGGCCCGAATCGCCGATGGCGCCGACGCTTTCCACCAGCTTATCCCAATCCGAATCGGCCAGGCTGCCGGTGCGCAGCTTTTGCGAATCGATGCCGGATTCCATGGCCAAAAGTCGGTTCACCAGCTGCTCCTTGGACATTTCCAGACTGAAGATGGCCACCTTTTTCTTGGAGCGCACCGCCACAAACTGCGCGATATTTAAAACCAACGCCGTCTTTCCCATGGAAGGACGGGCGGCGATCAGGATAAAATCGCTCTTCTGGAAGCCGCTGGTCTTGTAGTCCAGATCCGTAAACCCTGTGGCCAGTCCGGTCACCGACGCATGGTTCCGGTAGGCTTCCTCAATCTTTGTCAGCACGTCCAGCGTGATCTTTTCGATCGGGACATGGTCGCCGCCGGTTCCGTTCTTGATCAGGTCGAACACGGATTTTTCCGTCTTCTCCAGGATCTCCTCCATCGGCTCCTTGCCCAGATAGCAGCTTTGAGAAATTTCTTCGCTGATCTTGATCAGGCGCCGCAGGATGGCTTTCTCGCGGACGATTTCCGCATAGCTGCGGATGTTGGCCGATGTGGGAACCGACAGAAGCAGATCGCGGATGTACTCGATGGAGCAGACTTCCGGCGGCACGTCCTTCTCTTTCAGACGGTCCTGCACCGTGACCAGGTCGATGGGACGGCCTTCGTTGTGAAGCTCCACAATGGCGTCAAACATAACGCCGTACTGATACTGATAAAAGTCCTCCCCTCGGATGATCTCGGACGCCGTGATCACGGCATCCTTGTCCATCAGCATGGAGCCCACGACCGACTGTTCCGCCTCCACGCTGTGAGGTTGAATTTTTTTAACCAGTTCTTCTTCCATACTGTTTACTGTTCTACTACCTTGACAGACAGCTTCGCCGTGACATCGCGGTGCAGCTTCACTCCTACCGTGTAATTTCCGACCGTGCGGATGTTCTCATCCAGAAGGATTTTCTTCTTGTCCAGCTCTAAGCCGTGCTGCTCCTTAAACGCCGTGGCGATTTCCTTCGACGCGATGGAACCGAACACCTTTCCACCCTCGCCCACCTTCACGGACAGGGTGACAGGGGAGGCCTCAATCTTCGCCTGCAGCTCCTTCGCCGCGTCTAACTGTTCCTTCTCGATGCGGGCCTGGTTGGCTTCCTTTAACTTCAGGTCGTTTAAGTTCGCCGCGGTCGCGGACACGCCCAGCTTCTTCGGCAGGATAAAATTGCGGGCATAGCCGTCGCTCACCGTTACCTTCTCGCCCTTCTTTCCAAGGCTTTTGACATCCTGTAATAAAATCACTTCCATGATAGATTTCCTCCTTATATTGTTTGGGGTCGTGCCGGTTTCCATCCGCCAGGGGCGGCAGGTCCGCGCCTTTTCTTAGCATCTGCCGGCAGTCTCCTTTGGCCAACTCCGTCCGCGCCTACAGCGCGCCTTCTTCCAGCATCTGCTTGACGGTTTCCTTCACAAGCGCCACGGCATCCTGGATGCTGCAGCCCACCAGCTGCGCGCCGGCCGTGCTCAAATGTCCGCCGCCGCCCAGGCGCTCCATGATGAGCTGCACGTTCACCTCGTCGATGGAACGCGCGCTCACGTAAATCTTGTCGTTGTATTCGGTCAGGACAATCGAGGCCTTGATGCCGACGATATTTAACAGCTCATTGGCCGCCTGTGCCCCGACGATCGTGGGATTTTCACTGCCTTCGGCCGGGCAGACGCTGATGGCAAAGTTCCCGCAGAATACCTCCGCGTTGTGAACCGCCGCCGCCTTGGCCATATAGTCTTCCATGTTGTCGCGGAAGAGCTTGCGCACCTTCACGACATCCGCGCCGTTGCGCCGCAGGTAGGCCGCCGCCTCAAACGTGCGCACACCGGTCTGCGTGGTAAAGTTGTTCGTATCAAGCACGATACCCGCGTACAGCGCATTGGCCTCCGCCGGGCGAAGCTTTAACGAGTCGGAAATGTACTGCAGCACCTCGGCCACCAGCTCGCAGGCCGAAGACGCATAGGGCTCCACATAGGACAGCACCGCGTCCTGAATGACCTCGGTGGCCTGCCGGTGGTGGTCCAGAACCACGATGGTCTTTGCCAGGGAAAGAAGCCTTTCCTCCTCGGTGATGCTGATCCGGTTGACATCCACCACCACGAGCACGGTGTCGTCGCGGATCTGCCTGACCGCCTCATCGCCCGTCAGGAACATGTCATCCGGGTATTCGCCCGTGGTAAACTCCTCCATAAAGGGTTTCACGGAATTGGTCACGTCGTTGATGACGATCTGCGTCTTCTTCCCCAGGGTCGTCATTGCCCGGTAGATGCCGATGGCCGCGCCGAAGCAGTCGATGTCTCCCAGCTTGTGCCCCATGACCATCACGTTTTCCTTGTTTTCCACCAGCTCGCACAGCGCGTGGGCCTTTACGCGGGCCTTTACGCGGGTAGTTTTTTCCGTGGACAGGCTCTTGCCGCCGAAATACTGAATCCGGTCGCCGTCCTTCACAACCGCCTGATCTCCGCCGCGCCCTAAGGCCATGTCCATGGCCATGCGCGCGTACTCAAAGTTTCGCGTGTAATCGCCGCCGTTCATGCCCATGCCGATACTCAAAGTAAGGCTCATCTCCTGCCCGAAGTTGGACGCCTTCACATCCTCCAAGAGCGCGAAACGCGTGTCCTTTAACATCGGGATATACTTCTGTTTGATGACGACAAAATAGCGGTCTTTCTCAGTTTTGCGGACGATGGCGTCCATGTTCTCGAAGAATTTGTTGATCTTCCGATCGATCAAGGCCAGCATAACCGAACGGTGTACCTCGTCCGTCGCGGCCAGGGCTTCCTCGTAGTTGTCCAGATAGATGAGGCCTACCACCATCTTCTCCTGCTCCATCTCTTCCTCGCAGTAGATGCGCTCGGTCTCATCGTAGAAGAAAACGCCGTACAGGGAGGTGCGCTCCAGCTCCGCGATGGTATCGTCCTCCGCGGAAATGTCATCCGGGTGGAGCTTGTGGATGCTCAGCCGGTACGTGTTTTCCTGATTTTGCACATACAGTTCTTCGTCCGGGGACATCGCCAGGTAATGCTCCTGCTCCAGCTCCGGAAAAACTTCAGGAAGCTTTTGCGCGTCGCCCGTGATGGCACGGCAGTTGTCGTTCTGCCAAAGAAGCGTCCCGTCACGACTGATGATGGCATACGGCAGCTCTTCCCGCAGGCAGTTGACTTCCTGCGCGCGGCTGTGGTTGGCGGAGAAGGCCAGCAGGTCCTTGAGCAAAATCTCCCGGCTGTTCTGCAACAGCCAGATGCCGAATCCCAAAAGAGCCACGCTGGCGACCAGGAGCACCCACACATTGGGCTTTCCCGCCAGAAGCTGGATCGCACAGATGGCCGTTAAGATGCCGGCCGTAATCGCCGGAAGGCGGAGCAGAAGCTCCATGCGTTTTCCGTTTTGAAACTGTTCAAACATAACCCCTCCCACAAGGAAAAGTGGCTGCGAGCAGCCATTTTCCTTCTTTTTCTGCATAGCTGTGCTGATATTTAATGAAAACAGTATAACACACAACCGGCAGTGGCGCAAGGGACTCAAGATCTGGCGCTTACGCGCTTGTTACTATTCACGGGTCACCACTCCATCAGGTCCCAGGCCATCCGCCTGCGGCGTATGTCGCACCTGCGGTGCTGTTGCCTGGGACTAATGGGTGGTGACTGCTTTCGCAGTTCAATAGCAATATAAGAGTGCTTATGCATGCAAGCATGCAAAGCACCTCTTAATTGCTATTGACCCGTGAATAGTAACACGTGCTCCGCAAAATACAACACGCCCGCAACCATTCAGAAACTGAACGGTTGCGGGCGCGGTTTTCACTTAAGACAGTCTTACGATTCGAAAGATCAGTCGACGCGGTAAGGCATCAGCGCGATGTGGCGAGCTCTCTTGATGGCGTTCGTCATGGCTCTCTGGTGCTCAGCGCAGTTTCCGGTGATGCGTCTGGGAAGAATCTTGCCGCTCTCAGAAACATACTTCTTGATCTTGTTTACATCCTTGTAATCGATTTCGCCAGCCTTGTCGCCGCAGAATACGCAAACTTTCTTTCTTCTGCGAAGATTGCTGGGTCTTCTCTTCATAGGGGCATCGGGTTTCTCAGTTTTATTGTAAGCCATTTTTTGCTTTCCTCCAATCTTAATTGAACGGAAGTCCTTCGTCTTCCACTCCATCAGGAATATTCATAAATCCATCGCCGACGGAAGCGCGGGGACTTTCCCTTCTCTCTTCCTGGGCATAGCTGTTGCCGCCGCCATAGTTGTCGTTGCGATTGCTGTAACCGCTTCCCTGGCTGGCTGCCTTGCTCTCGGCAAATTCCTGATCATCCACAACTACATCGGTTGTATAAACCTTCTGGCCGTCCTTGTTCGTGTAACTTCCGGTCTGAATACGGCCAGATACCACGATCTTGGTTCCCTGATGCAGATACTTCTCCGCAAATTCCGCCGACTTGCCAAAAGCCACGCAGGAAATAAAATCCGCGGTCTGCTGGTTGTCCCCACCGTCCTGACGGACGAAACGGCGATCCACCGCCAAGGTATAACGCGCCACAGCCGTTGCTCTTTCGCCCTGGCTGTAACGGACGTCCGGATCCCGGGTCAGGCGACCCATGAGTATCACTCTGTTCATACAAACTCCTTTTCTAATGTCGATTATTCGCCCTGCTTAACAATCAGGTAACGGATAACGGGCTCGTAGATCCGGAGAGCGCTCTCCAGCTCATTCGGGCACTTCGCATCGGCATCGAACTGGATGAAATAGTAGAAGCCTTCTTTCATCTTCTGGATGTCGTAGGCAAGCTTCTTCTTGCCCCACTCATCGATATTGGTTATCGTTCCGCCGTAACGGGTGACGTACTCCTTGACTTTCTCAAGGGCAGCCGCTCTTTCATCCTCTTCGAGCTTTACACTGATAACCAGGGCTAACTCATACTTGTTCATTGTAAAACCTCCTCTTGGTCTTCATGGCCCCCGGTCTGGCCGGGAGCAAGGGTGCTCATATATCACAGCAGGGTATTTTAGCATACCCTGCGCAAGAACGCAAGCACAAAATTTTGTTTTTTAGTAACTACTCAGCACGACAGTCCCAGGCATTAGCGCCAACGGCGCGACATACGCCGCAGGCGGATGGCCTGGGACCTGTGTTGCTGAGTAGTTACGTTTTTTAAATCGGAAGCAGTGCCTTCGCGATCAGGAAATAGGTGATCAGCGCGATGGCGTCCACAATCGTCGTCAGCATGGGCGAGGCCACAAGCGCCGGGTCCAGCTTCAAAATCTTCGCCCCCATAGGAAGCAGGCTGGCTACCGTGTTGGCTAAGACAACCGTCAGGAAGATGGCGATCGAAACCGTAAATGATTCCAGGCTGTGATCCCGGTACAAAAGCATCATTCGAATGAAATTGACCAGACCGAGCGCGCCTCCGCACAGAAGCGCCACCCGAAGTTCCTTCCAGATAACCTTGAACAGATCCTCCGGCTCGATGTCCTTCACGGCCATACCACGAATCACCGTGGTGCTGGTCTGGTTGCCCGCGTTGCCGCCGGTGTCCGTCAGCATCGGGATGCAGGTGACAAGAAGCGGGAAGGCCATGAACGCGCTCTCAAATCTTCCTAAGATAGAGCCCGTCACCGTGCCGGAAATCATCAGGATCATCAGCCACGGAATGCGGTTTCTAAACAGGGTCAGCACGTCCATCTTGAGGTACGGCTTCTCCGAAGGGAGCATGGCGGCCATCTTTTCAAAGTCCTCGGTGGCCTCCTCTTCCAGAACGTCCACAGCGTCATCGACTGTGATGATGCCCACCAGCCGGTTTTCCTTGTCCACAACCGGGATGGTTAACAGGTCGTACTTGGAGAACATGTACGCCACTTCCTCCTGATCATCTAAGGTGGTCACTTTCATGACATCCTCGTCCATGATGTCGGAGATCAGGTCGTCGTCCTGCGACAGCAACAGGCGCTTCACCGTGACGATACCCATCAGGTGCCGGCTCGCGTCCAGCACGTAGCAGGTGTAAATCGTTTCCTTTTCATCGGCGGTCCGGCGGATTCGCTTGATGGCATCCTCCACCGTCATATCTTCCTTCAGGTCGATAAACTCGGCCGTCATGATGCTGCCGGCGGAGTTGTCCGGGTACTGAAGGAACTGGTTTAATATCTTTCTGTCTTCCGGCGCCACGTTCTTTAAGACACGGCGTACCACATTGGCGGGCAGCTCTTCGAGCATGTCAACGGCATCATCGACAAAGAGCTCGTCCATGATTTCCTGCAGCTCTTTATCATTGATGGCATTGATGATCGATTCCTGAACATCTGCCTCCAGATTGGCGAACACCTCCGCCCCTTGCTCCTTCCCCAGGCAGCGGAAGGCGATCACGGCCTGTTCTTCCGATTCCAGGTCCGTGATGAACTGGGCGATATCCACCTCATTCATATCCGTAAAGGCGTCCTTTAAGCTGCGGTATTGTCGTTTTTCCAGAAACTCCTGCAGTTCATCGAAATGATCCATTTTGTCCATCGATCACATCCTCCTTTCCGGCTTATTCCTATTCTCTTAACCTACACTTTTCACTTCCAAATGTCAATGGACAATTCGATCTCCGCTGCCGGTGTCCTCCGGCCGCCACGCTTGTGAATTGTCATGTCATTGCCAATAAGGTCGTCAATAAATGGGGTTGGCAACAGAGATATATCGTTCGCAGTCTAAGTTCCCTCGGCCAGAACCACTTATTGCTCGCCCCATTTGCAAAAAGCATATCGCAGAACGCCGAACTCGCTTCGCTGGAGCGGAGCACTTAGCGCCAGTCGAGCCAATGGCGATGACTGACGCTTACGTGCGTGCCCCACCGGGCACTTGCTGAAACGGAGTCGTGAGACGAACGTTGAAGCATAGTGCTCGGTGCAAACAAGAAGCTTTCTGCTCATAAAGCAAATGGGCACTCGCAAAGTGGTTCTATGGCCTCCTCCACATGACTGCTGCACGATATAGTCTCTGTCGCCAACCCCATTTGTTGACTTACGTAACATCCCGCCTGAGATCTTAGTGTAGCTTGTCAAAAAGCGGCTGTGCCTGCGATTCTATCCGAAGGCTGTCATGCAGAAGGAGGCAAAAGGCGGCGGATGAGAATTTCCAGGCAGCGAGTTGGATCAAGGGGGTTAGTACCAGTTATGGCAGCAAAGCGCTGCACATACGCGAAATCGCGGTACCACCAGTACCGCGATTTCAGGGGTACTAAGAGGAACACCGTCATCAGACGGGGTTCCGAAATGTGCCCCGGCGGATGTGCGGTGCTTTGCTGCCATTAGTGGGACTCCCCGAAGATCCTTTAGCTGCCGGAAATCTCTCCGCCGCCTTAGGCCTCCTCCTGCTTGACAACATTGACATATAACGCAGACACAACCACTTTTTGACATCCGTACCTACAAGCCCTGCATGGTGGCAATAAAATGACAACTCAGTTCCGCGTGAAGAATTTAGACAGTTGTATGAATTCGGTACTCGACAAATAGGCTTTTTCTTAGTAGAATGGTGAGATAATAACCAGAAAACGGCCGGAAGCGTCTGGCCGTACCGGAGGAAAAATCATGGATTTTCAGCGTTTCTATGGCGGCCGCGAGCCGTATGCCTATCAGTTTTTGGGGGCTCACCCGGAAGGGCACGGCTATACCTTCCGCGTGTTCGCGCCTTCTGCCTCCCGCGTGTCGTTAATTGGCGAGTTTAACGGCTGGCAGGAATGGGATCTTTATCGGATTTACGACGGAAATTTCTGGGAAATTCATGACGACGATGCCCTTCCCGGACAGATGTATAAGTACCGTGTTTATACCAAGAACGGTTCCTACACCGAGCACTGCGATCCGTACGGCTTTGGCATGGAAAAGCGGCCGGCCTTCGCGTCCATCCTGCGGGATATGTCGGACTATACGTTTGAAGATGAGGAATGGATGAAGACACGAACCGACTGCATATGCGGCCCGCTTTCCATCTACGAGGTGCACCTGGGCTCTTTCAAAAAGCCTTCCGACGAACCGGACGCGTGGTACACCTACGAAGAGCTGATCCCCTATCTCATTCCTTATGTAAAAGAGAACGGCTACAACTATCTGGAATTCATGCCTTTAAACGAGTATCCCAGCGACGAATCCTGGGGCTATCAGAGCACCGGGCTCTTTTCGCCCACGTCCCGTTACGGCACGGCCACCGGCTTGAAGAAGCTGGTCGACGCCTGCCATCAGGCCGGGATCGGCGTTATCATGGACTTCGTCCCGGTCCACTTCGCGGTGGATTCCTATGCACTGCGCCAGTTCGACGGCACCGCTTTGTATGAGTACCCCAACGATGCCGTGGGCGTAAGCGAGTGGGGGAGCTGTAACTTCATGCACTCCCGACCGGAGGTGCGGAGCTTCTTGACCTCCGCCGCCAACTACTGGCTCACGGAGTATCACATCGACGGGCTTCGCATGGACGCCATCAGCCGCATCATCTACTGGCAGGGGAACGAAGGCCGCGGCATCAATCATATTGCTGTCGATTTTCTGAAATCCATGAACCGGATTTTGAAGGAGCTGCACCCCACCGCTCTTCTGGCGGCGGAGGATTCCACCTCCTTCCCGGGCGTCACAAAGCCTGTGTGGGAGGGCGGCCTCGGTTTTGATTACAAGTGGGACTTAGGCTGGATGAACGATACGCTGAACTACTTCCGCTTAGACCCCGAGTACCGGACGGACAACTATCACAAGCTGACTTTCTCCATGATGTATTTCTACAACGACCGGTTCCTGCTGCCCCTCTCCCACGACGAGGTGGTACACGGAAAGGCCACCATCATGCAGAAGATGAACGGGCAGTACGAGGACAAATTCCCCCAGGCCCGGGCTTTGTATCTGTACATGTACGGGCATCCGGGAAAGAAGCTGAATTTCTGCGGAAATGAGCTGGGGCAGCTGCGGGAGTGGGACGAAAAGCGTGAGCCCGACTGGGACATTTTAGAGTACCCGATCCACGATGCTTTCCACCGCTTCATGCGGGATCTGAACCTGACCTACCAAAGCCACCCAGCCTTTTATGAAAAAGACTACGCGCCGGATGGTTTTATGTGGCTGGATTGCCATCAGGAGGCCCGCTGCCTGTACGCCTTTGAGCGGCGCGGCGGAGGTGAGCGCCTCCTGTTCCTGTTTAACTTCTCTGATGAAACGCAGGCTAAATTCCCGCTCGCCATCGACGGCGCCACCTCGCTGAAGCTTCTTATGCACAGCGAGCGCGACATCTATGGTGGAACACTCACCCTGGACGAAAAAGAAGAAGTGAAGCCCGTCCGCGGCGTCTATTCCTTCACCCTTCCCCGCTACAGCGCGGTATGTTATCAGATTAAGGAGGTGCCCCATGGCTCAGCACACGAAGCAAGCCCTTGCCGAATCCCTGATCCGGCTTCTTCGCAAAAAAACTCTTGATAAGATCACCATCCGGGATATCACGGACGGATGCGGCGTCAATCGCCAGACTTTCTATTACCATTTTGAAGATATTTACTCGCTCGTGGAGTACATCTTCCTGGAGGAGCCGGGGCATTATATCAACCTGAACACGACCACCCTCTCCTGGATGGAAGCCTGCCGCGAACTCTACCGGGTTCTCCTGCAGGACAAGGTTCTGATCCTGAACCTGTACCGCTCCATGGAAGGTCGGACCTTGCGCAAATACATGTTTAAGGCCTTGCAGCCCGCCATCTTAAAGTTGGCGCGCCATCTGGCCGCCGACATCCCCATCAAGGAGTCCGACGTGGTCTTCGTCGCGGATTCTTATACCCACGGCATGATCGGCCTTCTGATCGAGTGGCTGGATTCGAACATGAGCGAGGACTTTTCCTCTGATCTGGACAAATTTATATTCCTGCTGGACGGGAGCATGAAGCCAGCCTTGCTGAAGATGGCCAGCCTGGAAAAGTGAAACATTGAATCTGTGTGAGAGTGTGACAGGGGACGGGCCTGTGTCACAAAAGCTGACATCTTTTGTGACACAGACCCGTCCCCTGTCACACAGGTCCGTCCCCTTCAAACATTAACTTCTCGCAAAGAAAATCACAAGCAACAAGGCTATGCCGCTGATCAACAGGATGACATACAAAAGGGATGATCCGGCTCCGCCGGTGGCAGGAGAAATCGGGACATCCGGATTGCTGGGCTCGTCCGGGTTTTCTGGCTCATCGGGGTTGCTCGGTTCGTCAGGGTTGCTCGGCTCATCCGGGTTCTCAGGTTCATCCGGATCTTCCGGCGCGGACTCGAGAACCGGTCCGATCGTGGTTTCATCCAGTTCCCAGCCTTCCATGCTGATCGCAACGCACAGAGTCTTTCCGAGATCCTCTTCCTTGATTGTGTAGGTGCTGCTCTCCGCTCCTTCGATGGCTTCGCCGCGAACAGAGTGCGTAAAGCCTTCTTCCTCTTCCAGAATTTCCTGATAATACCACTGATATTCCAGGCCTTCGGCATCCTCCGGATATGCAATGACCGTCAGCGTCTCGCCCACAAAAGGTTCTCCATCGACAGAAAGACCATCAAGACTTGTCACGAAATAGGAGCTCACTGCCTCTTCTGACTGGTTGCTTTCCGGCGCCGTAAAGCGCGTATAAATTTCATAAGCGGTCGCGGGCGTCAGGTCTTCAAATGTTACGTAGCCTTCCTCCGCCTCGGCCGGGGCTGACCAGTCAGGTTCCTCCCCCGCGGGCACGATGGTATATTCCTGGCCCTCTTCGTACTCCACGAGGAGCGAGGTAGAACTCCAGGACACGACATAGGGATAAACCGGATCGTACACCCGCGTTGCCGGATCCAGCACCGGTCCGAATTCAGCATCGATCAGCTCGTGCCCGTTTTTGCTGATGGCAACGCACAAATACTTGCCCAGGTCGGCTTCCGCGATCGTATAGGTGCTGCTGTTCGCGCCTTCGATGGCCGCGCCGCGGACGGAATGGGTATACCCCTCTTCCATCTCGGTGACTTCCTGATAATACCACTGGTAGGTCAGGCCTTCGATGTCTTCCGGATCTGTCTCTATGGTCAGCGTCTCGCCTACGTATTCATCGCCGGACTTGGAAACTCCCCACAGGCCCGTCACGTGAGACGCGCTCACCGCCTCGCTGGCCGGGGCATCTTCTGTCGCCTTCACGCGGGTATAGATTTCATACTCGGTGGCGGGCGTCAGATTCTCAAACACCGCGCATCCAGATTCTTCGTCAATCGGCGCGAGGGTTGTCCAGTCGGGTTCCTCGCCTGCGGGTACGATCACGTATTCCTGCCCATCTGCCGCATCCACCAGGATTGTTTCTGCGTTGGACATGACAATTTCCGGCGGCGTCACGGTCGCGGTTTCCTCGCCTTCCGCGCTTGCCGTCATGGTCAGCCCCTGCAGGGGGGCCAGGGCAAGTGTGAACGCAAACAGGGCCGCAGCCACACCGCGAAGATTTCTTTTCTTAAGCTTCATTTTCTCTTATCCTCCTTTTGTTTCATATATGTGCTCAGCGCAGGTCCCAAGTTTCCGTATTCTCTTGCAGACTGTGCTGATTTTATTATCTCATGTATTCTCTCAGCACAGGTCCCAGGCCATCCGCCTTCGGCGTATGTCGCACCTTCGGTGCTGGGGCTTGGGACTGTCGTGGTGGGGAGCCACCACGACGCTCTGCAAGAGAATACGGAAAACTGTCTGTAAGCAGCCATTTTCCGTATTCTCTTGCAGACTGTGCTGATTTATTTTTGTTCCTCCATATAGTAGATTCTTGCCCCAAAATCCTGGAAATACCGCACATCCTCGCTGTATCCCGTCCCGGCGAAGGCCTGCTTTAAGGCGATCCCCGCCTCCATGAGGAGCCGGCCGTCCGCGCACACATCCTCCTGCTCCCCCGGCATGGTCACAAAATGCGCCAGCACATGGTGCAGGTGCGAATCCTTCTTCACGTGAATAGGGGCGACCGTGTTGATCAGGTCTCCGAAGTTTCGGATGTTCTGGCGGTGAACCACGTTTCCAAAATGGTAGACCGTGTCTGGATCCAGGCCGCGGGCGCGGTAGCGATCCGACGGGCTGTTCGGCTGCACGAGCTCCTGCAGGTACAGTCCCACGGCCGCGCTCTTATCCTTCGAAACGCAGGTCCACTCGTGCACCACGGCCCGCCCGAAAGCGCCGCCGCGCATGCTGGCCGGGCGGCTGGAGCCCAGCGCGCCAAGGTCCGTGTAATGCCCCCGGTAGAAATCGCCCGTCTGCAGGACCTCTCTCCATTCCTTGTACGTTTCGATCTGCTGTTTGATCGCCTGCTTTTCTTCCTGCTTCAGGTCGCAGAAATTGCACTCGTAGCCCAGCACGCCGAAGGAGGCCACCGCATAGCGGGTGGTCAGCGGTGTCGTGCGCAGCGTCTGATGGTTCGGGCACGAGGACACGTGGGCCGAAACCGTGGACATGGGATACCCGTAGCTGTATCCCTCCTGGATGTGCGTCCGGCAAAACGCGTCCGTGTTGTCGCTCGCCCAGATCTGCGGGAAGAAGGACAGAATTCCTAAGTCAAAGCGGTTGCCGCCCGCCGCGCAGCCCTCAAAAAGGATGTCCGGGAAGCGCGTGGTCAGCGCGCGCATCACCCGGTACAGGCCCAGCATGTAGCGATGGGCCGTCTCCCCCTGGCGCGCCGGCGGCAGATACGGCGAGTAGATGTCCGAGAAAATCCGGTTCATGTCCCACTTGACATATTCGATGCGCGCCGAGGAAAACACCTCGCCCATCGTTTCGATCATCCAGTCCTGCACGGCCGGATTGGCCAGGTCCAGCACCCGCTGATTTCTCCCCTCGGAGTGGGGCTTTCCGGGGATGGCCATCACCCAGTCCGGATGCGCTTCATACAGGCGGCTTTTGACGTTCACCATCTCCGGCTCCACCCAGATGCCGAAGGACAGCCCCATGTCATGGATTTTATTAGACAGACCGGCCAGGCCGTTCGGCAGCTTCTTCCGGTTCACTTCCCAGTCGCCGAGGGAAGAGGTGTCGTCGTTTCTTTCGCCAAACCAGCCGTCGTCCATGACGAACAGCTCGATGCCCAGGTCCTTCCCGGCCTTCGCCAGCTTAAGGAGCTTGCTCTCATTAATGTCAAAATAGCTGGCCTCCCAGCTATTTAAGAGCACCGGCCGGATGCGGTCGCGCCAGGTGCCGCGCACGATATGCCGGCGCACGAAGTCGTGCATCTGAAGGCTCATGCCGGTGTACCCATCCCGTGACCAGGTAAGCACGGCCTCGGGCGAGGCGAGCGACTCCCCTGCCGCAAGCTCCCAGGAGAACGACTGAGGGTTCACGCCCGATACAAAGCGCGACTTTCCGAAGGCATTCACTTCCAGCGCCTCGTAGTGGTTGCCGCTGTAGATCAGGTTCAGGCCATAGCACTCGCCGGTTTCCTCCGTCGTCTCCTGCGGATGCAGCATCACGAACGGATTGGCGCGGTTGGAGGAGGACCCGGTGTACGACGCGTTCACAAACTTTCCCGCGGCCACCGGCACGTTCACCCGCTCCATCTCCCGCGCCCAGGCGCCGCGGAAGCAGGTGATGACCAGGTCCGCCCGGTCCATGTCCAGCTGCGCGGAAAGGAGCCTTTTCACCTGCACGGGCTGCTCCGATTCGTTGATCAGCCGGCATCTCCGGGTGATCACGTCGCTCGCCTCAAACACCGTGTAGGCCAGCTCCAGCGTCAGGCCGTATTCCTTGTCCTTCAGAGTGACCAGCAGACTTTCGGTCCCGTTGTCATCGTACGCGGCCGGCAGGCCATCCCACTCCGGCAGATTTTTCACCACCTCCGCTTTTTCAAAGCGAAAGTCCGAGGTGAAGCTCCCGTCCGCATGCACCACCTCCAGAAACGGCTCCCGGATGTCGCCCTTGCCGTAGGAGGAAAATTCCAGACACATGTCCTCCAAGGTCACCGCCGGGTGCTCCGCATCCAGCGAAATCAGGTTCCCGGACGGGAACGCCCGCTTTTCCGTAAGCGCCTCGGTCTCCTGCACCGACAGCCGCCCGCCGTAATGCAGGTGCTCCAAGTGCCCCGTCTCCATTACGCGAAACGCATACGTCGTGTGCTCCGTGTCAAGAAGATAAAGAGATTCATCAATCGTGATCATACTCATAACCCTCCTGTTTTCTCGCCCTTATCCTACCACGGTTTCTTTGCATTTACAAGAACACTCCGCCACGCAGACAGGGTTGTTTCTCTCTTTCCATATCTTCCCGCATGTGTTAAAATACCCCGGAGACGTAGCAACTACTCACCCATATAAAGGAGACGAAAATTTTATCATGAAATTTACCCAATTTTTGAAAAATGAAAAAGCCGCCCTCGGTCTGTGTACCGAAAACGGCATCATCGATGTGGCCGAAGAGGCACGTCTTCGCGGCCTTGCCGCTCCTGCCACCATGCTGGAAGCCATCACCGGCGGAGAGGAAGCAAGAAAAGCACTGGAGGCTTTGGAAAAAGGCGCCACCTGCTTCGTAAAAGGTCCCGTTCTGGCTCCGGTTGTCACCGGCGGCGACAAGGTGCTCTGCATCGGCTTAAACTATCGCCAGCACGCCAAAGAATGCAACCTGGCCATCCCGGCCCGCCCGGTTCTGTTCAA
>JAFVBO010000043.1 GCA_017479935.1 Lachnospiraceae bacterium
CCGGGGGACGGTTCTCGGCGGATGACCGCCGCCGAGAACCGTCCCCCGTCAGAAAACCTGCCACAAGAACCGTCCCCTTCAGCTTTTGCAAGAAAGGAATCAGAGATGATCAAAATTGCGCTGGTGGATGATGAAGCCCAGCACCGGGCCGCACTGGAAAAGCACCTGACGGCCTTTTTCCGTGGGAAAGATACCATCCAGTGTGCTCCTTTTTCCGATGCGCTGGACCTTTTGAACTGTTACGACTTTTCCTTTGATATCATCTTTCTGGACATTGACATGAAGCACTCCAACGGCATGGAGGCGGCCAGACGGCTGCGAAAGATGGATGACCGGGTATTGCTGGTATTTGAGACCAGGCTCGCCCAGTATGCCGTGGAGGGGTATCTGGTGGACGCGGTGGGATATCTGATCAAGCCCATCGACTATTATTCGCTGTCGCTGGTGATGACGAAGGCGTATTCCGCTTTGCAGAAAGCCCGGAAGACCGCGAAAATCGTGGTGATGGACATGGACCGGAAGGTATTGGTGGATTCCACGGAAATCCGCTATATCGAGGTGCTCGATCACATGCTGATTTACCACACCGTGTCCGGGGACCGGAAGGACTGGAACACACTAAACAGGCGGGAAAAGGAGTTGACGCCCTTTTCCTTTTTTCGCTGTCATCGATGTTTCCTTGTCAACCTGCGGCATGTGACGGGGATCGATCCCGCATCGGACGAGGTGATGCTGGGTGAAGTGAGGCTTCCCATCAGTAGGGGGAAGAAGGCGGCATTATTGGATGCCGTCATGAATCTGTATACCATGAAAGAAGGTCTGTAGGATGGATTGGTTCGTCAGGCATTATATGCTTTTCCGAATGATTTTGGCATACGTAGGCGCGGCGCTGGCCTTTACCGCGCCCATTCGAAAGCGCAGCCATTTCGCGCTGCGTTTCATCGCCTGCCAGGGGGTGTTCCTGGCTTTTATCAGCATCCGACGGATATCGCCCGGATCGCTGGACACGCTGGCCGGCAATGTTGTTTCCATGCTGGCGGGGCTGGTTCTTCTGATTTTGATGATCTGGTTCTGTGTCGACTGTGATTTTTTTCAGGCGCTGGGGTTGTCCGCCTCCGCATCCGCCGCGAGGAAAATCTATCTGGACGTGGTGGCCATCATGGATCAAGGCCTTGGCCGGGTGGCGATCGAAGAGCCCGGCCACAGTCTTTACAGCCTGAGCGTGATGCTGGCTGTGTATCTGATCTGCTATTTCTGCTTCGGATCGCGGGCGCAGACGGTGATGAGCGCAAAAGCCAAATGGAAAAACGTGGTGCTGGGTTGCAGCGTACTGCTGCTTGTGGGAATTTGCCGGGCGATCGAATTCGCGTATTTTGACGGGGCAAGGAACCTGGACTGGCCCCTCTACTGCTATGATATCGTCTGTCTTAGCATCTGCCTGATCATGCAGTATATCCTTTTTGAAAACGACATCCTCCAGGAGGAGAGACAGAAAATCCGGCAGGCGCTTCAGATGAAGGCGGATTATTATGAGGTATCGAGGGAGAATATCGCCCTCATCAACACCAAATGCCACGATATGCGGCATCAGCTTTGCTATCTGAGTCCTTCCACAGAAAGCGGAGAGCGTTACCGGCAGCAGATCGAGGAAATCATCAACGTATACGACGGCATCGTGAAAACGGAAAATGAAGCGCTGAATGTGGTGCTGACGGAAAAGAGCCTGCTTTGCGGGAAGCGCCATATCCGCATCTCCTGCATGGCGGACGGGGAGGCGCTGGCGTTTCTGGATGACATCGATATCTATTCCCTGTTCGGCAACCTGTTGGACAATGCCATAGAGAGTGTGGAGAAGCTGACGGATCCCGAAAAGCGGGTAATCGACCTGTCGGTTACGCGGAAAAACGGCTTTGTTTTCATTCAGGTCATGAATTACTTTGAAGGAGAGCTGCAGTTTGACGGCGGTTTTCCGGTCACGCAAAAAGAAAACAAGGACTACCACGGCTATGGGCTGCGCAGCATCCAGCTGATTGCCGACAAATACCATGGCAAGATGAACATCGAACCGAAGGATCAGCTGTTTGTAGTGAACCTGCTCTTTCCCGTCTCCGCTGCCTGAGCCGCTTTTTGCATTTGGCGAAATGAAAAAAGCAGCTCGCGAGTTACCTCCTTGTTCCGCCCTTCTGCCGATGTTATAATTTACATCGCAAAAAGATGTGAAGCCTTCAGGCTCACACAACTTAGAAGGAGGATTTAGCTATGAAGAAACTCGCCATTTTGCTCTGTCTTGTGCTGCTCATGGCCGTGCCGGTTTCCGTGCAGGCGGAGGAAGAGAAAGACGCGTTCCAGGGGATCGGCGTCGTCCACACCCAGTCGGGTGATGTGTCCGGTGTCCTTGGCGCCACGGAAGACGTGACCGTGTTCAAGGGTGTTCCCTACGCTGCCGCCCCCGTGGGAGAGCTGCGCTGGGCAGAGCCCCAGGATCATGAGGGCTGGGAAGGCGTGCGTGTCTGTGATACGTATGCAGCTGCCGCCATGCAGCCTTCGTACACCAACTTTCTGATGAAGCCCGGTTCGGATTTCTATCCCGCCGGAGCGCCTGCACAGAGTGAGGACTGCCTCTATCTGAACATCACGACCCCTGCCATCAGCGCGGACGAAAAGCTGCCGGTTATGGTGTGGTTCCACGGCGGCGGCCTGTCCCACGGCTATTCCTGGCAGGTTCCGTTTGACGGCGAAAAGCTGGCTTCCAAGGGCGTCATCGTTGTCACGGTAGGCCATCGCCTGGGCGTTATGGGCTTCCTTTCCCTGCCCCAGCTCACCGCGGAAAGCGAATATGGCGCTTCCGGCAACTACGGTCTGATGGACTGCATTAAGTCGATCGAATGGGTGCATGAAAACATCGCGGCTTTTGGCGGCGATCCCGAGAAGGTGATGGTGTTCGGCCAGAGCGGCGGCGGCGCCAAGACGCTGGGAACGGTGGCCGCACCGCAGACCCAGGGCATGGTTTCCTGCTTCTCCACCCAGAGTTCCTTTGGTATTTTCAGCGGTTCCGGCTCCAATATGGGCATGGCAACCTTAAAAGACAATGAAGAAACCGGCCTGAAGCTTTTGGATGCGCTGGGCGTCAGCCGGGATGCGACGCTGGAGGAGCTGCGCGCGATCCCCGCGGAAAAGATCTACTCCGTGAGCGAGGCAGCCGGCGGTGCCATGGTTATCGACGGAAAGTATATCACCTCCGAGCGTGCGGATTTCTACCTGGGCGAAGGAAACCTGGACGGTGTCGCCATGATGGCCGGCTGGGTGTTCGGTGAAAAGGGCAGCTATGAGGCTACCGACGCAGCCGATCTGTACGGCAAGCTGCGCGAGAAGTACGGTGACCTGGTGGACAAGTATGATCTGGAAAATACCTTCCCCATCACCGACTCCAACGTAGGCTACTATAACTACCTGCTTAAGCAGGATGAAGCGCTGGACGAGATCCGTCTGTACGCGAAACTGAAGGCGGAGAAGAACGAGAATTCTCCTTCCTACATTTACTCCTTTGGCCGCGTTACGCCCAATAAGAGCCTGGGATGGCACTCCGGCGAGCTGTGGTATATGTTCAACAACATGGGCTATTCCTTCGAGGGCATGGACGCCGAGTGGCAGCCGGCCTGGGAAGTCTACGACTACATGGTTGGCGAAACCACGTCCAGCTACTGGACCAATTTCGCCGGCAATGACGATCCTAACGCTCCCGGCCTTGTGAACTGGCCCGCTGCCGATGCGGAAAACCAGCCTTATCAGTACATCGACGTGGTCACCACCACCTTCGATGAGCTGACCACCTTCGACCAGATGGTGATGGAATACTACAGCAATTTGTATAAGCTGAACGAAAACTGATAAGCAAGGGGATAGCCCCCAAAACATGAGAAAGCTGACAGTATGACAGGGGGACGGTTCTTGTGGCAGAATTTCTGCCACAAGAACCGTCCCCTGTCAGGCTGTCAGGAAAACTGACAGAATTCTAAGACCGCCTTCCCAGATACCGGGTGAAGGCATCTAAAAAATCCTTCTTTTTGTTTCGGGTGATGTGAACCTCATTTCCCGCGACCAGCACGTTGTCCGGGTAGATTTCCTGTACATAGCGCAGGTTTACGATCGACCAGGCGCTGACACGGAAAAAATCTTTTCCCTCCAGCTCCTTTTCCACCTCTTTTAAGGTTCCGTATGCCTCCACATTTCCGTCAGATGTGTGATAGACAAGGTTGTGGTCGGCAATGTCCACGTAATAAATCTGGTTTCCAGGAAGCACCACAGAGCGGTCACGGGAGCGGACTACCAGATTTACCTCCTCCAGATGGCGGGGCACCCTGGCTAAAGCCCGTTTGACCTTCATGGCAAAAGAGTATTTATTGATGGGCTTTAGAAGAAAGTCCGTGGCATCCACTTCATATCCGTTAATGGCATACTGTGCCATGTTTGTGACAAAAATTAAAAGAACGGATGGATCCTTTTTTCGCAGGGAGCGGGCGCATTCCATCCCATCCATGGTGGGCATCTGAATATCCAGAAATATAATATCATAGTCCGGCGTGTAACGGTCCAGGAATACAAGACCGGAGGAGAATTCATGGATGGTAAAGGATACCTGCACTTCCTTTTCAATATAGGACAGGCATTCACGGATACGGTTCCGCGCAGTTTCCTCGTCATCTACCAGCGCAATCTGATAGTTCATTATGTCCATACCTCCCGTATGTTTTTATGTATCGTACAACAGGAAGCAGCCGGATAGACTGCTTTCCTGGAATAATCGCAAAAGCTGGCATGCCAGCCACAGGAATGCGCTTCACGAACATTCACGCTGGCGTCTGCATAAGGTAGACGGACAAATCGAAAATGTCCCCGTCCGCCGCGCAGGAAAGGCTGCCTCCGTATTTTTCCGCCACCAGTTTCATGCTCTTCATTCCAAAGCCATGGAAGCCGGCTTCGTTTTTTTTGGTGGAAACAGGTATACCATCCTCAAAATGAACATCTCCCTCAAACATGTTGGAGACCCGGACATTGACCAGATTTCCATGCCGTTCCGTGACGATTTCGATCACCTTCTTTTC
This sequence comes from Lachnospiraceae bacterium, assembly GCA_017479935.1. Classification (GTDB taxonomy): domain Bacteria; phylum Bacillota; class Clostridia; order Lachnospirales; family Lachnospiraceae; genus RGIG5021. Next base: position 5,103 of record JAFVBO010000043.1, read on the forward strand.
CGGATCCGAAAGCTGCCTGACCGCCTCCACCGCGTTGTTGATGGCATTCCCAAAGAGAGTATATACGTCCATGGTGCTCATGAAGCAGAAATCCTCTCCATTGCCCGTATAGGTTAAAAGAATTCCGTCTTCGCTTAAGCGCAGCGTGTTTTCGGTAAGAAGAACGTCTAAGGCTTCGTTTCCGGTGTGCAGGCGGCTGCCGTATACGCGCACCGCTCCTTTGATGGCATCCGCCTCTTCTTTTGGAAGATTCAGATCCTTCAGAATATGCTTTAAGTCGTGATACTTGATGTTGATCGTATCTATGGTCTTTTTGGAGAGTTCATATTGTCGGCGGTCCTCCTTCCAAAGAAGGTGGATGGTATTGTTCTCGTACTGAAGCTCAACGGTTTTGGAGAGAATAAGCTGCACCACCAAAGCCATTGCGCAGACGGCGATGGCATAGTAGGCGAGGGTGATGGCATTCATATCCCGGTAATACCCGGCCACCCGGGATAAGCCGATGCAGAGAAAGACAATGGCGATGGAGAGGGCGTTAAAACGCATATCCACCTTTCGGAGGCATTCATGCCGCGCAGAATAAAGACCGATGGTAAGAAAGAAGACCAGGTAAATAATCAGGTAAGGCACAAGGCCTTTTGCCAGATAAAGAATATACGGTTTTTCGGGAAGAGAAAAAGAACCGTTGTTGGTGATGATCCGAAGAAGATGAAACGCAATATGCTGCGTGGCATATCCGGCTGTGCAGGACGAGATCAGAGCGGTCAGCGGAAGCTTAAAACAAAAGCCAAAGGAGACAGTGCTGACGGTAAAAAGGATCATATACCGGAAAAAATGATAGAGCTGGGATGTATTGTTAAAGAGAAACATATAAGCCGCCAACAGGCAGACGGCGACGGCCGCAGGGAAACGTAAGAGGAAATACGACCGCTTTTCCGCCGGGAAAAGATAGATGAGTTCAGCCAGCAAAAGCTGCAGCATAAATTGGATCTGTAAAATGCCCTGCATGATGGGTCTCCTTTCAATGTCCTGCAGGGCTGTGCCCTGCTTTACTGTGCTTAAAAGACTATCATATGGACGTTCAACCCGTCAAGTAGCATCTTGGCAAATGTGTGGAAAACACAACCATTCATCTGCAGGCGGCAGGATGATTTTACCAACTACGTGCCATATCTGCCAACTACGTGATAAGCATTGCGGGCGGCTGGCTCCTATGATAGGTTTAGCCCATCAGACAGGCGCGAACGGCGCAGAAATAAAGGAGGAAAACGATATGAAGAAGACGCTGAGCATGTTTCTTGCCCTGATCATGCTGGTAAACGCGTTCTCCATCGGCTCTCTCGCGGAAGCGGAAGAGAAGACCGGCTTTGCCGAAGAGCTGGAGGAACGTTACCTGAATCCGGACATTGTCTATCGCACAGAGGTCCGCTGGTGGATGGCGGAAGGCGCTCACACGGATGAGACATTGTTGGAAGAAGTGCAGGCCATCTACGATGCGGGATTTCGCGGCATTGAGCTGTGCCAGCTTTCTGTAAACAGTCTGGACGCGAAAACCTACGGGTATGGTTCGGAACAGTGGGATCATGATTTCCATCTGGTATTAAACAAGTGCCTGGAGTTAGGTATGACGGTAGGTCTTACCTCCGGCACAAACTGGTCCACCGCCAACTATCCGGGGCTTGACCCTGACTCCCAGGCGGCAAACCAGGCGGTTATCTATTCATCCGAAAGCCTGGCGGCGGGGGAGAGCCGCAGCGGTGATATTCCGCTCTATACCTTATCCGTCAACAGCTGGACGGGTGAGACAAGCCAGGTAGACATGCGCGAGAAGGCATCCTTCATTGCAGCATACGCCTACAAGCTGGCTTCTTCCGGAAACGAAACCAGTGCAATCGAAGTGGACGGCGCATCGATCATCGATTTGAGCGAACGCGTAGTGCTGGATGAAGCACGCCATAATGGGACCCTGGAATGGACTGCACCGGACGATGGCGATTATGTGGTGATGTACTATTATATGCAGGGCACGGCGCAGTCTTCCAGCCCGGCCGTGGATACATCCTACTGCATTAACTATTTTGACAAAGCCGGTCTGGAAGGCTTAAAGGCCTACTGGCTGGAGCATGTTTTAAATGATGAAGAGCTGAATGCAAAGATCGCCGCAGGCGATGTGCAGCTGTTCATGGACTCCCTGGAATACAACACCGGAAATGGCTTCTTAAACTGGACGCAGGATTTCGCGGAGGAATTTGAAAGCCGCAAGGGCTATGACATCCGCCCTTACCTGATCCTTGGGATTGGCCTTCCTCAGCCGAAGGGTATTGACGCAGGTCCCGAAGTATATGGCACCTACAATCTGACCGACGCGGACTTAGGACAGCGCATTTTAAACGATTACCATGATGTATTGACCGAATTGTACATGGAAAATCTGATGATCCCCTTCCGTGACTGGCTGCATGAATACGGCATCACGCTTCGCGCACAGATTTCCTACGGAAAGTATCTGGAGATTTCCGAGCCTTCCTTGACGGTAGATTATCCGGAAATCGAGAACCTGAACCAGGCCAACCAGGTCGATATGTACCGGACCTTATCCGGTGCCGCGCATCTGCAGAACAAGGTGATGTCTTCCGAGACCTCCGCTCACGGCAGCTACAGCTACGTGTATGATTATCAGACCTGGATGCAGGAAGCTTACATGCTGTATGCCGCCGGCGTCAGCCGCATCAACTGGCACATCTGGACCTCCCAGTGGGCGCCTCAGAGCGTAGAGGTAGACTGGCCCGGCTTCCGCAGCCAGTCCAGCTTCAACGTTTTAAGCCTTCGTGAGCCCGGCTACAGCGATTTTGATGAATTCAACAATCACATGGGCCGCGTGCAGCAGCTTTTACGGGAAGGCAAGTCCCGCACGGACGTGGGTATGCTGCATATGAAATACGGCGAACTGATCCTGGCTCCGTCCAAAGCCCGTACCCAGATTCACCAGAACTGGCTGCTGCGCCATGAGAACATTCCCGGCTACTTCCAGTCCTATGGCCTGCAGGATAAGGGCTACACCTACGATTACTTCAGCCCTGAGTTCCTGTTTGCCGATGACGTGTATTACAATGCCGAAACCGGTACCCTGGAACAGGCCGGCTACAAGGCCGTCGTGCTGTATGAGGACTGGCTGACCGTAGAAGGCGCTAATAAGCTTTATGAACTGGCGAAGGAAGGTCTGAAGGTTGTCGTTGTGGATGGTGCGGCCGTGCAGACTCCCTACAACGATGGGAAGGACGAGGAGCTTCTTTCTGTAATCGCTTCCATGAAGGAACTGGACAATGTTGCCGCCGCCGCTTCCGACGACGAAGTGGATGAAGCCTTAGAGGCTTTGGGCGTTACCCCTTATGCAGCCTATGCAAAGGAGAACGAACAGCTGCTGTCCCAGGTCCGCCAGGATGGCGATGACATGTATCTGTATCTGTATAACTATTGTCCGGATCTGTATTGCGGCGAGGATCATGTAAGCGGCAGCGGTCATGGCACCAATATCGCCACTGAGGTGGCTATGGATGGCATCTTCGTTCCTTACCAGATCGATGCCTGGACGGGAGAGGTTACCGAACTGGCGGCTTACCGCTATGAAGACGGAAAGACCATCATCCCCGTAAGCCTGGACTACGGCAATGTGGCTCTGTATGCCTTTGAAGGTGTTGAGGAAGAAAAGATCCATGCAGAAACGACCAACGCTGCGTTTGCCTATGCAGGAGAGGAGGGCATTGTCCTTCGCGCCGTGGAAAGCGGAGAACTGAAGGCTACGCTGTCGGATGGAAGCGAATTTACCGCCAGCGTGACGGTACCGGAAGCGTATGAAATTACTGACTGGAAGGCGACCATCGAAAGCTGGACTCCGGGCGAGGAAATCTTCCGCAAAGAGACCATTGCCGGCGTGGAAACCACCGAGCACAATTTCGATACGGTAAAGACTCCTGTGGAAGTTTCCCTGGAAACGCTCACAACCTGGGATAACATTCCGGAAGTCGGCGCGGCTGTATCTGGAAAAGGCTACTATACGGCGACGTTTAACTGGACCGGTGAGGCAGACGGTGCCTGCATCGACTTCGGAAGCGTCGTGCAGTCCATGCAGGTTACGGTTAACGGCACACGTATCCCGGCTGTGAACTTAAACAAGCCCGTCGTGGATATCTCTGCGTTGCTTGTTGACGGAGAGAATACCATTGAGGTGGAGTACAGCTCCAACCTGACCAATGTACAGCTGGATCGCGGTGTGTTAAAGGAACAGGAAAACACAGGAAACTGGGAAGGCTATGATGTCGAATACCGCAGCTATGGCCTTGCGCAGGCGACCATTCTCCCCTATGTGGAAGTGACCGTCGAATAAGACGCAATCAGTTGGAAAGACGGGGTATGGCCGGACTGTATACAGACGGCCTTACCCCACAGCATAAATCGGTTTGCCATAATGTTGCCGCCCCCATCTGTCCATAAAGAGTTGCTCTTGCAGACAAATGGGGGTGCTGTATTTACAGCGCAGTATGCGTCTTTGTAAGACGCTAAAACGCAGTAAGTCGGGCGATATTTCAAAATCGCGAATAGGAGGAGAAAAGGTGGCGGATATTGAACTGAGGCATATCACGAAAACCTTTAACGGGGTCTATGCCTTAAACGATGTGAGCCTTTCCTTTAACAAAGGGGAGGTGCATGCCGTGGTTGGGGAAAACGGCGCGGGCAAATCGACCATCATGAAAGTCCTAAGCGGTCTGTATTTTGCCGACAGCGGTGAAATCTGGATCGATGGAGAGAAGAAGAATATCGCCAATGTGGCGGATGCGCAGAAAGCCGGCGTCAGTGTGGTGTATCAGGAACTGAACCTGATGCCTTCCTTAACGGTGGCGGAGAACATTTATCTGCACAATCTTCCCACCAAGGGCGTTATGGTCGATCAAAAAGAGATGAACCGGAAGGCTCAGGAGCTTTTAGACCGCATGCATGTAAGTATTTCTGCCTCACAGAAGACGGAGATGCTGTCGGTTTCGGAGCAGCAGATGGTGGAGATCGCCAAAGCCCTGTCCTTTGATTCGGACATCATCATCATGGATGAACCCACGGCTTCTTTGAATGTGCAGGAGGTGGATGCCCTGTATGGAATCGTCCGGGACCTGAAAAAGGCGGGGAAGGCGGTCATCTATATTTCCCATCGCTTAAAAGAGATCTTTGATATCACGGACCGCGTCAGCATCTTAAGGGACGGACACTTTATCGCCTCCTACGAAACAAAGGATCTGACGGAGGATATTCTGATTTCCAATATGGTGGGCCGCCAGATTTCCGGTCATTACACCACAGCGGATCATCCGTACGGGGAGACGGTGCTGGAGGTAAAAGGACTGTCGAAGGCCGGTGTGTATGAGGACATCAGCTTTGAGCTCCACAAGGGGGAAATCCTGGGAATAGCGGGATTAATGGGGTGCTTTAGGGAGGAGATTGTGCAATCTCTGTACGGCCTGGTGCATCCGGATGCCGGGAAGGTGGTCTTAAACGGGACCACCGTGGTAGATATGGAAAAAGGCCTGAACAAGCTGTCCACACCGTTAAAGGCGAATCGGCAGGGAATCGGGTATGTGACGGAAGACCGGAAGGGTTCCGGGATTTTTGCCCTCATGAACGTGCGGGAAAACCTGACCATCAGCATCCTGGATAAGCTCGCCAAAATGGGCCTGGTCCACGGGAAAGATGAGCAGGAGCTTTTAAACCGGTATACGGAACAGATGCACATGAAATACAGCGGGTTTAAGCAGCGCATCGGGAGTCTGTCCGGCGGAAACCAGCAGAAGTTTTTGCTGGCGCGAGCCCTTGCCACGGGCTGCCGCCTGTTAATCATGTTGGAGCCAACCCGGGGCATTGATGTCGGCGCGAAGGCAGAGATCTACTCTTTGCTGGAGGACCTGGCCAAGAGCGGCATGTCTATTCTGATGATTTCCTCGGAGCTTCCGGAAATTATCGGGAACTGCCACCGGTCCTTAGTCATTTTCCAGGGGAAGTTAACGGGCGTGCTGGATCAGAGCGAGTTTGACGAGACGCTGATTATGCAGTGTGCCACCGGAAACCAGACCTATTTTACGGAGGTGAAGCGATGAAGAAAGGCAAATCCGGCGCGAAGCGGTTCTGGGCCATCTGGGAAAACATCGGCGTCCTGTTTATTTTTGCGGTCGTCCTGGCCGTCTTTACCTTGATTAATCCCCAGCTTGGCGCACCGGCTCAGCTGTTAAACGTGCTGTTGCGAAGCACCTGGGTGGCCGTGGCGGCCGCTGGCATGACCTATGCCATCTGCTCCGGCGGGTTTGATCTGTCGGTCGGTTCGATCATGTCCTTAGCGGGATGCATGATGGCGAAGCTTATCATGGAAAACGGTCTGCCCACCTTTGCAGCCATCGCTATTACTCTGGCCATGGCCGTAGTGTGCGGCCTGGTAAACGGCCTGCTCATCACGAAGCTGAAAATCCAGCCCTTTGTGGCAACGTTGGCGACCATGCTGATTTATGATGGCGTTACCCAGACCTACACGGGGAACATCGGCACCTTTATCGCCACGGAAAAGTACAGTGTCTTAAGCGTAATCGGGCGCAGTTCGTTCCTGGGGATCCCCATCAAGATCTGGATCATGGCTGCCGTGTTTCTCCTTCTCTTCTGGGTCTATAAAAAGACCACCTTCGGCATCAAGGTGCGGGCCGTCGGGTCGAATGAAGCTGCTACGCGTACGTCCGGCATTAACGTGGACGGGACCTTGATAAAAGTATATGTGCTGACGGCGGTGACGGCGGCACTGGCGGCGATTCTTTACACGGCGACGGTGCAATCCGCTTCCCCCGATGCGGGAGATGGTTTTGAACTGGATGCCATCACGGCGGTTGTCCTGGGCGGGACGGCTTTGTCGGGAGGCAAGGGGAACCTGTTCGGCACCCTTGTGGGGGCCGTCCTGGTGCAGTATGTGACCATGTGTATGAACTTTTTGGGGGCACCGGAAGCCATGCATGTCATCATCACCGGTGTGGTGCTGGTGTTTGCCCTGTCCATCAGCGGCATCCGGATCATCACCCAGAAGAAGGAGGCCTGATATGCAAAAAAGCGTGAAAACAAAAGGAAACGGCGGCCCGGGCTTTCTTTCGGAACATGCCATCGTGCTGGCGCTCCTCATCTTCTGGGGAGTCTTAATCCTTACGAATCCCGCGTTTCAGCAGTTCTCCAATTTTTCGGCCATCATAAAGGAAGCGTCCATGTACGCGGTCTGCGCCATCGGCATGACCTTCGCCATCATCTCCGGCGATATGGACCTGTCGGTTGCCTCGCAGATTGCCCTTTCCTCGGTGGTCTTTACGGCCATCGTAAACAAAATTACTCCGCAGTCACCGGGACTGGGCATTGTCCTTTCCTGCCTGATTATCCTGGCACTGGGAACGCTGATGGGTCTGGTGAACGGTCTGCTGATCGCAAGGCTGAAAATCCCGGCGTTCATTGCCACCCTGGCCATGCAGAATGTATACCGGGGTCTTGCCCAGCTGGTAAATGACAGTCCGGTGGCCATCGCCACCATGGGAAAGGACTACCTGGTGTTTTCCACGGGGTCAAGGGACGGTCTTCGCATTGTGACGGAGGGCGGTTTTGAGCTGATCAGCGTAAGGGGCTTCGGTTTCACCAGAATACTGGGGCTGCCGCTGTTCTTCTATATCATGCTGGCGCTTGCCGTCATCGGTACGATTATCCTGCGGAAAACCAAGCTGGGGCGCGATATCCTGGCCATCGGAAACTCAAGGCCTGCGGCCCGTATTGCCGGCGTGAACAACAGCCGGACCCAGGTGAAGATTTTTGCATTGCTGGGTTTCTTTACAGCTGTCACGGCGTTGATGCTGACCGCCAACCAGGGGTCTTCCAACTACGGCGTGCCGGACGGCACGGAGTTTACCGTCATTTCCGCGGCGGTTTTGGGCGGCACGGCCTTAGTCGGCGGGAAGGGCAGCATCTTTAACACCATCATTGCCATGCTCTTCATCACCACCATCTCAACGGCGATGACCAGTTTTGGCGTGAGCAACAATTTATACGGAATCTTCCGGGGCGTGATCCTGGTAGTGGCGTTCTCGCTCAACACCTTCAGCGTGTGGTTTAATGTTTTCAAGGTGAAGCATGACGCGAGGAAGGCGGAGAAAGTCCGAAAGAAGGAAGCAGCATAAACATACGGATCAGAAACGGTTTTATGAAAGCGGCGCGAGAGCTGCGAAGCAGCGTAGCGACGCGGTAGCTTTCATATAACTGACTGAAATACATTTTTACACTCATAAAAGGAGGTCACTATGAAAAAATTTGCATCGTTGGCTCTTGCAGCGGCTATGGTCTTTTCCCTGGCTGCCTGCGGCACCACACCAAACGAAAACAAGGACGATGACGGCCTGACGTTCGGCTGGTCCGTCTACGATCTGTCCAACCCCTTCTTCATCCCGATGGATCAGGGCGTACAGGCGAAGTGCGCCGAGCTGGGCGTCACCCTGCTTCCCACCCACGATGAAAAGGGCGATGCCACCGAAATGATCACGGGCGTTACCGCCCTCATCAACCAGGGCATTGACGCACTGGTCATCTCCCCCTACAGCCCCGAATCCATGAGCTCTGTCATGGCTCTGGCAGACGATGCGGGCATTCCCGTTATCGTAGTGGATATCGGCACCGGCGGCGCGAACGTGGATGCGTTTATCCGCTCCGATATGTACGGCGGTGGTAAGCTGGCCGGCCAGTATTTCCTTGATACCGCAGCGGAAAGCACTGCCAGCAAGAACGTCGCCATTATCAAGTGCGAAACCTCGGCAACCTACGCCATCACCCGCGGCGAAGGCTTTAAGGATGTCGTGACCGAGAAGGATTTCACCGTGGTGGATGAGCAGCACGGCGATTCCAGCAAGGACAAGGCCTACAGCATCATGGTCGACTATCTGGCCAAGTACGGACAGGACCTGGCGGCCGTTTTCTGCGAAAACGATCAGATGGCCCTTGGCGCTGCCGCTGCCATCGACGAAGCCGGCTTCACCGGCAAGATTCCGGTTTACGGCTTTGACGGAAACGACGATGCTTTAGCCGCCATCGCGGAAGGCAAGATGAGCGGGACTGTGGCTCAGGATCCGTACGGCATGGGAAGCCTTGGCGTAGAGTTGGCTTACAAGGCTGCAAGCGGCGAGACCTTACAGGGCGATGAAGTAGACGCCGACGGTAACCAGACCTTCTTAGCTCCCGTGAAGATGATCGGAAGCGATGGAAAGGAAGTATCCTTTAACTAAGCGAGCTGATGTGACAGGGGGACGGTTCTTGTGGCAGAAATTCTGCCACAAGAACCGTCCCCCTGTCATTCTATTCCATCACGAAGGATTTTGACTGGAGCGAGACCGAGAACAACAAGCTCCTGTTTGAAATGACGGCGAAGTACGGTACGCCTTACTTCTCCAACTACATCAACTCCGACATGGAGCCCAGCGACGTTCGTTCCATGTGCTGCCGTCTGCGTCTGGATCTTCGCGAGCTGCGCAAGAAATCCGGCGGTTTCTTCGGCTCCGGCGAATCGACCGGATCCATCGGCGTTGTGACCATCAACATGCCTCGTATCGCTTACCTGGCGAAGGACGAGAAGGACTTCTACGCCCGCCTGGACGACCTGATGGACATTGCGGCCCGGAGTCTTAAGACCAAGCGTACGGTCATCACCAAGCTCCTGGAACAGGGCCTGTATCCCTACACCAAGAGATACCTGGGAACGTTCAACAACCACTTCTCCACGATCGGCCTGATCGGCATGAACGAGGTGGGCTTAAACGCCAAGTGGCTGCGCGCTGACTTAACGTCTCCGAAGGTGCAGCGCTTCACCCGCGACGTGTTGAACCACATGCGCGAGCGTCTGTCCGACTATCAGGAGAAGTACGGGGATCTGTACAACCTGGAGGCGACGCCGGCCGAGTCCACCACGTACCGCTTCGCGAAGCATGATAAGGAGCTTTATCCGGACATCATCACCGCGAACATGAACGGAACACCTTACTATACCAACTCGTCCCACCTGCCGGTGGGCTATACGGAGGATGTGTTCTCCGCGCTGGATATTCAGGATGACCTGCAGACGCTGTACACCTCCGGCACCGTGTTCCACGCGTTCCTGGGAGAAAAGCTTCCCGACTGGAAGGCGGCGGCGGCCCTGGTGCGCAAGATCGCGGAGAATTACAAGCTTCCTTACTATACCATGTCGCCTACGTACTCCGTGTGCAAGGATCACGGATACTTAACCGGCGAGCAGGCCGTCTGCCCGATCTGCGGACAGAAGACCGAGGTCTACAGCCGTATCACCGGATACTATCGCCCGGTCCAGAACTGGAACGAGGGCAAGGTGCAGGAGTACAAGGATCGCCGCGTGTACAACATCGGCCGTTCCTTCTTATCCCACAGAGGCCCGCTGCCGGCACCGAACGATACGGAAGAGATGGTGCAGAATACCGTGGAGCGTCCGTCCTTTACGACAGCGCCTGTCCGCAAGGACGCGGAAGTACCCGCGCGGGAAGCGGTTATGCCAGCGATGAGCGTGGCAGTCGATCCGGTAAGGGAAACCGTTATGCACACGGCGGAGGCGAAGGCTGTGATTGCCGAGGCGGCAACCGCCGTGATTGAGAGGGAAGCTGTTTTGGAAAAGCCTGCGGCAGAGGGCGTGCAGGCGATCCTCTTTAAGACGCCCACCTGCCCGAACTGCAAGGCAGCCGGCGCGCTCCTTGACAAGGCCGGCATCGCCTACACGGCGTTAAACGC
>JAFVBO010000004.1 GCA_017479935.1 Lachnospiraceae bacterium
CCGGAGAGCTCGCTCTCCGGCTCATGCCTTGCATCCTCACTCCGCTTTCATTAAAAAGTGCTTGAAATCACACCCATCTTCATGTATAATGTCACTGCGCTGTGATAAAGCATTATCACAACACAAGTGCATCGCTTTAAGTCAGGCGAACTTAAGGCGGATCAATCAAAAGAAACTGGCGGAGCAACGCCGCCAAACCTCGAGAGGAGACAATACTATGAAGAAACTTTTCACTTTAGCAATGGCAATGCTTCTTTCCCTGTCCATGCTGGCTGCCTGCGGCGGCGGATCTTCCGATAATGGAACCGCTTCCGACTGGGAGTACATTCAGGGCAAAGGCAAAATGATCGTCGGCATCACGATGTTTGAACCGATGAACTACATGGAAAACAATGAGCTGGTTGGATTTGATACCGAGCTGACGAAGGCCGTCTGCGAGAAGCTGGGCGTGGAGCCGGAATTTGTCGAAATCAACTGGGATTCCAAGGAAATCGAACTGAACTCCAAGAACATCGACTGCATCTGGAATGGTATGTGCATCACCGATGAGCGAAAGGAAAACATGAGCATGACCGATGGCTACCTGTTAAATACGCAGGCGCTGGTCATGAAGACCGCTCGCGAGGCGGAGCTGATGGCGAACGTAGCCGGCATCAACGTTGTGGCGGAGCAGGGCTCCACCGGCGAAGGAAAGCTCTTAGGCGAAATTCCGGATGATGAAACCGTCGTAGTTTCCGCTAAGGAATTCTTCAAGGACAGCAACTATACCCCTGTTGACTCCATGGCGAAGGCCCTGATGGAAGTCAAGGCCGGCACCGCCGACATGTGCATCATCGACAGTGTCTGCGCCCTTGCCATGGTTGGCGAAGGCACCGATTATGCCGATATGACGGTCAACCTGGACAACAACTTCGGCGAGCAGCAGTACGGCATCGCGTTCCGCAAGGGCTCTGACGCGGAAGCGAAGATCAGCGCTACAATCGCGGAGCTGTACGCGGACGGCACGGTCGAGAAGATCGCCGAGAAGTATGGCCTGACAGACATTCTGATCAAGAAATAAAAACAGCCCAAAAGAGTGACTTGAGGAGCGAGGGACAGTTGTTTTTGCAGATTTGCAAAAATGATCGCCCCTCGTTTTTCTCGCTGTTTCTCCCTCTTTGTTGCTTGTAAAACACTTGACAGCACAGCTGTATCCGTCTACAATAGGGCAATCGGCACAGCGATTTCATTACGCTACTGTGCTGAAGAACGCTGGAAAGGAATACGCACATGGACGCTGTCTTAAATGCCATCACCTCTTTAAATGAGGGCTTTCTATTTAATCTTCAACTGTTTGGGATCACATTGCTTTTAGCCATTCCGCTGGGCCTTGTGATCGCGCTGGGCTCCATGTCCAAGTTCCTGCCGCTCAAATGGCTGACGAAAACCTTCGTCTGGATTATCCGCGGCACGCCTCTGATGTTGCAGCTTTTTGTGGTGCTTTACGGCCCCGGCATTCTTTTTGATATACCGATGTCCAACCGTTTCCTGGCGGCGGAGGTGGCATTTGTCATTAACTACGCCTGCTATTTCTCGGAAATCTACCGGGGCGGTATTGAAAGCATCCCGAAGGGACAGTATGAAGCGGGCGCCGTGCTGGGCATGACGAGAACACAGGTTTTCTTTAAGGTCGTCCTCCTTCAGGTAGTGAAGCGCATCACCCCGGCCATGGGAAATGAAGTCATCACCCTGACCAAGGATACGTCCCTGGCCCGCGTCATCGGCGTGACCGAGATCATCATGAGCGCGGAGCGCTTCACGAAGCAGGGTCTGATCTGGCCGCTTTTCTCCACCGGCCTGTATTTCCTCGTGATGAACGGCATCCTGACCGTGCTGCTGAGCCGGATTGAAAAGAAAATGGACTATTTTAAGGCGTAAAGATCGGAGGAAAAGTCATGGCAGTATTGGAAGTAAAGGGAATTAAAAAGAATTTCGATGAACTGCAGGTTTTAAAGGGCATTGACTTTTCTCTGGAAAAGGGCGAGGCACTGGCGCTCATCGGTGCGTCAGGCAGCGGAAAGACCACGCTCCTAAGGTGCCTGAATTTCCTGGAAACGCCCACGAGAGGGCAGATTTATGTAAATGAGAAGCTCATCTACGATGCTTCAAACCCGTCGATGTTAAGCGAACGGGAAATACGGAGAAACCGCCTGCACTTTGGCCTGGTGTTCCAGTCCTTCAATCTGTTCCCGCAGTATACGGCGCTGCAGAACCTGACGCTGGCCAAGGAGCTTCTAGCCAGGGAAACGCCGGAGTATAAGAAAAACCGCAAGGATGTCCTGGATCAAATTAAGACGGAGGGCGAGGCGCTTCTCGCCAGCGTGGGTCTTTCCGACAAGCTGGATTTCTATCCGCACCAGCTCTCCGGCGGACAGCAGCAGCGTGTGGCCATCGCCCGGGCACTGATGCTCCAGCCGGATATCCTCTGCTTTGACGAGCCCACGTCGGCCCTCGACCCGGAGCTCACCGGTGAGGTTTTGCGCGTCATCCGCGGCCTGGCGGAAAAACGCACCACCATGGTGATCGTCACGCACGAGATGAAATTTGCCCGCGACGTCTCTGATCAGGTCCTCTTCATGGACAAAGGCGTGGTTGTAGAACGCGGCACCCCCGCCGATGTGTTTGAGCACCCGCAGGAAGAAAGAACGAAGCAGTTTCTGGAGAGGTATTTTGAGGAATAGAAAATATACAGCACAACTCGTGCAGCCTTGTTTGATAAAGGGTCATTTTGATCCACCAGATTGCCAAGTGCATTTTAGTAGGAAAACCACAAAACACGTATGGAATAAGGCTTTTTACTTGCGATACTCCTCCGCCAACCGCTTAAACACCGGCAGCGCCTTCTCCACCCGTTCCGTCGGCACGCAGTAGGCGATCCGGAAATGTCCAGGGCAGCCAAACCCGTCACCCGGAACCAGCATCAGGTCCATCTCCATCGCGCGGCGGCAGAATGCCTTGGCGTCCGGCTCAAGTGAGCGCGGGAACATGTAGAATGTACCGTCCGGCTCCACAAACTCATAGCCATACGACCGCAAAGCCTCCGAAAGGAGGTTTTTGTTTTTCTCATAGACAGACAGATCCGCCGTCAGATGGCAGCACTCCGCCACCACCCGCTGCAAAAGGGAGGCGGCGCCGTTGTGACCGGTGGTGCGGGATACCTGCGGCAAAAGCTCACAGATCCGGTCCGCAAAAGGCGAGTTCGGGCCCACCGCCACGTAGCCGATGCGCTCGCCGGGGAGCGACAGAGATTTGCTGAAGGAATAGCAAGTCAGCGTGTCGGGGTAGAGGGCAGCCGGGTAGGCGGCCTGCACGCCAGAAGAGAGGTTATCCCGGCCAGGCGCCGCAGGGCTGGTTGTATCTGCTCTGCCAAATAGAATGTCGCGGTACGGCTCATCCGAAATCAGAAAGATAGGATGACCGTAGGCGGCGGCTTTCACCGTCAAAACCTCGGAAAGACTTTGCAGGGTAGATGGCGAGTAAACCGCGCCGGACGGGTTGTTCGGCGAGTTGATCAGCACCGCGGTCACGTCCGCCGTCAGATATTCCTCGAGCGCATCAAAAGAAATCTGAAAGGTTTTCGTATCTGCTGGCACCACGCAAAGCTTGCACCCCGTGCCTTCCACGTACGGCTTGTATTCGGAAAAGCAAGGCGCGAAGGTGAGCACCGTATCGCCGGGGTTTGTGACGGCACGGATCGCATGCGCCAGAGCCGCAGCCGCCCCGCAGGTCATGAAGATATGCCGCCCCTCATAGGAAACGCCAAATCGCCAGCGCAGATCGGAAGCGATGCGTTCGCGGACAGAAGGGATGCCGCCGGCGGGAGAGTAGCTGTGCAGGGCGAGCGGATCGGTCTCCTGTGTGATGCGGCAGATCGCATCCGTTACCTCCTTTGGCGCGGGGACGGACGGGTTTCCCAGGCTGAAGTCGAAGACGTTTTCCGCGCCTACCTCCGCCCGGCGCTTGGTGGCGTAGGCGAAAATCTCAAAAATCACATCCTTTTCTTGCAGCATCTCGGTGTAGCTTGTGTTCAGCATGAAGGAAACCTCCCTTTTCCTGGAACAGGTTCGTTGTAATGAAAGTTCTTTGCATAAGCAGCATGGTGCTCTATTCCATGGGGAAAACGATTGCAGGAATGGCACGCATCTGGTATAGTAAGAAGCAAGAAATCCATCGGAAGACGAAGCAGAGCACATACATAGGATGCCCAAGCTCCCTCCATGGTACAAAAGTCATTGTATACTTATACAGAAAGGATGTCAAACCATGTTTTTCTTTTTAACGCCCGCGTTTGGAATTATCGCGATTCATGTGCTGGCGGCGGTGCTTCCCGCTGCGTTCCTTCTTCGTTACATATACCGTCTGGACCGGGCGGAGCCGGAACCGGTTTCCATTCTGTGGGGCTGCATCTTGTCCGGTGTCTTTGCCGTGGTGGCCTCGGTGGTCTTGGAGATGGTGGGGCAGGTGATCTTAGACGCGGTAGTGGAAAGCACCGAACCTTTCTATCTGATCCTTCTGACCTTCCTGGTTGTCGGTGCGGTGGAAGAGGGAACCAAGCTGTACTTCTTAAAGCGCCGTACCTGGGATGACCCCAACTTCAACTATCGTTTTGACGGTATCGTGTATGCAGCCTTTGTCTCGTTAGGCTTCGCGGCGGTAGAAAACATCCAGTATGTCTTCTCCTATGGCCTGTCGGTGGCCTTCACCCGTGCCATTTTCTCCATCCCCGGGCACTTCGCGTTCTCGGTGCTGATGGGCATCCATTACGGCCGGGCCAAGCAGTGCGAATACCGCATGGACGAAGGCGGAAAGACCCTCAACATGGTGCTGGCCTTTGTCGTGCCCACCCTGTTCCACGGGTTCTACGATGCCTGCGCGATGTCCGAGAGCGACTTCTCGTCCTGGATCTTCCTGGCCTTCGTGGTTATCACCTATGTCTGGATCTTCCTGCGGGTGAAGAAAGAAGCGGATCATGATGTGGCGCTGTACTATGATCAGCTTGATTAATATCTTGTGTGCGCATTAGCGTTCTATGCCATTTCAAACAGCAAAGGGAGGATATATCATGGGTTTATTTGATTTTCTGAAAAAGTGGAAGAAGAAAAAAGAAGCAGAGGCGCCGGAAGGAACGCTGGATCCGAGCCAGGTTGACCCTTCTGAAATCAATCCTCCGCCGACCCGTTTTACGGAAGAATACCAGGAGTTTCTGGCGGGGATCGAGGCAGGCGTAAGAGAGCAGGTGCGGACGTCCGGAGAAGAGAGCACCGAGGAACCCTGCGAAGGAGACGGCGCTCATGAACCCTGTGAAAGTGAGAACGCTCAGGAATCTTGCGAAGAAGCCGAAGTGGATATAGCGGAAGAAGCCAAAAAGGAAGCTGACGAAGAATAAGAAGCTTCCGAAAGCAATTCTGTATGGGGAAGAGGTCAATTGAGCCTAACCCCATGCAAATAAGAAACATCCGAAAGCAATTCTGCATGGGGAAAAGGCCGAATAGAGCCGAACCCCATGCAAATAAGAAACATCCGAAGGCAATTTCAGGGAAGCCAAGAGCTTCTTCTCTTCCTTTTTTCCCTGTTTTCCGACAAATCGTTGAATTTCAGGGAAGCCAAGAGCTTCTTCTCTTCCTTTTTTCCCTGTTTTCCGACAAATCGTTGAATTTCAGGGAAGCCAA
>JAFVBO010000044.1 GCA_017479935.1 Lachnospiraceae bacterium
AGAGCGGAGATCTTTCTGCGCATTCTGACGCATTTGGATGAAAACGAGAAGATGTACAGCTATTATTTGTCCGTCCATGAGAAGTATTTTTTCTCTCTCGTTCTGCGTGACATCATGACGTCCGTTTCAGAAGAGCTGATCCAGCGGGGCCTGTTTTCCTCGCCCGAAAAGGCAAGGCTCAGCGTGCTCTATCACGCATCGGGCCTTCTGCAGACGCTGTGTCAGTGGCTGGAGTACGGAAAGACGAAGCCCTGCTCCAGAGAGGAATACGCCCGCATGCTCAGCGAAATAGCTTGAAATAATCCCTGGCAGATTCTAATGCTTCGCTCGCGGGGCTTCACAAGTTCTGAAGAAAGAGTTTGCTCTGAAACGGATTAAATGTTCTGGTTGAACCGTATCAAATCCTGTCAGACAGTCACCAAGTCATTTTTGCTTCAAAACTCTCTTATGGGTGTTGACACAACGCCCACCCCCTTCTTTTTTACTCTTCTCTCTTCATCTCTCTTGCTTCACAATACACCGTCGGATCCACCGGCAAATGATCACGCTTTAAGCGGCTCTCCACGAACTCATCCCCGATATACAGAAGCAGCGCGCAGGTGGGAACACCCAGCAGCATGCCCAGGAAGCCGAACAGGCCTCCGCCCACCGTGATGGCGATAATGACCCAGATGGAGGAAACGCCGGTCGAATCGCCCAGGATGCGCGGTCCGATGAGGTTGCCATCCACCTGCTGCAGCAGAATGATGAAAAACAGGAACAGAATGCCCTGCGGCGGGTTCGTGACAAAGATCAGGATGACCGTCGGCACCGCACCGATATACGGGCCGAATACCGGGATGATGTTCGTCACGCCGACAATAAACGAGCAGAGCAGCATATACGGCATCTGCATGATATACATGAAGATAAAGCACAGAACGCCGATGATGGCCGAATCAATCAGTTTACCGATGATAAAGCCATAGAACAATTCATTGCCCTTGCGCACGGTACGCACCACCTGGTTCGCCCTGTCGAGGGAAAGCGTGCCGTACAGGAAACGCTTGCAGAAGCCTTTGTATCTCTCCTTTAAAAGAAGCAGGTAGATCGCAATGAACATACCGATTAAAGCATCCACCACCAGGCTTCCAAGCTTAATGCCATAATTTGTGGCCGTTGCGATCAGGTCATCGGTGGTGCTCACCTGCAGATACTCCTTCAGCCAGTTCTCTGCCGTCTCGATCCACACATAGATGCGGCCGTCCGTCCGGGTGCGCTCCATCACGTCCGCGAACTGATAATTGGTCAGCTCATCCGCCCAGTCTACCACACCGACAATCTTCTCATACAGGTTATCCGAGAGGTATCGAACCGTCTCGATAAACCGCGGCAGCACCAAAAGCAGGAAGGCCGCCACGCAGGCGATGATAACCGCCAACGCAACCAGCGTACAGACCGTGCGGACAAAACTGCGAATTCTCTTCTCCGTCTTTTCCTTCTTCGGTTTCTTTAACCAGACCCCCAGCCAGTGCCTCTCCAGAAAACTCTGGATCGGGTTCATCAGAAACGCCAGCGCCATACCGATGTAAATCGGCAGGATAATGTCATTGAATTTTCCAAGGGCCTCAAACAGCCCCGCATACCGTAAAATCGCGAAAAACAGAATAATCAGCATGGCCCTCGCGAAAAACCATTTTTTCAGATTGCGTTTTTCAATCTCTTTTTCCTGCATGGTAACCCCCTCATTCTTCTCTCATCGGTTTCAACGGGATTATAGACAAAAAAATCTGGCGCGTAAAGGAAAAGCGCCAGATTTTATCAATTTTTTAAAAATGTACCCTTATCCTGCTTTTACAGCTCTTCCTCCTCCAGGGAGTGGGTCGACTTCACAATCACCTTCCGGTCGTAGCAGCTGAAGATGTCATCCACCGCGGCCTTGTCCGGCTTCGGCGTAAACAGGCTCACGATCGGCACCGCAATAAGGCCCAGGATCATGGTCGCCGCGCCGGCGTTAATCGGGGAGGCAATGAAGTGCCAGATCATGTTGGCCACGGTAAAGCCAACACCGATGGCGTAGCTTACCCACACAGAAGCCTTCGTAATCTTCTTCGAGTACAGGCCGTACATAAACGGAGCCAGGAAGGCACCCGCCAAAGCGCCCCACGACACACCCATCAGCTGGGCGATAAAGGTAGGCGGATTAAAGGCGATCACGACCGACAGAACAATAAACACCGCCACTAAAACGCGCATCATAACAAGCTGCTTCTTGTCATCCATATCTTTCAGGAAGAGCGGCTTTAAGAAGTCCAGCGTCAGCGTGGAGCTGGAGGTTAAAACCAGCGAAGACAACGTGGACATGGATGCCGAAAGCACCAGCACCACGGTGATACCGATCAGCACGTCCGGCAGGGTGGAAAGCATCTGCGGAACAATGGTATCGTACATGACAGCGCCGCTTTCATTATAGATGGCCGGGCTGTCGAAGAGCCGTCCGAAGCCGCCCAGGAAATAGCAGCCGCCGGCAATCACGATGGCAAAGAAAGTGGACACGATGGTACCGGTGCGGACAGCCTTCTCATCTTTAATCGTGTAGAACTTGTGGACCATCTGCGGAAGGCCCCAGGTACCAAGGGACGTCAGGATGATAACACCTAACAGGTTTAACGGGTCAGGCCCGAAAAACGAAGTAAACAGGCCCTGCGCGCCCTGCAGTTCCGGAACCGCCGTGTCCGCTTCAATGAGGGACAGCTCCTTGATGGCGTTTAAAAATCCGCCCTGGCCGTTTAACACCGCGACGATGATCGCGCTGATACCGATCAGCATGATGATACCCTGGATAAAGTCGTTCATGGCCGTCGCCGTGTAACCGCCGGCTACCACGTACACACCCGTGAGTAACGCCATCACCAGCACGCAAATCCGGTAGTCGATGGAGAATGCCATCCCGAACAGACGGGAGAGACCGTTGTAAACCGATGCCGTATACGGGATCAGGAAAATGAAAGCGATGATGGAGCCCACAATCTGCAGCGACTTGGAATCAAAGCGCTTGCCGAAAAACTCCGGCATGGTACGGGCATCCAGCTTCTGCGTCATCACGCGGGTACGGCGTCCTAAGACCAGCCAGGCAAGGAGCGAGCCGATGAAAGCGTTTCCAAGGCCAACCCAGGTAGACGACAAACCGTACTTCCAGCCGAACTGACCGGCATAACCGATAAACACAACCGCCGAGAAATACGACGTACCAAACGCGAACGCCGTAATCCACGGGCCAACGTTCCGTCCGCTCAAAATGAAATCATTCACGTTTCCCGTTCTCCTGGACGACCACATGCCAACCGCGATCATAACCCCAAAGAAAACAACCAGCATCAGAATTTTGATAAACATCCTCTTTTCCCTCCCGGATACTTTAGTGCGTTGGCGCGCCAACGCGCCTATGCGTGAAAGTGACTATAGCACAAAAAAAGGGCTTTGAAAAGCCCCTTTTTTTATGTACGAATTTTTGTACGTAACCTCCTTACTCCCCCCGCTCCTCAGGGAACAAAATCTCCAGCCGGAAGATATCACCGCTCTGGCGGAACGAAAAGTATCCGTTGTACTTTTCCACAATCATCTGTATGCTTTTCACTCCGAAGCCATGGTAATCCGCGGATTTCGTGGTGACAGGAAGGCCATCTTTAAAGACTACCTCCCCTTCCACGTAGTTTTCTTCGCGAATCACATTCCAGCCCGCCTGGTAATATCCCGAGAGGCTGATGCACCGCTTTTCCGGGTCCAGATTTCGGACGCTGTTCATGGCATTTTCAATGATATTTCCAAAAAGGGAATAGATATCGCTGTCCTTCATGAACCGGATGACCTGCGCGTCAAACATACTTGTCAGGCGGATATTCGCCTCCCGGCACTGCAGTTCTTTCTCCATCAGGATAATATCCAGAGCATCGTTTCCGGTGCAAAGGCTTGCGTCATAAATGGCAACCGCTTTCTCCATCTGATCCAGCGCTTCTTTGTCCACCTGCCCCCTCAGCTTTCGAATCTGATGACGGAGGTCATGACACTTTATATTGATTAAATCAATATTCTCTTTCGAAATCTGGAACTGGTATTTCGCCTGATGTACCATCTGCTTCATAATGGCCGTTTCAACCTCCTGTCGGCGGATGGTCACCAGGCTGATCTCCAGCGCTGCCCCAAGCACACCGGAAGAGATCGAATAAAAGAGAACCACATAAAACAACAATGGATCCCTGCTTCTGGAAGCGCCTGTGATGCCGAAGAACGAGGTGTAAACCACAAGGATCAGAAGCAGTGCGGTAAGCAAAACCTGAACGCGGTTATTGACTTTGATAGGTACATTCTTTTTTTGGTTTCGCAGAAACGTCAGATATATTATCAACAATTCCGCCGCAAATATCAGAACCAGCAGCCACTGGCTCTGAAGAAACGGAAATATTTCTCCCCACATGCGTCTGATCAGGACGAACATCTGATAAGAGATATGCTGCAGACAGTAGGCAAGGATTCCCGCAAAAAGAACCGACCAGAAATCACCGTTG
The DNA here is from genome assembly GCA_017479935.1 of Lachnospiraceae bacterium. Taxonomy (GTDB): domain Bacteria; phylum Bacillota; class Clostridia; order Lachnospirales; family Lachnospiraceae; genus RGIG5021. The sequence continues at coordinate 4,545 of JAFVBO010000044.1, forward strand.
AAGCTAAACGCAAGAACAGGAAGGGTTAACGCGAAGGCAATAATATACTGGCTGGCTATCACCCAAATGGTTCTGGGAAACCCTGCAAGGGACGATATCTCCGACCAGAAAAACCGAAACAAAAATACGGAAATCATCCCTATGATCAAGCGAAAAGCGCCATATTTTTTAAACCCGTACCGGTGACATATAAAGAGCTCTGCTGTAACCAGATAAAGAAGAAAGCTGATTTTATCATATACTTCCATAAAAGACATACTAAAAACCTCTGATAATAATCCTGACCTACAGATAAAGCATCCAGTCCTGAAGGAAATCCTTTTTCCTTGCGCGGGAAAGCGGAATTTCCGCTTTATCTATCATAATGCTGTTTCCTCGTATCTCACTGATCAGACGCAGATTGACAAGATAACTGTTGCTGCATCTGGAAAATCCAAATGGTTTCAGCGTTTTCTCCCACTCATTCATGCTTTTTCTGGCGGGGAAGTCACCTTTTTTCGTATGAAAAACGATGGCATGTGAAAAAGATTCAACATAATAAACTTCATTGGGCTGAAAAATATGATACTGCATCTGGTAGGGAAGCACAATCTGTTCCGCCGAAAAGCCGTTCATCTCTCGAATCCTCTCCAGCCGGATTTTCAAATCCGCATAGTGCACCGGTTTTAAAATATAGTCCATGGCCCCTACAGAATACCCCTGTATAGCATACTTGGCAATATTGGTGACAAAAACCAGAGGCGTGCCTTTATCGAAAGTGCGCAGAGTCTTTGCTGCCTCCATCCCGCTTTTAACCGGCATCTCAATATCCATCAAAATCAGACTGAGATCCGGTTGATAAGCGTCCAGAAAAGCCTGGCCGGAGGCGTAAATCCGGATTTCCGCCGGGATTTGCAGTTCACCGGCATATTTCTTCAGATAATCTTTCAGAAGAAGCGCATCCGCTTTTTCATTTTCGACGATGGCTACTGTAAACATGGGGGTTCCTCATTCCCGTTTGATCTGCGGGCAGGAGGAAAAAAGCCGGAGCCGCTTTCCTCTTGCCCTGTGATTCTTAAGTTCTGAATATAACCACTGGTTCTTCTGTTTTCTCTTTGGTTGGACGGCTATTCCTTTGCTTTTCTTCTGAAAACAGACAGTCCCCATAAGGCCAGGAGGACAAGGATCACCGCGTCCGCCGCGTAGAAATAATAAATCCAGGCGGGCGTCTCATAATGATCTACTTCGCCCCGCATCGCGTTACTGTTGACATATGTGTACAAAATGTTCTTCGCGCATTGGGACAGAACAATCGCGTCCGCCATGTCGCTGGTATCACACCACTCCTCCGGAAGTGTCGCCAGGTTGATATCTCCGCCCGCGTAAGCCATCTGCCGACTGTTCATATACTGAGGAATCGTATTAAAATCGCAGATCACCGCTCCTGTAAAGCCCCACTCTTCCCGCAGGATTTCGGTCAGAAGGCGATAATCCCCTCCCGTCCATCTTCTTCCGATCCGGTTAAAGGAACTCATGAGCCCCCTGGTCCTTCCCTCCTTAACCGCGATCTCAAAAGGCTTCAGGTAGATCTCCCGAAGCGCCTGCTCTGTGAGGTAAGAGCAATCACCGTTTATGGACCTGTGTGTCTCCTGCTCATTTACCGCAAAATGTTTGATCGAACAGATCACGCCCTTTTTCTGTGTGCCACGGATCATGGCCGCAGCCAGTTTTCCCGACAAAAACGGATCTTCCGAATAATACTCCGCCGCGCGCCCTCCAAACGGAGAGCGGTGTATGTTCGCGCCGGGCGCGTAGATTCCGGAATACGCGCTGGTTCCGTTTCCCATAAGCGCTTCGTCGCCGATGGTCTCTCCCAGCTCCTCAATCAATTCGATATTCCAGGTGGAAGCCATGACAGGTTCGCTGCAGTAATGGCAAGTCCCGTTGATCGCCTGCTTATTTAAGAAGCAGGTAAATCCCGCCGTTCCGTCTCCTTCAATGGTCGCCGGCATGTTGATGGAAGGAACCGCCATCGTCTGATACGCTCCGTTGTTCAGCATCCGGATCAGTTCTTCTTCCTGACAGCCCGAAAGAATCGCCTGCCATTTTTCATCCCATTCCCCGCCTTCATAAGGCACAAAAGGCAAATGGCTTTCCTCCGGCGTCGTCTCCGGAAGAAGATCCTTGATCTGAAGAGTAACCTCTCCCCCAAACTCCGGATACTCAAGCGTCTCAAAATCCGTGGGATTATTGGGGGTAATGTCCTGCAGTTCCCGCAATCTTGCCGAGTCTTTCGCCCGTTCCTCCGGGGTGTTCTCATCCGGGAAGGTTCCCGCAAAATCAGCGCGGGAAAGAACCGTAGACAACTGTACGTCGCTGTCCGCCACATCGCTTAAATCGGTCTCCGTCACGCTGCCTTCCTGCGTATAGCGGTTTCCCACCAGGACGCCCGTCATGGGATCCGTCTCATATTGTACACCATCCGTCAGCGTCAGCGCAACCGTCAATTCCGGTTCGTGGGCGTTGCGGGAAACTGCCAGGGAATATTCCCCCGCCTCCAGTTCATATCCGTAAAATCCATTTTCGTTTCTGTCACGATAGTCATAGGAGGCCAGACTGTAGGGATCGATGGTGATCGATACGGTTTCGCTTTCTCCGCTCTGTAATTCCTTTGTCTTGGCAAAACCCACCAGGACTCTGGCAGCTTTTTCAATGCCGCCGTTCATATACGGCGCCTGGCCATATACCTGCACCACGTCCTTTCCGGGTCTGTCGCCCGTATTGGTCACCCGGACAAGCACCTGCACCGATTCTTCTGCGGAAAACGTGTCTTTGTCAGAGCTTTCAAGCTCCCAGTCAAAACTGGTATAGCTCAGCCCGTACCCGAAGGGATAGACCACACTGCTTCTATACCAGTCTTCTCCCTCCGTAAGGCCGCGTGTCTCATAATACCGATAGCCTACGTAGATATCCTCCTCGTAGTCTACGAAATAATACAAACCATCATCATACTTATCACTTGAATCAGGTCTCGGACCGGTCCCAAAATTCACAAAGGTGGGGTCTGCGGTAAAATCCGCCGCCCAGGTATCCACCGTACGTCCGGAGGGGTTCACGCTGCCGTTTAAGATTTCTCCGAGAGCCATGATCCCTTCGCCGCCGGTAAATCCGATCCAGATCGCGCCGTCAATCCGGTCCGCCATCGCAAAGTCATCGGAATTCTCCAGAAATCCTGCTTCCATGACCGTAGGTGTATTAAAAATGACCACAACCTTGTCAAATCCCGCCTCACAGACAGCAGACAAAAGATCTCTTTCGTTCTGATCCAGTTCCAGATAATGGGAATCCGCTCTTACGGCCCCTTCCGTATCTCCCTGATAGCGTGGCAGGTCAAAGCCCTCCCCGCCGATGCGTGTGAGCACCACCAGCGCCGCATCGGCATATTCCTGATAGCTCTTCTTCAGTTCCTCCGTATAAAGACTCTGGGGTGTCTCTGAAACAGCCACCTTCTGGTTGCCGCCGCTGTCAAGATCCGTGCTGTTGGTGGCTCTCCGGGAACCAGAGCGCTTATCATCCTCATAAAACGCCTTCAGTTCCGGATTTGCCTGAAATCCTGCCGCTTCCAGGCTATCGTATATCGTCTTATACACCACATCGGTAAAACCGCTGGAACCACTGGCACCGTAGGAAAGATTCACGCTGTTTTTTCCAAACACACTTACCTTTGCTCCTTTTGATAATGGCAGAGCCTCATTCCCGCGGTTCTTTAACAGAACGAACCCTTCCTCGCAGATCTCCACCGTCTTTACGTTGGCTTTTTCAAACGCCTCCTCCTTGGTCGCCACAGTATCCGTAACGTACATAGCCGCGGCCCCTTCCTTATAAACCGGCTTTGCCCGCCCTAAAAAGAGACTGACCGGTTCATAAAAAACCGTCTGAACCAATGTCGTCACAGCAACCATGAACGCCAACAGGACAGCACTGACAATCAGCCACCGCCTGACCGGATTTGTTTTCCTCTCTGTCTTCATTCTGGCTCCTTCCCTCTATCAATAGTTGGCTGCCGGCAGATTTTTCTGCGCATCCCAGGTCAGAACCGCGCTTGTGGTGATCTTCACCGCATCTACCATAGGGGCAGCCGCCTTCAGCGTTGTGCCGACCATCGGCTCAGAGTTCATGGTCATCACCTGCAGACGGTTTGCGCCTTCCTGAATGGTCAGGTTCTCACCCACCAGGTAATAGGCGAAGGGCAGGCAGTCCACCTTGTTGTCATCGGGTGCCGGAACACCTGTAAATACGATCGGCTCATACGCCAGCTCTTCTCCGTTCAGATAAATGGCAAAGTTTTCGGGGGTATAGGTATAATCCCGATACTCGGCGGAAAGACTGATCGCGATCACGGCATCATTTACTTCGATGTCAGAAGCAAAATCAAATTCCAGAGAATTTCCTTCCTGATATAAATAGCTGACACAACGGTCATTGCTGGCATTTCTGTCTTCAATGGCGACGATCATACCCGTTTCCAGCGCATCACCCGATAGCGCAGGGCCAGTCTTTCCCTTCAGGCTGGTATCTTCCGCTTCAAAAACATAGTCGTTTTCTCCGCTCACGGTTTTCGTCCAGGATGCCAGAACGGTCGTATCTTCCGCAACAGTGGCGGCAAAGTCAAACGCGGCTCCGTCCTTCGTCGTCCATTTATCAAAAGCATATCCTGTTCTCTCCGGCTTCGTCTTCGGCTCCTGAATCGTCTCGCCTTCGAGCACCGGATAGGAATAGCTGGTAATCCTGGCTCCGTAGAAGCCATAATCAAACGTTACGGTGTGATACGTCGCGCCATCCTTCTGCCACAGCGCGTACAGCGTCATATCGCCTGTCACGATACTATCAAATTGGTACTTTTCCTGATAGTCACGGTTGGTATACCAGCCGATTAATGTGTAACCTTCCCGGGTCACGCTCTTTTCCGCCACGCTGTGTCCCTTGTTGACACTTTCCACCTGCGCTTCCGGAGCGCCTTCGTAATTCTCGTCAAAGGTCACCTGATAGCTCTTGTTGACAACCTTGATGGCAAAGCGGACCTTCTGGGATCCCACATCAATCTTTACCTGCTTGGTTCCGGAGGCGGAAAGACCGGGAGGCGTGATTTTAACGCCTTCCGCCGTCATCGGTACCACGGCGGTTGTTCCATCCTCATAGGTAATCAGAAGAGTTCCTCCTTCCACGGTAAACTCTTCCCCAATCACATACTCAGATTTTACGGGTCTGTCCTGTACGGCAACACTCTTGATCGGCTTGCCAAGATCAACGGACACCGTATCTTCCTCGGAAGGAGCATTCGCGGAAGGCATTTCCTCTACCGTCTGCTTCTCCCCTTCCTGCTGTACCTGCTCCTCCGACTCCCCCTTCCGGGTTGCTTCCGGCAACACCTCCGCTTCTGTCTGAACCGAAGCAGTCGGCTTTTCAGGCTGTCCCTGAGAGGAGCCGCCGCAGGCAGTCATGGCGCCTATGCTATAAGCAAGAAGTATCATCAAATATCTTTTCTTCATCGTCTTCTCCTTTCGGGAAGATAACATTCTCCCCTGACTTCGTCTGTCTTTCCATTTTAAAAAGGTGCATGCTCCCCCGGTAGAACCTACTTTCAGAGCATGCACGCTTCTTACTTCATTTCTTTCCGGTGTATCAACCGGTCGCTTGTTGCTTCTTATTCAACAACGATCACGAAATCCTGCTCTACCACCGTCTCACTGCCGGGAAGTCTGTACCAACCGCTACCGAACCAGCCGACAAGCGGCACGGTATACTTCACATGGATGGTGTAGGTTCCGGGTGTCGCAATCGCACCGGTAAGCTTCAGACCGCTATTAACATCATAGAAGCTGGAGCCCTTGCCCATGAACGAAATCACGATATCTTCGGCATTCAGGCCTTCCGGCAGATCGCCCACAACCTCAAAGTCAGCCAGATGCTTCACGGTATCATCCTTCACCTCATAGGTGTAGCACTCGAACTTATCACCGTGCTGTACAAAAGCGCCGTGCTCCTCATCCTGGAACCAGTGCATAACGCGGCCGCTCGGTGTTTCCGCATAGTATCCGTAGATATCCGAACCGATCTCCGCATCGATGGCCTCGCCCGCCTTGACGGTCAGCGCCGGCTCATCCATGCAAACGTTCTTCCCGCCAAAAGTGAGCGGTCCTACTACGCGGACCTTTAAAACAGCGTCCACATTGCTGACCCAGGTATCGCAGGTAACCTTTACAGGAATTTCATAGATACCTTCTTCCAGGTACGCATAAATATTGTTGTCCGCTCTTGAGCCCTCCGCGTATCCGGGATCTCCGGGCTGACGGTCTTCACCAGTGTCATATTTCGCATAGGAAACCGTCATGCCATTGAAACTTAAGCCGTTAGGGACTTCCGTATTCGCCGGAACCGTAATGCTCATATCCGTCGACAGGTCGGAAGTAATCAGGGCGGTATTGTTGACGCCGTAAACCACATCGGCCGTCAGCTCCACACCCGGGATGAAGTTCTTCATGTTGTTGCTGTTTGCGTAAGCGAACAGGATGCGCTGGGCAGATGTACGAACCGCATAATAATGCGTTGGATCCAGCAGTGTGCCCGTTCCGTCCTCATCCGGCACCGCAACCATTCCAAGACCGTCTCTGGCCTCGGCATCCCAGCTGCCCTGAGTCCATCCGGTCGTTCCGGATGCGCTTCCGCTCATCAGTGCATCATCGCCTCCGCGATAGGTAAGGTCTAACGACCAGTGGTCCTTGGACCAAGCATCGGTACAGGTAAAGCCCTTAAAGCCCCACTCATCTCTTAACAGATACTGATGAACCGCATAGTTGCAGGAGTTGGTCACCCAACCGATACGGTTAAAGGAAGTCATCAAGGACAGAGAGTTGCCGCTCTTAACCACCATCTCAAAAGGCTTCGCGGAGATCTCACGGAACGTCTGCTCGGTTGCTAACGTAACTACGCCGCCTAGGTCATTGCGGGCAAATTCCTGATCGTTGGCAAAGAAATGCTTGGCCATGCAGATGATACCCTTCTCGGTGCAGGCCTTAACAACCACCGCTGCCATCACGCCGGACAGATAAGGATCTGCGGAATAATACTCAAAGTTACGACCGCTGAACGGAGAGCGATGGATGTCGCAGCCGTTGCCGTACCAGGACTTCACACCCTTGAAAATGGCTTCGTTCGCAAACAATCTTCCCTGCTCCGCTACCAGCTCCTGATTCCAGGTAGCCGCCGTGATCGGACCGGTCTGCCAGCAGGTAGAACCGGAGAGCTGAATCGGACCATTGGCACCGCTGGCACCGGTGCGCAGCCAGCCAAACATCTCGTCATATGTCAGAGAGTTCATATACTCTTCCCAGAGATCGGAGTTCTCATCATGCGTCACGGTGACAACGCCATCTTCCAGAACAGGAGCCGTATAGTTCTTGCCGGCAAGATCCTGCATGGTAACAGAGCTCTCCGCCCCCTGCGTCCAGGATTCCGGAACCTCTTCCACATAGTAAGCCTGGCCTTCTTCATCCATATAAGGATAGTAGTACTCAGAAGCCTCCAGAATGAAATATTCATCTAACGTTAAGGTTCTGTCCTCTACGCTCTGGGCCTTGGGCTGCACCATACCGGTTGCGCGGCTGATCATATTGTCAAGCAGCGAATCACGGACCGTCGTATATTCATCCGTAAAGACGGGCTTGATTTCGTTTCCGGACACATAGTCCGTTGTGCAAAGAATGTCGTCCGCAATCGTGAACTCTTCCGAAAGCACCACTTCATGAGAGTTTCTTCTGGCGGAAATTGTGTACGTACCTTTCTCCAGCTCATAACCCTCAAAGCCATTACCATTGGCATCATTCCAGTCGAAGGAAGCCATGTCCTGTGCCACCAGCTGCATGGTTACAATGTCACTCTCACCGGGCTGTAACAGCTTCGTCTTCGCAAACGCGCCAAGATTGGCGGAAGCCTTCTCAATTCCACCCACAGTATAAGGAGCGGTGTAATACAGTTCCACGACATCCTTGCCGGCCATATCACCGGTATTGGTAACCTTCACCTGCATGGTGATGGTCTGGTTCGCAGCTGCGATATTCCGATCAGCGGAAATTCCGGCCAGTTCCCACTCGAAGTTGGTGTAGCTTAAGCCATAGCCGAAGGGATACAGTACCTGGCTGTCATACCATTCATCGCCGGAACCCGGCTCAGCGGCGTTCATATCGTCATAGCCGGTCTCGTAGTAACGATAATCGGTGTAGATGCCTTCGCGATATTCCACGGAAACATACTCCGTCTGATTTCCGTCCGGATCCAGATAGAACGCGTTCTGGCGGACACCATTCTCATCCTTGTTCTGGGTATTCTCGCTGAAGTTCGTCCAGTAAGGAGCCTTCGTAAAATCTTTTTCCCAGGTAGATACGGTATGTCCGGAAGGATTGACGGTACCATTCAGGATGCGTGCGGTAGCAACGGTTCCTGCGTTTCCAACGCCGCCTACCCAAAGGATCGCGTCAACGCCCAGGTTGTCTTCCGTTTTCGCTTCCGCCAGCTCCGGAATCTGCATGATGTTGGAAGAATTGATGATCACAATAACCTTGCCAAAATTGTCTTTGACATGATGAATCAGTTCCACTTCATTATCGTTCAGTTGCAGATAATGATCATCCGGATTACTGTGGCCCTTGACATTGTTGGTATCCAGGTCATCGTTCTCCGCACCGATACGGGACAGAACAACAACTGCCGCGTCGCCGTAGCTTGCATAGGTGCTGGTAATAGACTTTCCAAAGTACTCCATGCCCGGGTTCAGAAGATCTCCCGCCGTCACTTTTCCCTGCGTAGCAGCATAGTTTTTGTACATGGAAATCGTCTTCGGGTTCACGTTAAAGCCTTCGCTGGCAAAACCGCTCACCCAGTCAAAGCTCGGGGCATTAGGATCCGTGGCCGACTTCTGACGGGTCGCGCCGGAACCAACACCGCCAACCGACATGCTGACGGAAGAGACTCCAAAAAGGGTGATGTCTTTTTCCGCTTCTCCCAGCGGAAGGACAGGAGCTTCATCGCCGTTCTTTAACAGCACCTGGCCCTCGGAAGACATTTCAATGTGCAGAAGCTGCGCAGCTTTCTGCTCATCCTCCGTTGTCGCGAAATCAGCGTAAAATCTGCCTTCCGCTTCCAGATTGCCGCTTACCGTTCCGGTCGCTTCCACCTGTGTTTCCGTCAGGTTCTCCACATCCGCCAAAGCCATCATGCCATTTCCGGCTGTGGAAAGAAGCATACATGCTGCCAACGGGGCAGCAAGGTATCTGTGTTTGCTCAATCTCATCTTTTTTACCTCCTTCACATTGAAAAGCAAACAACTGTCTTACATTCACCCCCATTATAGGAACTGTTTTTTCTAAAACAAGGCCTCGTGCGAGAACGGTTGCCTTCCGTGCGAGTTTGGTCATATTGGATTATTGTTACCTTTGGGCGGCCCTGTGCATAAAAAAGACGAAGCTGACACACATACTTCGATGTGCGATAGCTCCGTCTTACACTCATGAGTATACGAGAGTTCTTGTCTCTTTTTCTTCTTTCTTCCGCTTTTACGTCTTTTCTTCCTCCGAGGATATTACGACATCTGAATATACCGGATCGCAGCCAGCGCCGCCGTCGCGCCATCCCCCACAGCCGTGGTCAGCTGGCGGACGCTCTTCTGACGGCAGTCTCCCGCCACGAAGATGCCCGGTGTCTTTGTCATGCAGTCTTCCTTCGCGTCATAGTACCCCCGCGTATCCAGCGTGACCAGCTCTTTAAACGCATCGTTTTCCGGGATCAGGCCGATGGCCACGAAGAGGCCGTCACATTCCACGGTTTTCTTTACGCGGCCGTACAGTTCCACCTCGACGCCGCGAAGCGCGCCGTCATCCGTGATGAAGCGCAGAATTTTCGCATTCGTCATCTGGCGGACGTTCGGCCTTGCAAACAGTACGCGCTGCAGCGTAGGCTCGCCCGTAAAATATGGCATATCCTGCAGCATAATCACTTCCTTGCACTTTTCCGACAGCAAAATGGCCTCCTGCAGGGCCGAATTTCCGCCGCCGACCATGCAGACCGTCTTCCCGGTGTAGAAGTCGCCGTCGCAGACCGCACAGAAGGAGATGCCGTCGCCCACCAGCTCTTCCTCGCCTTCAATTCCCAGCATACGGTGCTTGACCCCGTTGGCCAGGATCACGGCGCGGGCCTGGAACTCATGCCCTTCCTCGGTCACGACAACCTTCACCCTGTCCTCATCCCGGACGGCGATGACGTTTTCATATTCAATATCCACCCCCTGCGCCAGGATCTGATCCAGGAGCTTATCCGCGAACTCATTTCCGCTCATGGAGAGGGTTCCGGGGTAGTTTTCCACCTTCGGGGAATGCGTAATCTGCCCCCCAAAGCCGTTTTTCTCGATCACCATGGCCGTCATGCCGTTGCGCTTCGCATAGAGCGCCGCCGTCATGCCGGCCGGGCCGCCGCCCACCACAATAATATCCGTCATTATTTTCTTCTCCTGCCTTTCTCGCAAACAGTGCCGGACACGCATGTGCCCGGCACCGTGAAAATATAGCTCTTCTATGGACCGTTTTTTATCTCTTCATCAGCCATCCCTTGATATCGGACACGCCGCGATACTTCTCGAAGCTCTCGCCGTCCTCGCCAAGGATCACCAGCGTGGGTGCCTGCTTCACGCCGAATTTCTCCACCAGCTCCCGCTCTTCGTTGGCGTTTAACGCCGTGTAGGCGATGCCGGCCTTGTCAAGGAGCGCGCCGGCTGCCTTGCAGTTCGGGCAGGTGGGCGTCTTAAAGAGGATCGCCTGCACGCCCTCTGCCGCAGGCTTTTCCAAAACAGCTTCCCTCTCAATC
>JAFVBO010000045.1 GCA_017479935.1 Lachnospiraceae bacterium
AGTACTACAAGGCCGTGAATATCGCCGTCGAGGACGAGGGCATGGTGCTCTTAAAGAACGAGGGCGCTGCGCTGCCGCTTGCCGCGGACGAACTTTCTGTCTCCCTGGTGCTTAGCGGCTCCGCGAGCCTTCTGTATGCCATCCACGGCCCGGGCGCGAACCCCGGCATCGCTAAGACGGATCTTCGCACGGCGCTCACGCAGAGCGGGTTTACCGTCAACGAAACGCTGTACAACTACTACGCAACTGGCGACGGCATCTCCCGCCGCGAGAGCGCGGGCGGCAAGTCCATGACGAACGAAAAGGAATGGACTGCGTACCCCACGGACGTCCGTAACTCCATCGACGAGACCGAGACCGCCATCGTGGTCTTCACCCGTATGAGCGGCGAAGGAAGCGACCTTGGTTACACCGGCAGCGATGGCATCGACGGAAGCTACTTATCCATCACCGAGGCTGAGCGCTCCGTGATCGCGGCCCTGGCGCAGAAGAAGGCGGAAGGCAAGATCAAGAAGATCGTTGTCCTTCTGAACACCGCCCTGACCGTGCAGGTGGATTTCCTGTTTGACGAGACGCTGGCGATCGACGCCGCGATCTGGATCGGAAACCCCGGCGGAAACGGAACGATTTCTGTCGCAAAAGCGTTAAAGGGAGAAGTGAATCCCAGCGGACGCATGTCCGACACCTTCTTAAAGAACAACTTCTCGGCGCCTGCCAACGCTTACTGGCTGGTGAACAACGGCTTCTCCTCCCAGTTCGCGAACACGGCTGAGATGGGCTTAAACGCCGCGCAGCGTAACTACGGCGTGTACGTGGAAGGCATCTACGTGGGCTACAGATATTTTGAAACCCGCTATGAAGACTTTGTCACGCAGCGCGATGGAGCGGAAGGCTTTGACTATGACGCGGTTATGGCGTACCCCTTCGGTTACGGCCTGTCTTACACGAGTTTTGAGTACTCCGGATTTGCCGTATCCCAGGATGCGGACGGCGACTTTGATGTCACCGTGACCGTAAAGAACACCGGCAGCGTAGCCGGCAAGGAAGTGGTGCAGGTCTACATGCAGCAGCCCTACACCGAGTACGACCAGACCTTTGGCATCGAGAAGGCATCGGTGGCGTTGGCTGGCTTTGAAAAGACCGGCGTCTTAGAGCCCAGCGCTTCCGAGACCCTGACCATCCACGTGGAAAAGGAAGCCATGCGCGCGTACGATGCGAAGGTAGCTGGAACCTACATCCTGGATGCGGGCGACTACTACTTAACCGCCGCGAAGGATTCCCACAACGCGGTTAACAACATCCTGATGGCCCGCATGGCGGCGGGAGACAACACCGTGACCCCTTCCAACATGGAAGGAAAGGGAGATGCTTCCCTGGCAGCGGTGGCTTATCATGCAGACGCCCTGGATACCGAGATGTTCAGCAAGTCCGAGCAGACGGGTGAGGAGATCGTCAACCACCTGGATTTCATGGATCCGAACCGCTTTGACGGCGTAACGAACAGCGCTGCTGCGGACGGCAAGGTAACCTTCGTCTCCCGGACCGACTGGAATGGCACCTTCCCGAAGGAGAAGATCGAGCTGGCGCTTGTTGCCGGCGCGGAAGTGAAGTATGACATCACGCCCAACAAGCCCTTTGTGGAAGACGGAGGTGTTCAGATGCCGGCGTACGGTGAGGAGAATGGCTTAACACTGCTGCAGCTGCGCGGCAAGAGCTACGACGATCCCGACTGGGACAAGCTGTTAAACCAGCTGACCTACGGCGAGATTTCGAAGTTCCTGACCGACTGCTTCGGTTACACCACCGGTATCGAGAGCATCGTCAAGCCGTACACGGATGAGGACGACGGCCCTTACGGCGTAAGCCATTCGCCGTACGCGTACTCCTCGATGAGCTGTGAAGGCATCATCGCCGCCACGTTCAACAAAGAGCTGTTCGCGAAAGTAGGCGAGGCTTTCGCCGCCGACGCCCGCCGGAACGCGGACCTTGGCGTCGTGGACACCAACAACTTAAACGGCCTGTATTCTCCGGGCCTCAACATGCACCGCACCGCCTTCGGCGGCCGCGCGAGCGAGTATTACTCGGAAGATCCGTTACTGTCTGCCATCGCCTCCGCGGAAGAGATCAAGGAAATGCAGAAGCAGGGCGTGATCTCCCACGTGAAGCACTTCATCCTGAACGATGAAGAAACCAACCGGAACGGTATCGGCATCTGGGCCACCGAGCAGGCCGTGCGTGAGTTCTACCTGCTGCCCTGGGAGTACAGCTGCAGCCCGCTTGAAACGGATGCGGACGGCAACGCGAAGGAAGACAGCAAGTACGGCGGCGCGCATGCCATCATGACGTCCTTCAACCGTGCCGGCTGCCTGTGGACCAGCGCCTCCTCCGACCTGATGTTTGACATCCTGCGTGACGAGTGGGCCTGGGACGGCTACGCCATCACCGATATGGCAGAATCCAACGGCGGCGGCCTGATGGAGCTGGACGACGGCTTCATGAACGGCACCACCTGCTTCCTGAAATCCGGCAACGAAAACACGCTGGATCCGTACGCCTACAGCCCTACTTTCAACCAGAGGGTACGCGAGGCCACGAAGCGCATGCTGTACGTGACCACAAACTTCTCGTCCGCGATGAACGGCATCTCGCCGAACACCCGGATCGAAGTGTACACGCCCTGGTGGGAGACGCTGCTTGTCTGCCTGACCTGTGGCATGGGCATCCTGACCGCGCTGTTTGCGGTGCTTAGCTTCCTGGCGGGGAAGAAAGAAAAGTAATTTGTGACAGGGAACGAAGATGACAGGAAGATGACAGGGGACGGGCCTGTGTCACAAAAAAGCTGACAAGATGACAGGGGACGGGCCTGTGTCACAAAAAAGCTGACAAGATGATTGGGGACGGGTCTGTGTCATGAAAACTGACTGCTGTCAGTTTTTGTGACACAGGCCCGTCCCCTGTCATCTTCCCTGTCAGAAAATGTGACACAGGCCCGTCCCCTGTCACACAGGCCCGTCCCCTGTCACATTCATCCCTCCTCTTTACTATTCCCTCCTAAAGGGGTATAATGCAGGAAACCCGTAAAAACAGGAGAGAATAGAATGGAATACTTTCAGCTAATAGAATATGCGGCCCTTTTGAAGGAAGGCGGGCGCCTTACATCGGCGGAACTTATGGGGCAGGAGGAAACGCCTGTCACCTATCTGACCTATGATTCGCATGCCGCCTGCCCGGGGACCTTGTTTATCTGCAAAGGAGCCACCTTTAAGGAAGAATATCTGCTGGATGCGCTTTCTAAGGGCGCGGCAGCCTATGTGTCCGAAAAGGCCTATCCCTCGGCAAAAGAGACACCCTGCCTGCTGGTGGATGATATCCGGCTCGCGATGCCGCTTCTGGCAGAGAAGTTCTTTCACGCGCCGTGGAAGGATTTAAAAATCACTGCTTTTGGAGGGACGAAGGGAAAATCCACATCGACCTATTTTATGAAAGCGATTGTGGACGATTACATGAAGGAAACCGGTGGAAAGGAAAGCGCCGTTTCCTCTTCCATTGACGAATACGACGGCGTGACCCGGCGCGAGTCGCATATCACCACGCCGGAATCCGTGGAGCTGCAGGAGCACATGGCAAACGCCGTGAAAAGCGGGATTACCTTCATGGAAATGGAAGTTTCCAGTCAGGCGTTAAAGTACAACCGCGTGGATCACATGCGCTTTGACGTTTCGGTTTTCCTGAATATTTCCGAGGACCACATCAGCCCGATTGAGCATCAGGATTTTGAGGATTATCTGACCTCCAAGATGAAGATGTTCGCGCTGTCGGATAAGACCCTTGTGAACCTGGAAGCGGATTGCTTAGAGCGCGTACTCAATGCGGCGCAGGAGGCGGGAGAGCTCTATACCTTCAGCACGAGGCAGGAAAAGGCGGATTTTTATGCCTACAATATCCAACCAGGGCCGGAAAAGATTGAGTTCAGAATTCGCTGCAAGGACTTTGACGAGCCCTTTGCCATTACCATGCGCGGGCTTTTTAATGTGGAAAACGCTTTGGCGGCTGCTTCGGCGGCGCACCTTTTAAAGATTCCTACATCCTGCATTCGCACAGGGCTTTTGCGCGCACAGGCCAGCGGGCGCATGGAAGTGTTTAAAAGCCAGGATGGGCTGGTAACGGCCATCGTGGACTATGCGCATAACAAGCTCAGCTTTGATAAATTGTTCAGCTCTACCCGGGAAGAGTATCCGGAGCATGACATCGTGGCCGTGTTTGGCTGTCCGGGTTACAAGGCCTATATTCGCCGCAAGGATTTGGGAGAGATATCCGGCGCGTACTGCGCGAAGGTGTATCTGTGCGCGGAGGACCCCGGGAAGGAGCCGCCGCAGCATATCTCGGAAGAGATTGCAAAATACGTTGCGGAAAAAGGCTGCCCCTACGAAATCATTGAGGACCGGGGTGTGGCCATTCACAAGGCAGTGATGGAGTGTCGCCGGCCTACGGTGATCCTGATCACGGGAAAGGGTCGGGAAACCAGACAAAAGTACGGCACCACCTATGCGCCGTGCCTGTCGGACGTGGATTATGTGGAGCGGTATCTGAGAGAGTATGACGAATCGCCGCATCATGCGTACGACTACAGCGGGTGGAAAGAAGAGTGACAGCTACACGACACAAAAGGCGGGTCGGTTCTTATGGTCATATAGGCCATAAGAACCGACCCGTTTTTTCATACTTTTGTGACACAGACCGTTCCCTGTCTGCGAGTTAGGAAGTGGGGAATACCAGTTAGGAAATGGCTATTCCCTTTTGGTGATTTTTCTAGTATGATGTACTCGCAACCAGCCTTTTATTAGCAAAAAAGGCGAAACTCGGACGCCTGACAGGGGACGGTTCTCTGTCAGGAAAAAAGAAAGGAGAACAAAACCATGAAGAAACTGTTGTCAATCCTTACCGCGGCAGGCATGCTCCTGTCCATGACGGTTCCGGCGATGGCGGAAGCTGAGAAGCTGGAACCCCGGGGATACAACCCGGAAGCCTCCTTCTATGTGACGGGAGAGGCAAAAGCAGCTGAAGAACTGGGATCCGGCGAAGTCAAGTGGAAAGAGGAGAAGACCGCTGACGGCTGGATGAAAGTGACGAATGAAGGCGGCAAGACCCTTGGCTATCATCCTTCGTCCGGGCTGAAGCTGATCCAGGTGGACGGCTACGCTTTCAAGGATCTGGACAAGGACGGCGAGCTGGATGCGTATGAAGACTGGAGACTGGATGCCGAGACCCGTGCGGCGGACTTAGCTTCCCAGATGTCCGGCGCCGAGATGGCTCCGTTCACCTGCCACGGCGGCTGGGCTACCTTCGGCAGAACCTACAATCATGAAGATCCGTACGTCTTAGGCGGCGGCCGCGGCGGCGTTACCCGTTCCAGCCACGGAAACGGCCAGACGGAGACGGCCGTCATGTGGACCAACTCCCTGCAGGAGCTCTGCGAGAGCCTGGACTGGGGCGTTCCGGCAGCCATTTCCGTAGACCCTTCGGAAGTATCGAACATGATCAACAACCTGTCCTTAGGCGCTACCATGAATGTTGAGTTGGCGCACGAGATCGGCGTTGCGATCTCGAAGCAGTGGAGAGCCGTTGGTATTTCCATGTACTTAGGACCGCAGGTCGACTTAATGGGACCTACGATGGACCGCGCGAGCGGCACCATGGGTGAGGATCCCCGCCTGACCCGCGACTTAACCCAGGCTCTGGTAGACGGTATTCAGTCCACCTATGACGAGGAAGGCAACGACCTTGGCTGGGGCAAGGATTCCGTTTACTGCTTAACCAAGCACTTTGGCGGTGCCGGCGCGTCTGAGGGCGGCCGCAACGACCACAGAAACCCGGGCCGTTACTCCGTATTCCCGGGAGGCAACTTCGAAGCGCATCTGATTTCCTACTTTGACGGCGCGTTCAACCTGCCCGGCAAGACCGAGTCCGCCGGTGCCATGATGCAGTACGCCATTAACGTGGTGGACGGCGAGTCCTTCGGCGGCGAGTTCAGCTCCGCCTACAATGAGGGCATGGTCGGCCTTCTGCAGGAGAACTGGGACGGTTTCTCCATCACCGACTGGGGTATCATCAGCGGTCCGATGGCTGACTGGGGTGTGGAGAACATGACCACGGCCGAGCGCATCGTGCGCCTGTGGGTGCTGGGCACCGACCACCTTGGCCTGCAGTCCAACATGGACGAAATCGCGGAAGCGTATGCTCTGTTAGTGGAACTGTACGGACAGGAAGACGCGGACAACATCCTGCGCGCTTCCGTCTATGAGTTCTTCCGCATCGAGATGAAGCTGGGTCTGTTTGAGAACCCGTACCTGGATAAGGCTTATGCTGTTGCAACGATCTGGAGCGAAGATGCCATCGCGTACGGCGAGTCCACCCGCGATCAGGCGGTCGTCATGCTGAAGAATGACGGCACCGTGAAGAAGGCAGAGGAAGGCGCCGAGAAGAAGACCGTGTACGTTCCTGGCAAGTTTAACGCGGCTTCCCGCAACGCGGCAGCCAACATTGCTCCGGCGATTGATGCCGAAGCCCTTGGCAAGTACTTTAACGTCATCACCGACAAGGCCGGCGAGCCTTCCGGCAAGGATGCCGACGGCAATGCGGTTCTGACTGCCGACGATATCGTCCGCGCTTCCGCGGAAGAGATCGCGAAGGCGGACTTCATCCTGGTTCCGATGACGGCTCCTTACACCGGATCCGCCGTTTCGACCGATGAAGAAGGCAAGGATACCTGGACGCCTGCGTCCTTACAGTACGCGGAATACACCGCTGAAACCGCCCGCGAAGAGTCTCTTGGCGGCAAGATCTTAGAAGATGGCTCCAAGGAGAACCGTTCCTACAAGGGTCAGACCGCGAAGCAGTCCTCCGCGTACTCATCGCTTGAGATGCTGCAGTACTGCGCGGAAGTGGCCGGAGACATTCCGGTTGTTGTTTCCATGAATGCCGGCCGCGGCATGGTCTGGACGGAAGTCGAGCCGCTCGCGGACGTTATCCTGATGACTTTCGGAAACCGCAACGATCAGGTGTTCCGCATCCTGGCAGGAACACTCGAGCCCACCGCCCTTCTGCCGATGCAGCAGCCTGCCAGCATGGAAGAGGTGGAAAAGCAGCTGGAAGATGTGCCGCGTGACATGGAATGCTACAAGGATGCAGTCGGCAACGTCTATGACTTCGCCTTTGGCCTGAACTGGAGCGGCGTCATCGATGACGAGCGCACGAAGACCTACAAGCAGGAGCCCATCACCAAGGTGGAGAGCGTGAAGCTGTTTGAGGATGCCGAAGAAGAAGCAGAGGCTCCGGCCGAAGCGCCTGCCGAGGCAGCGGCGGAGAAGCCTGCGGAATAAGAAAACTCAA
>JAFVBO010000046.1 GCA_017479935.1 Lachnospiraceae bacterium
GCCATACCTTAAATTAGCTAATCAGTACATGATACGATGATGTCCATACCCGTCTGGCTCTATTTTGCAGAGGTAATTTGTATGCCAAACCCGCAAAAAACTTGAATTTAGGGCTTGACATAATAGGAAGGGGACGGGCCTGTGTCACATTTTCACCGAAAATGTGACACAGACCCGTCCCCTGTCACCTCCAGACCCGTCCCCTGTCACCTCCTAGCGCCTCCCTGCCTTGTCAGAATTTGCGTTCTACTGGTAATTCATCATTTCCTGTGCTACAATAGATTATATTTTTAATGAAAATCAAAGGCATACTCTATGAAACGACTTCTTCGCGCCATTTTCCTGGCGCTTCTTCTGACGGGCCTTGTGCCCTCCATCCTGCTGGCCGTCGACAAAAGTGCCGGGAACGTTTACGAAGACACCTACTACGGCCAGCTTCCGGCTATGGCAAACAAAGCCTACCAGGCGGAAGGGAAAAAGCTTCTGGTCATCGGCACCTCCAGCGTTGCCTTCGGCCTTGACAGCGCGCTCTTAGAGGACCTTTTGCAGGAGGTTTCCTGTGACTACACGGTCTGCAGCTTTGGCCTGTACGGGGCCATCGGCACGAAGGCCATGCTGGAGCTGTCAAAGGACTGCCTGCAAGGCGGCGACGTGGTCATCCTGGCGCCGGAGCCTTATCCGCAGGCCATGTCGCTGTACTTTTCCGGGGAGCACCTGTGGTACGCCATCGAGAGCGACCGCGCGCTCCTCTCCCACCTGCCGGCGAATCACCTCCGGACCATGGTGGGCCGCTACGCTTCCTTTGTAAGCTCCAAGTTCCCATATTTTAAGGAAGGCCGGAAGGCTGGACCCAGCGGGGTGTACGCGAAGGCTTCCTTTGATGAGAACGGCGACATGAAAAATGCCGCCAAGGCTACCAATCAGATGGCGGACGGGTTCGACCCGAACAACCCCATCGTCCTTGGGCCGGCGCTTTTCGGGGAGGGCTTTTATGACTACCTGAACGCGTATATCAAGGAAATGAAGCAAAAGGGCGTCACCGTCTGGTTTTCCTACGCGCCAATCAACCGGGAGGCGCTTGTGACGGACTCGCCGGAAGAACTGATGGGCTATGACCATCTGATCAGAGAAGCGCTTTCCTGCCCCGTGATCAGCAACCCGAACGATTACGTGCTGGACGCCGGGTGGTTTTTCGATTCCAACTTTCACCTGAACGAAAGCGGCATGGAGCTGCGCACGCTGCAGCTCTTTGACGATATCAAAAACGAGCTGGGCATCACAGCCAGAACCACACGGGAGTACCCGGCGATGCCGGCGCCCGGCGAAAACGAGCAGGGACAAAATCCTGCCGGACAAGGACAAGGCCAGGACAATCCCGCTGGAAATGGGCAAGGACAAACTCCCGCCGGACAAGGACAATGGCAAGGCCAGACCCCCGGCACTCCCGGGGGACAGCAAACTCCCGGCCAGCCACAAGGCCCCACACAGCCGCAAACCCCCGGCCAGCCCGAAGACTCTATGAACGCCGACCAGCAGGCCGAACGCTTCTTTATCTTTGCGGAAAAGAATAACGAAATGCGCATCACCGGACTGACTGACGAAGGGGCGGCACAGGAAAAACTCAGCATCCCGGCCAGATACCAGGGCAAGAACGTGACCGGCTTTGACGCATCGGTCTTCGCCGGAAACACTTCGCTTACCGAACTGACGCTCCCGGACACCATCCGAATTTTGCGCGACGGCTCCTTTGAGGGATGCGAAAACCTGGCCCGCGTGATCCTCACACAGCCCGACCCTGCCAGAATTCAGGTCGGATACGAGCTGTTTAAGGGGTGTGAACGCTCAGCACTGGTTGTTCCGAAAGGGACTTTGGATGCCTATGTCAACAACTATTTCTGGGGCTTTTACGCAGACCGCATGGAAGAAGAAAAGAAAGGCGGGCCGATCATTTTATCCCGGGCCTGCAAATTCTCACATATGACTGCCGCTTGAACAAGTGAACATGCACAAGTGTTCGTTTTTCGTGGCACGAAGAACCACCCAACGTTTGCGTAAGAGGTTTTATGTATATGGACGAGTAAAAATCATGAACCCAACTGTTTCGAAACCAAACACATGCGTGCTCCTCCTCACACTCTTGCTGCTGTTTCTTTTAACCCTCTGTGGCTGTGTGGATGCGCCTGCTCTTCCCGCAGAAGAAAAGACCATCGACCTGGCCGTCACCGTAGAGGACGGAGACTTCTTTACAGCAGAGACGCCAGCCGCGCGAGTGCCCTACGGGGGATCCTTTTCGGTGGAGCTTACCTGCGAGCCGGGATACACCGTCGGCGCCTGCTCCTACGAGCCCTGCACCATCGAATACCTGCCGGAGCAGAAAGCCCGACTGACACTTCACAACCTGGTTTACCCCACCCGAATAAAGGTGGAACCCAAAGTCATCGACGTGGGCATCGACTACCAGGCCAACGGCGGCGCGTTTTTGTCCGGTCAGGACGGGCCCGATCACTACACCGAGTGGTACACGCTGACCACCCATCTGCGGCCCAACACCAGCCTGGGAACCAATGTGCTGTACCGGGACGGTTACACCCAGATCGGTTGGAACACAGAGGCGGACGGAAGCGGCGAGGCGGTGGGCCTCGGGAGCCGCTTTACGGTAGAAAAAGGCACGATGGGCATCCTGTACGCCCAGTGGCGCAAATGGCTGCCCGAAGCCGACTTTCTCTATGAGACGACCGAGGCGGGAAAGCTGCGCATCACCGGATACACGGGCGATACGGCGGCGGATCCCTTCACGGTGCCGGCCGCCCTTTATGGCGTCCCGGTGGCGGAGATCGCCGCGGGGGCTTTCTCACAGCTGTCGGGAACGACACTGATACTGCCTTACAGCCTGGAAAAAGTGGAGGATCAGGCCTTCACCGACTGTGCGTTTACCACGCTGTACCTGTCTGACAACATCAAGGAAATCACTGACACCAGCATCGGCGCGCCGCTTTATACCATCCACTTAAATGCCGTGCGGCCGCCCCAGTACCTGACGAACGATAATTCCGAGTTTGCCGAGAATGTGGACCGCGTCATGCTGAACAAGGACAAGAACAAGCTGATGTTCTTCGCCGGCTGCAGCTTCTCCTACGGCCTCGTTTCTTCCATGGTAGAAAAGGTATACGGCAAGGATTTCGTGGTCTTAAACCTGGGCGTCATCGGCGGCGGCAACGCCCCCATCCAGCTGGACTGCTTCATCCCCTACCTGCACAAGGGTGATGTGTTCATCCACGCGCCGGAGGCCAGCCAACATCAGCTGATGGCATCCTACAGCTGTGATTTCCGCCTGTTTATCATGACGGAAGGCAACTACGATCTTCTTGCGCAGACGGACGCCGCCAACTTAGAGAACTTTTTCTCCTCCCTGCAGGCTTTCAACGAAGCGCGAAATAAGCGGGAAAAGATACTGGATTACACCTCCACCTCGCCCCATTACAACGACTATGGCGACATCACCATCGCCCGGCTCTACACCGGCCTTTCCAGCGTCAGCTACAGCGATTACACCTATTTCTACCGTGCCAACGCCGTGAATCAGGAAGCCATCGATAAACTGGGTGGTTGGTATAAAAAGCTTAAGGCCACCGGCTGCGACGTGTACTTATCCTTCTCCCCGATGAACTACGACGGCCTGGATTCGGTGGAAAAGAAGAACGCGGCGTTTTACTTCGAAACGTTTATGAAGAACAATATGGGGCGGTTCGGCGTACCCGTCATCTCCCAGATGAAAAACTACCTGTTCCCGTCCGAATATTTTTATGACAGCGATTACCATATGAACGAATACGGGGCCGAGATGCGCACCGAGCAGCTCTTGAAGGACCTGGCGGCCGTGCTGCCGGTTCCGGAGCCCTGATGTAAACTCCTAACACAGCCCACAGATGGCTCAAAACGCTACCCGCAAACAAAACTCTGAAGCAGAGGAGAACCCAATCGTGAAACTCAGTGAACAAACCTTTTATGAATACTTGCAGGCCTTTGCGGAGGAAGAACCGCACAAGCCGCTGTACATGGACGACCGGAAGACCTTAAGTGCGAACGAAGTGCTGGAGGCGGTCGATCAGCTGGCCACACAACTCTACAGCCTGGGGGTGACGCCAGGTTCCTTCGTCGCGCTGCATATGGAGCGGTCCGTGGACGGCATTTTACTGCTTCTGGCGCTTTGGGCGCTGGGGGCTGTGGCGGTTCCGGCCCCGCCCAATCTCCCGCTCTCTCATTTCCTTAAGGGGGATGGGGCCGCACTCCCGCTTGACTTTGCCATTGCCAGAAGTGCTTCTTCCGAGGAGAAAAATAAGAAGGCGCGTCCCTCTTCTCCTCTGGATCAGCTGTGGGAGCTCACCCATCTGGCAGATCAGAAAAAGGCGGTTCTGAACGGAAAAGTGTCGGAGCCCCCGGATTTTCCGGTCTGCGAGGACTCCTACGCCCCGGCGGTGATCCTGTTCACCTCCGGCACCACCGGTAAAAGCAAGGCGGTCGTGCTCAGCCAGTACAACCTGATCAACGATATCACCACGACTGCAGAGATTGGCTGGTATCTGCCAAACGATGTCTCCCTGGGCATCCTGCCGCTCTTTCACCTGTTCGCCCTCGTGCTTTTAACCGGGACACTGGTGCTCCGCTACAGCATGTTCCTGCCGGACACAGTGGATATGCCCCATATTTTAGACGCGATCGAGCAGCGCCGCATCACGCGCATCAACGCGGTTCCCTCGCTCTACCTGCAGATGGCACGCAATGCCTCGGGGAGAGACCTTTCGTCCCTCCGCACCGGCTTTGTGAGCGGGGCCCCCTGTACGAAGGAACAATTTGCGGAGATCGAAAAGAACCTGGGGATGACGCTGATGTCCGCGTACGGGATGAGCGAATGCGCCGGCATCGCCTGCGCTTCCTACAAGGACGACGCGGAAAAGCGGCGGTTAAGTGTCGGCCATTTTTACGAGGAAAACCGCACCCGCATCGTCAAGGCGGACGGGAGCGACGCCGCCCCCCACGAGACAGGCGAGATCTGGGTGGACGGCCCCACCCGCATGCTGGGCTATTACGGCAGCATCGGCGATACGGCGGGCGCCATCGATGCGGATGGCTACCTGCACACCGGCGATTTGGCGTACCGGGACGAGAAAGGCTATGTCTACATTGCCGGGCGCAAAAAGGACATCATCATCCGGAACGGGAACAATATCTCTGCCCGACGGATTGAGGAAGTGCTTCTGAAGGTTCCCGGCGTCAAGGACGCTGCCGTGTTTGGCATCCCGGATGAGAAGGTGGGGGAACTCCCCTGCGCCGTCCTGGCCAGCGACCTGCCGGAAAAAGAACTGCTTGGCGCCGTGCAGCGCGCCTGCAAGGAATACCTGATCAAGCCGGAGATCCCCGCGCACTTCCGCGTGGTTCCCTCCCTGCCGCTCACGGCGTCCGGAAAGGTGGATAAACAAATGCTGCGGGGTGAATTTCTGGAGTGAAACTCCCCTCCCAAACGGAGTTTGGAAAGGGCTTCTAAAGTCCGCGTCAAGCGCGTCGAACGGCCTATTCACCGTGGGCCATTCTATGGCTGCACTCCTTGGCAAGTACTCCCGTCACAGGTATTCAGGGTTGCC
>JAFVBO010000047.1 GCA_017479935.1 Lachnospiraceae bacterium
CCGGCAACATTCTCAGAAAAGCTATCCCGACAGCGTGGGATCAGGTAACGGATTATCGGTTTATGGCAACACCGGTAAGCATTAAGTTTACTGATTTCATGCCTAATTATAATATGGATCCTGCATAATCCGTAAAGCACGGCTAAACGGCGTGCCTCAACGCCGTACAAGTATTCCGGAGAACTCATTTGTCGACGGATAGGGGGCTTAATGTGCGGTCCCGATTGGCACGAGCAGCCACAGGCTCATTTGTCTGTGGTCCGAGAGGAGTAAATTGTTACGGCAGTCAAAGATACCCCTTCCATTTGGCACCGCCAAATGGGAGTGGGAGGTTCATGTTGTCTCTCTGTCTCCGAGGAAACCATTGCGCGTTTAGAAACTCTGCGGATCCTTTACAATCTGAAGCACTTCTGCCACATACTCATCGATATGATTCAGCATATCGTCCGGGTGCTTTGCTGCGATATCAGCAATCATGCGGACCGTTTCAGGCGTTTCTTCCAGCATGTCGGAGATGGTGGCTATGCCTTCGCCTTTCATGAGCTTTCGGCAGACCAGAGTGATCAACTTTTTCCATTCGCCTTCTTCACGGCCTTCTCTTCGTTCGGCCAACAGTATTTCATTGTATTTCATGGCGGCAATCTTCACCTCCTCATCGTCTTTGACCAGATTAATAGCGCTCTGGGGCTGCATCAAGTCAGCGTTTACTGCGTTTTGACTCTGACAAGGGACAGACCTATGTTATCTGATCTGCAGTAAGGTCAGGAATCATGTCGTATAGCTTGTTTACAGGAATCCTTTGCAGCAGTTCAGCTATCGAACGATCATTTCCGACACCCATCATTCCTGCGAATGCTACATTCCTCCATTCCGGTGTCTGCATCTTTTCCCATACTACTTTGCGATTGCCAGAAGAAGCCTCATACTCATGTCTGGCGTATTCTACCGAATTTGCCAGTTTCTGCCTTACTTCCGTCAGATGAGTTCTGTAATACTCAAACCACTCCTTGTACTCTGGAAATTCCAGGAGAAAGGCGTCAACGTTGAAGTCCTCATTGTCTATGAGCTCCAGAATCTTGCCCTTGGTCATGACGCGGTTGTTCAGTGTGTGGTGCAAATAGACATATTCCGGAGACTTGATCTTAATGCGGCGGAACTGATCGTCTACAACAACAAAGCCCTCATGGTCCACACGGATGTCTGAGTTGTTCAGCTCTGAAACCGCCCGTACGCAATCATCCAGCGTCATCAGGCTGTATTCCTTTGGGCAGACGATGGGCAGGCGCTCTTTGCTTTCAAGCCCCGTTACATTGCTTCTGGTACCAATGTGATACAGCATGGAGGTCTTGTATGGAACAACGATCCTTGTGTAAGGTGAGACAAGTTCAAAGATATACGTGTTGTCCTTATTCAACGTTTCTTGCAGTGAGACAATCGTCTGGTAGTTTTCGCATCCGGCAATGATATCCATGAAGTTCGAGACGGGCAAGCCATCCGCTACGGAAGCGTCCTCTGCATCGATCATACCGTTCGTGGACCAGTGCCAGGCATTGTCATGCCAGTACATTTTGACTATGCTGCCATCAATCTTTTCCTGCACTCTTGCGGTTGACCAATCGATTGCTGCTGCATAGGGCTCAGAGAAGTTAAAGAATTTATCAAAGCCTCGGCAGACAATCTTTTGTTCTGCTTTGTCCAGAATGATGCCCCTGGCTTCGCAAACAACCGGGTCCGCAAAATCGCAGGAAATGTCATAGTTGAAGATGGCAAGGTTGCCTTTTTCTTTGACCTTAATGTGCTTTTCTGACATCAGGGCAAGCACGTCAGACCACTTGTGTTCCTGCACCAGTTTCAGCAGTTCGAACATGGGCTCCTCCTTTCCGGTAAGATGTTGTCTCGGAGGCAAGAGCGATACAGCTAAATGCCTGAAGCAAATCGTTCTCGCCTCTATTATGGCAAAATGAAAGTTCAAATGTGGTTTTGGAATGCTTTCATTCCTGCAACGGAACGCCTTTATACTCCCACGTCTCCGTATCCAGCAAGAGATATTCGCAGTTGCCGAGAGGTGTTCTGTCTGCATACGTGGAGAAAACGTCGCAAGAAAGCAGATTGCCTTCTTTTGTGATCTGCTTTATCGGAGTATGTCCCACCACATGAAGAAACTCCGTTTCCTTATACAATTCTTTTTCTGCGTATCCTTGCGGTCGGTACCAGATCGGTGACCAATACTTCCACATACGTCCTTTGCCGAAACCGTTAATGATCTCCAGTACCCGATTCGGATCCTCCCAAGCATCTACTGGAACATAGTTCTGGACAAAAACATCCGACAGACCACCGTGACAGAAAATCACATTGTCAATGCGGTGAAGATATGCGATCTGTCCATCAGAAACGGCCTTTTCAAGGTTTCTCAGCTTTTCGCAAACCATACGAGATGCGATAGGTGAATATCCGGACTCCATCTGCTGCCACGGATAGGAAAGGTCATGGTTTCCGTAGCACCAAAGAGTTTGCGGGAAATCCTTTGCAAACCGAATTGCGGCATCGTATGTCTGCTCGTACAAGTCCAGATTATACTGTTGTTGAAAGTCATCTGCGATATCCATCAGGCAGACAGCTTTGTCTGCTATGTTTTTTTTCATAAGTTCAGATGCCCGTTCAAACATGTGTGGTTTTAGATGGACATCGGGGATCACAAGAACTATCATGTTTTTTCCTTTCAGAGTTTCTTCTTTCTTTTCAGCGAAGGTGATCGCTTTCTTATATATTACAGCCAATACGGATCATCCACAATCACCTGATAGTATAAAGCCATTAAAAATGAATGCGTGACAGCCTGGCCATTACTGAAACCACTCTGCTCTCCGGCCTGGTTAACTCCATTAAGAATGATATCGGCAAAAGTGAAGTGATCATCATCAAATCTCAAACCGGGGCTCCGATCTATGTGTTCAGTGGAGACAGCGTGCGCTGGGAGATTCCGGAAAACCTGCCGAAATTTACACGCCTGATCGTGGATGGCAAAGCCTTGTATATTCACCGCGCCAATTTTCAGATTATTGACAAGAGCTTGCTTTACTAAAGAACCCAAGCGTTAGGCATTGGTGACAGGCATTGGTGCCTAATCGCGTATGGAGGGGACAGATCTTTGTCATAGTTCTACAAGTTAGAAATAGATAGGTGTACTTGATATTGAAAAACAGCGACAGCAAAAAGCCGGCACGCGTCCAGGATGGATCACGTACCGGCTTTCTTACGGTTTCATGACTGCGAGATATAGTAACCGAATTATCGCCTGCTAATTTCTTTCCTACCAGGTAAGGCAGTGTGCAGCAGCAGGCACCCAGGTTCTGACCAGGAAGTACGAAGTTATAGGAATTCGAGTAGAAGTCGCCGATCATGGTACCGACGTTGTAGAGGCCTTCAATCGGGGTGTCATCCTCTTCGCAGACCTGGCACTCATCATTGGTGCGGAGACCGCCGAAAACAGCCAGGAAAGTGGCACCGGTCGTTTTGCTGCCGTAGAACGGACCATTTTCGATGGGATGGAGAACTTTCGGGTTCACCTGGAATTCTTCATCGTAACCATTTTTCGCGTACTCGGTGTACTTGGCGATACTTTCCAGAGCGGTCTTCTTTGCTTTATCGCTGTATCCGTCATAGAGAATATCGATCAGCTCTTCCAGCGTGTCCGCTTTCTTGTAGGAACGATCCCAGGAAGTGATAATGGCTTCCGGATCGCTGTTCTTTATACCATTTCCGCCATCGGTTACGGAACCCAATGCATCCCATTCTGTTTCGGTATAGGCGTAATCCTGAGTGACAGGGGACGGGCCTCTGTCACATTAGGAGGTTTCGTTCCACCGGAAAAATTCCCGATAGTCCGACTTTGCCAATGATTGCAGGAGCACATCACTCTTATTGTAGAACTCCTCATAAAAAGTCTCCCCGTATCGGAACACTCCGTTCTCCTCCGACAGCAACATTTCATATAGCTGCTTGTAAATAGGATCTGCTTCAGCCAGTCTTCCGTAAACGCTCATGGAAGGCGGAAGCATATACGTCAACCGGCCTTCCTGCATGCACAGTCCGTAAATGAATTCTTTATCTGTCATGATCTCAAGCAGATCCAGGCAGTCCAGCATTTTCTCTTCTTTGACATGATGGCTTAACGATGCATAGTCCACCTGGAACAAAGGCATCTGGTCTTCTGAATAATCCGAGAAATTCGCAAATTTTACCACATAATCACCCGGCTCAAGCAGGCGCAGACTCTCCGTAAAACCCAGAAAATAGTTGCATTCTCCGGCATTGAACCGCCTGATACCATCATATTCATCCAGGGATGAACCGTCCAGGGTTTCTTTCCCACCCATCAGTTCGAGCAGATGCTCAAATACCTTATTTAGCGAATCATTCTGGTAATTGCAAAAGGCCTGAAGATAGTAGTACATCATCATCGACTTCAGGGGAATGGCCGTTCTCTCATGAAGATCAAAGATGTTGCGAATGTCGTGGTCATCTTTTCTTCTTGTGATCAGGGCATTGGCACAAACCATCAAAGGAACTCCGTACGTTTTCTTTTTGACCTTACTTTTCTCAATGGTCCACCCAAACATATCCGAGATATCAATGATGTCAGGGAGCTCATGAAGATATCCTTTATTCACCAATGCGGTCATTACTATGGCGTCGTATATATAAATATCACCGTCTCTGCCGGGTTCCTGTTTATAACAGTTCCAGTTGATAAACTCCAGGGGCCGGTTATGTCCCGTTTCCCGAAACCGCTGCTCCAGTTTACTGCAGAAATAACTGGTATCGGTTAAATCATAGTAATAATATATTTTAATTGCGTCATCGGGGAGGTTTCTTGCATTCATGTTCACTCCTTCTCTAATCTGAAGGGGACGGTTCCCTATACAGGATATCCCGAGGATTCTTTTTGATGTTGTCGTTCCTGTGCATATGTTTCTCTCATAGTTTTTCTTTCTTGAATGCGATTGTATCATGTCTGAATGATAGGCTAAGTTATATTGTTATTCATAGTATGCCATATTCCCCTGAAATATGCAAGCCCCCGGAAGGTGACAGGGGACGGGCCTGTGTCACGTTTTCTGACAGGGGACAGATCTGTGTCATAGCTTTGCGAGAGGAAAATGCACTATGCGCATTCACCCTCTGCAACCCCTGATAACCCCTTGACGAAACAAGAGAGAGGGGTTATACTGAATTAGATTATAAGGGGGGATGAACACATGGATGATAGACAAAACAGGATAGCAGAACTTGAGCAGGAAATCGCTACTTTGCCCGTCGGCTATATTTCCCGGAAGAACATTCGTGGAAAAGTTAAGCTGTATCACCAGTGGACAGAGAATGGGAAAAAGAAAAGTAAGTATCTGGATGACGATGCGGCGGCAGAATTCTCCGCGCTGATAGAGAAACGACGCAGCCTGGAAAAAGAGCTGCGAGAGCTTAGAAAACAGCTGTCGAAACAAAAGCGCACAACCACAGAGGACGCATATACGTTCAAATCTGACGTACTGATTGGGAAAGCATTGAAACCGCTTGCTGAATCGGTTCGTGGATTAGAAAGGAGAGTCTGCTATGCGGAGCTGGAGAGCTATCTGAAACGAAGCTATCCGGGAAAAGTGTTTATCCTGTACGGCCTTAGAAGAACAGGAAAGACAACCCTGATTCGTCAGGCAATTGCATCTTTGTCAGACCGGGATTTTGAGAAGGCGGCATTTATTCAGGTGAGGCCTGGGATCACGCTTGGAGAGATCAATGCAGATCTGCGTTGGTTGCGGGATCATGAGTATCGGTATGTCTTCATTGATGAGATTACGCTGGCAGAAGATTTTATTGAAGGTGCGGCGCTTCTGTCTGACATTTATGCGGCATCGGGGATCAAGATTGTGCTGTCGGGAACTGATTCACTGGGATTCTTGTTTTCAGAGAGCGAAGAACTTTATGACCGTTGTATCCTTCTGCATACGACGTGGATCCCCTATCGGGAATTCGAGCGCGTTCTCGGCATCAAAGGTATAGATGAATATATTCGTTATGGCGGAACGATGAGCCTTGGAGGAAAGCACTATAACGAGCCCATCACCTTTAAAACCAGGAAGAGCACGGATGAGTATATTGACAGCGCGATTGCAAGGAATATCCAGCATTCTCTTCGATTGTATCAGGACGGCGGGCACTTCAGGCATCTTGCTGATTTGTACGAGAAAAATGAGCTTACAAGCGCGATTAATCGGGTGATCGAGGATATCAACCACAGGTTTACGCTGGAAGTGCTGACGAATGACTTCAAATCGCATGACTTAGGGATTTCAAAGAGGAACCTTCGTAAGGATCGGGAGAATCCGACGGATATATTGGACCGCATAGACGAAAAGCAGCTTGTCAATAGTCTCCGGAAAGCGTTGGAGATCCTGAACAAAAATGAACAAAGCATTGCGATCACCGAAGCGCACAGAGTTGAGATCAAAGAATATTTGGATCTCCTGGACTTAACAGTTGATATTCCGATAGAATTTATTCCGGTCAGGGATGGCAAGATCTACAGGACAGTTGTCTCGCAGCCGGGCTTGCGGTATTCCCAGGCGGAGGCACTCATGCAGCAGCTTTTGCTGGACAAGGAATTCCAGAACATTTCGGCGATAGAAAGAGCCGCTATTCTGGAACGGATTCTGAACGAAATTCGCGGACGAATGATGGAGGAAATCATTCTGCTTGAAACGAAAATGGCCTACCCGGACAAACGGGTATTCATACTTCAGTTTGCGATCGGCGAATTTGACATGGTGGTCGTTGATCCGGTTTCCATCACGACAGAAATCTATGAGATTAAGCACAGTACGGAGATGGTGCCAGAACAATACAAAAATCTGGCAGATGAAGAAAAGTGCAAGGCAACAGAATTCAGATTTGGTAGAATAACAAGGAAAACTGTTATTTATCGCGGAGAAGATGCCGTCGACGGCGATATCCGTTATTTGAACGTCGAGAATTATCTTCGAGCGCTTGGGGCAGGGATCTGAGATGAAGGTGACAGGGGACGGGCCTGTGTCACGTTTTGTGACACAGGCCCGTCCCCTGTCACCTTTCAGGCCCGTCCCCTGTCACCTTCAGGCCCGTCCCCTGTCACCTTTTCCACGCCCATTAATTTTTGTGAAAACTACGCAAAAGCCCAAACCTTCACCACACAGCAGTTGACAAAATGCACAAACTATAATAAAATGAGCAAGAATAAGGCGAGGAAGGATCGCCTTCTATTTATTGGGGAAGGAATTTTCCTAAAAAAGGAGGAGTATTGGTTATGAAGAAGTTGTTAACCGGAATCCTGGCGCTTTCCATGTGCCTGTCGCTTGTCCCTGTTCCCGCGCGCGCGGCAGCGGAGACGGCCACGGTGGAAATGCCGGATTTCAACGATGGCACGCTGACGCTCACCCTCACCATGGAGGACGGAGCCATTCAGAATGTAGAGGTGACCAGAAGCACCGAGGAAGTGACGCCGGGTACCATGGCCGTGCAGCTGCTTCCGCCGCAGATGGTCGAGAAGAACACGGCAGACGTGGATGTTGTGGAGGGCGCAACCTTCACAAGCAATTCCATCATTCGCGCGGCGAAAGCGGCTATGGCAAAGCTTGGCGCGGGAGATGAGGAAAACCTGGCAGCCTGGGCAGAGGCGAACGGCTATGTCAAGGCCGAAGATTATCGCATTGTCACCGATGTCGACGCTGTCTCCAGCGCGACCGCGACGGGCGCTCCGTCCGGCCTGAATTTCGGTTTTATTTCCTTTGAGAAAGAGGACCTGGCGGATGTGATCGCCGAAGCGCTGGCCGGCCCTTACACCTGGGGCGAGCATGAGCCGAAGAACGTGATCCACACGCAGAAGGATTTCGTGGAAGGCGTGGATCTGACCGGCACGCCGTTATACCGCGACATGGTGGTACTGGGCACCTGCTACAATAACATCCCGAACACCTCTACCGTCGAGCTGGTGTATGATCCGTACACTTCCATGTTCTATGGCAGCAGCGAAGCCGGAACCTCCAAGATTCAGGAGCTGGCGTACAATCCGTATGTCACCGTTACCTGGGTCACCCAGATGACGGACGAGATGTTCGACGACATGGGCGATGGCTATCCGGCCTACGCGGACTATGGCAAACTGAACAGCGTCATGGTCTACGGTCGTCTTCATTTCCTGACGGATGAGGACTTTGACGGTGGCGAGGCGGAGGAGAAAGCCCTTCGCGCGCTGGATGTTTACATGCCGACCTATTACGGAACCCGCTGGCCGTTCCCCGTGGTCGACCCGAAGGCCGATTTTGCCTACGATAACGCCGAAGAGCGCGCGGCCAAGGTGGAAGCGGCGAAGAAGGAGCTGCAGGGCGTTTCCGCGAAGTACTACATCGAGCCTTACCGCATTACGTTCTCGCTGTTCTCGACGTTCGCGCCGTTTGCAATCTCCGAGACAAGCGCATGGTCGACGTACAAAACCTATTCGATCAAGACCGAGGAAGCTTCCGCCGAGAACAATTTCACGGAGAAGTGGACCGGTATTACCAAAGATCAGTATTGCCAGGCCGCGATCGAGAAGACGCCCGGCAGCGTCAATGCTGGCCTTCGCTACTGGTACAAGAGCGCTCAGACCTGGGACTTTACCTGGAGCGAGGATGGCAAGGAGCTGCTTGCCGTAGAGGAAGTAAAGAACGGCGAGGAAGCGGTTCCCTACGTGACCCCTTACAAGTACAAATGGGTGCGCGACTCCTTCGAGGAGCTGACAGGAACTCTCCGCGAAAAATGGGCGCAGAGCAATCAGGAAACCCTGGTTGCCAAGGCAGGAGAGGATGTTGACAAGACCTTCCGTCGTTTCGTCCTCTTAGTGGATAAGACCCTGGGTGAGGGCGACAGCCGTCATGCCGGCGAAGTCGTGAAGGCGGATGAAGTCGAAGCAAACAAGCTGGTGCTGGGAGAGGATTACAAGGTTCAGGAGATCACCCTTCCGAACTATACTTACTATGCTCTGACCTATAAGTACGCGATGAGCGGTGTACAGAGCCAGCAGAATTACCTTCCTTACCCGGAAGTTAACCCCGTTCAGACGACTGCGTCCTCTGCGGAGACCGAGGTCATCGAGGACGAGAACGTGATCACGGACGGTACCTTCAACTACGAGCTGAAGGATGACGGCACGTATGAAATCGTGAAGTATAAAGTCACCGAAGGCCAGGGCCTGATCGTGGAGCTTCCGGCAGAGTATGACGGAAAGGCAGTGACCTCCGTCGGCAAGGAAGCCTTCAAGGATTCGACCTGCATCGGCAAGATCATCGTTCCCGCCGGATACACCACCTTCAAGGAAGGCGCGTTTGCAGGCGTGAAGTCCTTAAAGTCCATGCTGATCCCCGAGACGGTCACCGCGATCGAGAAGGATTGCTTCAACCGCACGGGCTGGGGCAACATGAACGTCGACAGCTTCTGCATCATCGAGTTTGCCGCTCCGGCCGCTCCGACGCAGGATCTGATGCTCGGCGAAGAAAAGGTGGGCTTGGACGGCACGCAGGTGCGCATCAAGGTGACATCCGCGGCAGCCGTGGAGGCTTATAAGGAAGCCTGGGCCGGATATGCGGATCTGATCAGCAAAGATTGGGTTAATCCGGAATAAGTTCACAGTAGACGGATAAGAGAGATGAATAAGGGGGCCGGTCCTTTTTGCAGGGTTGCAAAAAGGGCCGGCCCCCTTGTTGACTTACCGCCTTGCATGGGATACAATCATTAAGCTATGAATGCAACCGAAGAGAAACGAAATTGCAGAGAGTAGCACAGCAATCCAATTCTAAACAGGAAAAGTAAGGGAGGACAAAACATGTTTGCTGGTATTATCGCAGGTATTACCTGGGCCATTGAAACCATCGTTCTCGGCATCGCGCTTGCGATGACTCCGTTTGTGTCTACGGAGCAGGCCGTGCTGCTGGCACCGTTTGCGAGTACGTTTCTGCACGACTTCTTCTCTGCGATATGGGCCTGCGCGTATAACGGAGTGCGCGGAAATCTGCCGAATGTGGTCAAAGCGCTGAAGACGAAGAGCGGAAAGTTTGTCGCGCTGGCCGCTGTGATTGGCGGCCCCGTGGGGATGACGGGCTACGTGCTTTCGGTCGCGCATATGGGGGCGTCCATCGGCGCGGTGGCTTCCGCTATTTTCCCGGCGATCGGCGCGGTTCTGGCGTATTTTTTCCTGAAAGAGAAGATGTCGTGGTATCGCTGGGTGTTTCTGATTTTAAGTTTACTGGGTGTTTACGGACTTTCCTATAGCCCCGAAATTAACATCAACAACTTCTGGCTTGGGTTCCTCGGAACGCTGATGTGCGCGTTTGGCTGGGGAATTGAAGCGGTGATCATCGCCAAGAGTGTGCAGGACGAAGCAGTGACGGATGAGATTGCCCTTCAGATCCGGCAGACGACGTCCGCGCTGGTGTACGGCATCGTGATTCTCCCGGTCATGAAAGGCTGGGGCTTCACCGTGTCGCTGTTTTCGGGCACGGGCTGGCTGATCCCGACAATTGCGATTGCGGCTTTGTTTGCGACGGTTTCGTATCTGTTCTATTATAAAGCGATCTCTCAGATTGGCGCTTCCAAGTCGATGGCCCTCAACATCACCTACTCCGCCTGGGCGGTGGTGTTTAGCATTGTTTTCCTTGGAAACAGCAGCTTACTGAACCCGGTGACCATTCTCTGCACGATTGCGGTGCTGGTATTCGGCATCCTGGCCGGGGCGGATTACAAGGACCTGCTGAAGAAAGAATAATCAGAACAAAGAGAAAAGATCCTTTTTGTCATCCCCCTTTGTTTTGGGACTTGGCAACGGACGGGTCTGGTTTCAGCATTTCTTGTAAGGGATATGTCTGTATCGAAGGGGATACCGGAGAGGGGGGATATCGTGAAAAACGGAGCATTGTGGGTGATTGTTCTGGAGGACCAGAAGGAAGACAGCGACCGCCTGTGCGGATTTCTGAAGCAATATGCCAAAGAGCATGACAGCAGGATAGAAGTATCCGTTTTTCGCAGCGGGCAGGAGCTCCTGAACGGATACAAAGACGGGGTTGACGTTCTCTTCATGGATATCGAACTCCTGCCGGGCTTAAACGGCATGGATACGGCGCAGGAGCTCAGGAAGCGCGATGCCTTTGTCCCCATCATTTTTACCACCAACATGGCGCAGTATGCGTTAAAAGGGTATGAGGTGGACGCGATCGGATTTATGGTCAAACCGGTTCACTATTATCTGTTTGAGAATTACCTGACGCGGGCGATCGCCAGAAACCGGTGGATGGAAGAGCAGAAAGCCGGGAGTATAGTGACCCTGGGGAGCGGCGCCAGTCTGAAAAGAGTGGCGACAGACGATATTTTGTATATCGTAAAGGATAAGAACTATATTATCTATCACATGCGGAACGAGGAATACCGGGAGCGCGGAACCATGAAGGACGTGCTTCCTCGCTTTGAGAAGACCAGCTTAAAGCAGTGCCAGAGCGGGTGCCTGGTCAACCTGCGCCATGTAAAGAAGAAGGAAGGCAACGACGTTTTTATGGAAGACGATGAGATCTTTGCCGTTTCCCTCCCCTTCCGGAAGGAATTCACACAGCAGCTGCTAGATTACCTGCGAGGAGTATGACGATGAATACATGGATGATTATAAGAATGATCCTGCTGTTTCTGATGCAGCTGGCAATTTGTGAAATCTGCTTTCTGGTGGGGCTTCCGCGCCGGAAACACTTTGGCGCGCGTTTGGCACTGGCGGTTCCGGAGTATCTCCTGCTGGTGTACCTTCTGTTTGCGCTGCGCCGGTATATTCCGGACGGGGGGATCAACATCCTCCGGGAGTTCAAAGGAATTGCGTTTTTCGGTGGCATTATTATTGCCAATGCGCTGATGGTGTATCAGTGTTTTGAGGTACACTACCGGGAGGCGCTCTTCGCGGTGATCGGCGGCTATTCCATCGAGCACATCGCCAGCCGCTTTTCGTATATTCTTCAGGCGGTGTTCTACGGCGAAAAGCCGATGGAGCCGTTGGTGGAGTTTGGCGTGTTCGATTTCCTGATCCCCGTGGTGTTTGCGCTGGCCATTTATTATCTGTTAATCCAGGACGGCATCCGGTCCCGGAAAATCAGCTACGGAGACCGGAAAATCCTGGTGATTTCGGGCATCAACCTGTTCATCTGCATCGTGCTGAGTGTGTACGAACCCGACCGCGGCGATGGATCGGTCCACGCCATCATGGTCCAGTGCGCTACCTATGTGTTCGCCATCTTAGGGTGCTCCCTGTGCCTCCTTTTGCAGGCCGGCTATTTTAAGGAAGGCGAGCTGGACGAGAAAAACCGGCTCCTCATGGAAATGCTGGAGCGGGAGCGGGACAAGCAGAAGCTGTCTCGGGAGACGATCGACATCATCAACCGCAAATGCCACGATCTGCGCAAGCAGATCAGCCTCTTGGAGCGGATGACGCCGGAGGCCAGGGAAAAGTCGTTAAAGAGTATCTCTGATGCGGTCCTGATTTACGACTCGCTCTCCAAGACCGGAAACTCCACCGTGGACCTGGTGCTGATGGAGAAGAAGCTGTTCTGCGAGCAGTACGACATCCAGTTCAGCTGCCTGGTGGACGGCTCCAAGTTTGATTTCATGGATGAAACCGACATCTACGCCATGCTGGGGAACCTCCTGGACAATGCAATCGAAAGCGTGGTCAAGGAGGACAAGGAGAAGCGGATCATCACCCTGAACGCGAGCGCGCGCGGGGAGATGCTGTACCTGTGCATGGAAAATACCTGCACCTCGCCGGTTACCTTTAAGGACGGCCTGCCGCAGACCAGCAAGGACGACGCGGCCTACCACGGCTTCGGCACCCAGAGCATCCGCTACATCGCGGAAAGCTATGGCGGCACCGTGCGCTTCACGCCCGAGGCAAACTTCTTCGTGGTGGAGGTGCTGATCCCGATCGGGACCAAGAAGGTGAGCGGGTGAAGTGTGACAGGGGACGGGCCTGTGTCACAATTTTTGGGGCCTGCGTGACAGGGGACGTGTGTGACAGGGGACGGGTCTGTGTCACAATTTTTGCAAAAATTGTGACACAGGCCCGTCCCCTGTCACACATTCTCTCGTTCAATTTTACCACAAAACCGTACATTTTTACCAGAGGCATTGCGCGCCTCTGGTTTTTTTTGTATGGTGGCGTTGCGCGTGAAACAAAGGCGGCGGCCTTCCGGAGGGCCGCTCCCAAAACCAGAAAGATTTGGATTTTATCAAAACCCCTTAAGCGGGGTAGATAAGGATCCAAAAAACCTCACCAAAAGGAAATCGATGGAGGAGATATGAAAAACCTGCAGATCAAACACGAGAAAAAGGGAGTTCTCCGTACGATCCTTGGCGTAGTCCTTGCAGCCGGCATGGCGCTGTCTATGATGGCCTGCGGCGGCGGAAAAGAGAGCGCCAAGACGTTAAGTGAAGTCCAGATGATGACGCCCGTCGAGAAAACCACGTACCTGGTTGGCGAGACCTTTGATACGACCGGCCTGACGCTGGTTGGCGTTTACTCGGACGGCAGCCGTTCCAAAGTAACGGACTTTTCCGTTGACAAGACCGGACCGCTCACCAAGGAAGATACCGCGGTGACGATCACGGCCGGCGATTTTACCTTCACCCAGGAAATCAAGGTGATCACCCCTGCCGAGCAGGTCGTCATGATCCCGAACAACGGCGTTGATACGCTGGAGATGTTCGCGGACGGCCACATCGCCGTAGTCGGCGGCGCCGGCACGGGCAGTCTGGAACCGGACGAGACCTACTGGAGCTGGGATGGCGAAACCCTTCGCATCTGGCTGACGGTTTACACCGAGCCGAGCGGTCCGAAGGAAGACCACAAGACCGAGATGGAACTGCACAAGAACGAGGTGGGCGACATCACGTTCGAGTACGATGTCCGCGGTCGCTGGCACATGAACTATCTGCTTCCCGCATCGGCCATGGAAGGAGTTCTGACTCCCGAGGCCCGTTACCCTATCACGGAATAAGTTAGGAGGCCAAAGAATATGAAAAAGAAAAGTGTTCTTCGCGGCTTGACGAGCGTAACCGCCATGATCGCGGCCATCGCGTTAGGCGCCAGCGTTGCCGCTGTGAACAACGCGCCCGTTATCAATGAGAAGCTTGGCTTTGCCACCAGTAAGCTGGTGTTAAAGGAAGGTGTGACGGATGCGAACGGCGACGGCGTCATCGATGAGAACGATGTCGAAAAGCCCCAGTATTTTAAGAGCGATTTTGCGAAAGATGTTAACAACGTAACCGAGGAAGAGCTGGCTGCCAAGAATGCTGCCGTAGCGGCATTCGTCGAACTGGAAGCCGAGGAAGGCGCGGTCCTTCTGTTCAACAACGGCGCACTGCCTCTGGAAAAAGGCGCGAGCGTTACCCTTTTAGGACGCAGCACCGTGAACCCTTACTACAAAGGAAGTTCGGGCGGTGGCAGCGGCGGAACGCTGGTTTCTTATCTGGAAGCCCTGCAGGATCCGGAGCGCGCCGGCTTTAAGGTAAACCAGACCGTGGTCGATGCGTACAGCGCTGACTCCTCTCCCAAGAGAAACGCGACTGCCCGTATCATCGGCGAGTCCCCGATCTCCGTCCTTACCGATGAAGCGAAGGCTTCCTTCGCAAGCTATGGCGACGCGGCCATCGTGATGTTCTCCCGCGAAGGCGCCGAGAGTAACGACCTTCACACCAACGACTCCGAGGGCATCAGCCAGCTGGCTCTGCACAAGGACGAGAAGGATCTGATGGATCTGGTGCAGCAGTACAAGGAGAACGGAACCTTTAAGAAGGTCATCGTCCTCATCAACAGCGCTCACCCGATGGAAGTCAAGTGGATGGCCGATTACGATGTCGATGCCTGCATGATCGTCGGCGGCCTTGGCGCCAGCACCGGTTTCCGCGGCGTGTCTGACCTGCTGGTCGGCAACGCGAACCCCTCCGGCCGTCTGGTGGACACCTACGCGTCCAACTCCCTGTCCGCACCCGCGACGCAGAACTTCGGCGAATATCGCTACACCAACTACGTCGATGTCGCTAAGAATTCCAGCGATAACGCGAACGACTGTATCTACTACGTAGCGCAGACCGAGGGTATCTACGTTGGTTACAAGTACTACGAGACCCGTTACGAAGACTGCATCTTAAACCGCTTCGGCGCTTCCAGCACCGCCGGCGTGTTTGACTCCAAGGGAGCCTGGAACTACGCGGAAGAAATGTCCTATCCGTTTGGCTATGGCCTTTCCTACACCACGTTCGAGCAGAAGCTCACCAGCGTAACCCGCAACAACGACAACACCACGACCGTCAAGGGTACCGTGAAGAACACCGGCAGCGTTCCCGGAAAGAGCGTCGTCGAAGTGTACGCGCAGACCCCTTACGGCGATTATGAAATCAAGAACGGCGTCGAGAAGTCGGCTGTACAGCTTGTCGGCTTCACCAAGACCGATCTGATCCCTGCCGGCCAGACCGTGGATTTCGAAGTGACCTTCGACAACTACTTCCTGGCAAGCTACGACCGCAACGCGGCCAAGACCTACATTCTCTCCGAGGGTGACTACTATGTAGCCATCGGCGACAACGCGCACGACGCGTTAAACAACATCCTGGCTGCCAAGGGCGCGACCGGACTGTTTGACATCGATGGAACCGCCGTTTCTGGCGATGCTTCCAAGACCTACAAGTGGAACCAGGCTTCCTTAGATGCCGAGACCTTCCGTTACTCCAAGTCTGGCTACGAAATCACCAACCAGATGGATGAGGTTGATCTGAATTACTATCAGGACGGCCTGATCACCTACCTGACCAGAAGCGACTGGGAGAAGACCTTCCCTGTCAAGGCTACCGAACTCACCGCTCCTGCCAACCTGATCACGAAGCTGAGCGAAGACACTTATGTGAAGCCGGCTGACGCTCCTTCCGCCGTAGAACTGACCTTAGGCGCGAAGAACGGTCTGACCCTGGCTGATATGTACGGAATTCCTTACGAGGATCCGCTGTGGAATGATTTTGTAGACCAGCTGACGCTGTCTGAACTGATCAACATCACGATGGATCAGGGCGGTATCGCAGCATCCGTGAGCGTAAGCGCTCCTCATTCCGGCAACGGCGACGGCCCCGATGGTATCGCGGGCAACGCGTATGTCAACGAGAGTCTGGCAGCTGCTACCTGGAGCACCGAGATCCTTCGTCAGCTCGGTAACTTCATGGGCGAGGATGCCCTGCTCCGTCACGGCCCTCAGGAAGTATGGTGCCCTGGTAACGACACGCATCGTACACCTTTCGGCGGACGTAACTATGAGTACTATTCCGAGGATGCCAACCTGGCCTACATCCTGACCGGCGCTGAGTGTGCCGCTCTGGAAGCCAAGGGCGTTTCCGCCGGTCCGAAGCACTTCTTCGCGAACGATCAGGAAACCTGGCGTACCGGTGTTGCGACCTACTCCAACGAGCAGGCGTTCCGTGAAATCCAGCTCCGTGCATTTGAAGGCGCGTTCACTGTCGGCGGTGCCACCAGTGTCATGAGCTCCTTCAACCGTGTAGGACCGATCTGGATTGGCCACTACAAGAACATTCAGGACAACATCCTCCGCGGCGAGTGGGGCTTCACCGGCTTCATCATCACCGACGCAGCCGGCTCCAACTCCTACATGCACACCGTTCAGGCCCTGGCTAGCGGTACCGACATGTGGTGCTACACCAGCGGCACGGCGGCTGAGAACCGTACCAGAGAGACCAACAAGGCCGTTACCACGGATGATGACGGTAATGTCGTTCAGATCCTGAAGGAAATCGCTCACAGAGTATACTACACCTATGCTCATACCAACATGATGAACGGACTTTCCTCCCTCTACAATGTTGTTCCGGTAACTCCTACCTGGATTTACGGAGTTTATGGGCTGAACGCGGTTCTCTGGGCCATTCCTCTGATCCTGGCCATTGTCTATGCCTTAAAGAGCAAAAAGAAGGAGGCTTGATCCATGAAAAACAAGGGTATGCTGATTTCCGCAGCCGCCGGCGTCCTGGCGCTGCTCGTATATGTGATCTACAACCTGGCGATCGGCAAGTTCACGATGGACGTGTTCCTGATGATCCTTGCAGGCGTGGTATTCGCTTTCGTCGCGTTAAAGAGTGATTTCAAGTTCGCTCCGGTTCTGGCCGTCCTGGGTTACTCCCTGGCGATTGGTTTCTACCTCAACAACCGTATCATCATGTTTGAGGAAATGATCAACCACATCGAAGGTATGAACGAGCGTGGCAACATCTTCGCCGTTGTCGTCATCATCTTTGTCCTTCTCTTTGTCGGCGCGATCACCGGAGTTGGTGCTTCGTTCGCGGAGACGGAGGAAGAGTAAGAGAAGAAGTAAATTCATCAGGTGATATAGCCTGAAAGCAGAGGGGCGTTTCTTTTGGGCCGAGAGGCCAGAAGGGGCGCCCTTTTTTAGGGTAGAAGAGTTGGGGGAAGGCAGCTGGGGCTGTTTTTGCTGGTGGGCTGGGGTTTGGAGTCGGCGGGCCGGGCGAGATGCATGGGAAAAGAGAAGATTGCATGGAAATCCCATGCAAATGTTAGCTGTGGGGCAGCTGAGATGCATGGGAAAAGAGAAGATTGAGAGGGAATCCCATGCAAATCTCTGCTGTGGGGCAGGCGAGATGCATGGGAAAGAGGTGATTTCAAGGAAACCCCATGCAAATGTTTGCTGTGGCCAGCATTAGATGCATGGGGTAAGCCTTCTAGAAAAGGATTACAGAAGATAACGTTTTATGATGTGGGAGACAACTTGCATATCCAAAGGCGAACGATAAGTTTCCGCGGTGATAATGAGTCTGTCACCAAAGAAGATTCTGGATGTGATGTAGGCCTTCATTTTGGATATGACATTTTCTCTGTAATCATGATCATCCAGCAGGCCAAAATGCTCCCAGTATATTTCTTTTCTTTCACGGACGTTCAAACACATGAAATCCGGATAGACAGTAGTTGGGTTCCAAGCTGAGCAGGATATTCGTAACGATAAGGAATGTGAAACCTGTTCAGAGCATCGGCAGTGAAACTCCCCTCCCAAACGGAGTTTGGAAAGGGCTTCTAAAGTCCGCGTCAAGCGCGTCGAACGGCCTATTCACCGTGGGCTATTCTATGGCTGCACTCCTTGGCAAGTACTCCCGTCACAGGTATTCAGGGTTGCCC
>JAFVBO010000048.1 GCA_017479935.1 Lachnospiraceae bacterium
AGTACTACAAGGCCGTGAATATCGCCGTCGAGGACGAGGGCATGGTGCTCTTAAAGAACGAGGGCGCTGCGCTGCCGCTTGCCGCGGACGAACTTTCTGTCTCCCTGGTGCTTAGCGGCTCCGCGAGCCTTCTGTATGCCACCCACGGCCCGGGCGCGAACCCCGGCATCGCTAAGACGGATCTTCGCACGGCGCTCACGCAGAACGGGTTTACCGTCAACGAAACGCTGTAC
The DNA here is from genome assembly GCA_017479935.1 of Lachnospiraceae bacterium. Taxonomy (GTDB): domain Bacteria; phylum Bacillota; class Clostridia; order Lachnospirales; family Lachnospiraceae; genus RGIG5021. The sequence goes on from JAFVBO010000048.1 coordinate 234, forward strand.
AACTACTACGCAACTGGCGACGGCATCTCCCGCCGCGAGAGCGCGGGCGGCAAGTCCATGACGAACGAGAAAGAATGGACCGCGTACCCCACGGACGTCCGTAACTCCATCGATGACACCGAGACCGCCATCGTGGTCTTCACCCGTATGAGCGGCGAAGGAAGCGACCTTGGTTACACCGGCAGCGATGGCATCGACGGCAGCTACTTATCCATCACCGAGGCCGAGCGCTCTGTGATCGCGGCCCTGGCGCAGAAGAAGGCCGAAGGCAAAATCAAAAAGATCGTTGTCCTTTTGAACACCGCCCTGACGGTGCAGGTGGACTTCCTGTTTGACGAGACGTTGGCGATCGACGCCGCGATCTGGATCGGGAACCCCGGCGGAAACGGAACGATCTCCGTGGCGAAGGCCTTAAAGGGCGAAGTCAACCCCAGCGGACGCATGTCCGACACCTTCTTAAAGAACAACTTCTCGGCCCCCGCCAATGCTTACTGGCTGGTAAATAACGGCTTCTCCTCCCAGTTCGCGAACACGGCGGAGATGGGCTTAAACGCCGCGCAGCGTAACTACGGCGTGTACGTGGAAGGCATCTACGTTGGCTACCGCTACTTTGAAACCCGCTATGAGGACTTTGTCACGCAGCGCGAGGGAGCGGAAGGCTTCGACTATGACGCGCTGGTGGCGTATCCCTTCGGCTATGGCTTGTCGTACACGAGTTTTGAGTACTCCGGCTTTGCCGTATCCCAGGATGCGGAGGGTGACTTTGACGTCACAGTCACCGTTACGAACACCGGCGATGTGGCCGGCAAGGAAGTGGTGCAGGTCTACATGCAGCAGCCCTACACCGAGTATGACCAGACCTTCGGCATCGAGAAGGCATCGGTTGCTTTAGCAGGTTTTGAGAAAACGCAGGTGCTGGAACCCGGCGCTTCCGAGACCCTGACCATCCACGTGGAGAAGGAAACCATGCGCGCCTATGACGCGAAGGTGGCCGGAACCTATATCCTGGATGCGGGCGACTACTACTTAACCGTCGCGAAGGATTCCCACAACGCAGTCAACAACATCCTGATGGCCCGCATGGCGGCCGGGGACAACACCGTGACCCCTTCCAACATGGAAGGAAAGGGTGACGCGTCTCTGGCGGCAGTAGCCTATCATGCAGACGAGCTGGATACGGAGATGTTCAGCAAGTCCGAGCAGACGGGCGAGGCGATCGTCAACCATCTGGATTTCATGGATCCGAACCGCTTTGACGGCGTGACAAACACCGCAAGCGCGGACGGCAAGGTAACCTTCGTCTCCCGTACTGACTGGAACGGCACCTTCCCGAAGGAAAAGATCGAGCTTGCCTTAGTGGCCGGCGCGGAAGTGAAGTACGACATCACGCCCAACAAGCCCTTCGTGGAAGATGAAGGCGTACAGATGCCGGTATACGGTGAAGAGAACGGCTTAACGCTGCTGCAGCTGCGCGGCAAGAGCTACGACGATCCCGACTGGGACAAGCTGTTAAACCAGCTGACCTACGGCGAGATTTCCAAGTTCCTGACCGACTGCTTCGGTTACACCACCGGTATCGAGAGCATCGTCAAGCCTTACACGGATGAGGATGACGGCCCTTACGGCGTAAGCCATTCGCCTTACGCGTACTCCTCGATGAGCTGTGAAGGCATCATCGCGGCCACGTTCAATAAGGAACTCTTCGCGAAGATCGGCGAGGCCTTCGCCGCCGACGCCCGCCGGAACGCGGACCTTGGCGTCGTGGACACCAACAACTTAAACGGCCTGTATTCTCCGGGCCTCAACATGCACCGCACCGCGTTCGGCGGCCGTGCCAGCGAGTACTTCTCGGAGGATCCGCTGCTTTCCGCCATCGCCTCCGCGGAGCAGATCAAGGAAATGCAGAAGCAGGGCGTGATTTCCCACGTCAAGCACTTCATCTTAAACGATGAGGAAACGAACCGCAACGGTATCGGCATCTGGGCAACGGAGCAGGCCGTGCGCGAGTTCTATCTGCTGCCCTGGGAGTACAGCTGCAGTCCGTTGGAGACCGCGGAAGACGGAAGCGCGAAGGAAGACAGCAAGTATGGCGGCGCGCATGCCATCATGACCTCCTTTAACCGCGCCGGCTGCCTGTGGACCAGCGCCTCCTCCGACCTGATGTTTGACATCCTGCGGGATGAG
>JAFVBO010000005.1 GCA_017479935.1 Lachnospiraceae bacterium
GCAGAAAAAAAATGGGGGCATGCCCGTGCTATGAGGCATGCCCTCTGGAAGACATTTTCCAATGAACACAATGGTTTGATAGCACAGCCGAACACCAATCCACTGTGCTTTAATGAAGAGAAATCAACCGTGAATAGTAACTGATAGTATAAACCCCGCTGTTTGGCACAAGTCTACGCCATCACGGGATTTCCGTTTGAAAAGACGCTATACATTTAAAAAGAGGATTATATTTCATGAACTCTACTCTGTTTGATTTTTTGGGGCGCTTCGACGCAAAGACCATTTCCTTTGCGCCGCACCTCGCGCACTTGAAAAAGATCTTCGGCAAGCTAAGGACTTTGGCCGTTCTTCTGGCCTTCTGCCTGCTTCTCATTCCAGCGGTAAGCGCAAATGCCTCCGCCACCATCTGGCGGGAGCTTGTCCCTTTACAGACCTACACGCTGGAGACACCCTCCATTTATGCGGACTCCGCCTGCCTCATCGACGCGCACACCGGCACCGTGCTGTACGCGAAGAACGCCGAGGAAAAGCTGTACCCTGCCAGCACGACAAAGGTGATGACCGCCCTGCTTGTCCTGGAAAACTGTGACAACCTGCAGGATCTGGTCACCTTCTCCAACGCCGCCGTCAACGGCATCTCCGCCGACTCCAGCCGGATCGGCGCCCGGGTCGGCGAACAGCTGACCGTTCTGGAATGCATGTATGGCCTCCTTTTGCGCTCCGGCAACGACGTGGCGGTTGCCCTCGCGGAATACGTGGCCGGAAGCGAATCCGCCTTTGTCAAAATGATGAACGACAAAGCGGTGGAACTGGGATGCACCAACACGCATTTCATGAATTCGCACGGCCTTACGCACCCCGAGCATTACACCACCGCCTATGATATGGCCCTTATCATGAAGGCTGCGGTTCAGAAGGAACTGTTCTGCATCGTCGGCAGCACCTATTCCTATCAGGTAAAGTCCACCAATCTCCGCCCGGATGGCCTGGATCCCTGGTACATGAGCAACCGGATGATCAACTCCTACGCGGCGGAATACTACAGCGCCGTCGTCTGCGGCAAAACCGGCTTCACGGATGAGGCCGGCGAGACGCTGGTCACCTACGCCAGACGCGGTGACCTGGAGCTGGTCTGTACCATATTAAAGTCGATGGACACCCGTTACTCCGACACAGCCACCCTGTATGACTATGGCTTTGCCGGCTACAAGACCTACGACATGGATACGGCGGCTTCGCCTTTTATCACCGGCGCCCTTGGCTTCTATTCGTCGCTAAACGGGCAGATCTCACCCGAAACGCTGACGATCACCCCGTCGGGATCTTCTTATATTATTCTTCCGAAGGAAGCCTCGCTTTCGCAGGTGACGCAGGCGATCCGCTATCCAAAGGACAAACCCGCTTCCTCGCGGGAAGTGGCGGAGCTCGTCTTCTCGTATGAGGGATACGAGGTCGGAAAAACCGTCCTGAACCTGGACGCACCGTCCATGCACGAGACAGAGCCGGAAACCGCGGCGATCACGGATGACCTGGAGTTCTCCTTCTCTAACGGAAAAGACTCCTCCCTGATCCGCGAAGCGCCGACCCTCCCCGCGCCGCAAGCCACCGAAGGAACCCGGATTTCCCCGTTGGAATCCCTGACCCGGTTCCTCTCCCTGATCCCGGGCTACCCGTATTCTCTGGCCGCCGTGGTGGGGATTATTCTCCTGATCTTCCTTCTTCTGTTTCTGTTTCATCCCACCTTCCGCAGACGCCGGGAGGCACAGAAAAGAAGGAAAGACTATCAGAAAAACGCGCCAAAATACTACGATTAAGAAACCATCAGCAAAGAAGCTGTTAGATAGGTACCTGTATGAATTATGTTGTAATCGACCTGGAATGGAATCAATGTCCCTATGGGAAGGACAAGGAAAATCCCAAACTTCCCTTTGAGATACTGGAAATCGGAGCTGTCAAACTGAACGAGAACCGCGAAATCATAGATACGTTCTCGGAAACCGTCCGTCCCGCCGTCTATAAAACCCTGCATTACCGCACCAAGGAAGTCATCGGGGAGCGCCTGGAAGAATTCAAGGCCTCCCGCCCCTTCCCGGAAGTCGCGCGCGATTTTCTTACCTGGTGCGGCAAGGATTATATGTTTTGCGTCTGGGGTCCGTCCGACCTGCCCGAACTGCAGAGAAACCTCCTCTTCTATCATATTCCTCTTCCCTTCCCGAAGCCGCTTTTGTACTATGACGTACAGAAGCTTTTCAGTCTGGAAAAGGAAGACGGAAAACTCCGCCGCTCCCTCGAATTTGCCGTGGAGTACCTGAAGATCGAAAAAAACAGTCCTTTTCACAAGGCGTTCGATGACACCTACTACACCTCCCTGGTTCTGCAGCAACTAAACTGGGAAGACCTGAAAACCTACCTGTCCGTGGATTATTTCCGCCCTCCTACCACAAAGGAGGAGGAGCTTTACCTGAAATTCAAGGATTACTCCAAATTTGTGTCCCGTGTCTACGAAAACCGGGACCGAATGATGGCCGACCGGAACGTCACACAGGTTCGGTGTTTTGTCTGCGGACGCCTGATCCGCCGTCAATTAGACTGGTTTCCCACCTCGCAAAAGCAGTTTGCCTGTATGGCCCTCTGCCCGCAGCACGGCCTGCAGAAAGGGAAAATCCGTGTGAAGAAGGCACCGAACGGAAACGTCTTCGCCATCCGGACCATCAAGATCGCTTCCCCGGAGCAGGCGGAGGTGATCAAAGCCAAGAACGAAGCCTACAAAAAGCGCGTGAAAAAGCAGGAGGCTGCTGCTGCCTTCCAGGCAAACGCGTAAATACAGAAAGCTGCTTTCTTTCAGGCAAACGCGGGAAAAAGTCCTTGCGTTTTTTCCCTTATCTATCCGACACTGTTCTCTGATTGGGCAAAGACAGGCTCTTTCACAAACACGATCACAGCCTTCACCAGAATAGCCCCTTCTGATTCCTCCGCCGACAGTCCGATCCCGTAACCCGTGAAGCCATCTTCCCGTGTGACGGATCCCACGTAGGCGGAGGAAAGTGCTTTTATGAGCGCCTGATAGGCGTCCTCTTCCCTGGACAGAAGATACGCATACACCTCACATTCCTTCCAGGTGCATTCCCGCCACTTATCACCCCTGTTTTCGTTCAGAACATCCATGACCGTGCCCGTCCCTCTGGAAAGGCGCAACGCGGCCGCATTCTGAAGCTCTACGCTATACCGGATCTCGCCTAACCGGGCCTCTGCCTCTTTCTTCAGGCCATTTCGGACCTTTTCCAGGCCGGCCTCCCCGATGCCATCTGCTCTCTCTAAAGGCGCGGCGGCCTCCGATTCTTCCGCTGACTCAGGTTCCACGCCCGCTGCCTCCACGCTCGCCGTTTCCGCTTGTATGCTTGCTGTCTCCGTTTCTCTCCCCTCTGCCTCAGTTTCCAATCTCGCTGTCTCTGTCTCCACGCCCGTTGTCTCCGATTTCGTTTTTTCGTCCCCTTCGATTGTCACAGACACTGGTTCTGCGGTTTCCCTCTCTGTCGATTCGGTCGTTTTTTCTTTCACCACTTCTGCAGGCTCCTCGGTGGTTGCCTCTACACTCTCCTCACGCTCTCTCCGCGACAGAGATTCCTCCATGTGACCAGTCCGGAACTCTACCTGCTCCCGCGCCTCGCTGCCAAACAGCCATCCTTTCCCCATCCACAGGGTACTCATCACACCCTGGGACACAAAAAAGATCATGGCAGTCTGCTTTACCTTTTGAAACAGCCACTTCTTTTTCTGTTCGTCCATTTCACCATCCTCCTTCTTAAGTAACAACTTCATGCACATTAACAAAATATAATATTCTATATTATACCAGGTTTTAGCCGCGCTGTCCACTTGAACTGTATAAAGGGGGCAGTGTGTGAAATGTGTATACAAAAAAGGTTACTATTCACGGGTCAATGGCAATCAAGAGGTGCTTTGCATGCTTGCATGCACAAGCACTCTTGAATTGCTATTGAACTGCGAAAAAGCAGTCACCGCCCATCAGTCCCAGGCAAAAGCACCGTAGGTGCGTCATACGCCAAAGGCGGATGGCCTGGGACCTGATGAGGTGGTGACCCGTGAATAGTTACCAAAAAAGGCTGTCGCACAACTCCAGACATTTCGCAGGCGTCAGGAAAATTCTAATGAAGGCAGAATTTATATCAGTTTGCAGTCATTTTGAGACTGCAAACGATATAACTCTGCCTTTAGAATTTCCTGACGCCTTAGATATATCGGGATTTGTGCGACAGCCCTCTGTCACCTCTCCGTCGGTGCGTCATTTTTTTTCTTCCAGATAGTTTAGGATTTCATCCACCTGATCAGACACAAAGAGCACATCGAAAATTGCCTCCGAAAGAAATTTCTCTTTTACGCTCTTGCGCAAAAAGGCGATCAGTTCATCGTAATATCCATTCACATTGAAAATGGCGATCGGCTTCTGATGCCGCCCCAGAAAACGAAGAGTCAGAATTTCAAAAAATTCATCGAAGGTGCCGATCCCACCCGGGGCTACCACAAAGGCATCGCTGTTATCTTCCATGTACTGTTTCCGCTCGCGCATCGTTTCCGTCAGATGAAGATCCGTACACTCCGTAAACAGAATATCCCCGGTATTAAAAAAATGAGGAGCTACTCCAATGATTGTTCCGTTGTTTCTCGCCATTCCCCTGGCAGCCGCTCCCATAAGTCCCTGCGAACCCGCACCAAATACCAGTCCGTGCCCGCGCAGGGCCATCTTCGCGCCCAGTTCTTCTACCGCCTCGATGTAGGAGGCGTCCAAAGCTGAACTGGACGCGCCGTAAACACATATATTCATGATTCACCTTGTTTCTTAAAGTAACAGTTTCAATCTTTAGCTTCCGGAAGAATGCGGCATCAGGCTGTACAGCATCATTGCCGTCTGGTTCACCGGCATGCTCTGCAGAATGATATGGCCGGGGCCGTTCACCACGCTGTTAAACAATCCCTCACCGCCAAGGAACATGTTCTTGATTCCCTTGACGGAACGAATATCCATGGTGCAGCTCGCATCCATCACCGCCAGATAACCCGTGTCGATGATCTTGCAGTCGCCGGCAGCAATGTCGTATTCATGGGCAGAGCCATCGATCTCGACAAAGACGATCCCGTTTCCGGTATATTTGTGCATCAAAAAGCCTTCCCCGCCAAAGAAACCGGTGGCCATTCTCTTCTGGAAAAAGACCGTCTGCTGAATGTCCCCGAAATAGGCCAGGAACGATCCTTTTTGCACGATGATCGGCTTGTCCGGTATCACCTCAATCGCCCGGATGGAGCCCGGGAACTGGGATGCAAACGCAATATCGCCGCGGCGTCTGGCCGTATAATGATTGACAAACATGCTCTCGTTCGTCAGCATACGGCTGAACATTTTTCCAAGGCCTCCGGCCTCCGTCTTCATTTCAATTTCATCATCCATCCAGGACATGGCGCCCGCTTCGCAGGTCACTTCCTCGCCCGGCTCCATGAGAAGCTTTAAAACAGGCAGGTTACCCCCTTCAATCTTATATTGCATCTGAAGTCCTCCTTTCCAAAATCACAAACCATACGGCCTCTTTCCTGCCGTGTTCCTTATTATACATGGTTTTTGCTCCTTTTAAAACTGCTTTTTCATTTCTTTCCAAAAGTCCGAATGTTCCTTTTCAAGGATCACCAACATTCCCGGGATCAGAACCTGCCACGACTTATGCGTAAAATGCTTGACCCGATCCTTTTCGCGTGGTAGAGTAGCAATGATTCTAATCAGAAATAAGCAGCCTGGCTGCTAATTTTCGTAACTGCTCAGTACCTGAGCAGTTACGAAGCCACAGGCAATGCGCCCCGCGTATTCCAAATTGCCTGTGGCTTGGCATGCCGACTTTTGTTTTACGCCGCTTGCAGCGGAGTGCAAGCGGCTGTGCTGAGTAGATACTAATTTTCATATAAACCAAGGAGAACAACATGAGCGAGGCTTACAATCCGAAAACAATTGAAAAAAAATGGCAGGATATCTGGGCCGAAGAAAAGGCCTTTTCTGCCCCCAATGACTATACCCGTCCGAAGTTTTACGCTCTGGTCGAGTTTCCCTATCCCAGCGGCCAGGGCCTGCATGTAGGCCATCCCCGCCCTTACACCGCGCTTGACATCGTCTCCCGCAAACGGAGAATGCAAGGCTACAACGTCCTCTTCCCGATGGGCTGGGACGCTTTCGGCCTTCCCACGGAAAACTACGCCATCAAGAATAAAATCCACCCGCGCATCGTCACGGAAAACAACGTTCACCGCTTTAAAACTCAGCTTCAGTCCCTGGGCTACTCCTTCGACTGGGACCGCGAGGTAAACACCACAGATCCCGGCTATTACAAGTGGACTCAGTGGATTTTCCTGAAGCTGTTCAAGGCCGGTCTGGCTTACAAGAGCGAGATGCCCATCAACTGGTGTACCTCCTGTAAGGTTGGTCTTGCCAACGAAGAAGTGGTCAACGGCGTGTGCGAGCGCTGTGGCAGCCCGGTTGTGCGCCGCGTCAAGAGCCAGTGGATGTTAAAGATTACGGCGTATGCCGACAAGCTGATCGACGATCTGGACACCGTGGATTACATCACACCCGTCAAGGTCTCCCAGAAGAACTGGATCGGACGCAGCTACGGCGCGGAAGTGGATTTCCAGCTCGCCGGCACCGAAGATAAGCTGACCGTCTTCACCACCCGCCCCGATACGCTCTTCGGCGCCACCTACATGGTCGTGTCCCCGGAGCATCCGTACATCGATAAGTACAAGGATTCCATCAACAATTACGAGGAAGTGCTTGCCTACCGCGACGCGGCAGCCCGCAAGTCCGACTTCGAGCGCACCGAGCTTGCCAAGGATAAGACCGGTGTGGAAATCAAGGGTCTGAAGGCGATCAACCCGGTGAACGGAAACGAAATTCCGATCTGGGTTTCCGACTACGTCCTCATGTCTTACGGTACCGGCGCCATCATGGCCGTTCCCGCGCACGATGAGCGTGACTGGGAATTTGCCAAGAAGTTTGGTCTTCCGATCGTGGAAGTCGTGGCCGGCGGCAACGTGGACGAAGCTGCTTTCACCGATGTGGCTACCGGAAAGCTTGTCAATTCCGGCTTCTTAAACGGCCTCGATGTGGCGGATGCCAAGAAGGCCATCACCGAATGGCTGGCAGAAAAAGGTCTGGGACATTCCAAAAAGAACTTCAAGCTTCGTGACTGGGTCTTCTCCCGCCAGCGCTACTGGGGCGAGCCGATCCCGATCATCAAGTGCCCGAAGTGCGGCTTTGTCCCGGTTCCGGAAGAAGAGCTTCCTCTGATGCTTCCGGAAGTGGAAAACTACATGCCCACCGACAACGGCGAATCGCCTCTGGCGCACATGCGCGACTGGGTGGAAACCACCTGCCCTTGCTGCGGCAGCAAAGCGGAGCGCGAAACGGATACCATGCCCCAGTGGGCCGGTTCCTCCTGGTACTTCCTCCGCTACTTAGATCCTCACAATAATGACGCGCTTGCCAGCAAGGAAGCGCTGAATTACTGGATGCCGGTTGACTGGTACAACGGCGGTATGGAACACACCACGCTGCATCTGCTCTACTCCCGTTTCTGGCACAAGTTCCTGTATGATCAGGGCGTTGTCCCCTGCCCGGAACCGTATCAGAAGAGAACGTCTCACGGCATGATTCTGGGCGAAAACGGCGAGAAGATGTCCAAGTCTCGCGGAAACGTCATCAATCCGGATGACATTGTAAGCGAATTCGGCGCGGATACGCTCCGCACCTATGAAATGTTCATCGGCGCCTTCAACCTGGCTGCTTCCTGGTCTCAGGATGGCGTGAAGGGCTGTCGTCGTTTCCTGGATCGTGTATGGGGTCTCTCCAGCATGCTGGTGAATGGGGACGCGTACACGGCCGACATGGAAACCAAGATGCACCAGACCATCAAGAAGGTGTCCAGTGACTTTGAGAGCATGAAGTACAACACGGCTATCGCCGCTCTCATGTCTCTCTTAAACGACTTCTACAAGAAGGGCAGCATCAACAAGGCGGAATTCAAGACCTTCCTGACCCTCTTAAATCCGGTTGCTCCTCACATCACCGAGGAACTCTGGCAGGAAGCCGGCTTTGAAGGCCGTCTGTACCAGGCCACCTGGCCGGAATATGATGAGGCTAAGACGATCGAAAAGACCGTTGAAGTTGCCGTTCAGGTCAACGGAAAGATCCGCGGATACATCCAGATCGCGCCGGATGCCGACAAGGATACGGCTATCGCTGCCGGCAAGGAAGCCGTCAAGGACCGCCTGACCGGAACCATCGTAAAGGAAGTTTATGTACCGGGCCGTCTGGTCAATATCGTACAGAAATAACAGGAAAGATCCTTTATCGCGTTTGACGTGAAGAGAGGGAGGAACCTTTTAGTACAAGACTGCAAAAAGGTTCCTCCCTCTCTTTTTTTCTCTTTGTTTTTCTCTCTGTTCTTGTTCCTTTGTTCTCATCCTCTGTACTTCCTGCCAGTTTTCCTCCTTGCACACACGAAAAAACCCTGAAGAAATCATTCTTCAGGGTTAATTTCTTAGAGGCGAGAGTCGGATTTGAACCGGCGATCAGGGTGTTGCAGACCCACGCCTTACCACTTGGCTATCTCGCCATTACATTTGCTGCTATGGTGGAATGTTGCAACATCTTACCGACTTTCGATCTGGCAGTGACTCCACCGGGAATTGAACCCGGGTTACCGCCGTGAAAGGGCGATGTCTTAACCTCTTGACCATGGAGCCCTTAACGTACACAGCAACTTACTCCTGTATACTTTAAGCTCCCCGAGTAGGGCTCGAACCTACAACACCGCGGTTAACAGCCGCGTGCTCTACCATTGAGCTATCGAGGAATATGGGTATTTCAGATATGAGAAAACCGGGTATTGGTCGTGTGTTACTGTACGAAACAATTTACCCGTTCCTCGTGTCTCAAGTACCTTCAAAACTACACATTGTAAAAGACGTTTTCCAAAACGATCTCAAGTAATTGTATGTACTTTCGCACATCTCCTTGGTTAAGCCCTCGACCGATTAGTGACAGTCAGCTACGTGCATTACTGCACTTCCACCTCTGCCCTATCTACCTCGTCGTCTTCAAGGGGTCTTACTTCTTTCGAATGGGATATCTCATCTTGAGGGGGGCTTCACGCTTA